>NZ_PJAS01000062.1 GCF_002836735.1 Psychrobacter sp. 4Bb | reverse complement strand
CTCTTCGTGCAATGACCATATAGGCAATCACGATAAGATAAGCAGTGACGATGAGCCATTATTTGAGAACAACTGAAAATAACTGAAAACAATATGCAAACTAAAAAGCGGATGTCATGACGACCGATATTGAGCAAACAGAAGTAAAGCCAAAGAAGCAGCCGAAGCGAAAGATCATTTCGATACTTAAAACGATAATGTTATATGGTCTTATGTTTGTCGTGATCTATAGCGTGGTCAATTGGTGGCGACAGCCTATTATGCCTGCCAACCCTCAATTGCAACTGACCGATTACCAAGGGCAAACTATCGATTTGGCAGCGATGAGTCATGAGCGGCCTACACTGGTATACTTTTGGGGTACGTGGTGTTCAGTCTGTAGTTTTACTTCGCCCACTATCAATAAACTAGCAGCAGATAACTATCCCGTTGTCACTGTTGCCGTACAGTCCGGCTCAAACCAAGAGTTACGCGGCTACCTCGATCAGCATCAGTTTGATTTCACCACCATAAATGATCAACAAGGCAATATCTTTGCAGATTGGCAAGGACAAGTCACACCGTCTTATGTGGTATTAGAAGATGGCGAGATGACACAAGGGCTAACAGGGATTCAGCCATTATGGTCATTGAAACTGCGCTTATGGTTAGCATCTGTTTTTTAGCACTTGAGTCGTACTTTATGTTTCAATGAATAAGCATTCAAGGAGCTTATAGCTACGTCCGTGCTGAGGATATACAACACAGATAAACGATTGATATTGGACAAAATTGGGCTGACCTCGCACAGCTCTTTTTACCCTACCCTTTTTGTCATATAATAGCTGCCAATCTAAATATTTTTTTGAATTATTTTTACTAGCATATTTTATGTTGCAATCGTCTCGTTACCATTTATTATTGACGTAACTATTTACCGACTAATGAGCGACAATGGGTATTTATTGACATGATGGTTGATAAACCGACTATGATGAACAATATACTTACTATTAGTAATTAAGCATTATCAATACCGTGTAACCCTCAGTACTATATTGAAATACATTGAACATCGAGCCTTGTATCCGGTTTTGAACCGACACACAAACCTACCTTTTAAAAAGATACCTTCTATGACTGATAAAAGCACTGACACACCAAGCCAAGATTACAAAGACACGCTGAACCTTGCGGATACGCCATTTGCGATGCGCGCAAACCTTGCCAAACGCGAGCCAGATTGGCTTGCTGCTTGGGAAGCGGATGACGTGTACGGTAAAATTCGTCAAGCGCGTGCTGGTGCGACCAAATATATTTTGCACGATGGCCCTCCATACGCCAACGGTCAGATTCACCTGGGTCATGCGGTCAATAAAGTACTAAAAGACATTATTGTAAAATCAAAAACCTTATCAGGATTTGATGCGCCTTATGTCCCTGGTTGGGATTGTCATGGTCTGCCAATCGAACAAAAAGTCGAAGCTAAGGTTGGTAAAGTCGGTCAAAAAGTGTCTGCTACCGAATTCCGTGGTCTATGCCGCGAGTATGCGAGTACTCAGATTGAACTGCAAAAAGCAGACTTCAAGCGTCTAGGTGTATTCGGTGATTGGGACAATCCTTATCTGACCATGAACTTTCATCAAGAAGCCAATATCGTGCGCGCGCTTGCCAAAATCTATGACAATGGTCATGTGACTCGCGGTATGAAGCCAGTCAACTGGTGCTTGGACTGTAGCTCTGCCCTAGCAGAAGCAGAAGTAGAATATCAAGACAAAGTCTCTGACGCGATCTATGTCAGCTTTGATGTACTCGGTACAGATAAAGTAGCCGCATTGGCAGATATCGCAGATAACATCGCTGCTGTTATTTGGACTACTACGCCATGGACACTGCCTGCTAACCAAGCTATCTCAGTACATCCAGAGCATAACTATAGCGTGGTTGCTACCGAAAAAGGCAACCTGCTACTCGCAGCGGACCTTGTCGAAACTGCGTTAAGTGAGCTAAAACTAGAAAATAACGGCATCCTAGCAACTGTATCAGGCAGCGAGCTTGAAGGCCTACATGCCCAGCATCCACTAATTGCAGACCGTCAAGTGCCACTCATCTTAGGCGAGCATGTGACCACCGATAGTGGTACTGGTCTGGTACATACCGCACCTGGTCACGGTCTAGACGATTATATCGTTGGTCTAAAATACAACTTACCAGTGGAAAACCCAGTAAGCGGTACGGGCGTTTATCTAGATAGCGCTGCTGTATTTGCAGGCGAGCACATTTATAAAGCCAATCCAAAAATCATCGCTGCCCTACATGAAAATGGCCATCTAATCAGCCATACCAAAATTGAGCATAGCTATCCGCATTGCTGGCGTCATAAGTCGCCAATCATTTTCCGTGCTACGCCTCAGTGGTTTATCAACATGGAAACCAGAGGCTTACGTGCTCGCGCGCTTGCTGATATTCCATCAGTAAATTGGACGCCAGCGTGGGGACAAAACCGTATCGAGTCAATGATGACGGGTCGTCCTGATTGGTGTATCTCGCGTCAGCGTACATGGGGCGTGCCGATTACTTTCTTTACGCATAAAGAAACAGGCGAGCTGCATCCAAACACGCTTGAGCTGATGGAAACTGCGGCACAAAAAATCAATGAAGGTGGCGTAGAAGCGTGGTTTGATGCTAGCTGTGAAGACTTCTTAGGCAGTGAAGCCGCTGACTATGACAAAGCAACTGATACGTTAGACGTTTGGTTTGACTCAGGCACAACGCATTTTGCGGTACTTGATCAGCGTGATGAATTGACCAATCCAGCTGATATGTATCTAGAAGGCTCTGACCAACATCGTGGTTGGTTCCAGACGTCATTGCTGACGTCAGAAGCCATGTATGAGCGTCCACCGTTCAAGCAAGTATTGACCCATGGTTTTGTGGTCGATGAAAACGGTCGCAAAATGAGTAAGTCACTGGGCAACATCATTACCCCGCAAGAAGAAATCAATAAGACAGGTGCAGACATGCTGCGTCTATGGATTGCGTCTAGCGATTACCGTTATGAGATGAGCGCAGGTAAGACGGTCTTTAAAGGTGCGATCGATATGTATCGCCGTATCCGTAATACCCTGCGTTTCTTGCTTGCCAATACTGATGACTTCAATCCAGCGACCGACAGCATTGATATCAATGAATTGGTTAGCCTTGATAAATTCATCATTGAGCGCGCACAAACCGTACAAGCGCAAATCATTAGCGCTTACGACGCGATGGATTTTCACCAAGTCACTCAGCACGTGACGGCGTTTTGCTCGCAAGACTTGGGTAGCTTCTATCTAGATATTATCAAGGATCGCCAGTACACCACGCAGGCAGATGGTCAGCCTCGCCGCTCTGCGCAGACGGCTATCTACCATATCACTCATGCTCTGATTCGCTGGATTACACCAATCCTATCATTCACGGCGCAAGAGGCTTGGGAAGTACTGAACCAACGTGATGCGAATAAAGGCGGCTATGTATTTACTCAAGAATGGTATGAGTTCCCAGCATTTGAGCTAAGTGCTATTAGCAATGATGACTGGCAGCGCATCATGTTCGCAAAAGACATGGTGAACAAACATATCGAAACTGCACGTGGCGAAAAAATTATCAATGCCAACTTGTCTGCCGACGTGAGTCTATACGCTGACGGTGCTATGCATGAGAGCTTAGCCAAGCTTGATGAAGAGCTTCGTTTTGTACTAATTACTAGTAACGCTGCACTAAAGCCAATGAGCGAAGCGCCTGCTGATAGCATCACACAGACAGCAGAAGCGCCCGATACCAATACCGAAGAGGCTGTAGATTTAGTGGTCCAAGTAAGCGCGGCTACTGGTACTAAGTGCGTACGCTGCTGGCACATCCGTGATGACATCGGTACAGATAGCGCACACCCCGATCTATGCGCGCGCTGCGTAACCAATGTCAGTGGCGATGGCGAGGTGCGTCACTATGCCTAACCCAACAGACTCACCTGAAAGCCAGCATGACCAGCAGCCGCAAGTTGTTGAGGTTGACCATTCGCCTAAGCCTGCTCATGCAACCACGGGTAGCTCGACTACACCTAAAAGTCGCCTGACCAAGTCAACAAATAGGACACCAAAGCTGGTGGCCAATGGTAGTCGTGCTTTTGTATGGTATATATTGGCATTGGTTGTTGTCATTATCGATCAGTGGACCAAATGGCTGGCAGAAACCAAACTGACCTTTCATGATCCAGTGCCGGTAATTGAGCCATTTCTTAATTGGACATTGGCTTATAACTATGGCGCGGCATTTAGCTTTTTGGCGGATGCTGGCGGTTGGCAGAAGTGGTTTTTTTCAGGACTGGCATTACTAATGTCGCTATTTCTAATCATCTATCTGATTAAAGCACCACGCAAAGCCGCGCTGTTATCTTTTGGCCTAGCCTTAGTATTGGGCGGTGCAGTTGGTAATTTAATCGACCGCTTACTACATGGTCATGTGATTGATTTTATCCATGTGCATTATGCTGATGTTTGGCATTATCCGATTTTTAATATCGCGGATATCGGTATATCCATCGGTGTTGTACTGATTGTCATCGATATGCTGTTTTTGGAAAAGAAGCGTGAAATGCCGCAGTAATAATTCTAAATACTATTATTAATATCGTTCAGCTTATAAATAAAAAGGTGGGTTACGCAGTCGTAATCCACCTTTTTTTATCTGCTATTAATAATAACATTTTATATAAACAGTGATATCACCAACCATAGCAGTATCTATAATATGGTTATAGCAACTCTGATAGTAAATCAGTGACAGTCTCTAAGCCGCCACCTGCTAATAAAAATAGCAAGCCTGCCATGTTCACAACGACGGTCAAATAATAAGTCACTCGAAACTCAGGCTTTTGTGATTTGTGACGCAGATACGTCTGAGCCAATAGCGCGCCTACCCAACCGCCTAGCGCGCTTAGTATATGCAATGTAGACTCAGGCGTACGCCAATCGCCACTTTGCGCAGCAGCTTTGTCTTTGGCATACATGCCATAAGTAATAATCCCTAGCACTACGTACCAACCGACCACTAGCCAGCTCAGTTTATCTGTCGCTGCTAATAAAGCTAAAACGCCATAAAAAGCCAGTCCAAGAAATGAGCGTTTCTTTTGACCCGCTTCAAATTCCGCTTGGTGGCTACGTTTCTGATTGCGCTGACGGATCTGCTGATTTTTTTGTGCCATTTTTTGCTGTACAAAGACAAGTTCTTGTACTTGCGTGGCTCGCTTGCGTCCCTCCGCATCTTGTCCAATGCTAAAGACCACTGCCTCACCGATATTAGGACGGCGCTGAGCCTTAAACTCACTCACATGAAAGAAAACAGACTCGCCTGCTTCAGTTTCAATAAAGCCAAACCCTTTATCGTCCTGCCATTTTTTGACAGTGCCTTGTTGTTTATTCACCATCGACACCTCATATCTTTTAGTATTGCCAATTATAGTACACCATCTGCGTTACATTATTGACGCTTACATCTGGTCTTAGATGGCTTATTATTTCTTACACTATAATACTGCAATTAAAGAGACTGTAATCAAACGCATTATTTTCTATTCTTTTATTCTAGCAACCGATGGCTTTTTATTATGACTCAATCTCAATTTATTAACCCAAACGAAGACACTCGTATCGCTCATGGTAGCCTCGTTAAGCTGCACTTTGAAGTTTCATTAGAGAACGGCACCATCATCGACTCAACCTTTAATCGTGATGCACCTGTGTCTTTGACCATTGGTGATGAGAGCTTGTTACCTGGTTTTGAGCAAGTACTGATGAATCTGCGCGCCGGTGACACTCGTACCGCACACCTTGAGCCAGAGCAAGCTTTTGGCGAGTGGAATCCTGAAAACATCCAACATTTTAGCCGTACTCAGTTTGCGCTAGTCGCTGACAATCCAGAGATTGGCATGATGGTTGAGTTCGAAGACAAAGGCAAAAATACGCTGCCCGGTACGATCAGTGCCATCGATGAAGACCAAGTCGAAGTAGACTTTAACCACCCATTGGCAGGACAAGACGTATTATTCAAAGTAAAAATCTTTAAAGTCACACCACCCGGCGTCACTGGTATCAAATTGATGTAAACATCAATAAATACAACTCATCTAAAAATAAATATTGATAAAAAACAGTCAAAAGGGAGACTTATATGCAGTATCAAACATTACCGCAACTCGATGAAAAAGTATCTAAAATCTGTCTAGGCACGATGACATGGGGACAGCAAAATACTGAGTCCGAAGCACATGAGCAAATGGACATGGCACTCAATGAAGGTGTGAATTTTTGGGATACCGCCGAGATGTACCCGTCACCACCAGATAAAGACAAACAGGGTGATACTGAGCGCTTTATGGGCACTTGGTTCAACAAGACCAAACAGCGTGACAAAGTTATTCTCGCAAGCAAAATATCGCCAATGAACTTTTTGCGTGATGGTCAAACGCGCTTTAACGCCGAGCACATCAGCAGCGCTATTGACGGGAATTTGGAACGTCTACAAACAGACTATATCGATATCTATCAACTGCATTGGCCTGAACGCCAAGCGAACTTCTTTGGTCAGCGCGGCTATGATGCAGAGATGGCGGCACAGTCATTAGACGATTTAACCCCATTTTTAGAAACCATTCAAGCGTTGAACGATGAAATCAAAAAAGGTCGTATTCGTGCTTATGGCTTATCGAATGATACCGCGTGGGGACTCATGCGCTATCTATGGGAAGCAGATAAAAATGGCCTAATTCCACCTCTTACCGTGCAAAACCCATATAGCCTATTGAACCGTTTATACGAAGTCGGTATGGCTGAGATTGCCCATCGTGAAAACGTTGGTCTACTGGCGTATTCTCCGCTTGGTTTTGGTGTATTGTCTGGTAAATATCTTGATGGTAAACGTCCAACTGGTGCACGTCTGACTATGTATGATCGTTTCGGTCGTTATGTGAATGAGCAAGCTAAATCAGCCACTGAGCAATATGCCAAGATAGCTGCTGATGCAGGTCTGGACATGGCGCAGATGTCATTGGCTTTTGTAAACTCTCGTCACTTTGTCACCAGCAACATCATTGGAGCGACGACGACCGAGCAACTCAAATCAAACATCGACAGTGTCAATGTGGAGCTAACAGCAGATGTATTAGAAGCGATTGAAGCGGTGCATACACAGCAACCTAATCCATCACCATAGTTGGTATTTTATAGAGACTGGATGTTAATAGAGCCTGCTGAATAAATAATATTAAGTTCGCTCTATTAAATCTCCTATAAGAAAGGGCGCAAATCGTTTCGATTTGCGCCCTTTTATTAACTGGCTGAGATTAGCTGCACTAGTTCAACTCTAACTAGCTCAACTATAAGTAATCAGTCTTCAACTGGTGTGCTAAGGACTCTTGAGTGCAACTCAGCCAACCCTTCGTTCATGCGTGCTTGTAATAAATTGGTAAGCTCGCTTTTGTTACGACCTTCTGGATCTATAGGCGCAAGTGGCAGCACGTAAGCGGTCACGTTTTTGCTATCGAGCACTTTTTTCATGCTTTCTTTCATCGTCAGCTTACCATAGTATGGCAATGCGTCGCTTAGTGTGCCGTCTTTATCGACATAAGCGATGATGATTGGTCTGATAGGCACATCAGCATCAATGGCTGCTTGCAGCAATGTTCCATGAATGCGCTTTACTTTTTTACCACTAGTGGTGGTTGCCTCAGGAAAGAAAATAATCGAAAAACCTTTGGCTAAAAAGTCAGCAATCTGCGCCGAGACTGAGCTTGCATCACCGGAGCCGCGCTCAATGAAAAGCGTCCCTGCAGCATGAGCAAGTTTGCCAAAGACAGGCCATTCACCGATTTCAGCTTTGGATAAAAAGAACGCTGGGCTCACAGTACCAACGACAGGGATATCCATCCATGACACGTGATTCGATACCCATAAACCATGGAACTGCTCTACAGGTTCCACCTCTACCACTTTTACCCCAAAAGAGCCTGCCATCTTACGGCAGAATGTTTGGATATAGCGTGGTAGGGTTTCGCGTGGTGGCTGCTTAAATGCACCGATACGCTTTGCCGCGCGTATGCCGCCGACCATCGTCGTGGTCATACCAGCAACCTGTCTGCCTCGGCTCAACTGTCGTCTGAGTGAAAAGCTTGATTTAGCTTGGCTCATCTTCGCCCTCATGATTAAATAACGGGTGTTTAATAGTCAAAAAACGAGCCCAGTATAACAAAGTTAGCACACTCAGTGATAGCTTGTTCACTCAGTGAGTGCCGACTTTTATACAAACGGGCAATAAAGCAGATTTATAAAAAATTATCCGCAGCAAACGCTGTAACATAAAACCATCGCTAATTATGCTAATACGCTTTAATATCAAGTGATAAGACCATATATAGATAATCATATGAACGCTATGTCAAAGCTTCTTGAGCTGATTATGGCGAGACATTTACTTTATTAAATAGGTGATACTCTTTGGATTATTTTGAAAGACATGAAGGTGGCGAACGCGCCATTTTAGTACATTTAGACATCCGCCAAATTCAAGATCCTGATGATCTTAGTGAATTTGAGCTATTGGCTGATTCAGCAGGTGCCGATCGTTTGGCATTAGTCACTGGATCACGCTCGCGCCCTGACGCCAAATACTTCGTTGGTAGCGGAAAAGCAGAAGAAATCGCAGAACTAGTGCGCGAACACGAAGCAGATATCGTACTGTTTAACCACAGCCTGTCGCCATCACAAGAGCGTAATATCGAAGCGCTAGTGAAGTGCCGCGTGTTGGATCGTACTGGTTTAATTTTGGATATTTTTGCGCAGCGTGCCCGTACCTACGAAGGTAAGCTGCAAGTAGAGCTGGCTCAGCTTAACCATCTATCAACGCGTCTGGTACGTGGTTGGACGCATTTGGAACGTCAAAAAGGTGGTATTGGTTTACGTGGACCGGGTGAGACTCAGCTTGAAACCGATCGCCGTCTACTGCAGACTCGCGTCAATCAGCTAAAGAGCAAACTAGAAAAAGTCCGTCAGACCCGTGCGCAAGGTCGTGCCCGTCGCCAAAAATCAGACGTACCGACCATCTCACTGGTCGGCTATACCAATGCGGGAAAATCTACTTTGTTCAACCGTTTGGTCGATGAAAACATCTACGCTGCTGACAAACTATTTGCGACGCTAGACCCTACTCTACGCCGTCTGGACTGGCAGGGAGTTGGTCGTGTCGTCTTAGTCGATACGGTTGGTTTTGTCCGTCATCTGCCGCATGAGCTGGTTGAGTCTTTTCATGCGACTCTAGAAGAAACGCTAGAAGCAGATTTGTTATTGCACGTCATTGACTCCTCTAGCGAGGACATGCACGAGCAGATTCAGGCGGTCAAGGAAGTATTGGCAGAAATCGATAACGATGTACCTGTGCTCAATGTCTATAACAAGATTGATTTGACTGACGAGCCTGCACATATCGGCTATGCTAGCGAAGGTCAGCCAAACCGCGTCTATGTTTCTTCTAGACAGAACCTCGGTATGGAAGAGCTAACGCTTGCCGTACAGCAACTGCTGACAGGTAAATTGACAACGTTTGATTTGACCTTGCCGTATGATGCCGGACAGTTCAAAAACACTCTATATGAACTGGGCGTTATTGAAGAAGAAAGCTATGACGATACAGGTCGTGAATGTCTGACGATTCGTTTGCCAAGTGACCGTCTAAGACAGCTACTGGGTCAAGCCAACTTAAAACCTATCGATGTGTTGCCGCTTGCACAAGCAACACTGCTGATGCCGGTACTAGAAGAGTTTGAAAAAGTTGATGACGTTGAAGAGCCAACCATGACAGAGGCTGAGGAAAAAGCGTTTGACGAGTTTGATGCATTACACTCAGAAACAGCTGATTCAGAAAAATAATGATGTAAGGTAGCAGAAACATGACCGTTTAATACACACTGTTTGACTGCAAGCTTTTACATAGTAAGTTAAGATAGCCTAGACGATATCGATTGATATCGTCTATTTTTTTGTCTGCATCTATGCTCTTTATTAATGCGCTTACTCTCTATATAATCAGTGATGATACATTCGACAAATATTGATAGGTAATACTCGCCACTCAAAAGTTGAAATGTCACTACTGTCTATTATCAGCGTTCATAATATTATTTTTCACGTTATATTATTGATACTATCGCCCGCTCGTTTTTATAAACCCATCACCTATATCTGACTTGGCCACACTGCTTATGAAGCCTGCTCACTCCTCCCATCTCCCGCTATGGATTTCGTTAATTTTAACGTTGATTATGGTCATCGTTGTTCGAGAAACGGCGGTTGTTCTCTGTCAAATGGCAGGCATCGAAAAAGCGGCCAATATTGTCGGTTTGGTTGCGATGTTTGTCATTTTGATGGCGTGGCGACTGCTCAAGGGGTTACCGAGCTGGCTCACACAGGCCAGTAATACCTTGCTAGTCGATAGTGGTTTTGCCTTCTTACCAGTTTCTGCTGGTGCAGGCTTGTTGCTATTTGCTCTAGGAGATGAGCTATTGGGTGTGATGATAACGATGATCGTTAGTACGCTCATACCGCTGTGGGGACTAGCATTATTGGCCAATCGTTGGCTCAATCACGCTGCAAACACTGATAGTACGACTACCACTGAGCAAAAGGGACAGCCGTGAGCTGCGGAGAAATATTATGACTTTTGACAGCGTATTTATGGCAACCCTAGCCGCAATATTATTGACATTAGCAGCACACGTAATTGCACGTGTATTGGCACGTAAATTATCATGGCTACCGATGGTCATTACCGCACTTGTCCTAGTACTTGTTTTCCTATTTATACTGCAGTGGGATTACAACAACTATTACAGCGCGGCAAAACCTGTATTTGACCATCTGTTGGGATATGTGACAGTACTTCTGGCTGTGCCATTGGCGGCGATGAATTTTAAAGGCTTACCAGTCAAAAAACTCACTCTAATTGTCGCTATTGCTAGTGTCGTTGGCGCATTATTGCCTATGTCACTGGCCTATTTATTTTCGCTCAGTCATGAGACCCTATTGGCTTTCGCTACCCGTTCTGTTACGACGCCTATTGGCTTGAGTGTCGCAGATTTAATCAAAGCACCACTGGCAATGGCTAACCTAATTATCATCGTCTCAGGTCTGATAGGTGGTACGGTCGCTCGCTTTTTGTTCCGCGGTATCAATGACGACCGTGCTAAAGGTCTAGCACTGGGGTTAGCGGCTCACGCGTTTGGTACAGTAGAAGCTTGGCAAATCAGTCATACAGCAGGACGTTATGCTGCATTTGGTTTGGCAGTGAACGGGTTGGTTACCGCGGTTTGGGTGCCTATTTTTATCAGTGCTATCGGTATCTAGTCATCACTGAAAGCCTACCTAAACTACTCTTATATTTTTAAGAATTTAACTAGTAATAGGCTTACCTACTATTAGTTTAAGATTGGAAATCACCTCGACTATTCAAATGTCATTATTATTTCTTAAAAAATTGAGACACTTTATTTATCTGAATTCATAAACGAAAAAACCTACTACAAATGGCTCATTAAGTCACTTAGAAAAGTTAGTATATTGATTTATCTAAAGTTATTTAATAATAGAAATCTGATTTTACAACTTAGTTTGTCAATCTGATGCGTCAAAAAGTTATTATATGTTATAGTAAGCAACTATTATTTTTTGTATCTATTGCAAGTGATTCCTTATTGAAAGTGATAATTGCTAAGCTGCTGTCCTCACAGTGGGCTAAATAATTCTGCAAAATCAGTAACCGCTTAAGCGCCTAAATCAACGCATATGTAGGCAAAATAATTTGCTGTTATTCGATAAAAAGTGATTTTACTATGATAAATACGGCTACTTTGATGACTCGCTGCTTATCTCCCCTTTTGCTAAGTGCCATTGCTCTTTCGACCTTTTCTGTCGCTGCAAATGCAGGCAACATGTATATCTACAAAGACAAAGGTGGACAAGTACTGTTGACCAATGTCAATCCTAGTGGAAATTTTGATAAGTTTACGAAAAAAGTAAAAGTAACTTATTATAAAGACTCTAAGATGTATGACGGAAGTAGCGATAGCTATGGTAGCAGCGCCGCTAGCAATAGCGGAAGTCGCAACTCTTACGACAGCTATATTCGTGCGTCCGCTGAGCGCAATGGTGTTGACCCTGCCCTTATGAAAGCGATGATGCATACCGAATCAGCTTTTAATCCAAACGCACGCTCACCAGTAGGCGCACAAGGGCTTATGCAGTTGATGCCAGCGACTGCGCGCCGTTTCAATGTCAGCAACCCTTGGAACCCTGCAGATAATATCGAAGGATCAGCCAAATATATTGCATGGCTCATGCGCCGCTTCAACAATAATGTTGAACATGCTGTCGCAGGCTACAATGCCGGTGAAGGCAATGTCGATAAATACGGTGGCATCCCTCCATTCAAAGAAACACGTAACTATGTTCAAAGAGTGATGAGCCGTTATCATAGCCTGTATAAAAACGATGCCGGACTGTTTGTTGCAAGTATCAGTGCTAACAATCAAACCAGTAGCACCAGTACAAGTAATGGCTTACAAAATGTAAGTTATGCTACTAGCAGCAATGTGAATAGTGCCAGCTATGCCAACTCAGCCTATGCGGCTTTACGCTAAGCCAGTTATCTAAAAGCCAGACATAAAAAAGCCCATTAACGAATTAATGGGCTTTTTTATGTTTGGATGCTTTATATCATGATGCTTTATATCTTGATGCATTAAGAGTAATAAAGCCAAACTGTGAGCCACAATTAAGTACTCACAGCCTGATCCAATACTATTTGGTACTTACTTGTTAGCAGCCTGAGTTGCAGCAACTTCAGCAGCGAAGTCTTCTTGCTTCTTCTCGATGCCTTCACCAACTTCTAAACGTTTGAAGCCAAGTACTTTTACGCCTTCAGCTTTTAAGACTTCGCCAACTTTCTTGTCGTTGTCCATAACATATGGCTGACGTAGTAACGTTACTTCGTCTAGGTACTTACGTAGGCCACCTTCGATCATTTTTTCAACGATATTATCAGGCTTGCCAGACTCACGAGCTTTCGCTTCGATGATGTCTTTTTCGCGTGCCAATACGTCAGCAGCAACATCTTCGTCATCTACAGCAACAGGGTTGAATGCAGCGATATGCATAGCAAGGTTTTTGCCAGTGTCAGCGTCGCCACCTTCAAAAGATACCACTACACCGATACGCAGACCATGACGGTATGCAGCGATGTTAGCACCTTCAAGTGTTTCAACACGGCGAATCTGGATGTTCTCACCGATTTTCTGTACTAGTGATACACGTGCTTCTTCAACAGTCTGACCTTCGCCATAAGACAATTCAGAGATAGCAGCAACGTCAGTTACGTTGTTTTCTAGCGCAAGGTTAGCAACTTTTTCTGCAAATGCAGTGAAGCTGTCATCTTTTGCAACGAAGTCAGTCTGGCAGTTAACTTCTAACAAGAATGCTTTGTTCTCGCCTTGAGCGATGATGATAGCGCCATCAGCTGCGATGTTACCCGCTTTTTTAGCTGCTTTAGCTTGACCAGATTTACGTAGGTTATCAATGGCAACTTCAACATCACCGTTTGATTCTTCTAACGCTTTTTTACATTCCATCATGCCAAGACCAGTACGGTCACGCAATTCTTTTACCATTTTGGCAGATACTTTTACTTCTGTCATAAGAGTCACCTTAGTATAGTTATGTATAGGAGTGCTGTATTTCTATTCGATATCTTAGTATTACTTAAAATCTAGCAGACAGCTCGTCTTGAACGATTACTAATATAGCCATCAATGATGTCAAACAAATAACATCTCTATAATATAGCGATATGACCAGTAGGAACGATAATACTCGCTCAATAGCTGCTCGCTTATATGCATGGCATTATTAATAAGGCTTTATTCAATAACAAGGCATGACGAGTAAAACTACATCATGCCTATTATGAGCTTATACGCTGTTCAAAACATTATATGGATGCTGATAGATACACTATCAAGACATCCTTACAAAGTTAAACTTTTTAAGTTAGATACTTATTCTGCTGGAGTTGCAGCAGCTTCTTCTGCAGCTGGCGCTTCTTCAGTTGCAGCAGGTGCTTGCTCAGCTTTACCACCAGCTTGAGTTTGTGCGTATTCTTTACCAGCGATGATAGCATCAGCCATAGAAGTTACGTACAAAGTCACAGCACGGATAGCATCATCGTTAGCTGGGATGATGTAATCAACGTTGTCTGGGCTAGAGTTAGTATCAACGATACCGATAACTGGGATACCCAAATTCTTGGCTTCTTTGATAGCGATAGCTTCGTGATCTACGTCTACTACGAAGATAGCGTCAGGTAGGCCGCCCATGTCTTTGATACCACCTAGTGAACGCTCAAGTTTTTCCATATCGCGAGTACGCTCTAGCGCTTCACGCTTAGTTAGCTTAGCGAAAGTACCGTCTTCTGCTTGCTTTTCTAGCTCTTTTAGACGGTTGATTGACTGACGTAGAGTTTTCCAGTTAGTCAACATACCACCTAACCAGCGATGGTCAACGTATGGCATACCAGCGCGAGCTGCTTGCTCACGTACGATACCGCTTGCAGCGCGTTTAGTACCAACAAATAATACTTTGTTTTTCTTAGCAGCTAGGCCGTTTACGTAAGTTAACGCTTCGTTGAACGCTTTTACGGTGTGCTCTAAGTTGATGATATGGATTTTGTTACGTGCGCCAAAGATGTATGGACCCATTTTTGGGTTCCAAAAACGTGTTTGGTGACCAAAGTGAGCGCCTGCTTGTAGTAAGTCGCGCATTTCGATTTTGGTTGGATTCTTTGTAGCCATGAGAATATATCCTATTGGTTGGGTTATGCCTCCACATCACAAAAACAGCCTATTTAGCGACACGCATCTGCTACCAGTTAGTTTTCATTAGTAATGCACTAACAGATCACAAATTAATCAAGTCGCCAAACACCCAGCAATTTTTTGCCATGATGTGTGTGTCATTGGTTGGTTTAAAAAATAAGCTATCGCTAGATTGAAGCAAATGCTCAAATCTAAACTATAAAGTGAATTATAAAAAATAGCTGCGCTGTATTTTATCACATAACGCCTCAGAATCTCCAGCAGTTTGTTCGTAGCGTATCAATAAGATAAAAACAAAATATGGCGATAATAAAACAAAAAAAGCGACACATTTGCATCGCTTTTTTCATAATTATCTTTTTAATAGCTATTTTCAAGCAGGGATACCGCCGTCGCTCTTTTATAGCTATCACTCGTTTATAGAGGATTGACTATAACTTATGCAATGCAAATACCAATGACTGCCTTGTAACCACGCCACGTAAATGGTGTGATATAGCTTTGACGATCTTTAGGCAAATAAGACACGCTTGGGGCACTCTCTACAATGTGCGGCGGCGAGATAATAAACTCTGAACCAAACTCTGTCCGAGCGTTACCTGAAATTGTATTGGCCATTTCACCCAACAAATCTTTCATCATAGTGATTGAAGAGTCAGGCTCGCCCATCACTTTGATGACTTCTCGCAACATCGCGCTTGGTGCACTGACATAGACGCAGCCTTCCAAAGGCCCTGATATCTTAATGACACCGCTATAATCAAAGCCAATCGCGCTTTTGTTGTTGTTCAAGTAAGGGGTATCAATTGACACTTCCGAGCCATCGATTTGCGCAAAAAACGCATTGATCGAGCTTAGAAACACACCCAATTTTTCTACTTTAACCATAATATATTAATATCCATCTGTATTACGTGGCAGCATTAATCTTGCAAGCAAACCACAATCTCGCCTACTTGAGAATGCCAAGTGATGGGGATGATAAAAGAACGCTCATCGTTCGGCAACACAATACTTTGCGGCGCACCTTTAAACACAAATGGTACAGAGATATGAAACTCTGAGCCAAACTCTTTGCGTGCATTGCCTGCGATTGTATTGGCCACTTCCCCAGCCAGATCTACATAGTTCTCTTCACTTTTATCGGTTTCGCCCATACTGTCTAAGATTGAAGACAGCAAGTCACGCGTCGCCGAAAAATATACCACGCCTTTTTGGCCACCAGATATACCAATCACGCCTGTATAGTCATGGACTTTTGGCTGTTTGTTTTCTAGTAAGTAAGGGGTATCAGCAATAAGCTCTTCTCCCCCAAACTGGTCAAAATAATTACTAATAATACTTAAAAAAATCTGTAGCTTTTGCTCTTTCATAATGACATCTGCTTTGGTCGATGAATGGTATTAGTCTTGCATCAGCTCATACAAAGACTCTACAAGCTCCTCTTCCGAAAAAGGCTTGCACAAAAAGCCGCTGGCACCTAACGACAGTGCTTCAATGCCGGTGGCTTTATCCGATAACGCTGATACCACCAAAATGCGTACTTCAGGATCAATCGCGATGATTTTTTCAATACACTCTAGCCCATCCATTTGTGGCATGGTTAAGTCCATGGTGATCACATCAGGACGGTGGACATTGAACTTTTCGATGGCTTGAACGCCGCTGGTCGCTGTTGCAACCAACATGAACTTTCCTGAATCGTATGCACGCTGAATACGGTTTCTAATAATATTTGAATCATCAACAATCATTAACTTATACATAACTTATCTACTACCTTTAATGAAGTGCTTGTCGTCCCTGACAATATAATTACTATTTTGATTAAGCTTTAGGTAAAGTAATGACAAACCGTGTCATCTGACCCAGCTCGCTATTTACATTAAGCTTGCCATCATACTCTTTTACTTTTGCTTTGATGATATCAAGTCCAACACCGCGGCCACCGTCTTCATCTGCGTGCTCTTTGGTAGAAAATCCAGAAGAGAACAGCTGTTTGAGTAAGTCGCCTTTGCTAAGCTGATTTGCCTCTTCCGTACCGAAACGACCTTCTTGAATCAGCTTATTACGGATGTTGTCATAGTTGATACCCTGTCCGTCGTCTTGCACCACCAACATAAAGTTTGAACCGTTGTCTTGCACTTCCAAATCAATGGTCCCAACGTCAGGTTTGCCAGTAGCATGACGCACACTTGGCGACTCGATACCATGGACTACCGCATTACGCAGCAACTGAATACTGATTTCTTTGATGGGCGTTGCAAGATGCGCCGGAATGCTGGTTTGGGTTAGCGTCGTACTTTTTAGCTGTACTCGCTTGCCTTGTCTGGCAGCAATTTCTTTTGTAAACTCATTGTAAAAAGACAATAAATCGTCATCTGCTTCATTGTCTAAGTCGATATCTAACCCATCATCAAAATCAGCATTGCTAGCTGCATGGTCTACTACTGGGTTTTGAGTAGCGACTGGTGCTTGTACGGTTGACGCCTTAGCTGCTGTCGGTGCTGAGCGGTTGATACGCTCACCCAACGTCGCAATTGTATTCGATAAGCTGAGCAAGTCATCCAAATGTACTGCCAATGGTAAGAAGTCATTACCAGACAACTGACCTTGGTTTTGTAATGCATGTAACTTGTCTTCAGCATCAGAAGCAATCTTCGTAAAGCTGTGTAGTTTTAGTGCTGATGCTTCACCTTTTAAGCTGTGCATTTCACGATAAATAGCTTTCAATTTGCCTTCAAGCTCGTATTGTGAGCTACCAGGATTTTTCAAGATATTATTCATTTTCTCGATATGCGCTTGTGTATTACCAATAAACTCGTTAATAATCTTTGGATTTACATTCAAGATAGTCGTTAACATCTCAATCTGCATATCGTTTTGCGAACGCTCTTTTTCTAGGCGCTGTTCTAAATAGACTGCATCTGATACATCATTCACATTGACCAAGATACGGGCAATGTCTTTATTATCATAAACACGTGAGAATTTAAAATCCAAGAAGCGATTATCAAGACTCTTGTCGTCAGACAGATTATGCAGCATGACCTTGTTTAACGGGTTAAGTGAATCTACCAGCTTTTCTTTAACGCGAGGGTTATAGAGCTGTTCAATGAATTGCTGTGTGGTCTTGAGGTCTTTATCAGAGATACGGCCACGCAAGACATTGGTAAAGTTTTCCCCTGCCAAGCTATCAGAACCGATGATATTGTTCAGCGCTCGAGAATGCTGTTGACCAATATTCAAGTCTTTATCCAGTAGGAAAAGACCTGTATTTACCGTTTCCATAATCTCTTGCGTTTCTTGGCGAGCGGCAAGTGCTTCAGCATCCGTCTCACGTAGACGACGTACAAAGAAGAATACGAAAATTAGGAAGTAGGTAAAGATAGCGGCAACACCAAGCACCTGAATAAGACGAATGGTAGTTGCTTGACGTTGTGCACTATCGAACACGTCTTTTGTCAAATTATCCAAAGAATCGTTAATAAACAAACTTGATGTCTTCGCCTGTTCAACGGCCTGCGTCAATTCATCAGCAGACGTTACCATGATATTATCAGCATCTTTTAGATATGTTTGAATCTTAGGCTCTAGCGCTTTCCATTGCTCATTGGCCGCAGCAATATTGGTTTGTGCTTGACCATCAATTTTTGGTAAATCGTAGCTATTACCTTCTGCATCTGTGATCGTACCGCCTTGCTCAATCGCGGCAATAGAGCTGGTAATTAGCGCAGTATTTTGTTCTAAACGGCTTAGCACTCGTTGTATGTGCGGAGACTTAGTATCCTCACCATAACTGCTGTCCAAGTCGAAAAGATCTTTAATTACCGCCTGTGCACTGTTTGCAACTTGGTTAGTTTGGTCAATTAAAGCCGTGTTTCGTTCTAATAAATTTGAGGTATAAAACGTGAACGCAAGCAAAGCACCGATTAGAGATAAAAATAGTGCAATTGAAATAATCAGACCTTGATAGCGCTTATTGTCAACATTAGGTACGGTTGCCATCTTCAGAATTCCTTAGTTCAATTGCTTAGTATTGGTGTCAGAGTCGCTCTTTTCAGCAGGGTCAGCTTCACCCAACCAGCGCGCCTCAATTTCTTTAAATGTCCCTTTTTCTTTTAGTTTGGCAATACCTTCATTAACCGTTTTGATAAGCTGAGTATTTTCTTTTGCCATGAGCACCACTTGCTGGGCTGAAGGTGCATCTGCAGCTTCATAGGGTACAATTTTCACTTTATGCTCAGGATAGCCTTTGACGATATATTGTAAGACTGGCATATCGTACAAGAAGACATCCGTATTGCCTTGAACCAAATCCTGATACGCCAAAAATGCTGTAGGTCTTGAAACTAGCTCCACTGAACTACCCATCTCTTTTAACGTGTCTTCTTCTTTAGAGCCTTCTAACGTACCTGCTCTTAGACCTTTTATATCGTTTAAGCCTTTTATATCGAACTTACCTTCCAAATACATGATAGTAGCTGGGTTGAAAAAGTATGGTGTTGATAGACCATATCTCACTGCCCGATCGTCTTTGTAAGAAATACCAGAAATCGCTAGATCACGCTTTCCTGTTTCGACGCTATCGAACATGTCTTACCAAGTTTCTTTGTAAAACTCGACTTTGAACCCCTGCTCTTCACCAATAGCACGAATTGAATCAACATCAGTGCCCTGCATATTGCCATAGTCATCCTGGAATGAAAAAGGCGGCAAATCACCAGTCATGGCAACTTTCAATGTTGGCGCTGTATCAGGTAGCTTACTCACAAAGCTATCTGTATTTTCCTTTACTGGGGCGCTTGCATTTTCTTGAGTAGCAGAATTACCACAGCCAAATAGGCCCACACTCAATAAAATCGGTAACGCTCGATATAACTGCTTCATAATCTATCCTTGAAACCTAACGTTGTTTTACATTTTAATTAATTGACAATCTAGCAAGGTTAAGCAATGTCTATACATATTAACTTACAGAAAGTTACGCTAGATAGTACTTGCCTAATTTCACGATTGCAATAATTATGTTTGGTCATTATTTAAGGTAAACCATATATAGCAAAGGCTGCATATAATCGTAAATAACATATACTCGTTCATAATCAATAAATTCCATCATATAAAACGCCTATAAAATTTAATTTGGCTTTGAATAAAAATAAATAGAGCGCACAAAAAAGCACTTATACGCTGTGAACGTATAAGTGCTTTTTTTAAAATACAGTTAACTTAAAATAGAGACACTTTTACTCTGCGTCGTCCAAATTGAGATTACGATCAATTTTCCAAATCAGGAAAGAACCGAGACTCATTAATGAGAACAGGGCAATACCAACCTTGAGGACTGGATTGACTGGAAACAGATTCAATAATAAACCGCCAAAGATACCGACTGAAAACATCAGCGAGCCTTGTAGTGCACTTGCCATACCAGCACGGCGTTTCTGAAAAGCAAGCGCAATTGCAGAAGCATTAGGCTGAGTCAGACCCAGTCCTGCGATACAAAAGAAGATACAAGCCAGCACTAGTGGTAGCCAAGCATCCGTCCCTAAAAGCAAGCCAGTCACGAATAGCACACCCGCAGAGATAACCTGCATCATCGCCCCAAATCGCAAAATACTTAGTATTCGAAAGCGATTGGTAAGCCATTGGTTCAGCTGAGTCAAACCTACAAAACCCGCCGCATTCATTCCGAACAACCAAGCAAAATGTGTCGCTGAGACGCCATAGGTATCCATAATTAGCTCAGAAGCCGAGCTGATGTAGACAAACATTGCTCCCATTAACAAGCCGCCACCAATTGCTGGATAGTTAAAGGTTGGGTCTTTTAATAGATCCCAATATTGACTAAGCACTTCTCTTGCGGGACGTACATTACGATTTTCTTCGGCCAAAGTTTCAAAAAAGAAAAACTTGGTGAGTAGCAAGTTTAGAGCACCAAATGCAGCTAAGAACCAAAATATAGAGTGCCAATCAAAAAACTGTAAGAATAGCGCGCCAAGCGATGGTGCCAATATGGGTGCTAAGCCCATCACTAAAATCATGATGGAAAAAGCTTTTGCCGTTTGTTTTGCAGTGAGGCGATCTCGAATCGCAGCGCGAGTAACTACTGCACCTACACACGCGCCCAATGCTTGTAAAGTACGGCCTGCAAACAGTACGTACTCATTATCAGTAGTCGCACAAAGGATAGAAGCGATAACATACAGCGTCATACCTATATATAAGGGTTTGACACGGCCAACACGGTCACTGAATGGTCCGTAAAATAGCTGCCCAAATACCAAGCCCAAAAAATATGCAGGGACAGAGTTGGCCATAAAGGCCGTTGAAACACCGAAATCATCTGCCATCGATGGAAGTGCTGGCAGATACATATCAATCGATAATGGTCCTACCGCCACCATCAGCCCAAGCATCATAATCCATGCGACAGGCAAATCGGCAGAACGCACTCGCTCAGAAGCGATAGGTTTGTTTGGGAGGGAGGGTTTTGAAGCAGACATATTTAGACCGTTTTATATAGTGGCTATTATTTTTAATATTTTATTTTCAACGTTTAATGGCTTGCACCTGTTATTAGGTAGGCTTTCGTCATTTTACTGGCTTATTCAGTATGAAAGATAGATGCCTTTAACAACAATAGTGCATCTTTACCCATATCAGTGCAAGCAGACAATGCTATATCGTGCTATTTGCTTGCATTTCAATGGCTATAAGATAGTAGCGAAACAACCGCTAACAATTAAAACTCATCAAAAAAAATTATCAAAATATGTCTGGTATTCTTAGGTAGCTACCTATTGTATTAGAGTGAATCAAATAAAAAATAGCACTAGCAAAACTTTAGCGAAATTGACGTTTGCCAAATAAAGTGCTGGCCTGTTTTGCTTTTCTGAGGGCAAGCTTACGATTGCGACCAAACATCATTTTGAGCTGCCATGCTTTTTCTTTATACAAGGTCTTAGCAGGCTGATCATACATCGCATTTATCACGCGTTTGCTTGCTAGCACTGCATCAGGAGAGCGCTCTGCAAACTCGGCAGCAAGCTTTTGTGCCTGTTCAAGAGGCGTTTCACTACAGTGGCTAATCAAGCCTAACTCTTTGCCTTCATTAGAATCGATGATACGAGCGCTCATGGCGAGCTCTTTTAGAGTGTCTTCTCGTAGAACACCAAATGCTGATTGGGTCAGCCCCATGTCTGGCACTAAACCCCATTTAGCTTCCATAATAGATAGCTGACAGTCAGGATGGCTGATACGTACGTCACAAGCCAACGCCAACTGTAACCCAGCGCCGATACAATATCCTTCCAATACCGCTATGACGGGTACTGGCAGATCACGCCATACCAAGCACACCCGTTGGAACGCACTTTGCCATGGCTTAATCAATTCCCAAAGCGCAAATGCTGTGTTTTTTGGATGATTTAAGTCTCCTAAGTCAATCCCTGCACAAAACGTTCCCTCTGCCCCATTTAGAATGACTGCACGTATGGTTCTGTCTTTGCTAATGCGACCTGCTAGCTTAATCAGCTCATTGATTACCTGAAAACTCATGGCATTTTTTTTATGTGGACGATTTAAGGTAACCGTCAGTATGTTGTCTGTAATACTAACTTGTAAGGTCTCATACTGGTAACTTGCAATCGCGTTCATAACAATCCTTATTAATGAATAAAACAAATATGGTTCTCATATTCACAATATTAGCAGGCTTGTCTTTGTTGTACCGTAGTAATAACTGACTGCCACGATACTATAGTCAGTTTCATATATAGCAGACACAGAGCACCTAGCTAATAGCGATAAGCAAATCTAACAAGATTACCTATCGCTCTCTGAACCTGAATGATTTTATCTATTTTACCTTACCGTCAACTTATATCATTTTCCACGTCATATCATTTTCGCTCAAGCGATGATAATTAAGCTGCGGATAAGAAGATAAATCCACCTTTTGCAAGTTGTCTAGCGCCGTTAATAGTGCCTCATAATAGGGCTCAATCATTGCAAACTGTACAGGCGTCGTATGCTGTACATTCAGCAAGCACTTATCTTCCAAATCTTGGCTAGCCTGACGCAGTTGCGGTACACCTGTATATCGACTACCGCCCAGTATACGATGGGCAATTTGTGCCAGCATATTGCGGTCATGCGCTTCCCATGCCTGAATGAGTGCCTGCTTTTCATCATTGATAGTATCGATCATCATGATAATAAGCTTGGCCGCTAATTCAGGTTTATTCGCTGAACGAGTGAGCGCGTCTTGCCAATCTAAAATGTTTGAAGTATCACTTTTGCTTATATTGTTGTTACTAAGGTCATTATTAATTTGCTCGTGTAAAGTCGTATTATCGTGAGCTGTTCTATCTTGAAAGCTTTGGTCTTGAGGGCTTTTATCTTGAGAGTTATCGATAGACTTTGTTGTTGATTGTAGTAGTGGCGATTGACCTTGTTTTTGTAGACGTAAGCTTTCATAGCGCGGCTGAATATCACGCGCAGTATCTCGTCTATAGCCTTCACGAGGCTGGCTATCGCGCAAATAGTCATCACGGATTTTTTTCAGGGATAGTGGACGGGTAATTTTCGGCTCGCTACTGACAGAAGTACTATTACGATCTACCCCGTCTCCTCTTATTATTGGATAAGTAGCGGTTGAATTGTCTGAACTGGCTTGAATCTCTTGCCCATTTACATTGTTGGAGAGCAAGTCGTTCGATAAATCATTGTCATTGATTGAGTAACCACGCAACGAGTCAATAGCAGTTAGCTCAGCTTCTGATGAGTCGGTATCCTTTACGTTAGCACCTTGTACATTAGCATCTTGTAAATTATCACTCTGCAAATCAGAATGCTGTAAGCCAAAGCTCTGCAAATCTGTATCAGGCAACGCGGTCAATTGTGGTGTGGTACTCTTACGACCAAGCCATTTCTGTAGCACCTGTAATAACTGAGGTTGGCTAATCGGTTTGCCGACATAGTCATTGATACCGCTGGCTATAAGTTTGTCACGTTCATCTGCTAACCCATGAGCTGTCAGAGCGATAATAGGGATACGACTATCCGCATTTTCGATATTTCGAATCTGCTTAGCCGCCTCATGACCTGACATACGCGGCATTTGAATATCCATAAATATCAAATCAATATTATCTTTGTCTTGCATAGCTGCTTTATCGTCAGCGCTCGTATCCTCATGATAGAACGCGCTATTTGTTTTCTTATTTATCTCATCACGTGTTTCTGCTTTAGAAAGTTGCGTTTTATTCGATAGGCTTTGCTTATCGCTCTTGGCAGTTTTGATGTTTTTGGTTTGCTGTTTACTGATAATCTCAATAGCATCAAACCCACTGCTCGCCGTGACCACATGAATACCCAGCTCGCTCAATAGAGCATCAAGCACTAGTAAATTGGGCAAATGGTCATCAACTGCCAGTACAGTGACCCCTTTCCAGCGTGGTTCTTGCAGGCTTTGCGGTTTACTACGGCTTTGCGTATCAAGCATTGCATATAGCTGTCTTTTGTCTAATGGCTCATACAGTATGTTGGCATGATAGCGATTGAGTAGCGCTTGATCGGCCGCCACTTGATAGCCAAATACAGCAAGCTTGCCTTGATAATGCAGACGAATTTGCTTGAGGAGCGCCATCATATCGTCTTGCGTGTCATCATCAACGATGACCCAATCCCAATAGTTACCGTGCTCTTTCAACGACTCCAGTACACCCGGCAACGAGTTGGCTTGAGTCAGCTTAATCGGTAAGTACTGCAAGCTAGCCTTGAGTACTTGTATCGAAGCGGTATGATTAATCCAAACCAGTACATTAAATTCATCGGTCTCGCTTGCCAGTGGCGCTAATACTGGTAATTCAATCGTTTGACCAGTGGCTGCCTCTAGCACATCGACATGGGCCGGCATGCGAAACCAAAACGTCGCACCTTGGTTGGCAATATTTTCTTGAGCATTATCATGAAATCCAATATCCCCGCCCATCAAGCGCGTCAACTGTTTGGAGATGACCAGACCCAACCCTGTACCACCATACTGACGCGTGATTGATGGATCGCCTTGACTAAAGCTTTGGAACAGCATTTTTTGATCTGCCAGAGAAATGCCTTTTCCGCTATCTTGTACGCTAATCATCAGATAATTATCACGGTGATCATCTAAGCTCACACGCACCACCACATCACCACTATCCGTAAACTTAATGGCATTACCAACGATATTGGTCAATACTTGCTTAAGACGTAACGCATCGCCGTTGATACGCATCGGCACATCATTGTAAAACAGCACTGCCATGCGCAAACCTTTCTCCGCAGAGACAGGAGATAGCATATCGACCACATCGTAAATGGTGTCATAGAGATCGAACTCATGGCGATCCAGTACTAGTTTGCCTGCCTCGATTTTAGAGAAATCTAAGACATCATTTACCAAAGCGAGCAAATGTGCTGATGACTTACGTATGGTCTGTACATACAAATCCTGCTCAGGATTGAGCTCACCGTGACGTGCCAGCAAGTTAATAAAGCCATCGATACTGTTCAATGGTGTACGCAGTTCGTGACTAATATTGGCTAAAAACGCAGATTTTGCTTGGCTAGTTGAAATTGCCGCATCACGTGCATTTCGAATAGAGATGTTTTGCATTTCCATCTCATCAAATGCCAAACGTAAATCATCCTCCGTTTGCTCGGCATGGTCTTTGAGCTCTTGAAAGCTTCTATGCAAGCGGCGCAATGTTCTGACTAGATCTTGCTGTAATAAATTCAGCTCGCCATCTGACTCTACTGGTACAGGTTGGTATAAATTATCGACATGGGTACGCTGCAACTGCAAACGCAGCTCATAAATGGGAGCAATCCAACGTTTTGAATAGATATTTAGGCTCAGTAGTAGAATCAAGATAGTAAACAAGCCAGTAATCACTAACGCCATCGCAATACGGTAGCGTGCAATGTAGAGCGGCTCATTATCCATATCGACGAGCAACCACAATGTCTGCCCTTCAAATTCTCCCAATACACTGCCATACGCCGTGCCTACAGGCGTTGGGCGTTGTGACAAAAAGCTTGCGGAATCACTGATTAGCGGCCACTCTTCATTGAGGCCATAACCGACGGTTGCCAGTATTTGATTGCCTTCATTAATAATAGCAATGCGCTGTACATGCTGCTCGGACTGCATACGTCCAAGCTTATCTTGGATACCTTCTAGCGTCGTCATTGCCGCTTGCTGGGTCCTCTCAGCACTACTCCCTACTTGCTGGCGCTCTTGTTCTAGCAGCTCAGGAATCAGTTCAGCTATGACTGGTGTGTAGCGAATAAGTACCGCTTCGGCCAATACTTCTTGCTCCGAGTCGCTTGCACGCATGGTTTCGTGAAATACCAAAATGCCGCCTACTGCTGCCAACACACAGATAGGCAAAAACACCAGTATGATCAGCTGACCATAAGCACTACTGGTATCGAAACGTTTTTTATATGCCATGCTAGGTCTACTCTCTACTAGGTTCTTGCCATGAATTTTTGTGATAATGTCAGTATTCGTGTTACTTATAGCATGTCGTGTCAAAGCATCTGAGTAAGGCGCTACTTTTAATGAAGCCACTAATCGTTAATAAGGTCACTGGTTTTGATAAGACAATTGATATATAACTCAAGATTATCTTAACAGGATTCTATAAGTTCTGGTTAGGCATTCCATGTGATGAACAACGTTATAATTAGAGTGCTAACTACTCTGTGTCAAAGAGAATATGGCTTTAAGCGAACAGTCCTACTTTTGCAACCCTCAACGTAACATTGACATTGACCCGATACAGTGACTATTAATCCTTGATGCGATAAGCGCAGCTGAAAACAAAATGATATAATAAAGCCACTTTTTATTTACCACAATATATCGCTCATAGTCATAACATATGAGAGCGCACTCTAATGCCTTTCGTTTTTAGCTCGCTTATCACTGTAAACCTATAACCCAAGCGACTGTCTAAAATTATGATCAAACAATAAAAACAGCGCTTCCATCAAAAACAAGCCATTAAAAACATATTTAAAAAATAGAAAAGGATACTTTATGTCCACTACGGCCATGTCAAATGCTAACTTTATTACTCAAATCACTACCCTCGCTGATTGCGTTGGTCAAACGCCATTGGTAAAACTTCAACGTCTGCCTGAGCAAGAGCAAATTGCCAATGGCGCCACAGTATTAGCTAAGCTTGAAGGCAATAATCCAGCGGGCTCTGTAAAGGATCGTCCTGCTTTTAATATGATTTATCAAGCAGAACAGCGCGGTGATATCAAGCCTGGTGATATGTTGATTGAAGCCACTAGTGGCAATACTGGTATTGCATTGGCCATGGTCGCTGCGATGCGTGGCTACCCGATAACATTGCTGATGCCAACCAACTCTACCCAAGAGCGTAAAGATGCCATGATTGCTTATGGCGCAACGCTGATTGAAGTAGATGAAGGTATGGAAGCTGCGCGTGATTTGGCATTGCAGATGCAAGCAGATGGCAAAGGGGTCGTATTGGATCAGTTTAATAATCCTGACAATAGCCAAGCACATTACCTGACTACAGGCCCTGAGCTATGGGCACAGACAGAAGGTAAAATTACGCATTTTATTAGTTCGATGGGCACGACAGGTACGATTACTGGTGTATCACGCTACCTAAAAGAACAAAACCCAGATGTTAAAATCATCGGCCTACAGCCTGACGAAGAGGCTTCGATTGCTGGTATTCGCCGTTGGCCTGCTGCCTATATGCCAGGTATTTTTGATGCAGACTTGATTGATGAAGTGATGGATATCGATCAGCGTATTGCCGAAGTCTATATGCGTAAATTAGCGAAGACTGAAGGTATCTTTGCTGGAGTATCTTCGGGCGCAGCTGCATGGGCAGCGACCCAAGTGGCAAAAGAAAATCCTAATGCTGTTATTGCCTTTATTGTCTGCGATCGTGGCGATCGTTATTTATCAACGGGTTTATATAACG
Organism: Psychrobacter sp. 4Bb; assembly: GCF_002836735.1. GTDB lineage: Bacteria > Pseudomonadota > Gammaproteobacteria > Pseudomonadales > Moraxellaceae > Psychrobacter. The sequence continues at coordinate 32,873 of NZ_PJAS01000062.1, read as the reverse complement.
TTGACGATAGTAATACGGATAACAGCAGCGCAGAAGTTAATTAATGCATAAGCAATACCATTTAGTATCGTTAATTTCAAAGAAGTGCAAAGCGGCCAAGTGCAGATGTAAACGTAATACTTCAAGCAAGGTTAATGTTTTCATTCTTTATAATGAATTAACTATAAGCTCATAAATAGTCAGGATTATCTATGTCACAAGCGCTACCATCCGACCCTATCTTAGTTTTCGATATCGAGACTGTCGCCGATGTCGATGCAGCACGCCGTATTTATCCGCAATTGGCCGATCTCAATAATGCAGATGCGTTAAGCGCGCTGACAGCGATACGTACGCAAGAGGCAGGGCATGATTTTATGCGCTTGCCACTACAGCGTATTGTCTGTATCTCAGCTCTGTATATCAAGGATGGTAAGTTATCGCTATTTTCTTTGACTGCCGATAAATTTAGTGAAAAAGAAATCCTAGCCAAATTCTTTAGAGCATTTAACGACATTGAGACACTGCCGCAACTTATTAGTTGGAATGGCTCAGGCTTTGACATACCTGTACTGATATATCGTGCCATGCAGTATGATTTGTCAGCACCATGGCTGTTCGAAGAAGGCGAGCGTATTAAAAACATGCGCTTTGATAACTATGTTAATCGCTTCCATACGCGTCATCTGGACTTGATGGATCGGTTTAGCCAGTACGGTGCTAGTCGCCGAGAAGCCATGGATATCGTCGCAAGTCTGTACGGATTACCCGGTAAAACTGACGTGGATGGCAGCATGGTTGGCGCGCTTGTTAGTAGCGGTGACTGGCAAACCCTATCTATATACTGTGAATCTGATGTCATGAACACTTGGCTTATTTATCTACGCTGGTTACGTCTAACAGGACAGTTGTCTTCACAAGATTTTGATGCTTGGCAGCAGCAGAGCTATGACTATCTGGCAAAGTATACCCAAGCTGACGGTAGTCCGCGACATCAAGAGTTTATCGCTGACTGGTCATCGGCACCCGAATTATAGAAATCGTATTATTAGTAGTTTTTATTCCCCTCTTCTAGTTATTTATTATTAAGGCAGGTTTATGCAACCCACCGATTCAAAAACATCTATAGCATCTGATATGGCAGCGCAAAGCAGTAACGCTCAAACTAATGAAGCTCAAACAAACGACACCCAAACGATTGTCATTCCGCCGAGTAAGAAAAAATCAAAACCATCATCAAAGACACGTCGTCGCCTAAAAGATGCAGAGCCAATTCCATTTAATATTGATGGCTTGTCACATGATGGTCGCGGTGTTGCTGTCTATGGTAATGGTTTTGACGTTGCGGAAGGCCATGCTGAAGATAAGCACGGCAAAAAAATCTTTGTTAGCTTTGCTCTACCAGGTGAAAGCGCCTTAGTAAAAATAACCAACAGCCGTGCTAGCTTTGAAGAAGGCGATGCCATTAGTATCACTGCCAACCCAAACCCTGAACGTGCTGTGCCACCCTGCCCGCATTTCGGTACTTGCGGCGGTTGTAACTTGCAGCACTGGCAGCCAGATGGACAAATAAATTTTAAACAGTCAGTACTGGCTGAAATGCTAATGCATCAAGCCAACGCGGAACCTGACAATTGGCTCCCTCCTGTGGTCGGCGATCGTCTTGGTTATCGTACCAAAGCACGTTTGGGCGTACGCTATGTCGTCAAAAAAGAAACCGCGCTTGTCGGCTTCCGTGAGCGTTCAAGTAATTTCTTAGCAGAGCTAAATGAGTGTCATATCTTAGATCCACGTATTGGTTTCGAGATTGAAAACCTAAAAACGCTTATTAGTACCCTAGAGAGTCGTGACAAGATTGCCCAGCTTGAGCTTGCAATGGGTGAGCAACTGCCAGAACTACCTGATGGCAATCAGCCAGTTGCGCTCATCGTACGTAATTTAGAACCGTTGTCAGACGCTGATGTAGACAAACTAAAAGTATTTTTCGCAGCGCGTAATTGGCAGCTATATTTGCAGTCGAAAGGTGTTGATAGCATCCAACGTATTGCGTTGACAGACGCTGATGATCTGAGCGAGCAATTTGGGCGTTTATATTATCAATTGCCAGAGTATGATCTGACTTTTGAATTTATCCCTACTGACTTTACTCAAGTAAACTTATCGGTGAACCGTCAGATGACCAAGCTTGCTTGTGACTTATTGGACTTAAAAGCAGGTGAACGCGTACTAGATTTATTCAGTGGTTTGGGTAACTTTAGCTTACCGCTAGCGCGTCTCGTTGGCGAGACAGGCTCAGTAGTCGGTGTCGAAGGCAGTGAAGCCATGACCGAACGTGCTGCTGACAACGCTCGTCGCAACGGTATCAACAATACTGAGTTTTACAGTCAAGATTTGACGCAAGACTGTACTGATAAGCCATGGGCCAACCAAGGTTTTGATGCACTATTGATTGATCCGCCGCGCTCTGGTGCTTGGGAGATTATGCAGTATTTGCCAAAATTTAATGCTGAGCGCATTGTTTATGTCTCTTGTAATCCAGCGACCCTTGCTCGTGATACAAAAGCATTGTTAGAACAAGGCTATCGTCTGACTCATGCTGGCGTGATGGATATGTTCTGCCATACGGGTCATGTTGAATCTATCGCTCGCTTTGAAAAAGTAGCGGTTTAACATTGTTAATCTTCAAAAACGATTAATAGCTAGAAATGACTGATAGTTGAACCTAATTAAAGAGACAATTAAGCGTTATTACAATTATCTAAGATAACTCAAAGCTTTGATAAGTTTGTGCTAATAAATAGTCATTATTTAGCGTAATTGACCACAGCCGTACAGAGGCTCGCTTGATTTGTCACTTTAAAATGAGATAATAGTAAACAATCTTCCTATGTTTTTGATGATGTTTCCAATCGCTACATAGCAAGCATTTGCACTCATAGCTTTATATATTTTACGCGCATTTTATAGCTGCTAAAAATAACATTTTTAGCAGTTGTATTGGTTTATAGCTGACGCTTTATGGATCGTTAATTCAGAGTGTGTGCATAGTAGATGAGGTTATAATCAATTCAAAATAGCTAAGAGGAGTCGGCTATGGTAAAAATTCGTGAAGGATTACCGCTGGTGGATGGACAGACCACTCAGGCCGATAGTGCAACACTTGCGGCACAACTGGTGGCGAGCCAACGCTCTCACCAGTCAGCCAATAGCTATGCCCAAATTCCCCTCGACATCAAATACCAGTTGGCAACCCACAAGCTACATACTACTTTTGATCGCTCAGCTGCACATACTTATCATTTACATGACCCTCACACTGAAGACGAGTATTTGGATGATACCAATGCGCTATCAAACGATGAGCTTGAGGCGGTCGACTTAGACCACCACGCCAACATCGACGTACCTACTTGGCTAGATAATGTGGCCAAGCGTATTGGACAAGAGTCAGTACCCAACCTAAGTGCAGCTTGCGAGTTTATTCGCAGTCATATGAATACCAGTGAATCTGAGCGTTCAGGTGCTTATGTGACCGGTATTGGTATGACTGATATTTTGACCTATCTTTATCAAGATGAAGACGCATTGGTCGCGGCCATGCTGTATCGCAGTGCGCGCAAATCAATTATTAGTCTCGCTGAAGTGGAAAAAAACTTTGGTCCAGATATTTTGACGCTTGTTAAAGATACCCTTGCAATGGGTAAGCTGTCGGAGATTATTGAGAGCAATAAACGCTTAGAAGATCATTTCGTCAATAATCAACGTGATCAGCTATCAAATATTTATAGCATGCTCATCTCTGTCACCAACGACGTGCGCGTGGTACTTATAAAACTGGCTGAACGTACGTTCGCCATGCGTGAATTGACTTTTTCTAGGCCAGAGCGTCAAACGCGTGTCGCACGTGAAGTCATGACTATTTATGCGCCATTAGCCCATCGTTTAGGTATTGCACAGCTAAAATGGGAGCTCGAAGATTTAGCTTTCCGTTATCTTGCGCCTGACCGCTATAAAGAAATTGCTAAGCTGCTGTCAGAAAAACGTAGCGAACGCGAGTCCTATATTCAGCGCGTACAAGACAAATTAAATGAATCACTAGCAGATGCCAGTATTGAAGGCGAAGTATCTGGTCGCGTCAAACATATCTACTCTATCTATCGAAAAATGAAGCTCAAAGGCTTATCTTTCGATCAGCTTTATGACATTCGCGCTTTACGTGTCTTGGTTAATAGCCCTTCTGACTGTTATCACGTTTTAGGCCTAGTACATGGCTTATGGCGTTATATTCCTGAGCAGTTTGATGACTATATTACTAACCCTAAGTCCAATGGCTATCGCTCGCTACATACGGCTGTAATTGCAGAAAATAAATCGCTGGAAGTTCAAATTCGTACTCATGAGATGCACTTTGAGGCCGAGCTTGGCATGTGTGCGCACGTTAACTACAAAGAAGGTCTAAAGAATAAGAAAGACAATTATCTGAATCAAAGAATCAGCTCACTACGCCAATTATTATCTATCAACAATGAGACACGTAATCAACCACGCTCAGCTGTGGTAGCGGGCGAAGAGATAGACGATATCGAGTTTGACGAAGAAGAACAACTTGTTGATTTTGATGAACTAGAACGTATTTATATCTTTAGCCGTGACGGTGATATTACTGAGCTACCAAAAGGCGCGACCGTTCTCGATTTTGCCTACTATGTGCATACTCAAGTTGGCAACCGTGCGCAGGCAGCCCGCGTCAATCAGCGTTATGTGCCACTGACCTATCAGTTGAAAACAGGTGAGCAAGTTGAGATTATTACTAAGGCATCGCGTGAGCCCAATCGTGATTGGTTGGTAGCCTCGTTAGGTTATATTCATACCAATCGCGCCCGTTCAAAACTGCGCCAGTGGTTCAATAAGCAAGACCGTGATAAGAATATTGAAATAGGTCGCCAAATGCTCAGTAAAGAGCTTGAGCGCCTATCTGTTCATCCTAATAGTATTGATCTGAACGACTATATTCAGCATTTTCATGTCAATACGACCGACGATATTATTGTAGGGCTGGTGACAGGTGATATTGGCCTTAATCAGTTAACCAGTCATATCTCTCGTCAGCTACACCTTGAACCTGAGATACCACCAGAGAGCTTTGTACCTCATGTAGATAACAGAGATACAGGTAAGCTCGATGCGTATAAAATCCATATCGATGGTTTGGATAATATCGAAATCAATTTGGCAGGTTGTTGTCATCCTGTGCATGGCGAACCGATAGCTGGCTACATCACTTTATCGCGTGGCGTTAGCGTGCATAATCGAGGCTGCCCAGAGTACTTACGTCTGGTTGAGCGTGATCCTGAGCGTAAGATAGAAGCCGCTTGGCAAGTACAGATTGGTCGTTATCAGCCCGTTGATATTCATGTCGAAGCATATGACAGACGCGGTTTGCTACGTGATTTGACACAGATAATTGATAAAGAAAACGTCAATATTCGCCAAGTTCAAACGTTAAGCAATGACGACAATATTGCTTTTTTAAAGTTCCATATTGAAGTCTCAGGCTTAGCACATCTATCTAAGCTGCTCGCAAAATTAGAACAGCAACATGGTATTTTGCACGCGCGCCGTGCAGTCGTGTAAATAAAACCTTAAGTCAGTCGTTGTTTATTCCATAATAGAGTTGTCAAAAAATACTATGCCTGAATTACCTGAAGTAGAAACCACTAAAGCCAGTCTTGCTCCATTGTTGGGGCAACAGGTAGTTGATGTTAAAGTATTTCAACCAAAGCTGCGATGGATGATGCCAGGTAACTTGGACGAGCTAATTAATTACACATTAGAGAGTGTCGAGCGCCGAGCAAAGTATCTGATTCTTAATTTTCTGCCAGTAGCTGTACAGAATAACGCTCCCATGTCAGCTAGCAAAGTTGAAACGCGTCAGCTTCTCATTCACTTAGGAATGTCAGGTAGCTTACAGCAGCACAGCTACGGTACTGATAAGCGTAAACATGACCATCTGGTCGTCGTTTTTAATGATACTGCTAATAAAAAATCTCAGCTACACTATTACGATCCGAGACGTTTTGGCTCAGTACTATGGCATAAAGATTACGGCAATAAACTATTAGAGCATTTGGGTCCTGAGCCGCTTTCAAAAGATTTTACCGCAGACTATTTGTACAATTTAATCCAGCGTATAGATTTATCTAGCCAAGATGGCAATGGGTCATCGACAGATAATACTAAAGCAAACAAACGACTAAAACCCATCTCCCGAGCGATTAAATCTGTCATCATGGAACAAGAAGTCGTGGTTGGGGTTGGCAATATCTATGCGACTGAAAGCCTGTACTTGTCCGGCATCCACCCTGCTACACCAGCCAATCAAATTTCATACGATCAGATTGTCATTTTAGTGAGTCATATTAAAGAAATTTTAAAGAAAGCGATAAAATTAGGCGGTTCGACACTACGGGATTTCACAGTAGCAAGTGGTCAAACTGGTTACTTTCAGCAAACCTTAAATGTGTATGGTAGACAAGGAGAGAGCTGTCTGCATTGTAGTACGACGCTAGAAAACATCAAGCTTACTGGTAGAGCCAGTGTTTATTGTCCAAATTGTCAGCCGTTAAAATAGCTAATAAATGATATCTATCTGCTTATGGTATATTTAGATTAAATGAAGCTAATATCTGGGCAGAGTATCTATTTTTAAAAGTATCAAATACTGCCAAAGCTATCACTAGATTATTCTCATTTTTGTTGCTTATTAGCGCACATCTTGCTTTAATAGTGCTAGCGCTTACATAAATAGTGCGTATCATTTATTTTTCTGTAATATTTAGCCTAACTATTGTTGCCGCAAGATTCCTGCGTGAAGATAGCAGCAGCCATTAATCATACTACTATGAGTTTCAGGATATCGTTATGACTGTTAAAGCAAAAACTCAACGCACAGTTAAGCAGAGATTTTTTACTGTATTGGCAACTTTAGGATTGGTAGCTGCGACTATTCAACCTACTTTTGCAGCTATAGAAATTGATGAAACTGATTTTGGGCCTTCATACGAGACGATGGTAGTTGATACGATTGTTGGCAAACCACTTCAACTCGTTAATGCGGTAGCTGGAACAGCAGCTTATATCGTTAGCTTACCTTTCTCACTTATTGGTGGTAATGCAGATCAAGCACAGCAGAAGCTATTTGTTGAGCCTTGGGATGCGATGGGACGTTGTTTAGGCTGCACAGTTGCAGAAGACAACTATTACAAATCTCAAGTTATTGATAATAACGTGGTACGTATCGTTGTCGATCAACCATCAGAGATTCTGATTAACACCAATGATTATGTAGTGGTCACTCCATAACAACTTGCTTTTAGTAGGCACATCAAATAGTTCACAAAAAATAACTGTGACTATTTCATAGCAAAAAGGCTAACGAGGAGTTAGCCTTTTTTATTGTCGAAAAGTCGATAATTTATTTCGTAATACTGGTATTACTTAATTTGGCACTGATTTCACGTAGCAATTTCACTTCCTCTGATGGCTCTTCTACTGCTTCTTCTATAACTTCCTCTACTTCTTCAGCACGGCGCATTTTATTGACACCTCTAACCATCATGAAGATGATGAAAGCTAAAATTAAGAAGTTAATAAGTACGGTAATAAAACTACCGTAAGCCAATACAGGCACACCTGCTTCTTTGAGCGCATCATAAGTCATAGCAATACCGTCAGGTGCATCGCCTAAAACTAAGAACATATTTTCAAAATTAATTTCGCCGCCAAAAATAAAAGCGACAATCGGCATAATAATATCATCTACCAAAGATTTTGTGATGGTAGCAAAAGCCCCTCCGATGATGACACCGACTGCCAAATCCATCACATTACCTTTGACAGCGAACTCTTTAAACTCTGAAACCATACTCATTGTTTTTTCCTCAAAATTTATCTACAAACCAATAGATATTTATATAATTAGTGTCACATCTAGCTTTCATGTTAATAATTGAATACATTAATGCCACTATTCATTCTGTCTGTATTTTTCCCAGATTACAACACAAAAAAAAGCAGTATAAAGTGAACCACTAATAGCTCACCTTACACTGCTCATTTTTGAATCACTCAGTGCCCGTAGAAACTACTGACACTAAGTGTTCGCGTCAAACATCAATACTATGAATCACTAAGTAACTCACATCATTGATGTTAAGCACCTTTCTTACCACGGCCGTGACGTTTACGCTCACTTTCAGTCAAGTAGCGTTTACGAATACGTACCGCTTTTGGTGTTACTTCGACTAGCTCATCGTCTTGAATAAATTCAAGCGCTTGCTCAAGAGTGAACTTCACTGCTGGCGTCAACGTCAATGCTTCGTCAGTACCACTAGCACGTACGTTAGTTAACTGTTTAGCAGTCGTTGGGTTAACAGTCATATCATCGTTACGAGAGTTAAGACCAACAATCATACCTTCATAAACTTCAAGCTGTGGTTCAGCAAACAACTTACCGCGTTTCTGTAGGTTAAATAGAGCAAAACCTAGGCAAGTACCATTTGCCATAGAAACCAATACGCCGTTAGAACGACCACCAACATCACCGATCTTCTGTGGACCGTAATGTGAGAAGCTCGAGGTCATAATACCACTACCTGAAGTCAGGGTTAGGAACTCAGAACGGAAACCGATCAAGCCACGCGCTGGTATGGTTGCCTCGATACGCATACGGCCTTTACCGTCCAGCTCCATGTTAGTCATCTCGCCTTTGCGTAGACCAACTTGCTCCATGATAGAACCTTGATGCTCTTCTTCGATATCGAAGACAACGTTTTCATACGGCTCTTGTAGCTTACCATCAACTTCTTTAACGATAACTTCTGGACCAGAAACACCTAGCTCAAAACCTTCACGGCGCATGTTTTCGATAAGTACTGATAAATGAAGCTCACCACGGCCTGATACTTTAAATTTGTCAGGAGACTCAGTGTCTTCTACACGCAATGCTACGTTATGAATCAACTCACGCTCAAGACGCTCACGAATGTTACGTGAAGTCACAAACTTACCTTCACGACCAGCAAATGGTGAGTTATTTACTTGGAAGTTCATAGATACTGTAGGTTGATCTACCGTTAGTGCTGGTAGAGCTTCAACGTTGTTAGGATCACAAATAGTATCAGAGATGTTTAGCGCATCGATACCTGTGATACAAACGATATCACCGGCTTGTGCATCTTCAACGTCAATACGATCAAGACCATGATAACCCATGATTTTTAGGATACGGCCGTTACGCGTTTTGCCATGCTTATCAATGACAGTCACTGGCGTGTTAAGTTTGACTTTACCACGTTGAATACGACCAATACCGATTACACCAACAAAGCTGTTGTAATCAAGGCTTGAGATTTGCATACGGAACGGAGCGTCAGCATCAACCTGTGGAGGCTGAACAACGTCAACGATAGTTTTGAACAATGGGGTCATGTCATCAGCTAAATCATCTGCTTCTAGACCTGCAATACCGTTCAATGCTGAAGCATAAACAACTGGGAAATCAAGCTGCTCATCGTTTGCACCTAGGTTGTCAAACAAATCAAAGATTTGATCCATTACCCAATCAGGACGTGAGCCAGGACGATCGATTTTGTTAATAACAACGATCGGCTTTAGACCTTGTTCGAATGCTTTTTGCGTCACAAAACGAGTCTGAGGCATTGGGCCATCAACAGCGTCAACAACCAAAAGTACGCAGTCAACCATAGACATTACACGCTCAACTTCACCACCGAAATCGGCGTGACCTGGGGTATCAACAATGTTGATACGGTATTCAGTTTCTGAAGTTTTATCTGTCCAGCGGATAGCTGTGTTTTTAGCCAAAATGGTAATACCACGTTCTTGCTCAATATCACCTGAGTCCATTGCACGCTCAGCAATGTTTGCACGGTCGCCAAAAGTACCAGACTGATGTAATAACTTATCAACCAAAGTTGTCTTACCGTGGTCAACGTGGGCAATAATTGCAATGTTACGCAGGTGTTTGATATCGTTCGCCATATAAAATGCTCGTTTCGTCTTAAAAAAATGCAGTAGCAGTAAGCGCTGCTGAATAAACTTTCATCATCAATCAGATAGATAGATAGATATTGAATCTAAGATGACGCAAAAAAGAATGCTATCAAATAAAAAAGTTCAATACAATCAAGTATCTATGCTGACGAATTCATCATACAGATTGCTATGCTATTGTACATACTGTTAGTTTACAGAATGTTTGGGTGGCTAGTATAACATTATTGATTCATAAATTTATGTAATAACTCACTTTTCTCAATACATAAATAAAAAAAAGCCACCCATTGGGTGGCTTTTTTTGTAACTGTATATTTTACTATACGGTTATTTTGCTAATACTTACTGAACAACCATATCTTTAGTTTGTTCAACAGTCATTGTTTTGTCACCAGTGATGATGGCATAAACACGACGGTTCATAGCACGACCTTCTTCAGTGTCGTTTGAAGCGATTGGGTTGTCATAACCATAACCAACAGTCGATAGACGGTTTGGAGCAATACCGAATTCGTTAGTTAGCATAGATTTAACCGCAACGGCACGAGCTTCAGATAGACGTTGGTTATAACGCGCTGAAGGACCAGTCTTAGAAGCATGACCTTCTACACGTGCTGTAGAGTTAGGATACTCACGCATCTTCTCTGCTACTTTAGCGATTTCTGGCTTGTACTGGTTTTTGATAGCTGACTTGTCGTTATCAAAGAATACACGTAGTTCCATTTTTAGTTCGTCAGTAATGTCTACTGGTACTGGGCAACCGCGCTCATCAACTACAACGTTCATTGGAGTGCCTGGGCATGCATCGATGCTATCAGGTACGCCATCACCGTCAGAATCAAGATCAGCTTCAACAACGACTACTGGAGTGTTGTCAACTACTGGCTCTTGCATAGGTGGTACTGCTACTGTAGGTGCTAGATGGCCACCTAGTACTACTTCTAGACCGGCCAAAGCCATGCCTTCCCACCAGTTGTTGTCAAAATTATGAATCGCACGAGCTTCACCACGTAGGCTTAGCGCGTCGTTGATGCGATACATAGCACCTAGACCTAGGTTACCGATAGTATCTGTAGAGTTTGCAACTCTGTCACCAGCACGATTTTCAATGTCAAGCTTTGAACGGCCCGCACCAACTAATACATAAGGCTTCAATGCATTATCAGTGTAACCAGTGAATTCTTCAGTACCAATCAAGAAGTTACCAGAAATCATTTCTTGCTCTGCATCAAAAGAATCAGAACCATCTTGGCCAATAGCGTCAGTATTTGAAACACCATATTCTACTTGAAACTGAGTAGAAGGAGTAAGCTCGATACCTAGCGCAGCGCCAGTATATAAACCATCTTCTTTATAAAAGCTATTATCATCCTGATTGCTTTGTAATAATTCAGCTTGATCATCATCAGCACCTTCACTGTAATGATAACCTAGTAATAATGGGCTGATAGTAACACCAGCGTTAGCTGCTAAAGGAGCCGCTGTTACAGCGAACAGAGCTAGAGCGATTTTATTCAATTTCATGGACTTCCTCCAAAGGATAATTTTAGTGATGCATTAAGCAAAACCGATTCTCAAGACGTACTAAGATAGACATCTCTTACGCATTTTAAGTTACAAAGCAAAACCAATTAAGGAGTAGCTTAGCGATTATTAATTCAGTTTACAACTTTTTTCGTTAACGAGCTACACATTATTACACGATAATGTTGTAACTAAAACACAATAAACAGTCTAAGTTACCCAGAACTAACACACCTTACGCTTCTTATCTTTTACACATCAGTTTGCGATAGATGAATAGTCTATTGATAGCTATTTTCTTGAAGCATTTTATTACAATTAGAATTTTTTCTCTATTGCTAATGTCATTCTTTCACTAATTGAAACATTTTTTGACAGTCGCTATATATTACATATATATTGTAAAAAACCAATATTCTTCTGAAAATCAAGTAATTATCAATTGCATCTTTCTTATATACAGTTAAGTCAGGGAAGGTTTAAAGAATTTGGACAATTGGTGTGCTTGAAAGATAGTTGATACAAGGATGTATGAGACGTTGTTTTCTACTTGAATGACAAATAGCTATAGGATGTAGCGCTTTATGAACTTATTTAATGAGGTACTGGCCAGTTATAGAAGAATATTCATTTTTACCTTTTGTTTGCCTATTTGCAGAAAAGGCGGATATGGAATTGATAAGTTTTTAGCTATTGTATCTAGGTTATTCAATAAACTATTGAAGTTAGTCAGTTATAGAAAGTTAACCCTTCAAAACAATAATATTCTCAGTGCTAAGCGATCAAACGGCTTTACTCTCGTTGAGCTAACTGTGACGACAATGGTATTGGGAATTATCGCAGCTATTGCAGCGCCAAGCATCTTAACTCACTTAGCACGGATGGAAGCCCAACGTGTCAAGCATCAACTAGAGAACACCTTATCCTTAGCAAAGGCCGAAAGTTATATAAGTCGGCAGGATGTCTTGGTTTGTTTATCGAATGATGCACAGCAGTGCCATAGGAATAGTGATAAAACACTTCTGCTATTCGTAGATAAAAATAACAACAAGCATTTCGATCCTCAAGTAGACACCTTATTAACTCAGCAATCTTTAGACCTGAAATATAGTACGGTGAAACTAAGAGTTGGCGGTAGGCGTCACTATACTAAATTTTGGGGTGATAGTGGCAGACCGCGAGGACACTTCGGTCATATAAAATATTGCCCTACCTCTTCCTATAATAAGTCAATGTACCAAATCTCTTTTAACCAATCCGGTATCGTCAAACATAAACTTAATGCAGACCACCCTACGAAATGTAATGGGTAATAGATGCCATACAAGCAAAACTATTTATACATAGCCTCTTTCATCATTGTCACAGCGCTTTCTAGTCCTACAAACACGGCATCTGCAATAAGTGCATGACCGATATTTAACTCATATATACCATCAATCTTTGCAATGGCATTAACATTGTCACACGTTAAACCATGACCCGCGTTAATAAGCAATTTATCGTCTAGGCTCTGTGCTGTAGCTACTGCATGTTCGATTCTTTTAAGTTCAGCCAACTGTGCGGCAGTATCATTTGCTAAGCCTGCTTCGGCATAAGCACCAGTATGCAATTCTATCGCGTCTGCACCACACTCGATCGCGGCTGCAATCTGCTTGTCATCAGGATCAATAAACAAAGAAACCTTAATATTAGAGTCTTGTAGCTTATGAACATACTCTTTTAGAGACGTGACTTGCCCTGCAACATCAAGACCACCTTCTGTCGTTAACTCTGCACGCTTTTCAGGTACTAGACATACCCAAAAAGGTTTAACTTCGCAGGCAATTGCAAGCATCTCATCCGTTGCTGCCATCTCTAGGTTCATTCTCGTCGACAACTGCCCTGCCATTTCATAAACATCAGCATCTTGTATATGACGGCGATCTTCGCGTAAATGTATAGTGATACCGTCTGCCCCTGCCTTTTCGCACAATAATGCAGCAGCTAGAGGACTCGGATAGTTCACACCGCGTGCTTGACGCAATGTTGCCACGTGATCAATATTCACGCCTAACAAAGGTTTTTTTGAATTGCTTTCAGATGAGGTAGATACAGAGATACTCATAAAAAATCCTTTGGACAATTAAGCCTAACTTATATAGTTGATACTACGATAATATTTGAGAATGCAGTTATTGATAACGTTGCTGCTGCTGCCACAACAGACGGCTTTGGAGCGGCTGATAGTCAAGCAAATGATCAATAAGATGTCGATGTAGCTTTGACCAATGGCTCAGCGTCTGTTCAGTAATACCTAAACGTGCCATTTCTATGATATCCGCACCCTTAAAAACAGTCTGTCCAGACTCACTGGCTAAATGCTCAGACTCTTCATTATGTACCAATACAGGGAGCAAACCTATATCCGGTAAAAAGCGGTAAGTACAATCATACTCGATGGGATCTTCAACGTTGTCATGCGTTAACGTTAAAGTGAATCCTAATTCGGTAAATAGATACTGCTCAAACTGACGTAGACAGAGACGAAGCTCGCTATTACTTAAGGGCTGCTTGAGTTGTTGTAGACTGATTTGATAATGCTGCCACAATACAGGCATTGGGTCTTCAGTAGGTAACAGCCGCCACAGAATCTCGTTTATATATAGTGCGGCATACTGATGTTGACCGCTGATATTGGCGTAAGGTACGGCTTCTAAGACAGCAGGTTTACTATCTTTTTGAACACTGTCTTTGTGAACACTGTCAGCTTGAGTCGTATCTTGCGAGGCAATATTAATTTGACTGAAAGTTTTTAGGTCGCGTTTGCCAGTAGCAAAAAGCTGTAACGGCATAAATAGTGGCGCGCCTTTTTTCCCAACACCATGTATTACACCGTGTTGTTGAGAAAAAAGATAATACAAAGCGCGCTTTTCTTGATAAGGACGCTGATGTAATAAATACCCGACGAGCGCTTCATTACGCATTTTTTATTACCTAAATAACTGAAAGGCAGACAGTGCTTTTGAAGCGTGCGTTTTTAACCGCTATCAATAACCCAAACTGGACAACGCTCGCTCGTCATCAGACCAACCACGTTTCACTTTGACCCACAGCGTTAACATGATTTTTTTACCGAATAACTGCTCCATATCTTTACGAGCATCCATACCAACTTGTTTGATACGCTGACCTTTGTCACCGATAACGATGGCTTTTTGACCACCACGTTCAACATAGATAGTCGCATCGATGAAAGTACAAGCTTTGCGTGGACGCCCTGTTTTTGGATCAGTATGTGCAGGTTCGTCTTTAAACTCATCAATCTGTACCGTTAAATCATATGGCACTTCATCACCCGCACTACGCATGATTTTTTCGCGAATGATTTCACTGGCCAAAAATCGCTCAGAGCGATCTGTGATTTGTTCTGTATCGTAAATAGGCGCAGCGACTGGTAAATGTGAGGCAATCACTTCTTGCAAACGATCTAAGTTTTGATTTTTTAGTGCAGATACAGGAACGATATCAGCAAAATCGAAACTATCGTTGAAAGTTTCGATAAGTGGTAGCACGCTGCCTTTATCTTTTAGAGTATCTGACTTATTGATAACCAATACGACTGTTAGATTGGTCTCACCGAGCTTTTGCAAGGTCAATAAATCATCGTCACGCCATTGATCTGAATCAACAACAAACAATACTAAGTCTACATCTACTAACGCCGATACTGCCGCTTTATTCATACGTTCATTGATAGCACGTACTTCGTTACGGTGAATACCTGGTGTATCAACAAACACCGCTTGCATTTCATGGTTTGACAAAATGCCATGAATACGATGACGGGTGGTTTGTGGTTTGCGTGAGGTGATAGACAGCTTTTGACCTAATAAGTGATTCATCAAAGTTGACTTGCCCACATTTGGACGTCCAACAATGGCCACATAGCCTGCTCTAAAATCGTCAGCCATACGAGCATTGCCACTCGGTGCAAAAAACTCTTCAATAGCCATATCATTGTCTAACGCAATATCTTCTGCATCAGTAGTATGAACCTCTTCGGTAACTTCGATATTGTTTTGGCTTGAATCAATATCTGTATTCTCACCCAAATCTTGGGTGCCGTCTTCATTGTTTGATGGCAAATCAGTATGATTGCTCATAAGTTAATCCTATAGGGTTTGTGACTAGCCGAACAGTCTTTGATGCTAAATTTATTTAGTCACCATTAAAAACGGGCTAGAGACATTTAAAGTTTTAAAATAAATAATATGTGAGGTAGTTTTAATGTATGTTTTTCAGGCTATAAACCAATCTAAGCTAATACTCTGCATCTAAAAATGCATTAATAGACATCGGCTATACACGTTTTTTGGCAGATCCTGGCAATTTATGTAATTGGTTAATCATAAGCTCTGCTGCTTTCTGTTCAGCAATACGGCGGCTCTCACCAGATTCAGTAATATCAGGGCAATTATTGATATTGACGTGACAACGTACAACGAAAATTTGATGCGGTGCATTACCACGCGTTTCCATGAGTTCGTAGTTGGGCAAGTCAAACTGCTTAGATTGTAGCCACTCTTGAAGCCGACTCTTGGCGTCCTTCAATGCTTTTTGGTCATTAACATTATCAATCAAATCACCATACCAAGAGAGAACACATTTACGAGTAATATCCATATCTTGGCTGTCTAAATAGATAGCACCGATCAGAGATTCTACCGCATCAGCCAGTATGGAAGCACGATTGCGACCGCCACCTTTGCGCTCACCTACTCCTAATATAAGATGGTTAGACAGCTCTAAGTTTTGAGCGATAATTACCAACGACTCTTGGCGCACCAATGTCGCACGCATACGCGTCAAGCGCCCTTCGTTTTGACTAGGATAACGATGATATAAAGCTTCACCCACAATCATCCCTAACAGTGCATCACCTAAAAACTCTAGGCGCTCATAGTTTTTTTTGCTATCAAATGAGCGATGCGTTAACGCAAGTTTAGGAAGGCTCAAGTCATTGAACTCGTAGCCTAACTTACGCGTTAATACTGCTAACCGCTGAATAAATTCTGAGCTAACGACAAGCGTGTCAACAGACGTACTATTTTTTTGGGAAGTAGGAACCGCTTGGGAATGGTGCGAAGTTGGTTTCATGCGTGGTTTGTGGTTATCCCTTCTGCTTGACAGATTTAGTTTAATAATATTATTTGATATATTTTATGAAATAATGAAAACGCTATATCGTACTATGATGGCTTACTCTGCTGTTGCCATCTCGATGTTACCTTCGAAACGGTTCACTATGTCGACATTGCTAAAAAAGTTATTAGTTACTGCATATTCTTTATAGATAGCCAATTGACCTGTCTTTTTATCAGTAAAGGTAAATACCTCTTCTGCTTTAGTATCGTAATCTGCGTTAATTGATAACTGTTTGTTGACACGTTCAACAAACTGTTTGGCTGTCTCGTTATTATTATTGGCTTCTTTTAGCTGTGCACTTAATACCTTGGTCAATTGATAATCACCAATCTGAGCCGGTACGATAGCTACTATCAACTTAGTCGCAATACCTAGAAGTATAATAATGAGAACAACATTTGTCACACTGGCACCGCGCTGTATAGCCAAACCAGATAATTGCTGCATTATGATATCCTTCTAAAGATAAACGACTATTTCTAATAAGTGTATAAATAATAAATAGCTATTAATTATTTAGCAACGATATTAGCATAAAACCATTATCAACCAATCAACCTCTAAGCAATCACATTGCCTTAATTGATAGTACCATTACGTTCAAAGGTTGGTAGATTAAGACCAGGAGGTTTATGCATCCAAATATAAACTGCCTTACCTGCTAGGTTTTCATCCGGAACGAAGCCCCAAAATCTACCGTCTGCACTGCGATCGCGGTTATCACCCATCACAAAATACTGATTTTCTGGCACGTCAATGCGCCACTCAGTGCCTTCTGACTCTACCACCTCTGGTGATTGTTGTTGTAAAAATGGCGCGTACTGTGAACTGTTCATGCCATCTAAATAGCGCACGAGATGCTTGTTGTCACCTTGTACTTCTTCAAAATATTGTGCCGCATCTTCTTCTTGCTGACCCATTGCAGAAGCACTCTCCTCAGTCAGTACTTGACCTGGACCAACCTGACCTGGTAAGTATAGCTGTGAAGTCAATTCAGCATTTGCCGCGAAATCTACAGACTTAGTCTCAACAGGTACATCATTGATAGATAACGTGCCTTGACTATAGCTTACGGTGTCACCAGGCAAACCGATAACGCGTTTAATATAATAAATGCTCGGGTTCTCAGGATAGCGAAACACTGCCACATCACCATGCTCAGGTTCACCAGTATCCAGCACCTTATTATAGGTTAACGGCAGGCGCACGCCATATGCATACTTATTGACAGCAATAAAGTCACCCGTATATAGCGTCGGTACCATAGACGATGATGGGATATTAAATGGCTCAATTAAAAATGAGCGTACTATTAACACCACTGCTAACACAGGAAAAAAGTCATAAGCCCAGCGAACTAGTAAGCCTTCTTGACCTCGACCACGAGTTTTGCGCTGTTTGAGCGCTAGCTTATCTAACAGCCAAACAATTCCTAGGACTATAGTTAACGGCACTAAAATTAAATTAAAATCAAAATCCATACCAAATTGCCTATTAACGAGCGGCTTATCTAATACCTTTACGATAAGACTCACTACATTTGACTGTTATCTACAATGGCTATCTTAAATTAAGCTCAATGATTAGCTATCAACTTGCAACACAGCTAAGAAGGCTTCTTGTGGAATTTCCACGTTACCTACTTGCTTCATACGTTTTTTACCTGCTTTTTGCTTAGACAGTAGCTTTTTCTTACGTGACACATCGCCACCATAGCATTTTGCTAATACGTCTTTACGCATGGCTTTTACCGTACTACGACCAATAATCTGGCTACCGATAGCTGCTTGAATGGCAACATCAAACATTTGACGTGGAATCAGCTCTTTCATCTTAGTAACTAGAGCATTACCACGATAACGTGATTGGGTTTCGTGCACGATCATCGCTAAGGCATCGACTTTATCGCCATTGATTAGTACATCGACTCTCACCAATTTATCGGCTTGATAACGTTCAAAGTTATAGTCTAGCGATGCAAAACCACGTGAGACTGACTTTAGGCGATCAAAGAAATCCATGACAACTTCGCCCATTGGGATATCAAATATCAGCTGTACTTGTCGACCCATAAAACGCATATCAACCTGAACGCCGCGACGCTCAATACATAGCGTCATTACATTGCCTAAGAATTCTTGCGGTACTAAAATCTGACAGCGGGCAATTGGCTCACGGAATTCTTCTATGTTGTTTGGCTCAGGTAGATGTGAGGGGTTATCTACATAGATAACATCACCGTTCTTTTTCTCAATTTCATAGATAACTGACGGCGCCGTAGTAATCAAATCCAGATCATATTCGCGCTCTAGACGCTCTTGGATAATCTCCATATGCAGCATACCCAAGAAGCCACAACGGAAACCAAAGCCAAGCGCATCCGACGTATCTGGCTCAAAAAACAGCGAAGCATCGTTGATTTGCAGTTTTTGCAAAGCTTCACGGAATTTTTCGAAATCACTAGAATCCACTGGGAACATACCAGAATAGACTTGTGGTGTGACTTGTTTAAAGCCTGGGATACGATCCACATCAGGGGTCTTAGCATGAGTGATAGTGTCGCCTACTGGTGCTCCGGCAATATCCTTAATACCCGCAATAACAAATCCGACTTCCCCTGCTTCTAAAACACCCGTATCTACAGGCTTAGGCGTAAAGACACCAATCGAGCCAACCAGATGTGCCTCTTGAGTCGATTTGATATATAATTTATCACCTTTACGTATAGTACCTTCACGCACCCGTACCAATGAGACCACGCCCAAATAATTATCGAACCAAGAGTCAATAATTAGTGCTTGGAGTGGTGCTTCACGGTCACCAGTTGGTGCTGGAATAAACTCCACCAATGCTTCTAGTAGCTTATCAACACCAAGACCAGATTTAGCTGATACTCGCGGTGCATCAACGGCATCGATACCGATAATATCTTCAATTTCTTGAATGACGCGCTCAGGCTCAACTTGCGGCAAATCAATCTTATTTAGCACCGCCATGACTTCTAAGCCTTGATCAACGGCTGTGTAGCAATTGGCTACTGACTGCGCTTCTACGCCTTGAGCGGCATCAACAACCAATAGCGCACCTTCACAAGCTGCTAATGAACGCGACACTTCATATGAAAAGTCGACGTGACCCGGGGTATCAATAAAGTTAAGCTGATAGCGCTCACCATTTGGGTGATCATAAAACAGTGTTACTGACTGTGCTTTGATAGTGATACCGCGCTCACGCTCAATATCCATTGAGTCGAGTACCTGCGCCTGCATCTCGCGATCTTGCAAGGCACCGCACATCTGAATAAAACGATCGGCAAGGGTCGACTTACCATGATCAATGTGGGCAATGATTGAAAAGTTACGAATATTGGCTAATGCAGTCACAAAGCGCCTACTAAATTAAGGGTGATAGAATAATAAAACTAAAAAATAAATATTGTCAGATGCAATTGATAACGTGCTTGTACTCTTTGAAGGTTAACCGTTATAACAAGCCGATCGGGCTAATACTACCGTCTAAAATCCATAGTCAAGCACATTAACTCTTATGCGTAGACATAAAAGAGTATTCTAGCAGTTTTCCACTGCAAAGTAAGGCGATTTTGTTAGAAGAGATGTGACTTGCAGATGAAATGAAAAAAACTTAATACTTATAGAGGATGTCTAGTATATCAAGAACTGATGGAAAACCTTGAGAAGATTATTTATTCTAAGCAAAAAAAAACCAATCTCAATAGATTGGTTTTTTTAGTACTGCTATATATGGTGGCGATGAAGAGACTTGAACTCTTGACCTCACGATTATGAGTCATGCGCTCTAACCAGCTGAGCTACATCGCCGTTTTAGGCTGCACATTATGCCCAAGCTGTTGACTGCCGTCAACCCCTAATAAGCATTTTTTGCAAAAAAATGAATTTAATTCAGATTAATTGCAACTATTACTATAACAAACAATAAAAAAGGTTTGGTAAACCGATAAGCCGGGTTCTGTCGTGGACGATCATTCCTCTAGGCGTATCATCGCTAATACGCTCAAGCAACCTACCCGCATCGAACGCGGGCCGCGCCATGCCGATGCCTATTTGGTCTTGCTACGCGTGGAGTTTACCATGCCGTGAAATGTTGCCATCCACGCGGTGCGCTCTTACCGCACCCTTTCACCCTTACCGATGATATCTAGGATACCAAAGGCGGTCTACTCTCTGCTGCACTGGTCGTCAGATTACTCTGCCCAGCCGTTAGCTGGCACGCTGCCCTATGTAGCCCGGACTTTCCTCCCCTACTCATCTGTTGCCAGTGTGCAGCGGCGATCGCCTAGTCTACCAAGCGCGCTAGTATAGCAAAACTATCGCCTGTATGGGAATGTCTTTTCGGCTTATTTTTAGAATGACTGTAACTATCCTAAAAACATCTTAAAAACTTAGATAAACGCTGTTGGCAACGCTATGTCAGCATTATCTAAATGTTCATTTGATTGTTTGGCCAAGACCAGCCAGTTTGCTTTGGGGTAATGGCGAGCCAAATATGCTTGCAAAAAATCGATGGTACTATTTGCAATCTCAGCATCCGTTTGCTCAGCATCATCATGGATATGATTGTAAATCACACTATATACCATTAAGCCGCGCGATTTTATCGCCTCCAAACTAAGCAACGTATGATTGATGCTACCCAATCGGCCAGAGGTGACCAAGACGATAGGATAACCTTGCTCAGCGACATAATCTAAGGTCAATAATTCAGTGGTAATGGGAACTAACAACCCGCCTGCTCCTTCGAGCAATACCACATCGTAATCAGCTTGTAATGCTTTAGTGGCTTCAGTAATCGCTTCAATATTGAGAGGTTGGTTGGCCAGTACTGCGGATAGATGCGGTGACGCAGGCTTCTTATAACGATAAGCACAAGTCGTAAAATCGAGGTCACATGGCTGTAGAGGTATGTCCATTAGTTGACGATGAGTAATGATATCATCAGCGATATTCATCTCACCATTACTTGGATTAATCGATACGCCCGTTTGTACTAACTTTTGAGTGATGACATTTAAGCCTTGCTGCATAAGGGCTTTAGCAAGTAGTCCAGTAGCATAAGTTTTACCGATATCGGTATCGATACCAGAAACAAATATAACACTCATGATTGACCTCGGTCTTTTAGATACGTACGCACTACTTTTAGCAGTGATTGGCATAAGGTAGTCAATTCATCATCAGTAATCACGTAAGGTGGCATGATATATACTAGCTTGCCAAATGGTCTGACCCAGATACCGTTATCAATCAATAAAGATTGAAATACAGGCATATCGACCGCTTCATGCAACTCAATCACAGCGACTGCACCTAAGCAGCGCACCTCGGCAACACCCTCTAGTAACGCAGCAGGCGCTAACTGCTGCTCCATAATGCGCTGCATATTAGCGGTACACGCTTCAATATCATAAGACATAATCAAATCAATCGATGCACACGCAACCGCACAAGCAAGTGGGTTGCCCATAAAGGTTGGGCCATGCATAAGGGCCGGATAGTCACTATTATGGATAGTATCGGCAATTTTGCGGGTACATAGCGTGGCGGCAAAAGTCATATAGCCACCCGTCAAAGCCTTGCCAATGGTCATGATATCAGGGCTGATGCCAGCATGTTCACACGCAAATAATTTACCACTACGGCCAAACCCAGTGGCGATTTCATCCGCAATCAATAGTACATCATGCTCATCGCACAGTTGACGCAGCAATTGTAGGTATTCAGGACTATAAAAACGCATCCCGCCTGCGCCCTGAATAATCGGCTCAATGATAAACCCCGCCAGCTGCTCGCCATACTTTACAAAAAACTGAGCCAACGATTCACGCTCATCTACTGTCAAAGCGCGATCAAAGCCAAGTGGCGGCGCAGGGACAAAATGCTGCATCGGTAATTGCTTGCCATATAGACTGTGCATTCCATTGACAGGATCACAGACACTCATGGCATGCCATGTGTCTCCGTAATACCCTGAATGGGTAGAGGCAAACTGCTGCTTATTTGGACGCTTGGCAGCCACTTGATATTGCAGCGCCATTTTCAGTGCTACTTCTACCGCAATACTGCCACTGTCCGCATAAAAAATTGCATCGAGACCAGTAGGTACAATGTCGAGCAGTTTTTTACCCAAATCTATCGCTGGCTGATGGGTTAACCCACCAAACATGACATGCGCCATTTTACCCAATTGCTTAGTCAGTGCGTCATTCAATTTTGGATGGTTATAACCATGAACGCTCGCCCACCATGACGACATACCATCAATCAGGCGCGTGCCATCTTCGGTGATGATATAAATACCTTCAGCGCGATCAATTACGATATTAGAATAAGTGGGTGGCAGGCTGGCATAAGGGTGCCAAAGGTGTTGCTGATCGAAGTCATTTACGACTTGGATGGATTTCGTGGTTGTTGTTTGCGTGGTTATTGTTTCCATGGTCATCGTGTTGTCCCTAAAACGTTGTAAACCCAAACGTCATCAATCGCTTATAAATACTCTATTGGCCCGTAATACGTTTGTATTTAGATAGCAGGTCGCTTTCAGTCTCGACATGATTGGGATCGTGAGGAATACAATCGACTGGACAAATCACAACGCATTGTGGCTCGTCAAAATGTCCGACACATTCTGTACATAGATCAGGGTCGATGACATAGATATCATCCCCTTCTGAGATGGCTTCATTAGGGCAAGCAGGCTCGCACACATCACAGTTGATGCACTCATCAGTGATTAATAGTGCCATGAACTGTTCCTTATATTTTTACTTATATCAGTCATATATGGCTGCTCCTTACTATTTTAGCAAGTGCTAGCAGCATATCTTTGATACAGCGTCTTTTATTTGATATTTAGCTTTTTGTCGAATGCTTGCAAAACACAGGGTGGAACGAATTTATTGACGTCACCGCCAAGCTTGGCAATTTCGCGAATCATGGTAGATGAGATAAATGAGTAGTTTTGAGATGGGGTCAAAAACACTGCCTCAAAGTTTTCATCAAGCTCACGATTCATATTGGCTAGCTGAAACTCGTACTCAAAATCTGACATCGCTCGCAAGCCACGTAAAACTGCCGTGGCGTTTTTTTCACGCATAAAATCAACAAGCAGCCCTTCAAAACCAATGACAGATACTTGCGGTAAGTCTGCAAATACGGTTTCGACCAAAGCAACGCGTTCTTCAAAATTGAACAAGGGTTTTTTGTGATGGCCTGAGGCAACCGCAATAACGACCTCATCAAATAGCTTGACGGCGCGTGTAACCAAATCCACATGACCGTTGGTAATAGGATCAAAGGTACCAGGGTATAGAATTTTGGTATGTAGCTTTGAGGAATTAGGAGAAATAGAATGGCTCATAGCATGACTGATATAATCGGTGATATTAGGCCATATGCTAGCAAATTTTGCTCAAACTTAATACTTATCTGCTACATTTGTCCTAACAGCTGATTTACCTTTTCATCAGAGGCTTTGATACAATAGGTAGTTCGACTCATCCATCTCATAATCGAAATAAAAAACAAGACCAGTTATTGGATTAAGATGAGGAATTAGTGGGACTGATTAAATAAGGAGCCTGCGTTTTAGGTCATCCTTATGGAGAAATTATGTCAAAAAAATCAAAAAAGCCAGATAATCAGATTTGCGCCAATAAAAAGGCGCGTCATGAGTATTTTATCGAAGAAACCTTTGAGGCAGGACTGGCATTACAAGGTTGGGAAGTAAAAGCCATTCGCGCAGGAAAAATGACGATTACTGAAGCGTACGTCATATTCCGCAATAACGAAGCTTTCTTGTTTGGTGCGCACATTCAGCCATTGCTATCGAGCTCAACGCACGTTAGTCCAGACAGTATTCGTACCCGTAAACTGCTGCTAAACCGTCGTGAGATCGAAAAATTATCTGGGGCAATCAACCAGAAAGGTTATGCTTGTGTGCCATTGTCTTGCTATTGGAAAAACTCATTGGTGAAATGCCAAATTGGCCTAGCCTTGGGTAAAAAGCAGCATGACAAGCGTAAAACGCTAAAAGATCGTGACTGGGAACGTGATAAGCAGCGCGGTTTCAAACAGCATTTAGATTAAGCGTTATTTAATCTATGTCAAAAAGGACGGTTCAGTAAATATTGAGCCGTCCTTTTTTTGTCTACGATATCTATAAATATTACCGTCCAGCTTTAGCTACCAATAACAACTCATACAAGCATTTAGCAATCCACTCTACTATGCCATTTGCTCTTCTAGAGATGCTGCTGTCTTTCTACTAGCCTGACGCAATTGCTTAACACCATGAGCAATCAGACATGCAATACCTAACCAAATCAGACCATAGCTATAGATCATCGCTGACTCAAATGGGTTACCTAGTACGGTCACTGCCAAGATAAATAGCAACGCAGGCTCTAGATAGCTCATCATGCCATAGACGTTGACTGGTAGCATTTGACTAGCATCAATATTGGTCTTCATCGCCAAGACACTGAGCACACCCAAACCTACTAGCATCATGATAAAGAAACCAGAGCCGCTAACTAGCGTCAAACTACTTGGGGCAAAAAAGAACAAGTAAGCTAGCGCAAAGGGCGCAAATATCGTTAAATCAACCAACAACCCAGTCACTGCGCCGATTCCCTGCAGTCGGCGTAAAATGTAGTAAACGGGATACGTACCGCATACCCATAGCGTCGCCCAAGAGACACTTTGCGTACGGATAACTTCACTACCCACGCCCAATGCAGCAAAGGCCACTGCCCACCATTGCAAACGGCTTAGTTTTTCGCCAAAGAGGACACAACCAAACACCACCATCATTAATGGGAATAAGAAGTACCCCATCGCGGTTTGCACACCTTGGCCATTCACTGGCGCCCACATAAATAACCAAAACTGACTGAGGAATATTGGTGTAGGTAATAGCAGCCAAGCCCACTGCTTAGCACCTCTTAGCACTTTCAATTTATCGATGTGCAATCCTAGACGTCCACTTACCATCAGGTATCCGACCAACGCTGCCCACATCGCGAGCATGCGCCAGATAAAAACTTGTGTCCCTGATAATGGCGACAAAAAACTGCTATAGGCATAGAGTACGCCAAATAGCACATTGGATAATATGGCAAAAGACACTCCTAGTATCAGAGTGCGTTGTTGTGCGCTACCTGTCGTCCAAATCGCAGGTAGTGGCAAACGTGCAACAGTCATTGCTAGCGTATTAGCGAATACATTGGAGAGCATTGAGATAGACATGATAGGCACCGTAGCTATTAATAGATGATAAACAACCAATTGTTAGCTCTTTTTTTAAAGCAGCTCTGATTTGTATGGTCTATTTTACTAGGGTAATTTGATATATTATCTCTATATAAGTTCATTGATGAATAAATATCTCAAATAGGTATCATATAAATCATTATTTT
Organism: Psychrobacter sp. 4Bb; assembly: GCF_002836735.1. Taxonomy (GTDB): domain Bacteria; phylum Pseudomonadota; class Gammaproteobacteria; order Pseudomonadales; family Moraxellaceae; genus Psychrobacter. The sequence goes on along the minus strand of NZ_PJAS01000062.1, from coordinate 6,652 downwards.
CTTATATTAGTATTTTTAGTGATAATATTTATAAAAATCGATAGAAAACTCTGCTATTAAGGATGTTCTGATATGAGCCATACTTTAGATAATATTGATAAAGCTATTTTGAACTTGCTGCAAGATGATGCGACATTACCGCTTAAAACTGTTGCAGAGCGAGTGCATGTATCCATTGCGACGGCGCAGCGGCGTATACAAGCGCTAATAGATAATGACGTGATTACCAAACAAGTAGCCATCGTCAATCCTGACAAAGTGGGCTACGGTCTGACAGCAGTGGTAATGATAGAAATGGAGCGCTCTAATACCTCAATGCAGCATCGGTTTGAGCGCCTGATGGATGCGCAATCACGAATCATGAGCTGCTATGAAGTATCGGGCGATTTTGATTTTATGTTGATGGTCAATGCAAAAAACATGAGTGACTATCATCAGTTCACCCGCAGCTTACTGACTTACGAAAATAATGTGCGCAACTTCAAAAGCCAGTTTGTGATGAACTTTACTAAGAGTGGAACTAAAATCACCCTAGATTAATTATAATTTAACAGTCTCAGCTAAATTTACAGATCATATGGCAATGGATGATAAGTAGCTAAGTTGCCTCTGAACCCTGTACGATACCGTTAAACGTTCGATGGAAATTAAATTCTAATAGCTGATTCATAAGCCTATTTTTTAGACAAGGAAGCCCAACCATGACTAACAACACAAACGCTGCTAACAAGAACACGCAAGCGTTACTCAAACGATCAAATCCAAAAATGGTAATAGCAGGTGCTTTGTTTGCTGCGGTACTAGCCAGCTCAGGCTGTGCGACCAGCTCACTATTAGAAAATAGCGGACATATCACTACAAACACAACGAAGCAAATACTGTCTGAAGATCAAATTGTTGCTTTTGGTCGTCCTGCGCAGGCGTTACCAAAAATGCCAAACGCGTCAATGGTTATCGTAGGAGAAAAAAACAGCTACGTCCTCACCCAAGGTGGGACAGAAATGGTGAACTTACTGAGTAACCTCACGCAAAAAAATATTCAAGTGGATAACGACATGAGCTTTCATGTACCCAATAATGATGGGTACTTCCAAGGTGAGATGAAACTGTCTTATGCCAAATTAAAAGATGAATTTGGACGCTCAGACTATCAGTTCTTTTTGCAAAATAATGGTAAAGAGTGCACCTCAGCGAGTGATCAACGTATCAATGCTCAGCGCTTTTGTTTTAGCGTTCCTGTCAAAGGCGCTATCTATCCGCAAGTTAGTAACTTAGGGTTAATTCAGTCAAACTATCGCGCATTGACCAAACCATATACGGTGAGTTTTTATACACAGACTCAGCAGGATGTCGTCACTCGTAGCGGTCCAAATGGCGCACAGAAGCTAGTCCTGCTACCCTTCGCCCTCGCCTTTGACGTAATAACTTTCCCGCTTCAGTTATTAGATTAGATAGCTAACATACTATCAGACAGTTCATCGTCTAGTATCAAGGCACGCCATGAAAGCTACATAATGAAAGCTACGTTATAAGAGCCCCTTTATAATAAGGCACGTTATCGAAAGGTATTTCGTACCCAACCGTAACGTGCCTGCTTAATATCTTAGAATAACTTTTCGACCAATGTTTTCGGGTAATTTTGTTTCGCCTTCTCTGCCGCTCGAAACATCATCTCATCTGCTTCGACAGGGCCTGCAACATCGCATAAACATACATAAGCCAACTGCATCAAATTATTTAACAGGTGCTCGTTATCAGGTACGGACGGGCGATTGCCTTCTAAAAACTGACTGATGTTAAGACTATGCCCTTTGAAGGTGCGTTCTTGCGAAACAGTTTGGTGCATGGTCAGAAATAAGTTGCGACTTTCTATTTCTGATAGCTGACTGCGCAGCGCTTCTATAACGTTATAAAACGCCAAAACCAACTCAGAGACAGGAACTGGCACTTTGATTGCTTTATTATGACCATTATGGCTATTGTGACTGTCAGCCTCGACTGTTTGCTGACTGTCCGCTTGCAAGGTAGCCCAGAAGCCTTTTCTAATATCAGACTTATAAGCTTGCAGCTCAGGATAGCGCCTTGTCGCATCCAAGACGCACTGCTGCATCATTTTCACAGAGACCGTTGAGTATCGCTGCCACTGCGATTTAAGCAGTCGCACCTCTTCAGGATGCAAATATTCGGCAAGCACTTCTGCCATTGCAGTCACAGCTTGGTCTACGGATTGAGTATCAATGTTCATCAGCTCTCTCCTATAAATGCCGCTCAGTTAAACTCTTGGAATCAAACATTTGCTTCTGGAACTCAGGGTAACCAAGCTCTGCATGCTCGGTATAATCAAGGCCTCGCTGCTCATGTAAGCGGCTTGCTTTTAACCCGAAGCTTAGATCAATCAGCTTATACATCACTAGCCCCAATCCCAGTCCCCAGCCTAACGCCACGCTGACACCCAGCGCTTGTACACCAAGACGCGATAAGTTAAACAAATCTCCTGTATAAAACAATCCTGCAGCGAGCGTACCCCATGCCCCGCCAAAGCCATGTACTGCCACTGCCGAAACCACATCGTCTACCTTAAATTTTAATAGCGCTTGCGACGATAAGATATATACTACGGAAGCAACCCCGCCAATAACGATAGCGAAGACAGGTGTTGTGGTCGCACAGCCTGCAGTAATCGATACCAGACCAATCAAACTGGCATTGACACTATCGCTCAGCAAAATGGCTTTGTTGAGCGATCGGGAGATAAGCATATAGCTCACCACCGCACTGACTGCTGCGACAAAAGTATTGACTGCGATTAAACCAATATTGCCGGTGATAGATAACGTCGATCCAGCATTGAAGCCGAACCAACCAAACCATAGGATAAATCCGCCTAACGCCAGCAACGTCATGTTATGCCCTGCGATGAGTCTTGGTGTGCCATCAGGGGCAAAGCGACCTAATCTTGGGCCAATGACCAAGATACCTGCCAAGGCCAACCAACCACCGATAGAATGCACGACAGTAGACCCAGCAAAATCAATAAAACCAAGCTCAGCTAGCCAACCAGTACCGCCGAAATAACCGCCCCATACCCAGCTAGCAAACACAGGATAGATAAACAAGCAAATCAAACAGGCGGCCACCGCATAACCAATAAAGGAGACGCGCTCTGCCATTGCACCACTAGCAATGGTCACCGCTGTCGCTGCAAACATCATCTGAAAGAACATCAGTGCCCAGTCCATATTGGACAACGCGACTGGCATAAAGTGATCCGTACCGACGAATCCGGAGTGATTAGTACCCATCATCAGCCCGAAACCGACCAAATAGAATGCTAGACCGCCGATACACATATCAGTATAGTTTTTCATCATCACGTTTACCGCATTTTTCGCTCGTACTGATCCACTCTCAAGTAGAGCAAAACCTGCCTGCATAAAGAACACCAATACCCCGCCCCAGATAATCCAAGCGATATTTTGATATTCGAGCAACTGTGCCACGGTCAATGTCTCGGCCTCCGCAGCTTGGGCGCTACCCATCATTGCAAACGATAATGTACTTAGCATCAGCCTATTGCTTAGCGATAGTTTTAATGGTTGTAATAGTTTTAATAATGTCTTTATCGTGTCCAGTCCAACAGATGATGTTCTCATTTTATCTCCAAACACTTATCTAGCCGTTCAAATTTTATCGGTGCACTATTTTTACTCATTAATGCACACAAATAAGCCCTAATAAGGGTGGAGCAAAACCTGTGCCAAACCTACTATGAGAAGTTAAAGAAAGTCATAAATATAAGAAAACAAATGACCAGTATCAGCTAAGTCGGTATTTTGATAATTATGCTTGCGTGGACGTGGCTAAAAGTTGAAATAGGATAAAGAATGATTGTTAAAAGGAAATTCTATAGAGTTGATAATAACCTTTATAAAATTAGTGATGAAACTAATAACGTAACAGTTATAGCTAAGCTATTTTTGCTATTATCTTACTATGCTAGCAGCTCACTTTGCATAAGCAGTTTATCTCGCGCTATCAATAACTTATCGGCAATCACCACTCATAGAATAGGTCGCATAGTGAAGGTGATTCATGTTAAAATGAGCCCTTTTAAATCAGCCTTTATCATCAATGATGAATAAAGGTTGTATTTTTAGTGCCATTTTCTAATTAACAGGTCCGCCCATGTCTGCCGATACCATCGCCCGCACTGCCTTTAAGCAAGGCACCAAGCCACTTTATGATTATGACAAACACTGGGCGAGCTGCTACGAGCCAGCGCCTTATCTGCCGATGAGCCGCAAAGAAATGGACGATCTGGGCTGGGATGCTTGTGACGTTATCATCATCTCAGGCGATGCCTATGTCGATCACCCAAGCTTTGGTATGGCGATTATCGGTCGCTTGCTTGAGTCACAAGGCTTTCGCGTCGGTATTATCGCGCAGCCTGATTGGAAGAGCAAAGACGCCTTTATGGAGCTTGGCAAACCTGTCTATGCGTACGGCGTGACCGCTGGCAATATGGATAGTATGATCAACCGCTATACCGCCGATCGTAAAATCCGTAGTGATGATGCCTACTCTCCTGGCAACGTGGCTAATAAGCGCCCTGACCGCGCAGCTATCGTCTATAGCCAGCGCTGCCGTGAAGCCTATCCTGATGTGCCTATTATCTTAGGCGGCATTGAAGGCAGTCTACGCCGTATCGCTCATTATGATTATTGGTCAGACAAAGTCCGCCGTAGTATCCTGCTGGATGCGCGTGCTGATGTCTTATTATATGGTAATGCTGAGCGTGCGATCGTCGATGTGGTACATGGTCTGTCTAAAGGCTATAGCTTTGAGCAGATGAGTAAACTGCGTGGTACGGCTTATTTATTGACACCGACTCGCCGTCATTGGCAATCGGACATGACAGAAGTCGCCAGTAATGATGTCGATACCGTTGGCCGTGTCGATCCAATCATCAACCCTTATGTGATGACCGAAGACGTTGATAGCTGTTCAATTGAGCAAGATAAGCCATCTGACTCGCCTGTTGGGCAAGCCATGCCGTCGTCCATTTCATCAATGTCGTCACAGTATAAAGGCTTTGTCGCAGAACCAGTTGCTAATAAAGTTATCAACGCTGAACAAGTCGATGAAGAGACGCAAGTGGTACAAATGCGCGGCTTTGATAAGCCAATGACCGCACGTAAGCATAAGCTAAAAATGCCACCACGTGAAAAAACTGTCATTCGTCTGCCTGATTACGAGCATGTCAAATCTGACCCTGTGCTTTATGCTCATGCAAGTCGTATCTTACATCTAGAGACCAATCCGGGTAACGCCCGTGCGCTCGTGCAGCGTCATAGTAGCGGTGCTGGTAACTCGCATACCTCTATTGATGTTTGGCTCAACCCACCACCGATTCCACTCTCGACAGAAGAGATGGATTATGTGTTTGACTTGCCGTACGCACGCCTGCCGCATCCAAGCTATGGCGATGCGCGTATCCCTGCTTATGACATGATTAAGTTTTCGGTCAATATCATGCGTGGCTGTTTTGGTGGTTGTACTTTCTGCTCGATCACTGAGCATGAAGGCCGCATTATCCAGAGCCGTTCAGAAGATTCAATCTTGCGCGAAGTAGAAGCGATTCGTGATACCGCACCGAACTTTACTGGCGTGATATCTGACCTTGGTGGCCCTACTGCCAATATGTATCGCCTCAGCTGTAAAGACGAGACAATTGAGAAGAACTGTCGTAAGCCGTCTTGTGTCTATCCTGACGTCTGCGAAAACCTAATCACCGATCACAGTAACTTAACCAAGCTATATCGCAAAGCCCGTGATATCAAAGGCGTGAAAAAAATCCTGATTGCTTCAGGCTTACGTTATGACTTGGCAGTAAAAGATCCTGAATATGTGAAAGAATTGGTCAGTCATCACGTCGGTGGTTACCTCAAGATTGCGCCTGAGCACTCTGAAGAAGGTGTGCTATCGAAGATGATGAAACCTGGCATGGGCAGCTATGATCAGTTCAAAGCCATGTTTGAACAGTTCAGCCAAGAAGCAGGCAAAGAGCAATATCTGATTCCTTACTTCATCGCCGCCCATCCGGGTACCAAAGATGAAGATATGATGAACCTTGCGCTTTGGCTCAAAAGTAATGGCTACCGTGCTGACCAAGTACAGGCATTTTATCCAAGCCCAATGGCGACCGCGACTACCATGTACCACACGCACAAAGATCCGCTACATAAGGTCAGCCGTGATGAAGGTGACATGGATATCGTCAAGTCTGGCAAGCAGCGCAAACTGCATAAAGCGTTCTTGCGCTATCATGATCCAAAAAACTGGGTACTACTACGTAAAGCCCTACAAGACATGGGTCGTAGTGACTTGATTGGTAAAAACCGTGGTTGCTTGATTCCACCATTTAACGCCAGTTTAGAAGGGCGTGATGCCGCGCAAGATACTTACCAATCAGCGCGCAAAAAGAATAGCCGTGTTGGCAATGATTCAGTGAAGCGTAGTAATGGCTCGTCAAACAGCAGTGCGTCAGCTAAAGGCGCAGCAGGCAAAGGCATGGCGGGTAAGAAGAAAGTTAGCAAAGGCAATTTCCAGACTCAGCATACTGGTCTGCCACCACGTAAAACCAAGTAGTGTC
>NZ_PJAS01000058.1 GCF_002836735.1 Psychrobacter sp. 4Bb | reverse complement strand
ATGTCACCGATGAAGCTTGTGGTGACAACAATAGCTCTCTAACTTGTGGACGCAACACTCTTGTAGAAACAGATGCCAACGAAAACTACTTTTTCGCTGATAGCATTCATCCAACAGGTGCTACCCACCAACTGATCGCCGACTATGCAAATGCTGTTGTCACTGCCCCCAGCCTAATCGGTGTACTACCTCATATTGCAACGACAACCGGACTTGCAACCAATGAGCGCTTACAGTCACATGTTAACCAAATCCAAAGCAGTGAGCAAAAACCTGCCCGTACACTATGGGCCGTCGGTGAAGTCGCTAATCAAGAAATTGCAGGGTTTGATGGTGATAATAATACCCAAGTATTGCTTGGCGTAGATTTTGCTCATCCTAACTCAGCCAATGCAGTGACAGGCTTATACGGCAACATCACTCAAAAAGACTTTGAAAACTCAGACGTTGGCACAGGTTTGAGTGATATTGATCTAGGAGAGATCGGTTTTGGTGTCTATCATAGCAACAAGTTTGGCGGCTTACAGATCAATGGTGCTGCAGGATTTGGCAACATGGATGTCGATGTCACACGTGCTGTGACACTAGGCAGTAACCAACAACAGTTTAAGTCAAATGCTGATGGCAAGCGCTTTTATGCCAACTTGCAGGCAGGCTACCCAATGCAAGTGAGCAATATTGCCGTTACGCCTTATATCGGTGCAACAGCGAGCCGCGTAAAAATTGACGGACTCAAAGAAAAAGAGATGTCTGGCATTGCTATGCAGTTCGATGAGCAGAAATACTCTACGACATATGGCAAGCTTGGTCTCAAAGCCAATCATAGCTTGATGGAGAACCTCAACTTATTTGGTGACATTCATTACCAAAAGCAGCTGAGTGACAATCGCGAAGCGGTAACCGCACGTTTGAATACGCTACCAAATATCAGCTTTGAGACGCCTATGGTCGAAACTGATGATGATAACGTTGCCATGACACTTGGCCTATCTAGAAGCTTTGGTCTATTGAACGCCAATGCTGGTGTCACACATTCACAAGGTGATGACGACGACTCAACCAGCCTATTTGTTGGACTTAATGGTGCATTCTAAATAAGTCGTTAATCTAGAAAAATGGTATAGGTGATAATTTAATCGCCTATACCATTTTAAATTCAAAAACCGCTGCAATATGCTATAGCTTTTGCTCTATAAATTTTCTGCCGCATAACTTCTCAACGACAAAACCTAATATCATAAATTTTCTAAAAATCCACTTTACCGCGCAAAGCCTTTGTCTTACCGCGTTGGGTCTTTTTATCCACCCGTTTACGTTTGGCATTTCTGCTTGGCTTGGTAGGCCTTCTGGTTTTATTAACGTAAGTGGCTTTGGTGATAAAGCTTTGCAAACGCTCAAGCGCATCTATTTTATTGCGCTCTTGCGTTCGAAACTGCTGCGCCTTGATAATTAGCACGCCTTCCTTGGTTATTCGGCTATCTTTGCTATTTAGCAGTCGCTGCTTGTACTCATCACTCAGACTTGAGTTGTTAATATCAAAACGCAGGTGAATGGCAGAAGATACTTTGTTGACATTCTGCCCACCTGCGCCTTGCGCTCGTATGGCGCTGATCTCTACCTCATTATCATTGAGGCTGATATTATTATTAATAAAAATCATAGTTTGCTTTTATCGAATGTGAATGGATATGGTTTATGATAAAGCATTATATAGTCAATCCTCTATAAATTAGGTACGGTGTCAGTCTCGCTTAGTATACTGCTTGTAATACTTCCACTCGGCTTTCTGGTATCTGAATTATATTGAACCGATTACTTATATTTAACTGAATACGGATTGGTCTGCTACTTTGCCAACAGTTGACGACTGCGCTCAATCACTGGCGCATCGACCATCTCACCATCTATCTTGAATACTGCCTGCCCGCTCCGCTCATACTCCTCGACTACACGCTGTGCAAACAACAAAGTCTCATCTGTCGGTTGTAATGTTTGTTGCACGACTGCCACTTGTTTTGGATGGATACATAGCATTCCTGACATCCCCATTTGTGACCATAACTGTACTCGATCGCTCAGTCCAACTTCATCATTGAAGTCAGGATAAATGGTATCGATGGGCGGCGATAACTGGTGCACTTTTGACGTCAGGATTAGTTGATAGCGAATTTGATTGGCGATGATATCAGCGGCAGGCGTTCCTACTTGCACGTGCAAATCATTGCACAAGTCTAAAAACCCGTAACTAAACGCGGCGAGCCCTACTGTTTCTGCCATACTATCGATTTGATACAATCCTATCGCACTCTCAATCAATGCAGTCACGGGTAAATTGGTAAGCTGATGTACGTTATTAATATCTTCTGCTTGCTCAGTTTTGGCCAACAACACGCCAGCCAAATTAGGCATCTTCTGACAGAGCACTATGTCTTTAAAAAATTCTTCGCTACCTGCCTTATTAATACGTACCCAAATCGGCTGATAACCTGCACTGTCGTGATATTGCTGTAATGCTTCGCGTGCGGACGCTTTATCTTCTGGCGCAACAGCATCCTCTAAATCGACAATAACCGCATCTGCACCACTAGCAAATGCTTTCGCTACTCTATCAATGCGAGTCGCTGGCACAAACAGCCATGTTTTATTTTGAGAAATCGTTTCGATTTTATTGTTGATAACTGAATTCATGCGTGACTCCATCATATTGTCCAAGTAGCTATTAGCAGCTTTATTATGCCATTATATCGCTGATCCCCATTCAAAATTAGTCATTCATTCTATAGCACAAAACTAAGGCTACTTAGATATTCAATTAAAAAAAACCGCATGAAAATAAATCTCATGCGGTTCTTCATAGTAAATTGTTCTTGAACTTATATCTGATAGGTTAGATAGTTAAGCCAGCATACCACCATCGACAACGATAGTCGCGCCTGTGGTATAGCTTGAAGCGTCCGACACTAGATACAATACGGTGCCAGCCATTTCATCAGGCTCAGCCACACGTCCTAGCGGAATCGAGTGTAGTGCCATTTTTAAGACTTTATCATTGGTCGTCAAGGCAGAAGCAAACTTGGTATCGGTTAAACCTGGCAATAGCGCATTAACGCGGATATTGAGTGGACCACATTCTTTAGCAAAGGCTTTGGTCATGCTAATGACCGCCGCTTTGGTGATTGAGTAGATACCTTGCTTGTCGCCCGCTACTAGGCCATTGACCGATGCTGTATTCAAGATGACGCCGCCACCTTGCTCTTTCATCATTTTGCCAGCGGCCGTCGACATAAAGAAGTAACCGCGGATATTAACTTCAACGGTCTTATCAAAAGCCGCTAAATCCGTATCTAAGATATGGCCATAGTAAGGGTTGGCTGCTGCGTTATTGACCAAGATATCAATTTGACCAAATTCACTTTTGATATGCTCAAAAATTGAGTTAATTTGTTCCATATCTCCTACATGACAAGCAAAAGCACTGGCCTTATGACCGTCAGCTTTGATGCTATCAGCGACTGCTTGGCAAGCATCGATTTTGCGGCTTGAGACGATAACGTGCGCGCCTCTGGATGCCAATAAACGAGCAATAGATTCGCCAATACCGCGGCTAGCGCCAGTAACCAAAGCAACTTTACCGGTTAAATCAAATAAGTCTTTCATCATTATTCCTTATATTTTTATAAACTTTATATTTTTAATAATTTTTGAGCGCTGAACTCATATATCTAAAACATGTATCTAAAATCAGATAACTAAACGCAGATAATCGCTGTCATAACTAACAGCGATTATCGAGCACTAATGAACTGAACAAAGAGTGCTCAACGATCACGGTTACGCTAGCATACCACCATCTAAGGTGAAGGCATGACCATTCATAAAGCTGCTTTCATCGCTGGCAAGCCACGCAATCGCACTAGAGATTTCACTGACGTTTCCTAGGCGGCGCAGTGGACTGGCCTTAATCGTTGCTTGCTGTGTACGCTCATCCATCGTTGCCATGGTGTTGCGTACCATTGGCGTATCAATGAAGCTTGGGCATACCGCGTTAAAACGGATATTGGCACGGGCATACTCATGGGCAGCAGATTTAGTCAGACCCATAACCCCATGTTTAGCTGCACTGTAGGCTGAAATCATAGGCGCTGAACGAAGACCAGCAATAGAGGCGACATTGATCACATGACCACCGCCATTAGGCAGCATACAATTGACCGCAGCACGCATACAGTGCCACACACCTTTTAAATTCACGGCGATATTACGATCAAAATCATCATCGCTTAGCTCATGCATTGGTGAAGGCTTGTGGTCGATACCAGCGTTATTCACCACAACATCTAGGCCACCAAGCGTTTCTACTGCAAAGTCAAACAACGCACGCACTTCATCACCACTGGTCACGTCTACTTTTTTAAAGACGATACTGTTGCCAGCATCTTGGCCTTGCTTGGCAACCGCTTCACCCATCTCTTCTGCCATATCACCAATGACGACTTTTGCGCCGCGGCTGGCCAGCAACAACGCGCTTGCTGCCCCGATGCCTGATGCACCGCCCGTGATCAAAATTCGTTTGCCAGCTACATCTGATGCAATTCCATTTGTATTCAGTGTCATGATCTATCCCTCTACCTTAAGTACTAATTTGCCGAAGTTTTCACCATTAAAGAGCATCATCAAAGTATCAGGGAACGTCTCGATACCTTCAACGATATGATCTTTCACTTTCATATCACCTGACTGAATCCAGCCAGCAATCTCTTTCATGGCGATTGGGTATTCTTTGATATTATCGAACACCACGATGCCTTCCATGCGAGCACGATTGACCAACAGTGATAGATAGTTCGATGGGCCTTTTACTGCTGTGGTGTTGTTATATTGGCTGATAGCCCCGCAAATAACGATACGCGCATGTAGATTAATCTGAGTAAGCACGTCATTTAAGATATCACCGCCTACGTTGTCAAAGTATACATCGACGCCGTCTGGGCAGGTTTTTTTTAGTGCTTTTTTCACATCTTCGTTTTTGTAATCAATCGTCGCATCAAACCCAAGCTCATCGACCAAGAACTTGCATTTCTCAGCACCGCCCGCGATACCGACGACGCGGCAGCCTTTAATTTTGGCAATCTGACCGACCAAGCTACCAACCGCACCAGCAGCGCCAGAGACGACCACGGTCTCACCCGCTTTTGGCTGACCCGTCTTTAGGAGACCGAAATACCCTGTCATCCCCGGCATACCTAGTACACCCAAGTAATAAGACAGCGGCGCTAGGCTCGGATCAACTTTATGCAGACCAGTACCATCGCTGACCGCATATGACTGTACGCCGTCGTGACCTGCGACATAGTCACCTACTGCAAATTTTTCATTTTTACTTTCAATCACTTCACCCACAGTACCGGCGCGCATCACTTCACCAATTTGTACTGGCGCGATATAAGATTTGGCATCGTTCAGCCAACCACGCATCGCCGGATCGATAGAGATGTATTCAACCTTAATCAGTAGCTGACCATCGGTAATCGTTGGTATTTCTGTCTCGGTATAATCCCAAGTTTCAGCGCTTGGCTCGCCTACTGGTCTTGCTTTTAGGCGCCATTGTTTGTTTATCGTTGTCATGTCTCTTTCCTTAGAGTTGTCCTTAGAACCAGTCCGCTTGCATATCAGTGCAAACCGAGTTGGTGTTGGTTAATAATTCGATGTCGCGTTTAACTAATGGTAGTTCCCAATCGATGAAGTATTTGGCCGCTTGTATCTTGCCTTTGTAAAAGTTCTGCTGCTCGACATCTTGCGTCGTACTTAGCAGCTGCTCGGCTTTACTGGCTTGGCGAATCCAAATCCAGCTCAGTACAATTGAGGCAAAAATATTCATCAGTGCTTGAGCATTACCAGTCAATGTCAGTGCTTCTTCTGTCTGCAACACTTTGCCCAAATGCACGAGCACTTCATGCAACTGACCCATATAAGGCATCAGCTTGCCTGCAAGTTGCGCGCTTTCAGGCAAGCTGATGCTTTCTAAATCTTTTGTGATTTCACGTTTTAGGATTTGGATGCCTAACCCACCTTTTTGCCATAACTTGCGGAATGACAAATCTAGCGCCTGCACACCGTTTGTGCCTTCATGAATAGGATTTAGACGATTGTCACGCCAAAATTGCTCAGCTTGATATTCACGCGTATAGCCTGCGCCGCCCAATACTTGAATACCCAAATCATTGGCTTTTGGCCCATATTCAGATGGCCATGCTTTTAGCACTGGCGTTAGCAAATCCAACAACTCTGTTAGCTCATTTTTTAGCGTTTCGTCTTCACAGGTATTGATACGGTCAATTAAGTTTGAGCCATATAAGCATAATGAGATACCACCTTCAGAATAAGCTTTTTGTGCCAATAGCATGCGCTTTACGTCACCATGCTGAATAATGGCCGTTGCATCATCTTCAGGCTTATTGTTTGGCGCAATGCGACCTTGTGTACGGTCTTTGGCATAATCAAGTGAGTACTGATAGCCGCGATAACCAATCATAGAAGCGCCAAAACCGACAGCGATACGTGCCTCATTCATCATTTTGAACATATAACGCAAGCCAAAGTGCTCTTCGCCGATCAAATAACCATGACAATCGCCTTCATCTCCGAAGCTCAGTGCTGTAGAAGTTGCGCCTCTATAACCAAGTTTATGAATCAACCCAGTCAAATGTACATCGTTACGCTCGCCTACAGACATATCATCGTTCAAGCGATACTTAGGTACGGCAAATAAAGAGATGCCTTTAACACCGCCTGGGCCACCTGGCACTTTTGCCAATACCAGATGCACGATATTGTCAGACAGCTCGTGGTCACCTGCTGAGATATAAATCTTGCTGCCTTTAACGCGATACGAGCCATCTTCTTGTTTTACAGCGATGGTTTTGATATCGGCAAGCGATGAGCCTGCATGTGGCTCGGTCAGTGCCATGGTGCCGGTGAATTCGCCTGTCAGCATACGCGGCATAAAGGCTGTTTTGATATCATCACTAGCAAAATGCGAGATGACGTTGATTGCCGCCGTGGTCAGAAATGGATAGGCAGTCGTTGATGGATTGGCTGCCATAAAGTAGCCTGCCACAGCAGTCATCACTGTTTCAGGTAACTGCATGCCGCCGTCTTCAAAACTATAACGACCTGCGATAAACCCAGACTCGCGGAACGCATCAAAAGCGACTTTTACATCGTTTATCATGCTGACTTTTTTACCATCGAACTGCGGCTCGTTCTTATCTGCAATATGGTTGTGCGGTAAAAATAAATCTGTCGCAATCTTATTTGCCGTCTCTAATACAGCATCAAATGTCTCGCGGCTATGTTCTGAGAACTTTGCGTGCTCGGTGAGTGATTCCGTGCCTAGTACATCATACAATTGGAAAGGTAATTCAAAATCGTTTAGGAGGGTATCTGCGGCCATAGTATTCTCGTTAACTGATTAAATGTGGTTATCAATTGATATTAGTCTAATTTGATACCTGTCCGTATTGTCATTTATGACATAATTATGGTCAAATAAGACACAAACAGAGTATCTAACCAGTTAAAATCAACCAAATAATGGCTATTTTGGTAAGTACAGCAAAGGAAACGAGTGACTTATGCCCTATTTCAAACCTTTTAAAATGATTATTCTTGGCTTTGATGGTGTGCTCGGTAGTGTACTCTCTGGCGCATTGGATTTGTTTTCATTCACGGGGGTCAGCTGGCAACGCTTTTCGAATGAGTCTGTAGAGCCACGATTTAATGTGCAAATCGCAAGCTTGGGTGGCGGTGATATCAGGTGCAGTAATCGGTTAATCATGCAAGCCCACTGTGATATCCGAGACGTGACAGAGTGCGATTTATTGCTTGTGCCAACCATTGGCGATTCTATTGATAAGGTATTGAAGCAAAATAGTGAGCTGCTGCCACATTTAGTACGGCTTGCGAATACCAAGGCCGATATAGCAAGCAACTGTAGCGGTGCATTTTTTTTGGCAAAGGCAGGATTATTAGATCATAAGATAGCCACCACACACTGGGGCTATGCCAACAAGTTTAAGGTAGATTTTCCATTGGTGGACTTACAAGAGAATCAATTTGTTACCCATTCAAGAAGCGACTCAACAAACCAGTCAGGCAATATATTTTGTGCAGCTGGTGGCAGCGCCTTTTATGATTTGGGGCTATTATTGATAGAGCGGTACTGCGGACGTGAGATTTCTACACAAGTGGCAAAAACCCAAATTATTGATAGCAAAAGAGGCAGTCAAAATAGCTATACTAATGTGACCTTGCACAAGCCGCATTCCGACCATTTGATTAAACAAGTCCAGGAATATATCGAAGAAAACTTTCAGCATTCTTTGCAGGTCAGTAGTTTAGCCGCTATGGTAAATATTACCCCGCGCACTTTAAACAGGCGCTTCCAGTCCTGCGTGGCGATGCGACCGATTGAATATATTCAGGCCGTTAGAATTGAACAAGCCAAACGCTTACTTGAATTAGGCGATGTATCGATAAAGTCGCTTGCCGATCAAGTAGGCTACGATGATATCTCTTCATTCACGCGTCTATTTAAACGTGCGACAGAGCTGACGCCTAAAGAGTACCAAGATAAATTTTCACGGTTGGCTATTTAAAAAGGACAGTGATTAGCGTTTAAGTAGTCTGCCACAAGCTTTCTACTTGGATGGCATCAGCCTTGATGGTTGGATAATCGGTAAATGCCAACTGATAGCCGCCATTTGCATTAGGACTCAGCTGGCAAATCGCTCCTAGCGGAAAGCTGTATTTTTTGCCGATATGACCAAAAGGCATACCACTATATATCGGCAATCCTGTCAATTCATGCAGCTGACGAATGACTGTGGCGACATCATAACGTTTGTCATAGCTGTCCTCGCCCGTACCAGACAATGCCCCAAATACAATCGCTTGCTGATTTTTAAACACACCTGCGAGATATAAGTCATATAACATGCGCTCAATACGATACGCCTGCTCGCCGACATCTTCTAAAAACACAATGCCGCCATCGATACGCGGTAAATACTCACTACCTGCTAGTGCCGATACGACACTTAGGTTGCCACCCCAAATCGTACCAGTTAATGGTTTTGGCTCACCCTTTGTCAGTATGGCAGGTAGCTGCTGACTGGTTAAGGTAGCATCCTGTATGCTGACAGTTAGATTAGGATTGGTCAGCACTTCAACAAACTGCTGACAGCTGACCTTATCAGGCGCAGTTTTGCCAAACTCACTATAGAGCATCGGTGCTGCAAGCGAGCTCATTGACCCTTTTGCCAATAGCGCACACTGAATAGCCGTCACATCACTAAAGCCTGCGAGTATCGTGCCGCGCTCCTTCATAATCCGTCCTAGTGTCGACCAGTCCACCATAGGCAATATGCGCATGGCACCGTAACCGCCGCGCACACCTAGCAGCAGCTTTGGCGCGGCTATTGCTCCAGTGGCAAGGTTTTGAAAATCGCTAGCACGCTGTGAGTCCGTTCCCGCAAAGCGTAAATACTGACGATTGGTAATAGCAGGATTTTCTACTTTAAACCCAGCACAAGCCACTCGATCTAATGCCAACTGATTACGCTCATCATTACCACCAACGTTAGAGCTAGCAAAAAGTCGCGTCTCAATCGTAGCCGTGATACAACCTGCCTGCGTCAGTGATTCCTGTGACGTTTGTAAGGACGACTGACCCTCTAACAACGAAGTTGGCAGATCATCCTTGGTCAGTTGCGAGTTATTACCAGACACGATAGGACTGGCTGCAAACGCTTGAGAAATACCTTGGCTCGCTAGTACTGCTGTGCCTGCACTCACACCGATTCGACGTAAAAACTGCCGACGGTTTAGCCTAGATGTTGTTTCAGTTGCATGACTATTTTTGTTATCTGTCCATGCCTGATTTTTAATCCCCATATCTTACTGCTACCTTATCACTTTTATTTTTATGACTTGTGTTTTTAGACCTTGTGGCAGCATATTGTAGACGCTTTTCTGACACTGATGGTTGCCTAATCTTTACCGATATTTACTTTTTCGCTACTGAGACACACAATATAGATCGACTAGATTTGTTACTGTAAATACAAATTCATCGCAAAAAACAAAAGGTAATAATTATGTTTAATAAAAAAACCGATAAAAACAAGTCACTTGACTCTAATTTGGAATACTTGCTAGGCAAAGAAGACAAGCTGAAACAAAAGTTAGAGGACAGCGGCTACCTTGAACCGTTTAGTGATGATCTAATGCTATTTATGAGTCTTGTCAAAGACTATTATAAAGGTGACTACCGTAAGATTCCTTTTAAGACAATCTCAGCTGGCGTTATCGGTGCGCTCTATGTGCTAAATCCAATTGACCTCATTCCTGATTCTATTCCGTTTATCGGCCATATCGATGATGCGCTAGTACTTAAGTTCTGTCTAAAGCAGGCCAGAAAAGATCTGCAAAAATACAAAGAATGGAAGCAAGAACAATCAGCTACTAAGGATAAATTAGAAGCTAACAACGACACTAGTAAGACTGATGACGATAAAACTAGTCCTGATGAGAAAAATAGCGACGAGACTGGTACTAATCTGAAGAAAGCCTCATAAATATTAGTACTTTCAGCTACTAAAAAACTGCACTATCGAAAAAGCCACGACCGTGAATTAATATTTCGGTCGTGGCTTTTGCTATTCACAATTCATTCAATACTGTATTTTAATCAGGCACTTCATAATTAGCTTTTTCTGGATTAAGACCAAACGAGTAGACGAATGTCGCAACGAGACTATTGATAATAATGAAAGGTAAATCAATCGCAGCATGACCAAGTGTATAGCGACCAAGCAGCCAAGAGACGATCAACATGATAATAAAAAATGCACCCAAATATGCCAAAATCGCAGGATGTTTTAAATTATAAGGCTGCTCAGGCGTCGGTTGTTTGTCTAATACATACGTCCTTACCGCCCAACCAGCTGCATAAGAGAACCCACCTAACACTACGTAACTGAAAAAATTCATATCGCTTAACTCTAATGGTATGACTGTTTATAACAAAATACTGTTTATACAAATATCATCGACCAACAATGATATTTATAGTCGATATTTATCTAAAGACTATTATCAACGCTTATTTAAATACTATCATTAACATTATCGATAATAAGATTGGCATGTGGATTGGCTAAAATATCAGTATTCACCTCATCACATTCCACGCGATAGATCGTGTTGGCGCCTCGGTAAATGTACGACAAGTACTCACTGTCTAAGAGCGGATCAATATTTGCGTAAGCTGGTTTGACATGAGCCAACACAAGCACTCGATCAGGACGACCAATAACCGCATCGACATTGTCTGGATCGATAGAGAAGAACTGCGGTATGTCGCTATTTTCAATCACTTCTAACGGCTCTGGAGTATCCCAGACGCGCTTAGCAGTGACGGGTTCTTTCATTTGCATTACCCAAGTGTCATTTTGTTGGCTGACTTTTATCTGAGCAGGCTCATCTTGACTCACCGTATAACAACCTTCAAAGACAGACAGATCTGCTGCAACTTCAGTATCTACTTGAGGGCTAGTATCATTACAAGCGCTCAGAAAAATCGCGCTGCTGGCAGTCACACTGAGCATCAAATAGGTCAGTCTCTTATTAAATAAATTCGAGCGTAAGGACATAATGGGGTTATCCTGCAATCATGCATTAAAAACTTTTATTAAGTGTACTATTGTCAAAATGTCACTAGGGCGTGTCACCAATTAGATTATGAGCATTAAAATAAGATAAATTGATGCTAACCAAGGAAAAATTCGCAGTGAATATAAACATATTGACAAGAACTTTGACACAGTTTAGCGAAAATTTAGCCATTTTAAGGCCATAAATTGCATTAATGTGCTAATTGATGACACGCCCTAGATAGCTGTATAAGAAAAATGCACTTAGGCATCTTTGTAGCAAAGGCAGCTCTGTAACTAAAAACTAGAGCCTTTCAGAGAGCTTCGCTATTTTAACAGAAAACCAAGACGTTACTATTATGTTATAAGTTACCGTAAGGGTTTTATGACTTTGTGCGTCACGACTGCCCATATTTATGATAGATTTGCTATACTCACAACGTCATCATCATCGTTCGAATAACGTAAACGAGATGCTCTAGTACTACCCTATGCTTACCACTTATCAGGTCCATACTCTTTTATGTCAGACAACCGTAATTCAATGCCAAACACTCATAAAGATAACGCGATTGATCCATTGGCTGCTAAAACAAACACCACTGTGGCCTATACTGATGGTGCTTGCAAAGGCAATCCTGGCGCTGGCGGCTGGGGCGCACATCTTATATTTAGTGATGGCAGCACACAAGATTTATACGGCGGCGACAAAGAAACCACCAATAACCGTATGGAACTAATGGGTGCGATACAAGCCCTGACGCATAGCCCGCATGAGCACACTCTTGAGATTTGGACTGACTCCAGTTATGTCAAAAAAGGCATCACTGAATGGATTGAAGGTTGGAAGAAAAAGGGCTGGAAAACTGCCAGTAAGAAGCCCGTCGCCAATCAAGACCTATGGCAACAATTGGATAAGCTCTGCCAACAGCGTGATGTTAGCTGGCATTGGGTCAAGGGTCACGCTGGACATGCTGGTAATGAAAAAGCAGATGAGCTGGCAAACTTAGGTGTCACCTCAAACAGCGGCCATTCAGCTATAGTCAGTGAAGCAGATACGACTAAAAAAAAAGACCACATAGCGACTGATATTGATACTAATACTGACGCTAACACTGATACTTTGCAAAAATCGTCTAGCGCTGACTGGCTAAGTTTCGATCCATTGGGTTTAGATATGATGGACGATGAGTTTGATGAAGAGCTCTTAGAAACTGAGCCGCTAAGAGAAAATAGTCAGAGTACAGCTAACACCCTTAAGATGAATGAAAACATTGCTGTAGAATCTAACAGCCATCAAGACAATACATACAACCCGACGAGTACCAAAGCTATGCCAGATATTCAAACGCACCTAGATGATACCGTCGACAATGATATATTGCCAAGTGTAAAATCTGACGCCCCTAAGTTCGATGGGGATACTAGCCGTGCCAACCCACATTTTAAGCCGCTACTACCAAAGCCGATACACCGCCATGAAGCAGATCGTCAGCTTATTATGGATACAGAAACCACAGGGCTTGATGCACTAAAAGGCGACCGTATTATCGAGGTCGGTATTGTGGAGCTAGTCGGGCGTAAGTTTACTGGTGAAAAGCTGCACGTTTATATCAATCCGCAGCGCGGTATGGATGATGAAGTCATTCGTATTCATGGTATCTCTGAAGCATTTTTGACCGACAAGCCGACCTTTGATCAAGTGGCTCAGTCTTTGTACGACTTTATGGATGGCGCTGAGATTATCGCTCATAACGCTACTTTTGATATGAACTTCTTAAATATGGAGTTTGCAAAAGTTGGTCTGAATGACTTTGCCAATCGAGTGCAAGTAACCGATTCACTGGCGATGGCCAAGCAGCAATACCCTGGGCAAAAAAACACGCTAGATGCCCTCGTGCGTCGCCTAGATGTTGGTAAGCAAGACCGTACTTTTCACGGAGCATTACTTGACTCAGAGATTCTAGCCGAAGTTTATTTGGCGATGACTGGCGGACAGGTCACGCTTGCCATCGAAGAGGATACAGATACCGATGGCGGACAAACCGCTCATGCAAGTTTCGCCAATTTAGCAAATTTATTACTGGCTTCAACATCGGATGAAACTGCTGACCAAAGCTGGTATACCGCTTTGGCAGAAGATTATCCTGCCCTAAAAGCTAGCATATAATTGTCGTTCGAATTTTTATTGAACCGACATTTGTATAATTTAGTCTTGATTATTATGATAGAAAGCGTTAAAACATCACTAGCTAATACTTTCTGAATCAAATTTATATTGCTATTCTCATCAGTACATTATGGAAAAATACTTATGGACCAGTCTGCGCAAATGAAGCTAACCGCCCCAACGCTTAGTGTTACTGATTTTAACCTACCATCACTCCATTTACTGCATGATGAGGTTATAGCAACGCTTAAGGATACCGAGATTCATCTGAGTGAGTTCAATGATGATAGTAGCCAAGCTCCTTTGTTGTCAGATTCTATCGAAGTATTAAAGCAGCTTTCTTGTATTTTTAAACTGATTTCTTTGGTCGGTGCAGAAGCATTGAATGATGCCATTGTTGGTGGTCTACAGAGACTTTATGACAATGGTGATAACAACGATACTGATTTGATCATGGATCTATCAGAAGCCATCATGACCTTGGATCGTTATGTCGAATTTGTCCTCTTGACTGAATCGGTAGAGCCTACTCTACTCATACCTGTCATTAACAAGCTTAATGCGCATAGTCAAAAAGCTCCTATTACAGCAGACTATTTTTCTGCATTTGGCAGCAGTAGCGTCATCATCGCCAATCCTGAACAAAACTTTGAATCTCTTAGCATGCTTAATCTAGATACAGAATTGCTGACCAACGCGTATCGTAGTGGCCTTAGCATTGCACTACTCAATCAAGATGGCAACATTGACTCTGCGGATCAGCAAAAGCTGGATGCTATGAGTGCAGCTTGTGCATTAATCGCTTCAAATACTGATAGCTTATTTTGGCAAGCGGCGACTGCCGCCGTGACTGATATCGCAGCAGTATTACCACTAAACCTAAGTCAAAAGCACACACTTATCTATTTAGAGCAGCAATTTCAAAGCTATTTACCAGTCATGGATACCCGCTTTGCAGATTTAGTGAGCTTTGCCTGTCAACGTGATAACGAGCAAGCGCATCAACTACGTGAACAGTATGCCAGTAACCATTTAGAAGGTGCTCAGCTAGAACAAATGAAACGCTTTTTATTCGGTCCTAACCGCGAACTTACCGATACGTTAAACACAATTATTCAAAATCAGATCAATAATATTAAAGAACACGTCGATAGTTATGCACGTGGCGATTCAATCAACCCTATTGATATGCAGACCGCGCAAATTATCGAAGAGCTGACTGAGCTTAGTTCAGCATTACGTTTATTAGGTCTGTCCAACGCAGCCAATAGTCTTAGCGAAGCAGCAGAAGCTGTGAGCCATTGGCAAGCACCTTCCCCTGACGATTTTGATCATTTGCTACTAGCGTTAATGCATGCAGAGAACGCCGCCATTGCCATGGCAGAGATGCATACACCAGGGGCAATCTATCTGCCACTGAATAACCCGCATATCTCATTGCATCAGCTTAATACGGCTAATGATACCTTGATACAAGAAAGCCGAACTGCTATTGCTAGTGCCGAGCAAGCCATCAATGATTATTTGGCGGAGCCTGAGCGCGATATGCTCAATATCCAAAATATTCCTGGGATGATGCGTCAAGTAGCAGGCGCAGTACGCTTCTTACAACTGCCCACACCTGCCAGCATGCTGAGTCAGCTAGCCAACTACATTGAAAAGCGTATCGAAGGCGGACGACGTATCGAAGACAGTACGTTAGCCTGCATCGCTGATGTTATCATGGCGGTCGATCATCACTTAGATGGTTTTGAGAATAATCGCCCTGTCAGCAAACAAGCGCTTGATGTGGGGCAGCAAAGCTTAAGCCACCTACTTGCTGCTTAACTTTTCTTATTGTCATGGCATGGTTATTATCTCTTAGCCATGACATCTCATTTACGTATAGATAATTCAAGATAATGTAGGTACGAGTCAGGCACGTGAAAGCGCTACAGTCATTAGGTTGAACTAGCCTGGTCATGAGGCTGAACCAGCCTGACAACATGTATAGATATCTGGGTATCTGGTTTACATAGAATTGATGATATTTTACTCTAAAACAGTCTGTGTCTACGTCGATGCGGACTTACTTTATAATGTTTGGAATTTTATATGGCCCATGCTTTTGTATTAAGTGATGACAGTATCTTATGCCGTCAAATGCCAGATGGTTGGTGGCCTTTGCAAGTTCAGCTATCGCCCGATAGTAATGACTTAAGCGAGCAAGCTTATCAGGTTGGTCACGTAACGCTGCACGAGAGCCTAGCACCAAATCATTGGTTATCAGACGACAGCACTGGTAACGATGCAGATGATACGGTTGATGCCAATATGGCTCATAGCTTTACCGCTCATGCCACGAGCGCCATGACTTATGACTATGCAGTTGCTCATAACATGACGCTACCAATTATTGCTGAAAGCAGTGGTAACACTTTTGTTCCTTATCGAAAACTGATGACTCATTTGCCAGTCGCCTTGTCAGATCAGATTAGCCAAGCAATACAACTATTAAGCTGGCAAGCAGATACACAGTTTTGTAGTCGCTGTGCTAGCCCTACTGTACATGCTGACCAAGGCGAGCGTGCCATGGTTTGTCCAGTATGTCGATTGCGCCAATACCCTCGCGTACAACCGTGCGTCATTACTGCTATTACTCGGCCAAATCCAGTAACGGGTGAGATGCAAATCTTATTGGCTCACCATCATCGTCATGGACAGCAAAACCTACCGCCAATGTATGGTTTGATCGCAGGGTTTGTAGAAGTTGGAGAGAGTCTGGAGCATGCTGTAGTACGTGAAGTCGCAGAAGAGGTCAATATCAGAGTATCAGATATCCGCTATGTGAGCAGTCAGCCATGGCCATTTCCCTCTAACTTAATGCTTGGTTTTCGTGCTTCGTATGCCAATGGCGATATTATCTTGCAAGAAGATGAGCTAGCACATGCTGACTTCTTTGATCTCTCAAACCTACCCAGAATTCCGCCAAAGGGTAGTATCGCTCGCGATTTGATTGACCAAGTGGCTAAAGAACAAAATATAAACTTATGATTAGAGTGTGTCCTCATTTCAAAAACGGAGATAAGAATGAGATAAATTGCCTTCAAACCAGAAGAATAGCGCCGATAATATTGGAATATTAACCAGCCATTTGAAGACATTTGAAGACATTTGACAAGATTTAGCCCATTTAGACGATTGTCAAGTGAATTGAAGACATGACCTAATACTTATCTACAAATACCACATTACGCTATAGGATTGTATTTTCAATCTCATCTCTTTAAAATCGCTGCTTCTATGATAAACGTTTTACTTTAAACTTTATTTTTTAATAAGTAACACGCCAACATGAGCAGTAAAACGCTGACAGAGCAGATGCTCTTATAGATACTGTTTTACAAAGACCGCTTTCTCAACACTTTATCTCTATTTATACTAATACCTATTCTTACGACTGGTATTAAGGTCCTTAGTTAAATGCAAAGTAGCACCAATATACGCTTAGTCAATCTACCTATCTTATTCGATGCATTACACATTGATACTTTGCCCGCTGACATACAGGCAAAAATTGCACGTGTGGATGCTTGTTTGCCACAAACGCAATGCGGGCTATGTGAGCATCCAGATGGTTGCCTGCCATATGCCGCTGCGATTGTATTAGATGGCGAGCCGTATAATAAATGTGTGCCCGGTGGTCAGCCAGTCACCAATGCGATTGCTCAGACTCTCGATATAGATACTCCTGACACTACGCTGACGGCAGTGCCTTCACAGTGGCCAATAGATGCCACTTCCGAACGTCCGACCGAGGTTCGTGCGGTTATCCGTGAAGATGACTGTATCGGCTGCACCAAATGCATCCCTGCTTGCCCAGTCGATGCTATCGTTGGTACTGGCAAACATATGCATACGATTTTTACAGATTTGTGTACTGGTTGCGAGCTATGTATCGCGCCCTGCCCTGTTGATTGCATCGACTTAGTTACGATTGAGCGAGAAATATCTGAACCTGAGCGAATAGCAGAGCAAGAAGATTTGAGACAACGCTACCACACTCATTTAAAACGCGTCACAGAACAGCTTGCCGATACGAGCAATAGTAGACCTGTCGTTAGTATGGTAGAGGCTAAGCTCAATAACGCAGCAAGTCAGACTCTAAACATCAGTGAGTCGCAAGCGAAAAATACCATTGCGGCTGCCAAGCTCCGTACCAAAATCAAAAAACTAGAAAAACAACTGAGTGTGCGTGCAAACGAGAAGAAACAAGCAGAGCTCGAATCCTTACAAGCAGAGCTTGAGTCATTGCAAGTAGCGCTATAACGGTAATAGCTGATTATGCAATTAATGCGTTAATAAATTGATACTTTAATCATTAACATGAATGCTAGCGCTAGCATATAATTTGGCACCATCATTCATCAAAATAATAGTCAAAATGCCATGAGTAAAACGGTCAAACATAAAACAGCTGACACACCGCCCTCTAGACGAATGCCCAATCGTGACGTGCGTCCATTCTTTGAAAAGCTGGCAGCGACTATTGATGAACCTGTCACCGAACTCAATTATGACAATAATTTTGAGTTACTTATCGCAGTAATTTTGTCCGCACAAGCGACTGATATCAGTGTCAATATTGCCACCAAGCAATTGTACCCTGTGGCCAATACGCCTGAGGCAATACTGGCACTAGGCGAAGACGGTCTAAAATCTTATATCAAAAACATTGGTTTATATAATACCAAAGCAAAAAACGTCATCAAAACCTGCCGTGATTTGATTGAGAAATTTGATAGCACCGTTCCTGATAACCGCAAAGATTTAGAGTCACTGGCAGGTGTCGGCCGTAAAACTGCCAACGTTGTGTTAAATACTGCCTTTGGCCAGCCTACCATGGCCGTTGACACGCATATCTTTCGGGTGGGCAATCGTACTGGGCTTGCCACTGGCAAAACCGTACTTATCGTCGAAAAAAAGCTGGTCGAGCGCATCCCAGAAGACTTCATCATAGACGCCCATCATTATCTTATCTTACACGGCCGCTATACCTGTCAGGCTCGTACACCCAAATGCGGCGCTTGTCCTGTGTATGAAGAATGCATGTTCAAAGATAAAGCTGCATTTTTAGAGTTGTAACGTATTGTTCATTTCAAGCAGACGCTACTGCTAGCTAATCACTCAGCTAGCAGTAGCATCTAGTAACCACCTTTGATTGCAGTGAACTGCTTGTTGAGCATTTCTTATAGTAGAGCAAGTGTTGCTCACTAGAGTTTTATAACGTTTCAAGGTAGAATAACCCTATTTTGCGTTAAGAGATTTTGGCCATTACCCTGCTTCTGATAAGGCAATCTGCACATTAGCGTTGTCTATTAGGGCAAGTACTGACTCAACTCATTACCGCCAAGACCATATCAGAGCGAGGCAGTATCATTTTATATATTGATTGAATGATAGTCAGCTCACCCTTTGGTCATATTTATTAGCAAAGATTTTAGTCAAAACCGATTTTAAATTAAGAAATACCGATTATCTGCCGCGTAAATGCGTGGTCAAAATTAATTAGAGCAGCACCCAGATGTGCTGCTTTTCCTACCCTTATTGATTCAATTAAGCGATCCCATTATGCGTGAATACAACTTATTTACCTCAGAATCTGTGAGCGAAGGCCATCCTGACAAAATGGCTGACCAAATATCAGACGCTATCCTTGACGCTATCTTACGTGAAGATCTGCACGCACGTGTGGCATGCGAAACCTTAGTAAAAACAGGCGCAGTCATACTTGCAGGTGAAATCACTACAACGGCAAATATTGATTTAGAGCGTCTGGTTCGTGACACCGTAAATGGCATTGGCTATCACCATTCAGACCTAGGCTTTGATGGCGAGACTTGTGCAGTCATTAATATGTTGGGCAAGCAATCTCCTGAAATCGCGCAAGGTGTCGATCGTAGCGACCCTGAAGAGCAAGGTGCAGGTGACCAAGGCTTAATGTTTGGTTATGCAAGTAATGAAACAGAAGTACTGATGCCAGCGCCTATCGAGTATGCTCATCGTTTGATGGAGCGTCAGTCGGAGCTGCGCCGCGCAGGTGATCTGCCTTGGTTGCGTCCAGATGCCAAAGCGCAGGTAACCTTGAAGTATGACGGCAATCGTCCTGTCGCCATCGATGCTGTTGTATTATCAACACAGCATGATCCAAGCATCTCGCAGTCAGATCTACAAGAAGCCGTGATGGAATCTATCATCAAGCAAGTGCTACCAGCTGACCTATTGCACGCTGGCACACGCTATCATATCAACCCAACTGGTAAGTTTGTGATTGGCGGCCCTGTCGGTGATGCTGGTTTGACTGGTCGTAAAATTATCGTTGATACTTACGGCGGCATGGCACGTCATGGTGGCGGTGCGTTCAGTGGTAAAGATCCTTCAAAAGTGGATCGCAGTGCTGCTTATGCGGTACGTTATGTGGCCAAAAACATCGTAGCAGCAGGTCTTGCTGAGCGCTGTGAAGTACAGGTCAGCTATGCGATTGGTGTCGCTGAGCCTACTTCTATCTCTGTTAATACCTTTGGTACTAGCAAGATCAGTAACGATGAAATCATCCGCTTGATTCGTACTCACTTTGACCTACGTCCTTACGGCATTACCCGTATGTTGAACTTACTACAACCAATGTATCAGCAGACTGCTACCTTTGGACACTTTGGTCGTCCAGGTTCAGAGACTGCCTTTACGTGGGAAAAAACAGACAAAGCTGATATCTTAAAAGCAGACGCTGGTTTATAAGAGTCACTACTTTAAAACGTTTACCAACCATTTTTATATACTAAAAACTACTGACACTTATTATTAGGAGTTGCTTATGTCTCAAGACAATATTCAAGACCAAAACGCTGATGCTAACATCGAAATCACCCCTGAAATGCAGGCGTTCTATCAACGTGCTGACGCTATCATCGGTATCGCCAACAGCCAGCTAGGTCCTGAAGCACATTCAGGTCAAGTAGGTGCTTCTTTATTGTATGCTGCAGCACGCTATAGCGCGTCAGTTGCCTCTATCGGTTTCGTCAAAGGCGATGATTTCGCCAAAGAAAAAGACGATATCGTCGAGTTTTATGTCAAACAGTATCGCCAAATGCTGAGCGACAATTTGACTGATTATGCTCAAAACTTTGACAAGTACGTGCAGCTAAATCAAGACGACAAACCAGCTGAATAAGCGAATCTCGTCAGTCTAGATGTCTTTGATTTAGACATACTGTCGTAGTATCAATATTTGATGGCAGAAAACAAAACCCCAAGCTTAATTGAGCTTGGGGTTTTTTGTATGATGCTTAAGTGGATAGCTACTGACAAATGAGCTACCATAAATGCTTAAGCGTTTGTCATCAGTAGGCAAATCCATCAGCGATAACAGGATGCTATCGAATATTATGAATAAGGACATTTCTTATGAAACAAACTATATCCAATCTCCGATTTTCCACAATTAATCAATCTTCGTTCAAACCATCATTACTGATACTGACTTTAGCCTTAGTTTTAAATGGCTGTAGCTCTATGTCTGATGTAGGCACGTCTGGTCAAACACCTACCCCATCCAGTCCTGATCTCAGTCAGCAATTTGAAGGTGCTCTTACTCAATGTCCACCCACTAACCCTGCCAATAATATCTGTACGGCACAATATGAACCTGTCTGTGTAAAAACGAAAGTTGGATCAGTTGTCAGCTACCGAACGGCTAGTAATGCCTGCTCAGCCTGTAATATCCCCGAAGCCGTTGGTTATACAAAAGGCGAATGCAATTAATCCATAAAGTGATTGTATCGAGATCTGCTGTACTGAAAGCTGCTGTATTGAAAGGTTTTTTATTAAAAATATTGAACATCCGTAAAAATACCCAGCCTATATAAGCTGGGTATTTTTGTAGCTAAGAAATAAAATCTAAAGCTTAAGCATCTTTCTCAAGTGCTGGTGGGCCTTTTAGTAACTCTTCATCACGGAATTCATTAGCTGAGTTATGCTCTGCTGACTCTTCTGTGGTGAACCATTGCTGATTACGATAGAGTATCAAACGATCTCGACTGAGACCACGCAATAGAGAGTACATCATCACGACGATCACAATAGCAAAAGGAAAGCCTGAGACAATCGATGCCGCTTGTAATGCACTTAAGCCACCTGCTGCTAGCAATACAGCAGCGATAACGCCTTCAGAACCTGCCCAAAATAAGCGCTGAATCTTTGGCGGATTGGTATCACCACCTGATGTCAACATATCGATGACAAAACTGGCTGAATCTGATGAGGTAACAAACCATAGGACAATCATCACCACGATGAGCAAGTTGACCGCACCCGTCAATGGATAAGACTCCATCAATTTAAAGATAGCGCTACCTGTATCGGCTTTGACCGCTTCGATCAGACCTGGACTAACTATGTTAGGGTCTGCTGCTGCCACCAACTCCATATTTACCGCAGAACCACCAAAAGCAGTAAACCACAGAAACAGTATCGTGATAGGAATTAATAATACGCCTAATATAAATTCACGGATGGTACGGCCACGAGAGATACGTGCAACGAATACCCCAACGAATGGAGACCAGCTAATCCACCATGCCCAATAGAAAATCGTCCAAGAGGCTTGCCAGTTTTCTTCGCCTCTATAAGACTCTGTCCATAGACCTAACGGCACGATTTGATGCAAATAGTTACCGATGTTTTCTACAAAACTGTTAAAGATAAACTGCGTAGGTCCAAAGATAATCACAAAACTTAGCAATATCACAGTGAACAATATATTGGTATCACTTAGACGCTTGATGCCTTTATCCAATCCCATAAACAGAGATAACCCTGCAAGCATGGTGATAAGGCCAATCAAAATAATCTGCACCGTAATATTATTGGGTATACCAAATAACGTCTCAAGGCCTGAGTTGATCTGCAAGACGCCAAGACCTAACGTGGTCACTACCCCAAACATCGTACCAAATACGGCGAGCGTATCTACCGTATGTCCCCAACCGCCGTAGATTTTTTTACCCAATATTGGATAAAGTGTCGAACGGATAGCCAGTGGTAAACC
This sequence comes from Psychrobacter sp. 4Bb, assembly GCF_002836735.1. Taxonomy (GTDB): domain Bacteria; phylum Pseudomonadota; class Gammaproteobacteria; order Pseudomonadales; family Moraxellaceae; genus Psychrobacter. Next base: position 41,629 of record NZ_PJAS01000058.1, on the reverse strand, counting down.
TACTCGATAATGAAAATAAGCAAGCGATAGCGCAACCATGCCATATAGCGCCCATACATGTAGACCATAATGTAGGAACGAGATATTCATCGCTTGCTTGGCAGAGGCAACTGTCTCCGCCTCGCCTAATGGTGGTGCCATGAAATGATACAGCGGCTCAGCAGTGCCCCAATAAAGCAGCCCAATACCGATACCTGCTGAAAACAGCATACCAATCCAAGAAACCATATTGTACTCTGGCCTCTCATTCTGATGACCGAGTCTGATATCGCCGTAGCGGCTAAATATCATATAAATACTCATGACCAATGTTAAATTGACCACGACAATAAAGAACCAGCCAAAGCGTAAAGAGACAAATGCTTTTGCTTGGTTAAATACTACTTCTGCTTGTTCATTGAATAAAACGCCAAAAATAATGAACGCCAGTATCAAGATTGCTGAAGTCAAAAATACAGGTTTACTTACCCGCGGAAAAGGGCCTAATCGGCCAACTTTTACATGATCCATAGGTATATCCCCAAAAAAGTGCGTAACCATACCAAGGTATGAACGAATTATCAAATATAACACCTTGTAAATACTGCCGAATGTATAGAAATGGTAGTAACATTTTGGTAATAATTTTCAGCAATCCGAATCTGTCCTGAATAAATTTAAGTATCTTCACCCAATAAAGAAGCCCCAATTTAAAAATAAATTGGGGCTTCTTCTGTTAAAAGCTTGAGTAGTTGTCTTACTTTCACCTGCTTTTAGTCACCTTTTACAATCTTAGGTGGCCCTTTTAGTAGATGCTCGTCAACAAACTCATCAGCTGAGTTATGATCTGCTGATTCATCTGTGATAAAGCTTTGCTGCGCTCGATATAGAATCAAACGGTCACGGCTAAGGCCCCGCAACAACGCATACATTATGACAAAAACCACTAAAGCAAATGGCAATCCTGCTACGATGGCAGCTGCCTGCAAAGCAGACAATCCACCAGCCGCTAACAATATGGCAGCGATAACGCCTTCTGTGGTTGCCCAAAACAAACGCTGAATCTTTGGTGGATTGGTATCACCACCAGCGGTCAACATGTCAATAACAAAACTGGCTGAATCTGACGAAGTCACAAACCAAAGCATAATCATGACAACAATCATTAACGTAATCGGTTTGGCTAGTGGGTAGTACTCAACCAGCTTAAAGATTGCGCTACCCGTGTCTGCTTGTACTGCTTCAACCAACCCTGGGCTAATACCTGTCACAGCAGAGGCAAGCTCCATGTGAATCGCTACGCCACCAAAGGTCGTGAACCAAAAGAACAAGATAAGCATAGGGATTAATAGCACCCCAAACGTAAACTCACGGATGGTACGGCCACGAGAGATACGGGCAATAAAGATACCAACGAATGGTGCCCAGCTCACCCACCATGCCCAATAAAATATCGTCCAAGCACTTTGCCAATCTGTTCCACTATAAGACTCGCCCCACGTACCCAAAGGCACGATCACGGTCAGATAGTTGCCGATATTTTCGATAAAGCTATCAAATATAAAGAGCGTTGGCCCTAAAGCCACCATGAATACCAATAAAACGATTGTAAAACCGATATTGATATCACTAAGGCGCTTAATACCTTTATCCAGACCCATCATAACGGAAGCGGCTGCAAGCGCTGTGATGAAAGCTATCAAACCGAACTGTACAGTGAGACTATTCGGCATGCCAAATAGTTTCTCAAGTCCCGCATTGATCTGCATCACTCCAAGCCCGAGTGAGGTGACCACACCAAACATCGTACCAAACACGGCCAAGATATCGACCGTATGCCCCCAGCGGCCATAGATTCTTTTGCCAAGTAAAGGATACAAGGTTGAGCGAATCGATAAAGGCAAACCGCGACGAAAATGAAAATACGCTAACGACAGTGCCACAATCGTATAGATGCCCCAAGCGTGTAGACCCCAATGCATAAATGAGATATTCATCGCTTGCTTTGCGGCTTCAACCGTTTCGGCCTCGCCCATTGGTGGTGCCATAAAGTGATACAACGGCTCCGCTGTACCCCAATAGACGAGACCAATACCAATACCCGCAGAGAACAACATGCCAATCCAAGAAAACAGATTGTACTGCGGTCGCTCCGTTTGATTGCCTAAACGAATATCACCATAGCGACTCATTCCTAAGTAAATGCAAAGCCCGAGCGCTGTATTCACTAAGATAATAAATAACCAACCGAACTTATCGGTAATAAAATTCTGTAAAAAACTAAAAACTGCCCCTGCTGTTTCAGTGAAAAGCGCACCGAAAATAATAAATCCAACGATCAACAGTGACGATGTAATAAACACAGGTTTACTCACCCGTGGAAAAGGTCCTAATCTGCCTACTTTTACTTCTTCCATGTGCAAGTCTCAAAATTTAAGGAATATTACCTTAACAAAATAGGCTTTAACTATCAATCAATTACAAAATAAAACTTGATAAAACCTTTAACTTATTCTAATAAGATTGATAGTTTTTTTAAAATGTCTACATAAATACAGATGTAAAAGCAGCTTTATCATGATGTTACTTAGGCAATAATCTGAGTAATCGTCCACCATCACCATCTTCCAATGCCCAGACCTGCCCATCAACAGCCAGTACGCTGCGGACACGCTCGCCCATGTCATAACGATAGCGTTCAGTAGCACTATCATCTTCATCGATACTTACGACAATAAGCGCTTTTGAAGATAAACCACTGATTAAAAAATCGCCTTGTAATGCTGGAAAGTCATTGTGGCTACCAGCCGTATATAAACTCAGTGATGACGGTGAAATAACGGGCGTCCATGTGATTTTGGGCATTTCAAAATCAGGACGAGTGTCGTGATCTGGGATTGGTGTGCCTGAATAATTACGACCATTTGATACAATCGGCCAGCCGTAGTTTTTGCCTTTTTTAATCAGATTAAATTCATCACCGCCCTTTGGCCCCATCTCGTTTGCCCAAAGCCTGCCGCTTTCATCAAATCTTATGCCGAGCACATTGCGATTGCCCATTGTCCAAAACTGAGAGGCAATGTCATTGCTATCATTGACAAATGGATTGTCCTTTGGAACCGAGCCGTCAGCATACAATCTAATAATCTTACCTAGATTCATGCTCATATTTTGTGCTGGGTCTTTGTCTTGACGCTCGCCTGAGCTGATATATAGATAGCGCCCATCAGGCGAAAACAGCAAACGATGACTATAATGTCCCTGCCCTGTGACTTTCGGAGACTGTTGCCAAATAGGTGTGATATCTTGCAATATAGGTGTGGCTGTCTCTAATCCTGAAAGTATCGCTTTGATAACTTTAGCACCAAATTTATTGCTATCACCTCCTGTTCCTGCTTCTGCGTAGCTAAGATAAACGGTATTGGACGTCGCAAAATCTGGAGCCACGATGATGTCTCCTAAGCCGCCTTGACCACCGTAAGCGACTGTAGGCATGCCTTCGATTTTGGTCTTATTACCCGTCGCTGTATCTACGATAAATAGCTCACCTGTTTTTTGTGTTAGTAGTAATTTTGGCGCTGTGCTATCTGCAATAGGTAACGCTGTCATAGCCCAAGGCTCATCAAAGGTAGCGATTGCTTTGGTCGTAAAGTCAGGCTTGCTAGTCTTTGTTTGTGTAGTGCTTTTTGTGGCGGTTTGAGTATCGTTATCTGAAGTAGAAATCTCTTTAGACTCTGTTGTGGTACTTTTATTATTACTAGTACTTACTGCTGAAGGATTGGAGCACGCAGCAGTGCTAAACAATAATGCTGCAATGATTAGTGGCGAAGTTAAAGGTATATTTATACGTTCAATATGGGCTGTCATCGTTCTGTTTCTCCATTCAGTTGATACTTATACTATTATTCATTGATTTAGTTATAGCATAGTCCTAAGACTTAAGAGATATTGAAATGGTAAAAAAACAGTAACGTAAAACGCTCCTTATAAATAAAAACCCCTTACCTACGATTGTAGATAAGGGGTTTATTTTAAACATACAGTTGGGTCATAAAGACATCGATGCCAATGTGATTAGCTCATTCTAAGCTTATCAAAAGTTAGCTTGTCATCGGCACCTACATCGACTTTGATAATATCACCAGCGACAAAATCACCTGCCAATAGTTTCAATGACAATGGGTTTTCGATCTCTTGTTGAATGGCACGCTTTAAAGGACGAGCGCCATAAACAGGGTCATAACCCACGGCAACCAATTTATTCATCGCATCTGCTGACAGCTCAATATCCATCTCACGCTCTTGGATACGCTGACGTAATCGATCCAGTTGAATATCCGCAATACCTGCCATCTGCGACATACCAAGCGGATGGAAGACTACGATTTCATCAATACGGTTGACGAACTCTGGACGGAAATGCTGCCCAACAGAATCCATTACTTCCGCTTTGATATCCTCATAGCTCTCGCCAACCATTTCTTGTATCTTGTGCGAACCCAAGTTACTGGTCATGATGATCACGGTGTTTTTGAAATCTACTACACGACCTTGCGAATCGGTTAAGCGACCATCATCCAATACTTGCAGCAAGATGTTAAACACATCAGGATGCGCCTTTTCTACTTCATCGAACAATATGACGCTATATGGCTTACGGCGTACGGCTTCTGTCAATGTACCGCCTTCTTCATAACCGACATAACCTGGAGGCGCGCCCACCAAACGACTGACACTGTGTTTTTCCATATATTCACTCATGTCGATACGTACGATCGCATCTTCAGAGTCAAACAAAAAGTTTGCTAGTGATTTGGTCAGCTCGGTTTTACCAACACCCGTAGGTCCCAGAAATAAGAACGAACCAGAAGGACGGTTGGGGTCAGATAAGCCTGCACGGCTACGACGTACCGCATTGGCCACCGATTCGACCGCTTCGTTTTGACCGATAACACGCTCACGGAGCTTTTCTTCCATTGCTATCATCTTGTCACGCTCACCTTGCATCATTTTGCTGACTGGAATACCAGTCGCGGCCGCCACCACTTCGGCGATTTCGTTGTCTGTCACCTTATTACGCAGCAATTTCACACCGCTACCTTCACCTGTCTGCTCTTTTTGCTCAGCCAAGTCAGACTCATGAATACGTCGTTCTAACTGCGGAATGGTTTCGTATTGCAGCTTACTCATGATCTCATAATCGCCTTCGCGGCTAGCCTTGTCATACGCAATACGGGCTTTATCTAGCTCGTCTTTTAGCTGTTGACTGCCTTTGACCAGTGCTTTCTCTGCCTGCCAAACCTCGTTAAGATCAGCATACTCTTTTTCCAATTCCGCTATTTGCGCATCGAGCACTTTACGCTCAGCTTGCGCGCCAGCATCTTCTTCGTTTTTGAGCACCTCACGCTGCATTTTTAGCTGAATGAGGCGACTATCGAGTTTACCTAATGATTCAGGCTTGCTGTCCATCTCCATACGCAAGCGGCTGGCTGCTTCGTCAATTAAATCAATCGCCTTATCTGGTAGCTTACGGTCAGTGATATAGCGATGGCTCATGCGCGCAGCAGCAATGATGGCGCTATCTTGAATATCGACGCCATGGTGCAGCTCGTAACGCTCTTTTAAACCCCGTAATATCGCAATGGTATCTTCGACTGTTGGCTCATCGACCAAAACCTTTTGAAAACGACGTTCAAGCGCAGCGTCTTTTTCGATGTACTGGCGATACTCATCAAGGGTGGTCGCACCAACGCAGTGCAGCTCACCGCGTGCCAAAGCAGGTTTTAGCATATTACCCGCATCCATCGCACCTTCAGACTTGCCTGCACCAACCATCGTATGCAGCTCATCGATGAACAGAATGACATTGCCTTCTTGTTTGGCCAAGTCGCTCAATACGCTTTTGAGGCGTTCTTCAAACTCACCACGGAATTTTGCCCCTGCAATCAGCGCGCCTAAGTCTAATGACAACACTTCTTTGCGGCGCAGACCTTCTGGTACATCACCATTGATGATTTTCTGTGCTAAGCCTTCAACGATAGCTGTTTTACCAACGCCCGGCTCACCGATAAGTACAGGATTATTTTTGGTACGGCGTGACAGCACCTGAATAGTACGGCGAATCTCTTCGTCACGGCCAATGACTGGATCTAGCTTGCCAAGCTCTGCTTGCTCAGTCAGATTAATCGTGTATTTGTTGAGTGCATCACGCTGATCTTCGGCGTTTTGGTTATTGACGGTATCATCACCGCGCAGCTGCTCAATGACCGCTTTTAGTTTGCTTGCCGTCACGCCTGCACTTTCAAATATTTTTTTGGTTTCGCCTTGCTCAGCGAGTGCCAACATGACCCATTCAGTCGCAATAAAATCATCGCCTTCTTTTTGCGCCTGACGATCTGCCAAGTTCAATATTTTTACCGAGTTTGGGTTTAGATTGACGTCACCTGTCGGCTCCGAAATGGTCGCTTGGTTATCTAAAGCTTTGGCAACGCCGTTTTTCAGCGCTGGAATAGAAGCGCCTGCTTGTTGGCAGATAGATAAATTAGACTCATCTTGTAGCAATACCGCGAGCAAATGCACAGGATCAATGCCCGTATGATCACGACCTAACGCTAGGCTCTGAGCTTCTTGAATCGCTGATTGCAGTTTTTGCGTAAACTTCTCAAATCTCATGTCTATGTCCTTTTATAATTGGTATTCTCAATAGCACCTCTAAGGATTATCTTAGTCTAGTGCCCACTGTTATCTGTCACTTATATAAGGTATATATACATCTATTTCAAGACAATTGCTAAATAAAACCTTACTTAAAACAATGATATTTATTATTAATAATATTTAAATGGGCTATTAATATCAGTTAAAGGTAGCTAGTAGATAAGAAACGCCATTTTATTGATGTAAGTTAAAGAGAAATCTCCATTGAATACGGTAATAAGCAATACACTTATTGAGCATAAACCCAATCATAATCCGACTATTCTACTCCACGATTTCGATAGGAGTACCAAGTATCACCGCTGCCATAATTTCATCCATCTCGTCATTAGTGACAGCGATACAACCATCTGTCCAATCGCGTCGTTGATTAAATAATGCCAAATGTCCAAAGCCATTCATTTGCCCATGAATCATGATATCGCCACCCGGATTGACCCCTAATGAATTCGCTCGTGCCTTGTCTTCATCATTTGGATAGCTAATATGGATAGAACGATGCGCAATAGATTTCTCATTTTTATAATCTAAGGTATAAATTCCAACGGGCGTACGCTGATCGCCTTCTTGTTGCTTATGTCCCGATGGACTGCCCCCAAGGGCAATACGATACGACCTAATAACTTTACCATCGCTCATCAATTTTAAGATACGATCTGATTTGTCGACAAAGACTCGGTCAATGACTATGGAAGGAGGAATGGGGTTTTTGGTTTTTGAGGTGCTTTTGGCATAAGCAATAGCGCTGGTGCTGACAATGGCAGCAAGACTAAGGCCAATGATAATGGGTAACCAAGGCGTACGCTGCTCATTTGATGAGTAATATTTTTTATGAAAAAATAGCATAGACTCTGATTCCCATAATTAATTTTTTGTCATTAATCATATGTATCAAAGCACTATGCCAGATTCTGTAGATACGTTTTGTGCAAAAGTGATGAAACACTCACTAGACTACTACACCATGCGAATCGCACCATCTAAGCGAATGACTTCGCCATTTAGATAGGCATTGTCAATGATATGAGTGACCAATTTGGCGAACTCATTGGGAGCGCCTAAACGTTTAGGATATGGCACACCTGCCTCTAGCTGCTCGCGGGCTTTTTCAGGAATGCTCTCCATCATCGGCGTAGCAAAGACGCCTGGTGCGATGGTCATCACGCGTATACCATGACGTGCCAGCTCGCGAGCAAGCGGCAAGGTCAGTCCAACCACGCCTGCCTTAGACGAAGAATAGCTGGCTTGACCTATTTGACCGTCAAAAGCTGCAATAGAGGCTGTATTAATAATAATACCTTGATCTGCATTCTTTTCTACATGCTCGCCTGCGGTACCATCACTCGCTATACGCTTGGCAATGCTAGCAGCGACCAAACGGGCGACATTAAATGAACCGACCAGATTGACATTGACCCCGCGGCTAAATGCCTCAAGGTCTGCCGGATTGTTATCACGATCTAGCAGCTTTTGTACCACTACGATACCAGCACAGTTGATTGAGCCTTGTAAGCCGCCGAAAGCTGACTCTGCCATCTCAACCGCTGATTGCACTTCATCACCGTTAGTGATATCACAGCGCACAAAACGTGCGCTATCACCCAATTCAGCGACCAATGCTTGCCCAGCAGTTTTATTTAAATCAGCGATAACGACGTTGCCACCTTGATCTACAATCGCCCGAGCCACTGACTCACCCAAACCTGATGCACCGCCTGTGACCAAAAAGCTATTTTCTTTAACTTGCATGATTATTCCTTTAAATTTTTGCTTCTTATTAGATATTTTTCTATTAAATTTATAGACACTTTACCAATTCATTTATGCAGCAGACAGACTACGCAGCAAAAAGCGTTGTATCTTGCCACTTGGCGTTTTTGGTAACTCGGTCACAAACTCGACCTCACGCGGATAAGCATGAGTGGATAGGCGTTTGCGTACCAGCTCTTGGATTTCTTTGGCGATTTGCTCACTGCCTTCGATGCCATCTTTTAGTACCACATAAGACTTGATAGTGTGACCGCGCACTTCATCTGGCACGCCTACCGCCGCAGATTCTGCGACTGCTTCATGCTCTAATACAGTATTTTCGACATCAGTAGGCCCTACGCGGTAACCTGCGGTAATGATAATGTCATCATCACGGCCTGAGAACCAGTAACTACCATCACTATGACGCTCGACCACGTCGCCTGTCAGATAGTAATCATCTACAAAGGCTTGTTTTTCATTCCAGCTATAGCCACGGAAATAAAACGCAGGTGATTGACTGACGACGACTGCCAGCTGCCCTTGTTCGCCATCCGGCAGTACATTCATATCATCATCTAGTACGACTAGTGTATGACCTGGCAGTGCCATACCCATCGAGCCAACAGGACATTCATGTGTCAGTGCATGATGTGCACAGCAAGTCATGCCCGTTTCTGTTTGCCCATATTGGTCTTTGACTTGGCATGCTAGATAGGTTTCAACCCAGTTGACCACTTCAGTGTTCAATGTCTCCCCTGCTGAGTTGGCACAGCGTAAAGACAGCTTGACATCGTCATGAGTCTCTTCATTAACACTATCAAACACACCACTAGATTTCATCATTCGAAATGCCGTTGGTGAAGAGGCCAAATTGGTAATCTTATGACGCACCATAAAGTCATGGGTATGGGTCGCATCGAATCCTGCTTCATTAAAATAAGTGGTGATGCCCAGTAACAGAGGCCCTGTGATGGCATAGTACAAGCCATACGCCCAGCCTGGATCGGCCATGTTCCAATACTGATCATCTTCGCGTAGGTCGATGGCATAACGCATATATAGGTAAAAAGCAGGTAACGCAGCCAATGGAACGCTGACGCCTTTTGATTTGCCAACCGTGCCTGAGGTAAACATTTGCAAAAATGGCGCATCCGTATCAAGCATCATAGGTTCAAACGTTTGCAGCTGTGCTGCCATAGACTGGATATAGTGATCATCACCCCATGTCTGGGCATCCTCCACACTGCCGACCAATACCATTTTGGTTTGCTCAGCCAAATCTTCAAACTTGCTGCGATTTTCTAAGTTAGTAAAAACGACTTTGGTATCGGCTTTGTCCATCCTATATTTGATTGAATCATAGCCAAAAGCAGTAAATAGCGGCTGATATACGGCTCCGATACGCCATGTCGCCAATACAACGGTTAGCAGCTCGGGCGTGCGCGGTAGCATGGTCGCTACCTTATCGCCCGCTTTTACCCCATACGACTGTAGCAAATTGGCGATTTGAGCACTTGCTTTGTCAAGCTCACCAAAACTCATGCGCGTTATATTGCCTGCGGTGTCTTCGTGTACTAGCGCGGCATTGTCAGCGCGGCCGTCACGTACATGACGACCACAGCAAGCCATATAAGCATTTAGTCGATCATCCACCTGCTCGCCAAATATTTCTGACAGCAGTGTATTCATATCAAAATTATTATAGTAATCGGTATAGTTTTTTGGCGTGATGGTAATATCTGTATCAATATTCGTCGGGGTTTGAGAGGTGGTGTTCATAAGCTAATCCTTTAGCAATAGCAGGTAACTGGTAACTGGTAACTGGTAACTGGTAAAATGGTATTTATGATTGAATAACGGCCACATCCTATAGACCGTTTCATAGGTTCGTATTTATCATGCTCTATTAGTAACGCATTTTTACGTTTATTTCAATACATAACGTATCATTTTTATTTTATAGAAATAGAGATAATCCATAACTAATTATCATTAATTCGCTATAAGTCCGCGAAGACACCTACAATAGCCAAAGTACTGCCGCATATTTTCAATTTCCTATTAAAGAATTAACACCTCAATATTATTATCTAAAACCTCACACTTAAACATCAGCTCTTAAAAACCCTAACAATGCTTTTTCTTCGCAGCTTTGGTATTTCTTAGTTCGTCCACGGCGCGCTTGTTTGTAAGTTTCAAAGAACTGCCCTGCCAAAAAACGCTCAATGACAATGGGATGAATATAAGAGGCACGGCATACGGTCGGCGTGTTGCCTAGCTCTGCTGCGACACTTTTTACCATCTCAGTAACTAATTGCTGTCGCTCAGCGCTTTCTGGTGCACTGGTTAATATGTTAGCGCCTGCAGACGTTTGTAGCTCATCATATAGGTAGCTTGCCGCAAGTACACTTGCCATCCATGTACGAAAATCCTTTGCGCTGTATAGCTTGCTTTCACAGTCCATGCCGCACGTGTGCATCCGTAAGTAATCATTGATATCGCTACTGTCAACGACTTGCTTATGTCCGTTGTCGTCTAGATATTTGAATATTTGATAGCCTGGCAGCTCAGAACAGGCTTGCACGATATCAATCAATCGCTCGTCTTGCAGTTCGATGTGGTGTTCTTTTGCGCTTTTGCCGACAAAATCAAATGCCAGTCCATTGTCGGTTTCACTGACATGCTTGCTGCGTAGCGTACTCAGACCATAGCTTTTATTTTGCTTAGCGTAGCGGCTATTACCAATACGAATCAAAGTGGTCTCTAGCAATTTAACGACGGCAGCAAGCACATTGGTGCGTGATAAGGACTTTGCTTCCAAATCTGCCTCCACCTGCGCGCGTAGATTGGGCAGCGCCTCTGCAAATCCTATCATCGCATCAAACTTTGCTTGGTCGCGAATATTGTTCCATGAGGGATGATACAAGTATTGTTTGCGCGATTTTTCGTCTCGCCCTGTTGATTGCAGATGGCCTCGTTCGTCTTGGCATATCCACACCTCTGACCACATAGGCGGTATCACCAATGCATCAAAACGCTGACGCAATGCTTTGTCTTTGACCGTGTTGCCCGTTGCATCACGATAAGTAAAGCCGCGACCCCAACGCCTACGCTCGTAGCCTGGTTCGTCGTCACTCACATAACGCAAATTGGCACGGCGTGCGAGATGCTCGTAATCATGACGCACGTCTTTGGTCATTGTTTGCTGGTTTGCCTTTACTATTGCCTTTGTCATAAACCTATATACCTTTGAGAATTCATGGTTTTAGCATAATTAATGACGGTAATTTTTACTGTTTATTTGGCACAGACAAAGTGTAATCCTGTGTAAAATAAAGCAGTGATAAAAATAGCGATACGGGTTCTAAATGCTGTATTTTTGAGGCATAATTCAGCACTACTCACGACTTAAGTTTATAAAAAATGGACCATTCACCTGTGAAAATAAAGGCACTCGCCCTCGCCGATCATGATCTTTGGGCGCACTTATGGCAAAACTATCTGACATTTTATGAGACCAATTTGCCGTCAAGCACGACGGAGACGACGTGGCGCAATCTGCTTGATGATGACATCCCTGTTTATGGATTTGGGGCGTGGAGAGAGGATGTTTTGATAGGCATTACCCATGTGGTACTGCATCCCAACACATGGAATACTAACGCATGTTGTTACTTAGAAGATTTATACGTCGCGAATAATGTCCGTGGTCAAGGCGTAGGACGTGCATTGATTGAACATGTATACTCCTTTGCTAAGGATAAGGACTGCAACCGTGTCTACTGGACGACACAAGAAAGCAACACCGCCGCTCGTAAACTCTATGATGCCATTGCGACTCAGACAGATATGGTTCAGTACCGTAAGGACTTATAAAGAGTGAGCTAGAGAATGAAATGCCCACAAAAAAAGCCAAGTATAAAATACTTGGCTTTTTTCGTTTTGATACTGCTATAACTTGGAAGTCGTTATTTACCATATACACATAGATAAGCGGTTTCGACGTCTACTTTTACTTGGAACTTCTGATTAGCTTCAACGGTAAACTGCTCGCCAGCGTTAAACGTTTTCCATTCGTCACTTTCTGGCAGCTTGACAGTCAATGCACCGCTCACCACACTCATGGTTTCAAATTCACTGGTACCAAATTCATACTCACCAATTTCCATGACGCCGACAGTCGCAGGCTTGGTAGCCGTTTGAAAAGCAATAGAAGTCACTTTATCATCAAAATAATTATTAACGCTTGGCATAATTTTCCTTAATTAAATATTGGTTACTATTTCAATTAGTTACTATTTTAAAACGGCTGCTTATTTAAAACAGCCTTTTACAGTCCTGCTTTTAGACTCGCTTCGATGAACTGATCGAGGTCACCATCTAGCACCGCACCAGTGTTAAAGGTTTCAACACCCGTACGCAAATCCTTGATACGAGAGTCGTCGAGCACGTATGAGCGAATTTGACTGCCCCAACCGACATCAGACTTACCGTCTTCTACCGCTTGCTGTGATTCCATACGTTTTTGCATCTCTAACTCGTAGAGCTTAGCACGCAGCATTTTCATCGCGGTGGCTTTGTTACCATGTTGACTACGCTCATTCTGACAGGTCACTACCACGCCCGACGGCTCATGGGTAATACGTACCGCAGAATCTGTCGTGTTTACGTGCTGACCACCCGCTCCTGATGAGCGATAGGTATCGATACGCAAATCCGCTGGATTGATATCAATCTCGACGTTGTCGTCAATCTCAGGCGACACAAACACCGCAGCAAACGACGTATGACGACCATTATTACTATCAAATGGTGACTTACGTACTAGACGGTGGACACCAATCTCGGTACGCAACCAGCCAAACGCATAATCGCCTTTAATCTCAATGGTTGCCGACTTGATACCAGCCACGCTACCTGATGACACTTCAATAACATCTACTTTGAAACCATGTGCTTCTGCCCAGCGCGTGTACATGCGTAGTAGCATTTCAGCCCAATCTTGCGCTTCAGTGCCGCCACTACCTGACTGAATATCCAAGTAGCAGTTATTTGGATCCATCTCACCGCTAAACATCCGGCGGAATTCTAAATCAGCAACACGTTTCTCAGCGCTATCTAGCTCGCTCTGCACGTCGGCTAGCAAGGACTCATCTTCTGCTTCGACTGCCAACTCTAGCATGGCAGACGCGTCTTCTAGTGTGGTTTCAAGAGAAACCACCACATCGATGACACCATCAAGGTGACTTTTTTCTTTGTTGATTTTGGTCGCGCGCTCTGGATCGTTCCATAGCTCAGGGTTTTCTAATTCCAAATTGACTTCTTCTAAGCGTTCTTGCTTACCATCAAAGTCAAAGATACCTCCGCAAATCCTGCCCACGCTCTGATAAATCTTTAATTTGCTCTTGATACGGATTGATTTCCATAAATGTTCCTGTTTTTCTAATAAAAATAAATAACGAATGTGGCGCTATTTTAAATGAGATTGAGACTAAACGGTTCACTAATTAATGCTATTGCCAATGTTGCTACTATTATTAGATTGGACAGTCTATATTGACCAATCTTCTACTGCCCAGCGATGTGCCAAAGCATGCGCATGTAACGCATCATCAGGTGATACGCAAACGGCCACATCAGCCCATTCGAGTAACGGGATATCATTTTTGGAATCTGAATACGCATATGTTTTTTCAAAGGTAATGCCAGAGGCTTGCTGTTTATTTAGCCATTTATCCAAATGGTATATTTTGCCCGCTTGGAAGTTTGGTCTGTCAGTTAGCTTACCTGTGTAGCGATTGTCTTTGATCTCGAGTGGCGTTGCCAATACATTGGCAGCTTCAATACCAAACCGCTTAGCAATGGCCGATACCACAAAATCATTGGTCGCAGAAATAATTACCACATCGTGTCCTTGCTCAATATGCTGACACAATGCTTCCATCGCTTTTGGGCGAATATGTGGCTCGATTTCGCTTTTGATATAGTCTTCTCTTAGCTCATCAAGTCTATCAAGCGGCAGACTGCTTAAAAACTGCGCAACGAATTCATTATACTCTGTCGCGTCTAGCGTACCTTCGATATAGTCATTATAAAACTTCTGATTGGCAGTGCGGTACTGCGCCTCATCGACAAGGTCATGCTTTACGATATACTCGCCCCAGAGATAATCGCTATCGACATCAAGTAATGTATGATCTAAATCAAATAATGCCAGTTGTTTTTGTTTTGTTTGTGCTTGATTTGCCTGCATGGTGAGACCTTATCGTTGGTTGCGAAAAAATATGAATCGTTTAATAAAATTGGGTACAGTTATCTACTAAAGCTGAGCACATCACTTAAATAGCATGTAAACGAAATAAGCCTGTACCTTGTAATCTATCCCTTTAGAATTGCTTAGACTATTTACCTTTAGTCAGGCATCGCTATTTCTGTTAAGCCTGTTTTAAATTTCTGGCAACGCTCAGCATAATGTAGCGCTGACATTTTTAGCATGGCGGCTTGCTCATCTGTTAGCGTTTTGACCACTTTTGCAGGCGCGCCCATCACTAGCGAGTTATCTGGAATAACCTGACCTTCAGTAATCAAGGCTTTCGCCCCTATCAGACAGTTTTTACCAATTTTGACATTGTTAAGTACCACAGCG
Source organism: Psychrobacter sp. 4Bb (assembly GCF_002836735.1). Classification (GTDB taxonomy): domain Bacteria; phylum Pseudomonadota; class Gammaproteobacteria; order Pseudomonadales; family Moraxellaceae; genus Psychrobacter. The sequence goes on along the minus strand of NZ_PJAS01000058.1, from coordinate 26,535 downwards.
CCAATACCTATTAGGCTGTTATCACCGACTTCACAGCCATGCAACATAGCCAAATGGCCGATAGTCACGTAATTACCGATTTTCACCTCAATACCTGCATCAGTATGAATCACACTGTTTTCTTGCACATTACTATAGTCACCGATATGGATACGATCGTTGTCACCGCGTATCACTGCACCGAACCAAATATTGGCTTGATGACCTAAATATACATCGCCCATCACTTGCGCTGAATCTGCTACCCAGCCATTGAACGGTGCAGCAAACTCAGGGGTTTTGTCTAAATACTGATAAATCATAACGACTCCTTGTCATCTTCATTATTGTTATAACAAACGACCATAAAAATTGGGTCTAGCGCTGCGCTGTCCATTGTGGCAAAGCCAACTGCGAAAATCCAGCGCTATTAATATACGCTTGATGTCGAATTCGATAAAAGAGTAAGTAGTTAATTTTTGCTTAGGCTATTTTATAAAGTCAATATCTTTATAAAGTCCTCATTATTAGCCATGAAATGACTATTAACCCAGTAAATCGGCTAGCTATAACCGTCTATTTTGTATATAATACGCAAAATCTGTGCCTAAGCGAGCGGACATGATGCAAGTTACCTATTCACTATCTAGTGGGTTTTGTAGTTTTCATCAATAATGTCTTCTCGCTTTTTTGTGGAAAATTTTTGTGTATCGCCCTTTTTTTACTTTTATATGACAACAGTCAAATGCCGTAAATAAAAGGATATGGAGCAATTTTAGACCAACAAAACACGATGGCACTCACCAATAACAGCGGAGGCAATCCTTGAATTCATCGGCAGAAATACAAGCAATTTTGGCACTAGCAGACGGTACAATCTTTCGCGGTGTCAGTATCGGCAGCCTAGGTCATCGTATTGGTGAAGTGGTATTTAACACAGCCATGACAGGGTATCAAGAAATCCTAACCGATCCAAGTTATGCCCGCCAGCTGGTGACTTTGACTTACCCTCATATTGGTAATACAGGCACCAATAGCGAGGACACCGAATCTGGCAATGGCCACAAAGTATGGGCAGATGGTCTTATCATTCGTGATGGGACCATGGCAACCTCTAACTTCCGTAACTCAGAGTCACTTAGCGACTATTTACAGCGTAACGAAACAGTGGCTATCGCTGAAATTGATACGCGTCAGCTAACACGTCTATTACGTGATAAAGGTGCACAGAACGGCTGTATCATGACTGCCTCAAACGGCGAGACTATCAGCAGCGACGATGAGCAAAAAGCGATTGAGTTAGCGAAAGGCTTTGCAGGTCTAAAGGGCATGGACTTGGCAAAAGAATGCTGCACTAAAGAGAACTTCGAGTGGACAGCAGGTACGTGGGATTTATCAGACACCCTACTCAACCGCGATATCCCTGGTAGTCATGATAGTGGTACTGGCGGCTTCTTTAAGCAACTTGGTACTCATATCGATGCTAAATACAACGTCGTCGCTTATGACTTCGGTAGCAAAACAAACATCCTACGCATGCTCGTTGACCGCGGTTGTCACGTAACGGTTGTACCAGCACAGACCCCTATCGCAGACGTGCTAGCAATAAATCCAGATGGCATCTTCTTATCAAACGGCCCTGGTGACCCTGCAGCTTGTGATTACGCTATCGATGCGGTACGTCACATCATTGAACAAACTGACGTACCAACGTTTGGCATCTGCTTAGGCCATCAGCTGATTGGTCTGGCTAGCGGTGCAAATACTATCAAAATGAAAACTGGCCATCATGGTGCTAACCATCCAGTACAGGATTTGGCGACTGGCACGGTTATGATTACCAGTCAGAACCATGGTTTTGCGGTTGATGAAGACACGTTACCTGACAACGTTAAATCTACTCATCGCTCACTGTTTGATGGTACTAACCAAGGTATCGAGCTGACCAATAAGCCAGTCTTTAGCTTCCAAGGTCACCCAGAAGCCAGCCCTGGTCCACATGACTGCGCGCCATTGTTTGATAAGTTTGCGGATATGATGGAAGCGTCTAAAGCTGCCCAAGCGTAAACGGTTGATTATAACTACATAATAAGTAAACGCTTGAATCGTCCATAGCGGTTCAAGCGGCACTAAATAAAGCACTGCAAGTATAAAACGCCTTGAGCGTTATCAAAAATAAAGATTACTCAAATTATCACCCAAACGAAGGTAGCTCTAACTATGCCAAAACGTACCGACATAAAAAGCATTCTTATCATTGGCGCAGGCCCTATCGTCATCGGCCAAGCATGTGAGTTTGACTATTCAGGCGCACAGGCGTGTAAAGCACTAAAAGAAGAAGGCTACCGCGTCATCTTGGTCAACTCAAATCCTGCAACCATCATGACTGACCCGGTCATGGCTGACGCAACCTATATCGAGCCGATTACTTGGCAGACCGTTGAGCAAATCATTGCCAAAGAACGTCCAGATGCAATCTTACCAACGATGGGCGGACAGACCGCGCTAAACTGTGCGCTAGAGCTAGATAAGCACGGCGTATTGACTAAGTATAACTGTGAATTGATTGGCGCGACCAAAGACTCAATCGAGATGGCAGAAGACCGCAACTTGTTTGATAAAGCCATGAAGCGTATCGGCCTTGAGTGCCCTCGCGCTGAAACCGCTGAAACCATGGAAGAAGCCTTTGCTACTCAAGAAAAAATGGGCTATCCGTGTATTATTCGTCCATCATTCACGATGGGTGGTTCAGGCGGCGGTATCGCCTATAACCGCGATGAGTTCATTGAAATCTGTGAGCGCGGTTTTGATTTGTCTCCAAACCATCAATTATTGATCGATGAATCATTGATTGGTTGGAAAGAATACGAGATGGAAGTGGTTCGTGACAAAAACGACAACTGCATCATCATCTGCGCTATCGAAAACTTTGACCCAATGGGCGTGCACACGGGCGACTCTATCACGGTTGCACCTGCGCAGACTTTGACGGACAAAGAATACCAAATCATGCGTAATGCTTCATTGGCAGTACTGCGTGAAATTGGTGTAGAAACTGGCGGCTCAAACGTACAGTTCGGTATCAACCCTGATACAGGTCGCATGGTCGTCATCGAGATGAACCCACGCGTATCACGCTCGTCTGCCCTAGCCTCAAAAGCCACTGGCTTCCCGATTGCCAAAATCGCAGCAAAACTGGCGATTGGTTATACCCTAGATGAATTGCAAAATGACATCACTGGTGGCAAAACGCCAGCCAGCTTTGAGCCTGCGCTTGATTATGTCGTGACTAAGATACCTCGTTTCAACTTCGAAAAATTCCCGCAAGCAGACAATATCCTGTCGACTCAGATGAAATCGGTCGGTGAAGTGATGGCGATCGGTCGTAACTTCCAAGAGTCGATGCAAAAAGCATTGCGCGGCATGGAAACAGGTGCAGATGGTTTTGATGAGCAAATTGACTTGTCAAAAGTGAGCGCCGAAAAAGCGCGTAGCGAAATCATCAACCGCCTAACCATTCCAACACCTGAGCGTATCTACTACGTTGCTGATGCATTCCGTGTCGGTATGAGTGTCGATGAAGTGTTTAACTTTACCAAGATTGACCCATGGTTCTTGGTACAGATAGAAGACATCGTCAAAACAGAAGCTACCGTAAAATCACTTGGTTTTGGCGGCTTGAACGAGAAAAATCTACGTAGCTTTAAACGTAAAGGCTTATCAGATTTGCGCTTGGCTAAACTGCTTGGTATCTCACAGAAGCAGCTACGCAAAAAGCGCTGGGATCTAAACGTCTATCCAGTCTATAAGCGTGTAGATACCTGTGCAGCAGAGTTTGCTACTAGCACGGCTTATATGTACTCGACCTACGATAGCGAATGTGAAGCCAACCCAACAGACAAAAAGAAAATTATGGTTATCGGTGGTGGTCCTAACCGTATCGGCCAAGGTATCGAGTTTGATTACTGCTGTGTGCATGCAGCGCTTGCTATGCGTGAAGATGGTTACGAGACCATCATGGTCAACTGTAACCCTGAAACGGTTTCAACCGATTATGACACTTCTGACCGTCTATACTTTGAGCCAATCACGTTAGAAGATGTATTAGAGATTGTTCGTATCGAAAACCCTGATGGCGTGATTGTCCAGTTCGGTGGTCAAACACCATTGAAACTTGCTCGTGCACTAGAATCAGCAGGCGTTAAAATCATCGGTACTAGCCCTGATGCAATCGACCGTGCCGAAGACCGTGAGCGCTTCCAGCATATGATTCAGCAGCTAAACCTAGTACAGCCGTCAAACGCACTAGCAACCAGCCTAGAAGATGGCTTGGTTAAAGCAAAAGACGTAGGCTATCCATTGGTTGTACGTCCATCTTATGTATTAGGTGGTCGCGCGATGGAAATCGTCTATAACGAAGACGAGCTAAGACACTATCTACGTACTGCGGTACAAGCATCGAACGAAGCGCCTGTCCTACTGGATCGTTTCTTAGATGATGCTATCGAAGTCGATGTAGACTGTGTATGTGATGGTACTGATGTCGTCATCGGCGGTATCATGCAACATATCGAACAGGCTGGCGTTCACTCAGGCGACTCAGCATGCTCACTGCCACCATACTCACTGTCTAAAGAGCTATGTGACGTGATGCGCGCACAGACAGTCGCTATGGCAAAAGAGCTAGGCGTTATCGGTCTAATGAACGTACAGTTCGCGGTAAAAGGCGAAACCGTATATATCCTAGAAGTGAACCCACGTGCTGCACGTACAGTACCGTTTGTCTCTAAGTGTATCGGTACTTCTTTAGCACAGGTTGCTGCTCGCTGTATGGCTGGTACTTCGCTTAAAGACCAAGGTTTTACCACTGAGATTGTTCCAGCATTCTATGCGGTCAAAGAAGCGGTATTCCCATTCGCTAAGTTTCCAGGTGTTGACCCAATCTTGAGTCCTGAGATGAAATCAACGGGCGAAGTTATGGGCGTGGGCAAAACCTTTGGCGAAGCATTCTACAAGGCCATTATCGGTAGTAATGAGCGTCTGCCAGGCTTGCCGACTGAAGGCGAGACAAAAACCGTCTTTATCTCAGTTCGTGACAGCGACAAAGCCCAAATCGCTCCGATTGCTCGTCAGCTTGCAGACTTTGGCTTCAAAATCGTCTCGACCACTGGCACGCAAAAAGTACTGAGCGACGCTGGTATCGAAAGTCAGCAAATCAACAAGGTCACTGAAGGTCGCCCGCATATCGTTGATGCCTTGAAAAATGGCAAAATCGACCTTATCATCAATACTACTGAAGGTAAGCAAGCTCAAGAGGATTCGTTCTCTATTCGCCGTAGTGCGCTACAGGGCAAAGTATTCTACGTCACCACGTTAGGTGCCGCTGATGCCGTCTGCAAATCTTACGCGATTGACTTACCGTTTGATGTCTATAAGTTACAAGATTTGCATGAGCAAGCAAAGTCTATTGACGTGGCTGAATAATTTCAGTAGATTAAGCATAACCGTTAGGCTTGCCTAAAAGCTCACTCAAGTATTGTTGTTTGCTTTAAATATAGCCAACCATGCTTGAGGAACGATACCTTTACCGTGATAGACCTAAAAAGCATAGTGGCTAAATTGCGACTATGCTTTTTATTACGTAAGCTTAAGTGCACCTATGCTTGAATTGAGGTGAAATACACTCATAAATGATGGCCAACTTATTCATTACATCGTCTTAATTATCACTCTTTTATATTTTATATCCATTGCAACAACACTGACACCATCTCATTATGAGGTGGTGTGGTGTTATTGGTTTAAGGAAAAAACATGCAACGTTACCCAATGACTCCGCAAGGACACGCGGCTCTAGAAGCCGAATTAAAACAGCTAAAAAGTGTCGACCGTCCACGCATCACAGCATCGATTGCTGAAGCACGCGAACACGGCGATTTGAAAGAAAATGCTGAATACCATGCTGCCCGTGAGCAACAAGGTTTTTGTGAAGCACGTATTCGTGACATCGAAGCCAAACTCGGTGGCGCTCAAGTCATCGATCCTTCGACACTGCCAAAAGAAGGCCGTATCGTGTTTGGTGTTAGCGTCGTGATCGAAAACATGGACACTGAAGAAGAAAAACAGTACAAAATCGTTGGCGACGATGAAGCTGACTTTAAAGCTGGTAAAATCTCAGTCAACTCACCAATCGCTCGTGGTTTGATTGGTAAATTCGAAGGCGACGAAGTGCGCATCGAAACGCCAAAGGGCGTCGTTGAATATGAAGTCATGAAAGTTATATATGACTAATAGCTACACTGCATTCTAATTTATAAATTTGATGTTCTCAATTGTAGACAGTTTGAGAAATGACTTTTAGATAGCAGCTTCGATGACAATGATTGTGACTAGCGACTTAGTTATGCCATTCCATAGATGAAAGCCTTACTACACATAAATAGCATTTATACCATTTCGGTTACACAATGCTGCTTTTATCCATGATTTGTTTTGGCGCATAATTATTTGAGTTTGAGTGCACAACAGCTTTAGTATTAAGTCTATTCAGTAAGAAATATTTAAGATTGAATAACTTCTATGCAAGTTAACACTGCTGCGCGCTTACTAAAAATAATGATGGTCTGATCGCATACATAGGCTAATATCAGCACTACTACCCTCGTTATTTGGCATATTTTTCGGTGTCATTTAGCGGGGGTTTTGTTTATCTAGGCATTATCTACTGTTGTATTACTTACTATTATTTTTGAGGAGTCTTTTATGATTATGAACGATGGTTTTCAAGCATCAACTGCTAAAACAACCATGGCAAAAAATGTAGCTATGTCTGCATTGCTAGTAGGTATAGTGTTGGCTACATCATCGGCCAATGCTGCCCCTGAGATTGCCATTAGCTCCTCTGCGAGCGGTAGCACCACGGTGGTCGAGCAATATTCTGATGGCAAAACTGCTACGATTACGGCGACGCCAAACGGTATCACCATGCAAGACGGCATGCCGTACGCGGTAACTCAGGTGACCACTGTACCACGCTACGTCGTGCGTCAGTCTCCTGTTGTCCAAGGTATGACGACCGTTACTAGCGTACCGGTGATTAACTCTATTACCAATAAAGTCACTAAAGTAGATGTGATTACCACGCCTGCCAGCAGCGTGACGCAAGTACTACCTGTCGCAACCAACGTCACCCCGCCAGTGATTATGCAGCAGCCAGTGACCAATCAAGTAACGACCACGACGACAACTTTGGATACGTTGCAACTGACTCCTACCTTTAGTACGCCTGGCGTGGTCAATGCAAATACCAAAGTCATGAAAATTCTAAAAAATGCTGATGGACGTGAAGTTGCCGTTCCTGCCAATCATATTGCCCCTGGCGATGTGATTGAGTATCACACCACTTATACCAACACCTCAGCACAGCCGGTCAATGACATCAACGCCATGATCTCATTACCAAGTGGCGTCCAGTTAGTCTCGTTGAATAGTCCTCTGCCGACACTTGCTACCACTGGCGGAGACAGCTATCAAACCATTCAGCAAGTTGGCAACACGGTGGTTGTCCAAGAAAACTACTCTGGTCTAAAATGGAACTTGGTGAACTTTGATGCTAATGCGGCCAAAACCGTGGTAATACGTGCCAAGGTTCAATAAATAACTCGCTCACTACAAAATACGCATCTTTAACAGTATCATGTTGCAAAGGGTCTTGAATATTCAAGGCCTTTTTTAATGTGTGTCATATCGAGTAGCACGTATGCTCGCTCACAACCTCTTGATGGATACGACACTATTTGTCGTGTTGTTTTTTAAATTTTCTTATAAATACAATGACTTAATACATATTTTGGTAAAATAGTTACTCATTAATTAATTGGTAATAACCGACTTATGGCAAACATCAATTATGAAAGATTACAGGGCAAGCTCAATATCTTGGCTGACGCTGCCAAATATGATGTCTCTTGCTCCTCCTCCGCTGGTACTCGCAAAAACCAAGGCGGCGCTCTAGGCGATGCCTCAGCAACCGGTATCTGTCACAGCTATACCGAAGATGGTCGCTGTGTCAGTCTGCTAAAAATTCTTTTGACCAACCATTGCATCTATGATTGCGCGTATTGCACCTCACGCAAAAGCAACGACACGCCGCGCGCTGCTTTTAGTGTCGAAGAAGTCGTCGATTTGACCATGCAGTTTTATCGCCGCAACTATATCGAAGGGCTGTTTCTCAGCTCTGGTATCTTCAAAAGTGGCGACTATACGATGGAGCGACTGGTCGAAGTTGCCAAGCTCCTGCGTACTCGCGAGCGTTTTAACGGGTATATTCATCTAAAAACCATTCCCGGCGCGTCAAAAGAGCTATTGTTAGAGGCAGGACTATATGCAGACCGTCTGAGCGTCAACATCGAAATTCCGACTAAGTCAGGATTGGCTTTGCTCGCGCCAGAAAAATCACATGACCAATTAAAAGCACCGATGGAAACGGTAAAAGAAGAAATTATCACCATTCGTGAAAGCCGTAAGACTCACAAAAAAGCGCCTAAGTTCACGCCAGCAGGTCAGACCAGCCAAATGATCGTTGGTGCGAGTAACGAGACTGACTTGCAGGTGATTCAGCTGTCGAGTCACTTTTACAAAACGTATGACCTCAAACGGGTTTATTACTCAGGCTATGTCCCCATGCTCTCTGACAATCGCTTGCCGGCGATAGGAACGCCTGTACCGATGGTGCGGGAGAATCGTCTGTATCAAGCAGATTGGTTAATGCGTTTTTATGGTTTTGGCGCGCATGAGATTGTGGAGCCAGAATCGCCATTTTTGGACTTAGACTGTGACCCAAAACTGGCGTGGGCGATACGCCATCGCGAGCATTTCCCAGTCAATATCCAGACAGCGACTTATGAGATGATTGTGCGTATTCCAGGTATCGGTACAAAAACTGCTAAAAAAATCGTTAAAGCACGTAAGTTTAATCAATTGACGCTATACCATTTAAAAAAGATGGGTGCTGCGGTCAACCGTGCTAAATACTTCATCGCGACCACTGGCAAAAACGAACACCTTGCACATCTAACGCGCGATAATTTCCGTCAGTATGTATTGGCTCAAACGCAGACCAAGTTCAGCGATCAGCGTACTGGACAGTTGGCTTTATTTTAGAATGGCTCTAGATAGCATGTATTAAAAAACCTGCTATCTCGCTACTGTATTTATAATAAAAATTTAGGATAAAACATGTCAGCACTTATGCAAAATGACTCTTACGCTGTCGGTCAATTGACGCCTAGCATTGTACTGTATGAGCCTAGCTTTGAAGGTTGGTTGAGTGCTGTGTTTTATGTCTATGCCAATCGTCTACAAAACGATATATCACTAAAGCTAACGGCGCAAGATTGCTATGTGCCATCACTCATCGCTCAGGCGACTAGCGTGGCAACTGATGAGGATAAAGCCGAGCGCGTGTTGGTCAAATTAAATACCTTACTGGGTCGCTCAGGCATGCGCAATATTTTGTGGGGGTTTTTGTCAGAAAAGGACGATATCGGCACCACTTTGTTTCGTGTGGTTAAGTATGCCATTGACTACCCTAGCCGAAATATCATGCAAGATCTTGGTCACTTGGATGTGTTAGAGCTGGTACAGACGGTCAAATCCGTCGGTCGTGAAAAGCATCGCATGGAGGCCTTTGTACGTTTTGAGCACACGACCGATGATATTTATTTTGCACGTGTAGAGCCTGATTTTAATGTACTGCCACTGATCGGAGAGCACTTTCGTCAGCGCTATCAAGATCAACATTGGGCGATCTATGATCTAACGCGAGGCTATGGCATCTATTATGATAAAAGTAGTAGCACGCCATCACGTCCAGCGAAGCTGCAAACCATCACTGATCTTGATGATGCGGTACTACGCAATCCTGCCAGCATCCATAGTCCTGATGAGCAGCGCTATCAAAAATTTTGGCAAGGCTACTTTACCAACGTCAATATCAAAGAGCGTAAAAACCCCAAGCTGCATAAACAATATCTCCCGCAGCGCTACTGGAAATACTTGAGTGAAAAACAAGTACTGCCTAATGCTGAACATTTACAAAAACGACGCTAACGGCTTTTGGTGTTTATTAATCCACGCCTTACGCTTATATAGTCTAAAAACCCCCTATCTGACCTTATCTTTTTATCTTGATGGTTGAGTTTTAATCGCTTTTAACTGACAATAGCAAATTGATATTACTAACCGGTGACCAACGCTATTATGAAAGTTATGCGCTTACTGTCGTCTCTAAAGCATGATGAATCCGAGCGCGGCATTTTTCATCTTGGGCGAGCATTGGTCAAAAATGAGCATACCTCTATTATTGTCTCAAGTGCCGATGAAGACAATGACTTGGTCAGACGTCTCAAACGCGATGGCAATATATACCATCAGCTACATGTGAATAAAAAGTCTTGGCTATCGCTATTGCAAGTCTCTGCACTGCGGCATTTGATAGAAAAGTACGAACCTGATGTCATTCATGTACATTCGCGTACCCCTGCATGGATATTGCATTTGGCACTGCGCCGCGCACGCGTCAGGCGTTTTCCCAAACTGGTCTCGACCATGTATGGTTTTTATCCAATCAATAAGTACTCTCAAGCCCTACTCAATGTTGATACGATAATCACCGTATCTGACAGTGTCACTCAATACTTAAAAAAAGGACTGCGCATCGAAGACGTAGATCCTAAAGTCATCACGCGTATCTATCGTGGTATCGACACTCGGCGCTACCCTTATCGTCACAATCCGTCGGTCTATTGGTTACGTCATACCTTTGCCGAGTACCCTGAGCTTGAGCACAAAAAATGGCTCGTATTCCCAACCGTCATCGGTAATGAGTACGGACAAGAGTGGCTGATAGATATCTTGGGTAACTTGCAAGAACAGTTCCCCAATATTCACGTCATTATTATGGATGAAGACTATAAAGACGGCGATGTCGCTCATGAAGATTTTCGCCAACGCACCAATAGCTTGGGACTGGCTGAGCGCATTACCTATGTGGGTAGCAAGCGTAATGATATGCGGGAATGGCTATCGGCGGCCAATATTGTCATGGCACTTGCTAATGAACCCGAGTCAATCGGTATCAATGCCCTACAAGCCATACATCTAGGTACGCCAGTCATTGGCTGGGATCAAGCAGCCTTTAGCGAGATTTTACAACCGCTCTACCCGCAAGGACTGGTAAAAAAGTACAATGCCAATGCGCTTTGTAAAGCGGTTAGAAATCAGCTAGAGAGTGTGACGCGTCCTGAAATGACCAACAAATTCACCATGCGTGAGATGATTGAAAAGACGCTTGAAGTGTATCAAAGCTTACATGATGCGGCGCTTGCCGAAGAACAAGCCGAAGCAGATGCTATCGCAGTTCGACGCATCAAACGCAGTCTAAAAAAAGCATCTAAACCTGCCCTTAACGTCGCTGTGAAAAATATTGAACCTGTTGCTAAAAACCCAAAAATAAAGCTAACCAAAGAAAAATCAAAGACAACGGATAATGTAGATACGGTAGAGAAAACTGAAGACAATCAACCACTGTAAACACTCATCAATCTCATGACGCCAAACCTCGCCTAACGGGTGATGTTTGTATCGCCTCCTATGCCAACTTTTTGATTTGTAATGACGCGGTCATCGTACCGCAATATGATGATATAAATGATGCACTCGCCATCGAGCAGCTTGAAAAAATCTTTCCGCAGCATCAAGTAGTGGGAGTACGCACAAAAGAGATTGTCTATGGCGGCGGTAATATTCATTGTATTACCCAGCAACAACCTGTAACCAAAGCGTCACTCTAACACACGCCGCTTGGTATAGAGTGAACCATAATAAATCGCACTTATTAGCAACTGAAAGTATAAGCATAAACCCAAAAATGGATTTTAAACCCAAAAACACGCTAAAAATAAGGAAAAAGTATGAGCGATTATCAAATCAACAATCCAGCCACTGGCGAACTAGAAGCCACTTACCCTACCGCCACTGAACAAGATATCCAACAAGTCATTGAGCAAGCAGATACCGCTTATCAAGACTGGCGTCAAGTCTCATTGAGTGAGCGCAGTGCACTACTGCATAAAATTGCCGATAGCTATCTGGAACGTCAAGACGAGCTGGCTCGTATCGTGGCGGGTGAGATGGGTAAACCCGTTGCACAAGCCAAGGGTGAAATCGGTCTGGTCGCTGAGATCTATCGTTACTATGCAGACAATGCTGAGCAGCTACTCGCGCCGAATACCATTGACGTTGACTCAGGATCAGCTTCGGTAGAAAAACGTCCTGTTGGCGTTCTACTCGGTATCATGCCGTGGAATTATCCGCATTATCAAGTGGCACGTTTTGTCGCGCCAAACTTTATGGCAGGTAATACAATTATTCTAAAACACGCACCGCAGTGTCCAAATACAGCAGAAGTTATCGTCGATATCTTTAAAGATGCAGGCGTACCTGAAGGTGTTTATAACAATATCTTTGCAACCAATGAGCAATCAGCGACCATTATCAATGACACACGCGTACAAGGTGTCTCGCTAACAGGTTCTGAACGCGCTGGACAAGCCGTGGCAAAAGAAGCTGGCGGCGCACTCAAAAAAGTCGTGTTGGAGCTTGGCGGCTCCGATGCCTTTATCGTTGCAGCCGATGCCGATATCGAGCAAGCGATACAAGGCGCTATCTCTGGTCGTTTTGGTAATACTGGACAAGCCTGTAATGCTGCTAAGCGTCTAATCGTTATCGAATCAGTCTATGATAAATTCGTTGAAGGCTTTACCAATGCGGTCAGCAACATGACTTTGGCCGACCCGCTTAAAGAAGATACGTTTATTGGCCCAATGTCATCAAAAGCCGCTGCGGTCAACTTGCAAGCGCAGTTAGACAGTGCTATCCAAGCAGGTGCGACAGTATTAGTAGAAGGCGGCATGGACAAAGACAAGCCTGGTGCTTGGTTTAAGCCTGCGGTACTGACAGATGTAACTGAATCCATGGATGTATATCGTGAAGAGCTGTTTGGTCCTGTAGCAGTCGTCTATAAAGCAAATGATATCGACCATGCTATCAAGATTGCCAACGATGTGCCTTTCGGTCTTGGTGCCTCTATCCAAACGCAAGATGCTGCCCTAGCTGCTGACATTGCTGACAAATTGGAAGTGGGCATGGTCACGATCAACGCACCTTCTGGTACGGAAGCAAACACACCATTTGGCGGCGTTAAACGTTCAGGATTTGGTCGCGAGCTTGGCACACTTGGTATCACTGAATTCTTAAACTATAAACTGATTCGTGATAAGTCTTAATCGTATAAGCACTTGATTGTATGCACTAAAAAAGCCTAACGTTTGACGTTAGGCTTTTTTATGCAAAGATAGTTAAAGTAAGTCTACTTTTTATATGGATTTTCTTATTTTTAGTTGAGGATATCGAACATCAAAGTCTTGGTTAATCTCATTGATCATACTCATTTCACGAAATCTAGAGTTTAGACGTAGTTATTTTTATATGCATGTTTAAGAGTATTATGATTGCACGTATTTCAGAACGTCAAAAAAGGCCTCATATCAAGTATTAGGTCTTTTCGTTGGGATATTTTTATTCATTATTTTTACGTTAAATTGTCTCTACATAGTTAGATGATGCGATGTCGAGTACACTGCCAAAAACTAGAAAAATGTCGTTCTGTTTATTGAGCATACTATCGGGCAGTAGCAGCACCTCAATCCATTGCCTGACACTCGAAACCCACAGCTTTCTCAATGAGACGCTAATACTATTATTTTTCTAAAGCAAAAAAGGCGTCATTGACTAAGTGGTCTTCTTCATTAAAACGAACATATATCCCTTCACTATCTTTTGTTGCATACCAATATTCTTCATTTGCGCCAATATTTATTTGGAAAAACTTATTGCTTATAATATTACCGACAGTGTAGACCGAGCCTTCTACAAAAAAATCGTTGCCACAGATACATTTTAGTTTATCTCCACTTCTGATCATATAGCTAACCTTCACGACAACGATAATAGTAAACAAGAGTGAGCTATTTTACTTTTTTATTGTTAAATGTCAATATGCGAATATTATGCTAGTTGATTATTTAACAAAAATAATTAAGACTCTCATCTAATCAAGAAAGGATAGAAAACGACTTTAAGTAAATTATTACTGTCCTAAATGTGTAAACTCATTTTTGAACAGAACAAAAACAACAAAAAAAGCCTAACGTTTGACGTTAGGCTTTTTTATTAACGATAAGTAAGTCTACTTTTTATATGGATTTTCTTTTAACCACTGCTGGTTAGCCGTTTTTAGCTCGCGCAGTTCATGATCCATAATGTCTTTACTCTTACCAGGATTCTTCATCGTAGCATAACCGTACAATACCCCACCAAGTACGATCCAACCAAGGAAAATCCACCACTCAATAGCGACGAGTGCTGATGGCATACCTGGTAGATATAGTGCCAACATACCAAGACTGAGAATAATAGTGATAATACCAACCAATTTACCTGCTGGTACTCTAAACGGACGTACCATATCAGGCTCACGGTAACGCAGCACTAAGAATGAAAGAGCCACACAAGTATAAGCAATAACGATACCGAACCCACCAGCATCTACAATCCATACCAGCATTTTGCGACCAAATAATGGCGCAAGTGTCGCGAGACCACCGATTAATAAAATCGCATTGACGGGCGTATTATATTTCGGATGCAGTTTGCACAAAAACTGCGGCAACATGTGCGTTTTGCCCATAGCATATAGCAGACGACTGCCACCGATAAGAAACGCATTCCAGCTCGATAAAATACCTAGCACGCCGCCAATAACCAGTAACGTACCAGCCCATTTACCATTCCAAGCATTGGTCATCGCATCAGCAGTAGCCAATGTTGAGTCTTGTGCTTGTAATAGCGGTAAAGTCTTGCCCACACTCCAGGCGACTGCTACATACCACAGTACAGCGATAATAATAGAGACAATCAAAAACTTACCGATGTTCGGACGAGATAGATTGATTTCTTCTGCAGCTTGGGGAATGACATCGAAGCCAACGAACAAGAACGGTACCATTACCATCACCGTCATGATGCCACCCATACCGCCAATAAAGTTAGGCGCTTGTACGGTATTAGAAGTTTCAGGACTGAACAGTAACGCCCCTACGAACAGTAATATACCTACACAGAAAATACCAACGACTGCTGTTTTTTGGAACCACGCACTGACTTCCATACCGCGTATGTTCAGCCAAGTAACAATCACTGAGCCAAGCATCCCGACGCCTACCCAAGTGGCGTAAACATCCCAGCCAGCAACATCCCAAAGATACCCTTGGCTATAATTAGGAATAATGTATTCGACGACGGTGGGTAGTGCTACTGCTTCAAAAGCAACGACGGAAAAATAACCAAACAAAATACTCCATGAGCAAATAAAGGAGACATTGACTCCTAACGCTCGATGGGTATAAGTATGCTCACCGCCAGTAATTGGCATGGAGGCCGCAAGTTCAGCATACGTCACACCAATCAATACGACTACCAGACCGCCTATTAAAAAGGCGCTAATTGCGCCCCATATACCTGCCGAGATGATCCAACTACCTGCCAGTACAACCCAGCCCCAACCGACCATTGCACCGAATGCCAGTGCAATGATATCGAACACCCCTAGCGACTTTTTTAATTCAGACATAACCTACTCCTTGTCTGTGTTTCATCCGTGTGAGCCTGTTACAGCTACACTATTTTTGTTTCATGGGATCATACCCATCATGTTTGTTGTGTCTGTCGCGTCGCCGCAAAGTTTAACTTTGCTATCGGTATAGTATTCAAACAGCAAAAACAAAAACGGCGTCTTGACTTGCAAGGCGCCGTTAAAAAACTCATTCAAAGCGAGTGTTATAAGGGCAACCTTGCCGTTATCTTTCATACAATCTTTTAACCAATATTGGTACTTGAACTAGCTGTACTTGGTTAAAAGCGCTCCATCGCTAAAGTAAATAACACTCAGTATTGCTTATGCCGTTAGAATACCTTTGATGATATCAAGGCCTTCTTGTAGCACTTCATCTTCAACCGTCAATGGCACCATCACACGAATGGCATTGCCATACATACCACAAGACGCTAGTAGCAAACCTTGCTCAAATGATTTTGCTTTTAGATTGGCTGCGGCGGCTGCATCAGGTTTGCCTTCGCTATCAATCAATTCAAACGCTAGCATAGCGCCCTTATGACGGATATGACCGATACTGCTAAAGTTCAAGCCTTTTAAGAATGAAGCAATGGTATCGCCAATCTCGATACTACGCTCAAGTAAGTTTTCTTCTTCGATCACTTCCATAACAGCAAGCGCCGCCACACAAGCAAGTGGGTTACCAGAGTAAGTACCGCCCAAGCCGCCTACTTGCGGCGCATCCATGATGTCAGCACGACCGATGACCGCAGAGATAGGATAACCACCCGCCAAACTCTTCGCAGCAGTCATTAGATCAGGCTCAACGCCTAGCTGTTCAGTGGCGAACAACGTACCGGTTCTGGCGAAACCACACTGTACTTCGTCAAAAATAAGCACGATGCCATGCTCATCACAAATCTCGCGCAAGGCTTTGGCAAATGACGGCGTTACTTGATGGAAACCACCCTCACCTTGGACTGGCTCGATAATCATTGCCGCCACTTCACTCGGATCGATGTCTGCTTGGAAGATCATGTCAAGGCTGTGCAGTGCTTGCGCTTCTGTTACGTTCAGCTCTTCTGCAGGGAACAATGCATGGAATACAGGTCCTGGCATCGGGCCAAAGTTCTTTTTGTATGGCAATACTTTGCCAGTTAGGCTCATACACATCATGGTGCGACCATGCCAGCCACCAACAAAAGAAATCACGCCTGGACGACGGGTTTTAGCACGAGCAATCTTGATGCAGTTTTCAACCGCTTCTGCGCCAGTGGTCAAAAAGAATGCTTTGGTATCGCCACTGATAGGCGCTTTTTCACACAGCTTTTCAGCCAGATCCACGTAGCATTCGTAGTTAATCATTTGCGCTGCAGTGTGCGTAAATTTGTCTAGCTGCTCATGCACACGTTGGGTAATTTTTGGATGGCTATGACCCGTGTTCAATACTGAGATGCCACCGACAAAGTCGATATAGCGCTTGCCTTCGATGTCCCAGATTTCTGAGTTCTTTGCTTTTTCTGCAAAGATAGGAAAGGCAACCCCAAGTCCTGTTGGTAAAACAGCTTTGCGGCGCTCAAGTAATGATTGATTGGTAGTCATGGGAATGTCCTTTTCTTTGTTCGTAACATAAGTGCCATCTAGTGAATGGCGGTTTATTTGATGTTTGTCTTTGTACTTAGTAGATATCAAATGGTGCTTGGTTGACCCAAAACACCATAGATATCTAAAAACTTGCGCTAGTTAATGCTTTGCTAATTGTTACTTTGCTAACCATTAGGCCAACTCATTACGTTATGGCTATTAGGTGATATCAGAGCACCAGTATTTGGTCGTGATATAGTCTTCGATACCATATTTTGAACCTTCACGGCCAAAGCCAGACTGCTTCACACCACCAAATGGGGCAACTTCCGTAGAAATCAAACCCGTGTTGTGACCGATGATGCCGTACTCAAGACCTTCGGTAACACGCCATGAACGTGCATAGTCGCTACTATAAAAGTAAGCGGCCAAGCCATAGATAGTATCGTTAGCAGCACGAATCACTTCTGCTTCGTCTTTGAAGGTAAATATGGTCGCAATCGGTCCAAAGATTTCTTCAGAGGCGATGTCCATATCACTGCTAATATCGGTGATAACCGTTGGGTTATAAGTCAGTTCTGAAGCATCATTGATACTACCGCCAGTGACCAGTTTTGCGCCTTTATCTAGCGCGTCTTTTAGCAAGGCTTGTACTTTATCTAACGCTTTTTTGTTGATAAGAGGGCCGATATCTACGCCTTCTTCTAAGCCGTTGCCTACTTTTAATTCGGCGACTTTTTTGACAAAGACATCTAAGAATTTATCTTTAATGCTGTCTTGAACGTATACTCGATTGGCGCAGACACAAGTCTGACCAGCATTACGATATTTAGAAGCGATTAAACCGGCAGCGGCTTTCTCTAGATCGGCATCATCAAAGACGATAAATGGCGCATTGCCACCCAACTCTAGCGATAACTTCTTAATAGTTGGCGCGCATTGTGCCATCAGCGTACGACCTACTTCTGTAGAACCTGTAAATGATAGTTTATGAATGCGTGCATCACCCGTTAGGATGTCGCCGATGACAGAAGACTTACCGGTTACGATCTGAATGACGCCAGCTGGAATGCCCGCTTGCTCTGCCAACACACCTAGTGCCAATGCAGAGTAAGGTGTCTCGGTGGCAGGTTTGACGATAATCGTACAGCCTGCCGCTAGTGCAGGAGCAACTTTACGCGTGATCATCGCAGCTGGGAAGTTCCAAGGCGTGATAGCGGCACAAACACCAACTGGCTGCTTAAGTACAACATGACGTAGCTGTGTACTATTGGCAGGAATCACATCACCATAGACGCGTTTGCCTTCTTCGGCAAACCAACGGATAAAGCTATTGGCATAACCTACTTCACCACGTGACTCAGTCAGCGGCTTACCTTGCTCAGCGGTCATAATGATAGCCAAATCTTCTTTATTGGCATCGATTAGATCAGCCCACTTTTGCAATAACTCTGCACGCTCTTTGGCTGTTTTTGCTGCCCAGTCTGCTTGGACGTCATGAGCATAAGCAACAGCTTCATTGACATCTTCTGTGGTCAGGCTGGGTACAGTACCAATGAGCTCGCCATCAAAAGGGTTGTTGACATCAAGTACAGCTTCATCACTAGCAGCATGCCAGCCGTCTTTGATGAAGCAAGATTGTTTGAGTAAATCTGGATTTGAGAACTGCAGCGCGTGTGACATGTTGACGCTCCTTGTCATATAGGATGTATTTATAAGAATGGATACATTGGTAAGTCGTAAATAATTATTGATAATTCATTATTTGTTCAATATACTGAACAAGTATTCTATATACGAGACGTCATTATAAGAACGATATGACGCGATTTGCAACCCTTAATCTCATTATTTTAAAAATTATCTTGTACTTCTTTCTTTTATTTCACTTTATAGGTTATTTATGAGCTCGACTGCCGTGCCTGCGCTAGACAAAACGTTTCAGATTTTGGACTTGATTACTGATAGCTCACAGCCTCTGACAGCGGCTCATATCGCAAAAGAGCTTGGGCTACCGCGTAGCTCCACTCACAATATTTTGCAGAGTCTATTGACCAAGCACGTCATTTACAAAGACCCTGAAAGCCGTTTTTATTTGGGTTCATATTTGATGTACTGGGCAGGTAAGTACGAGCAGCAGCAAGGCGTGGTGCAGTTATTTAAAGATTTGATTGTGCAGTATCCGGTACTTCTTCAGCACACTGTTACCTTGTCAAAACTTGATTTGGGCGAAGTGGTATTTTTGGCTTGTCATGAGTCACCTGCGCCGCTTGGCTTTACTTTTCGTGCAGGCGTTCGCGTACCTGCCGTATTTTCTGCGACAGGCAAAGCCATGCTATCCACGTTGTCGATGGACAGTATCAAATCATTGTATAAAGATGCGTTTCCAACGCCTATGACCCAGCATGGGGTCAAGAATTTTACCGATTTGGCAACTGAGCTTGCGGCGATACAAGAAAGCCGAGTGTCTCTCGATGATGGACAGTTGCGCGATGGGATGTACTGCTTGGGCACTTATATTCGTAACGCATCAGGCAATGCGGTCGCTGGTATGGCCGTGAGTTTTTTGCAAGGAGAGTATGAGTCTAAACGGGCTGAGGTCAGTGCGGTATTGATTGAATTGGCCGAGCAAATTGAGCAGCATTTAGGTTTTACGGCAAATTGATAATTGGTAAGAATCTATAGAAAATAGGTCGCAGTGTTTACTCCTATACTCTACGACCTATTTTATTACTTTTAATTTAATTTAAATATTACTGCTGCTCTTGCTGTTCTCTTCCATCAGTCCTAATAGGAATGCTTGCAGATTGTCATTGAGCTTTTGAAGGTAATAACCACCTTCCACTAAGACAATCAATGGCTTGTTTAAGGCTACCATCTTTTGTGCCAATATTTTAAAGCCTTCGGTACTGACGGCACATCTCGCTTCTGGGTCGTTTTCATAAACATCAAAGCCCAATACATGAACTATCACATCAGGATCAAATAGCATCATCGCCTCAATAGATTTATCAATATATTCAAAGAAGCCTGTTTCATCGGTGCCATGCGGCATTGGGAAATTGATGTTGTAACTTTCGCCCTCTCCTATACCTTTTTCAAACGCATGCCCTGTCACTGCTGGATAAAAATTAACGGGGTCACCATGTACTGAAGTATAAAGCACGTCTTTACGGTCATAGAATATCTCCTGGATACCTTGTCCGTGATGCATGTCTGTATCGATAATGGCAATTTTTTTGTATTTCTGGCGTAAATGTTCGGCGATGATGGCAGCATTATTAAGATAGCAAAATCCGCCCGCGGCGCTTTTGCGAGCATGATGACCAGGCGGCCGTGAAAAGCAAAGCTGTATATGATTGTCAGCGCGCTCTGTCTCTGACTTCTCATCATTTAACAGTGCTTCAGCTGCGTTAAGTGCCGTTTGCGCCGACCAATAGATAGAGGTCCAAGAATGCTCGCTGATGGGCGCACTGTCATCTGCCTGATACTTTGCTGCTTTTGCCATGATGCCAATACCCGGATTGTCATACGGCATAAAAATTCCTGTCTGCACCTGTGCGCCCAAATCTTCCTCAACCGCCATCCACTCATCATAGCCATGTTTGAGAAACTCAACATAACCAAAGTCATGAACCGCCAATATTGGTGCGATGCCAACATCGGTAGCAGTAGTGACTTCTAGACCCAAAGCCACTGGTGCTTTCAACAGCTCAACCATACGCTCTGGTATTTCTAACGGTTCGTGCATTTTCCCATAAGAAAAATAAGGTAACGGTCTATGCAGACTTAGATTTTCATGGCTGTATATTTTCATGCTCAACATTCCTTGTTTGACACTACTTGGTTTTACATTATTGATTGGGATACTGCTTTATTTAACATTGTTTTTTTTAAGAAGTTCCATTTTCTAGCTTGTGTGTTTAGTCTCTATCGCTGTAAATATACGGCTGCCGACGCTACTTTAAACAATTCCATCGGCTTTTAGCTTTGCGATCATCTCGCTGTCATAGCCCAGTTTAGCAAGTGTGCTATCAGTATGCTCGCTCAACTGCGGTGGCGGCGTGCGATAGCTGACTGGTGATGCGGATAACTTGATAGGGTTACCAAGTGCGCGTACTGGACTGCCTTGCTCGGTGAAATTAACAATCATATTCCTTGCTTGCGCTTGCGGCATGGCCAGGGCTTCAGCTACGTTATGAATCGCGCCGCATGGAATACCTGCTTGATCTAAAACCTCTAGCCAATAAGTACGTGGCTGCTTGGCAAATTGCTTAGTCAGGTCACTACACAGCAGTTCGCGGTTGGCAACGCGTTGTGGATTGGTCGCAAAGCGCTCATCGGTATGCCAATCGACTGCGAGCACGGTGCAAAGTTTGGCAAACTGACTGTCATTACCGCAAGCTAAAATAAAGTGCTGCTCGCCCTCGCCCGCAAACACTTGATACGGCACAATATTAGGATGCTGATTGCCCAGTCTTGGTGGAATCTTGTCTGAAGCCAAATGATTCATACCGACATTGGCCAGCATGGCGAGCGCGCTATCGAGCAATGCCACATCGACATGTTGACCAACACCCGTATTTTGACGCGCCAATAGTGCCGCCTGAATACCAATCGTTAGCTGCAAACCTGCAAACAAATCGACGACTGCCACGCCAACTTTGTGCGGCTCGCCATCGCTAGGGCCTGTGATACTCATCAGCCCTGACAATCCTTGGATAATATAATCATAGCCGGGGCGTTTGGCATCGGGACCTGTCTGCCCAAAGCCTGTCAATGACGCATAAATCAGCCGCGGATTGTCTTGTTTTAAGCTGTCATAATCCAAGCCGTATTTTTTTAGACCACCGACTTTGAAGTTCTCAACCAAAATATCACTCTCAGCGATTAGCTGTTTAATGATGGTTTGCCCTGTCGGCGTAGTGATATCTACCGTGAGCGACTTTTTATTGCGGTTAATCGTAGCGTAATAAGCGGAGGTATCGTCACTGAATACTGGCGGTGCCCAATGACGTGTCTCATCACCGATATGTGGACGCTCAACCTTGATGACTTCGGCACCAAGATCAGCTAACACTTGCGTACAAGAAGGGCCAGCCAGCACTCTCGATAAATCGAGCACTTTGATACCATGCAATGCGCCCTTTGGCATATTAGCCATATCAATCATATCTGTCATGAGATTCCCTTACTCTGTCGCATATTTTTTAATCATAAAATTGTTCTTCATGATTTAGCGTTTAAATAGCTAAATCATGAAGAACAACTGAAAAACGTACGCTACTGTTAATGCTCTCTTGATAAAAAGCCAAGCAGTAACGTACGTCATAAAATACAGTTGTACCAAAAACTATTAGCTAAAAACGCTTAAAAGAACGCTTGAATGCCTGTCTGTGCACGGCCTAGGATAAGCGCATGAATATCATGTGTACCCTCGTAAGTATTGACGGCTTCCAAGTTCATCACGTGACGGATGATATGGAACTCATCAGAGATACCGTTCCCGCCATGCATATCACGAGCGATACGAGCGATATCAAGCGCCTTGCCGCAGTTATTACGCTTAATAAGTGAAATCATCTCAGGCGCTGCGTTGTCTTCATCCATCAAACGACCAACCCGTAGCGCTGCTTGTAAGCCCAAGGTAATTTCTGTCTGCATATTGGCAAGCTTCAACTGCACGAGCTGTGTCGCGGCCAACGGACGACCAAACTGTTTACGATCGAGCGTGTATTGACGGGCGGCTTTCCAGCAGAATTCAGCCGCACCCATCGAACCCCAAGCGATACCATAACGGGCTTTATTCAAGCAGCCAAATGGCCCTTTTAGACCACGGATATCTGGGAAAGCATTGGCTTCAGGAACGAACACTTTGTCCATGACTATCTCACCCGTAACTGACGCACGTAATGAGAACTTGCCCTCGATTTTCGGTGCTGATAAACCCTTCATGCCTTTGTCTAAAACAAAACCGCGAATCTCGCCAGCATCATCTTTTGCCCACACGACAAACACGTCAGCGATAGGACTGTTGGTGATCCACATTTTATTACCAGTCAGCTCATAACCGCCATCCACAGCGCGCGCACGAGTAGACATCGATGAAGGATCAGATCCTGAATCTGGCTCAGTCAGACCAAAGCAGCCGACATACTCACCTGTGGCAAGCTTTGGCAAATACTTTTCTCTTTGCTCTTCAGTACCATACGCCCAAATAGGATGCATCACTAGGCTTGACTGTACGCTCATCGCTGAACGGTAGCCCGAATCAACGGCTTCCACTTCCTTGGCAATCAGACCGTAAGCAACACTCGATAAGCCAGCACAGCCATAACCTTCAATCGTGACACCAAGCAGACCCATTTCACCCATTTGACGCATGATATTACGGTCAAAATTCTCATTGCGATTGGCCTCGATAATGCCAGGCATCAGCTCTTTTTGAAAAAACTGACGCGCGCTGTCGGTGACCATGCGCTCTTCTTCAGTAAGCTGGTCACGTAGTAAAAAAGGATCTTCCCAATCAAAGCGTGGGCTAGTAGATGTTGCCATGTAGATCTCCTTGGTATCAGTCATCCTGACTGACGAATAGTGATTGATACATCATTTAGTCTAACAAGTCATTGACTTCGTTATTCCGCTGTGCGAAACTTAGTTTCATAATTTAAAACCATTTAACCAAACTTTCGCTGCGCTGTAAACCTTTATCAAAAAAATATGAGTATAAAATGACGAAACCCTTATCAAAAGCTACTCCGCTACTCGAACGCATGCATGCAACAATGAGTCAAAACAAGGAAGAGAATGACCGACAGTTTGTGACGGCATTGGGACGGGGACTAATCATACTGGCGGCTTTTGAGCACCATGAGCGGCTCACCCATCAACAGCTATGTCAGATGACCGAACTACCGAAAGCAACTATTACCCGCCTTATCCATACTTTAACTACGCTTGGCTTTTTACGTGTCACTGAGCACGGACAGTATCAATTGGGCAGTAGTGCTGTACGGCTCAGTGCGACCGCGTGGAGTCGTCATGACATGGTGGCATACGCTGAGCCATTACTGCGACAGTTCGCCAGTGAGAATGAAGTATCTGTAAATTTGGCAACCGAAGTCGAGGGAGAAATGCGCTATCACGCCTGCTGCCGTAGTCCTGCTCGCCTATCAGTCAACTTACAGGTTGGCTCCGCCGTACCTGTGGCACGCACTGCCATTGGACGTGCCTTTTATGCGGCAAGCTCGCAAGCGAGACAGGCTGTCGTTATTAGCAATCTCCAAGAGAATTTACCTGTTGAAGAATATAACGATGCGCAAACCGCCCTAGCCAGCGCGGCAGAGCATTATGAAAAGTATGGCTATACCGTCTCTGATGGGGAATTCTCTACTGACATACTGGCAGTCGCGGTTGGTGTCTATGATGTCGCAACAGGACAATACGCGTATTCGCTGAATGCCAGTGTACCAAGCGCTAATTGGGAAGCGGACGATTATGCGGAAATGATAGTGCCGAAATTGCAAACGTTGGCGGAGCGGATTGGTGGTGGTACATAGAGCATATTAAAACGAATAAAATCAAGGTTTAGGCTGGATAAACGAAAACACCATCTATAACCCTGTTACCCATTGATACCGACGTAATGACGTCATGCGTGTATGATGTACGCGACAAATGTAAGCATCTTATCTATATCAATCATTACTATTGAGCCTCGCTATGCCTGAATCTCGTACCAATCTAAACCCTGAACCCAAAACCAGTTCGCCGTATTTTATCGGATTATTACTTCGCTATAGCACGTTCGGCGCGGCGATTTTAATTCTATTAGCGGGTCTATTATTGGTAAGTTGGTGGCTGATTGTGATCGGTGGTTTGGCTGTGGCACTTGGTATCTATGATTTGATTCAGTCCAAGCACGCAATATTGAGCAACTACCCTGTCGCTGGACATATTCGCTATGTGTTGGAGGATTTCCGCCCTGAGATTCGCCAATACTTGCTTGAGGACGATAAAGAACAAGTACCGTTTTCACGCCAGCAGCGTGCGCTAGTGTATCAGCGGGCAAAGAACGTCAGCGATACCAATGCCTTTGGTACGTTGGACAATCTATATACTCATGGTAAAGAATGGTTTTTGCAATCTACCATCAGTGCACCACTAGAGAACAAAGACTTTCGTATTATGGTCGGCGGTGAGCGTTGTCAGCAACCACACGATATGTCGGTATTCAATATCTCCGCGATGAGCTTTGGCAGTCTGTCAGCCAACGCCATCATGGCACTTAATCAAGGCGCAAAACTCGGCGGCTTTACTCATGACACGGGCGAAGGCGCGATCAGCCCTTATCATCGTAAGTTCGGTGGTGATTTGATTTGGGAGTTGGGTACGGGTTATTTTGGTTGCCGTGATGACGCAGGTAACTTTGATCCACAGTCTTTTGCTGAAAAAGCCGTCGATCCGCAAGTTAAAATGATTGAAATCAAGCTTTCACAAGGTGCCAAGCCTGGTAAAGGTGGCGTCCTTCCCTCTAGCAAAATCACGCAAGAGATTGCAGATACACGCCAAGTACCTACGGGTCAAGACTGTATCTCACCCTCTTCGCATACCGCATTTAGCACCCCGCGCGAGTTAGTCGCCTTTTGGCAGCAGCTACGTGATTTATCAGGCGGCAAGCCAGTTGGCTTTAAGCTATGTATTGGTCAGCCATGGCAGTTTATGGCGATCGTCAAAGCGATGATAGAGACGGATAACTATCCTGATTTTATCGTTATTGATGGTGCAGAAGGCGGCACAGGTGCAGCGCCTGTCGAGTTTATGGACAATGTCGGCATGCCAATGGTTGAAGGGTTTTTGCTCGTACATAATACCTTAGTCGGTGCAGGTATTCGTGACAAAATTAAGCTTGGCGTCAGTGGCAAGATCGTCTCAGGCTTTGATATTGCGCGCATGATTGCGCTAGGTGCCGATTGGTGTAACTCAGCACGTGGCTTTATGTTTGCGGTTGGTTGTATTCAGTCGCGCTCTTGTCACACCAATACTTGCCCGACAGGCGTGGCTACCCAAGACCCTTACCGTCAAAAGGCGCTCGATGTCCCTAGCAAAGCAGAGCGCGTGGCAAGCTTCCATAAAAACACACTCAAATCATTAGCCAGTATCGTCGGCGCGGTGGGCTTACAGCATCCGAGTCAGCTGCAACCTTATCATATCGCCCGCCGTCTAGATGACGGGCAGAT
>NZ_PJAS01000057.1 GCF_002836735.1 Psychrobacter sp. 4Bb | reverse complement strand
TATTGTACCTTTTATATTTTGGACTGACTATACTTGCTCCTTTGAAACGCAGTGACGCAATGCATTAAAAATGACTAATACCGTCGCAACAGCATTAGTCATGACAACAATCCATAGCCCAATAATGCCTAATTTAGTCGTTATTAAAAAGATACCTTTTAGGCCTAATGAAAAGATAATGTTCTAATGAATATTGACCATAGTGGCACGCAAAAGTGCTACTAGGCGAGCCACGTCCGTCATGTGAATTTTTAATAAGGCAATATCAGTGGTTTCGATATTAGTGTGATTATATAAATATCAAGATCATAAATTAACGTGCGTAAAGAAAATAACTAAAAAGTGATACATAATAAAGCTAAAAACAGTATCATTAAAAATTATTGTTGGTATTATTGTTGGTATTATCTATATTTTAAATTAATAAACCTATGTTTTTCAAAGCATAAATACTTCACTTTACTTCCTGCCGTTCCGACCAAACATAGCTGTAAAGAGGAAAGCCAATCATTGTTTTCAATGGTTGGCTTTTTTTGTGCTAAATTTGACTGGTGATTGTATGATGTTTTGATTGAGCAAATAATAATAAAAATCTTGCAAGGCATGATGAATAATCTAAAGCCAGTCATCCATATAGCTTTAGGCTGGTTTGTCTTATATCTACTTTGATTTAATGGTGTGTAGAGGTGTGAATTGTGACTTATTTTTTTTCTGATATTCAAAAAGGTTATGATACCCACATGGAACTTGCTTCCTTGTTAGACGTACTTATATCTATATCCGAATATCCTATATGTTCTGCTATTGAGTTCTTGCAATATCACGATTTTCAAAAGAAGATTAAATTTTATTACTTAGAAGATATAAGTTATAAACCTATTGAACTAATGGGAGCTGAAAATATTGTCAATAATACTCTTTACGAAATTAATAGTGATTATCCTTTAATAACAAAGGTGTTAACAGAGTTACCGCCTCACATTATGAACATAATATGTAATATCTATTTTGACCCTATACAACTTAATGAATTGGATTTTATATCTAAACTGGATTTTGATTTTACAGATAAAAAACGAATAGCAGATTTAGCTATGCACGATTACACAATTGAAGGTAGGCTAATTGATAAAAAGCTATCTAATCTTGCATTACAATTTGGACTCGTAGATAAAAAACTCAAACCTATCCAATTGCCAATTGATGAGGTTAAAAATTTAGTCACTCACTTTAACCACCAATTTGTGATTAAAAATAATAATCTTGAGTTGGTAAACCAAGATATTTTTATGGCTGCAGGTAGCAATTTAACATTTATTAATTCTGAACCAAAAATTAATGATCGTCCTCAACGCATCGTAGAACTTGACAGAGAGTTAGCACAAATTAAAGACCAACCAATTAAATTTAAAGCCAAAATTCTAAACCATTCGGTTGATGACGAGCCAATCCATCATAAAACTATTAATTCTATGGCAACATTGGTAGCTACTTTGCTTAAACTTGCAAGTTATGACAAACAAGACTTAGAAAACCCTCACGGTAATATCAACAAAGAAATCATAGCTAAAGCCGAGGGTTTAGGTTTAACTTTAGGTAAAGACTTCATTGCAAAATGGCTAAAGAAAGCTGATGAAGTTCTATAGAACTTTGCCATTTTCTATATAGAACTATCGAACGACCTTACTTCATAAACTAGCAACCATAAGCCGCAGCAATCAAGTTACGGTAAATATGGAGCTAGACACATGAAACAGAAAATTAATATCCCAACTAAGCCACAACAAAAGCCACAACAAAAGCCACCTCAATATCAGCCTAAATGGCAACTCTCTCTACTTAAAGCGGTAGTTAGCATCCTATTACCCTACCTACTATCACCGCCTGATATCAGTATTCATATCCATCACATTAATATCATATTTTAGCGCCAAAAAGCTTAGTACTACCTTAGCTGATACTTGTCATCTATAGACTTTTATAGAGCGAGCCGTTAGGGTAAATGCTACACCTTCACACTGGTTTATCCTATGTCCGATCCTGTCAATCAGCCCACACCTAATCGCCTCATAGTTAACTCACCTTGGGAACGTTACCGCCGACCCTATGTGCGCGATTTGGCTTATGTGTTGGCATGTCCCAATGTTTTGACACAATGGCTAGACTTTGCGCCGCATCAGAGTACACATACGGTTGCCGTGCATAGCGCACAATTTTGGCAGACACAGTTTGAGACGTATGAGCAACGATTAGTAGAGCTAGATACCACTGCCGCCTATCAAGAGCTGACTCGCTATTTACTCAAACGCCCTAGCCCCAATCGACTGGGTTTTCATTTTGAAGGCTTAGTGTCATTTTGGTTAGAGGATGGGTTTGCACGCAAGCTGCATCCGTATGAGACACTGGCTAGCAATGTGCAGCTCTATAATGGCAAGCAGACGACAGGTGAGCTTGATTTGATTTTGTATAACCATACAGAACAGCTGGTTGAACATTGGGAGCTGGCCATTAAGTTTTTTATGGGGTCGGCACCTTTTGAGCCTGTGAACTGGGTTGGGATTAATTCCAATGATAATCTACAGCGCAAAATGACACACATGCAAACCAAGCAGTTTCGAGCGGTGTGGGTAGATACAGAAAATCATGGACAGGTAAAAATCGATAAGCGTTATGGCGTGATCAAAGGGCGATTCTTTTTACCGATTAATACAACTGATTGCGGTGATGATGACTGGCCATACTGGCTAACACCGAGTTTTCCGATACATGAATGGTGTGATAAAAGAGACATGGCAAGTCTTGCAACGATTGACAATACAGCTTTGCGAGCCGCGCACTATATTGAATGGTTCACCAAGCGCGACTTTTATGATGAGCGAAATGCTTATGATGGTCGGCAGCAGATAGTTTGGTCAGATAGCGAACTACCTAAAACAGGTTTATATTTTGAAGGTAATCGACCAATCGTTATTTACCCAAGGCAATCAGACCAGATCGATGAATAAATTTAGCTAACCTCAACTCTTAAAATAGAATCCCTTCGATAACATTCTGGTCTTAACAATTGGACAGCTTTCACAGAATGCTTAATAACTCTCAATCACTTGCATTAGCTCATATCTAAGCATATCGGCGCTCGGCATACGCTCAGCGTGGAAGCGCACCATCGCAATACCTGCACTGGCAAGCGCCTTATCTTTTTTGTCATCCGCTTTTTGACGCGCTTTGCTACTATGCGTCCAGTCATCAAGCTCGATAGCGACCAAGGTAGTCTGAGCATCGACATCCACAATCACATAATCAACGCTCTGACGGCAGATACGATTGAACCAAAAGCTACGCTCTGATGTCTCACTACTATTGGCTTCAATGATCCGTGACAGCTGTACTTGGACAAATATGTGATACTCCGGCAGCGCATTTTTTAACTTATTAAAAAATATTACTTCCGTATCGGTCATAATCGGCATTGGCGCAAATGGCCAAATAGCCAACTCATCACCGCGCACAGGTTTTGGATCAGGCTCAACGACAGGGCGTTTTGCTAATAGCTTCGGTAACGTAATCAGCCCCAAAAACCCAACGGCCAATATTAAAAATATAACACTAAACGACATGTTTCTACCTTATACAATATGAGAGTGATGGGCTAATTGTCATTATTGATAGCAATTAATAATGAGCCAACCACGACAAGGCAACCTATATAGGCTGACAGGTTGTACAACAACGGATTATAAAAATGGCGCTCATCTTAACTAAGGCTGCGCTAATCAGCAATCTATAAAACAAAAAACACGACAGTATTTGTCGTGTTTTTATATAAAGTAGATAAAAGCCGAATCGAGACCGTTAGCAACGCTTTAGCTTAACGCCAGTAAAGCACCCAAGCGCTGGTCGTATTTACTTTAGGGTCACTATTGATTTTATCTTTTAGTGCCAATGCTGCGACTTTGCCACGTTCAGGCCCAACCACGACACGTACTCCACGACTGGTGGCACTGGTCTTGACTTGATAACCTGCTGCTCGGAATTTTTTCGCTAACTCATCCGCTTTGGCTTGGTCATTTGCTAGCGCTACTTGCACCCCGAAGCTACCCTTAGCGTCTGTTTCTTTGACTTCTTTACGCGCTTCACTCAGTTTTTGTTGCGCTTCACGTTTTGCATCGGCAGATTTCTTAGCCAGCGCTTCTTCTTGTTGGCGCTTCTTCTCACGCGCTTGTTCGGCTGCCGCCGCTTCACGCTCCAGACGCTGTACCTGTTTGCTCGATGGGATGGTGATGCTCTGACCCAGTTGTAGCGCTGCTGATGGAGATAGGTTGTTGGCTTGAGCCAATACTTCCACAGGCATATTGTATTGTCTTGCCAGTTTGATAAGTCCATCGCCTTTCTTGATTTGGTATTCAGAAGGCGATTTTGGTGGCTCGTTTTTAGCCGCTTCTCTTTTTCTCTCAGCCGCTGCTTGGGCTTCAGCCTGCTTTTTTGCTTCGGCTCGTTTCTCTGCCTCCGCTTGTTTTTTGCTCTCAGCAAGTTTTTTGGCGGCCGCTTGCTCTTTGATAGCCGCTTGTCTTTGGGCTTCTTGTTGCTCTTGAGCCGCTTTTTGCTTCTCGGCTTCGCTAGACTTTGTAGTATCAGTAGTAGACTGACTCTCCGTACGAGGCTGAACGGTCAGATCTGTAGTAACGTCTTTTGTAGACTCTGTACTGCTGGTTTCATCAGTAGCTGGCGCACTATTATCGACATATTGCTGGCTCTCAGCACGTGCCTTGGCCAACGCTTCTGCTTCAGCAACTTCCTGCTCTGTCAAAAATTCTTTTGCACGTTTTTCTTGCTCTGCAACGCGAGCTGCACGTTCTTTTTGCTTTTGCGCAAGGATACGTTTTTCTGTTTCGATATCAGTCGTAAGCGGCTGCGGAGACTCTTGCTCCGAGCTTAGTTTGTCGACCATCGCTGACATCGGCTCTGGTTGGTCGCTATCGCCAATCTGTTGCACCATGGCGTATAGCATCACGCTACCGCCGATAATCATCCCAATGCCCAATAAGGCTTGTCTCGAAAAGTTCATCCGTTTACGTCTCTTAGTTGGTAATAAGGTTGATTGAGCGGCGTAGCGACTATCTCAAAGCAGTGTATCAAATCGCTTTAATCATGATCTCTTACCGCCAGTTACTGTCAGTTAATGCCATCAGGTTTCAAAATCTGTGCCGACCATCTTCTACTAGTCTGGCAAATCATTTTGATTATAAAGCATATTTTTCATGCTGTCTGCTATCAGGGTATGACTAAGATTAACATTAAACAGGCACTACTTTAACTTAAATTATCATACGCTAAGGGCACTTAACGCTTCCCCAATCGTATGAAACGAGCCACATACGACGATAAGGTCTTGCGGCTGGCTCGCCTCTATCACTGCATGGGTCGCTGTATGCAAACCTTCAAACTCATATATATTGGTGCTATCAATATATTTGGCCAATACATCTTGCAGCTGCTCAGTAGTCGCGGCACGAGGGTAATCAATCTCAGCGATAAACCAGTCACCAACCGGTAAGCCTGCTTGAGTTAAGCGCTGCACAACCTTATCAATATCTTTGTCACCTAACATAGAAAATAGCATTTTTATCTTTGGTGTAGGGATATCCGCTGAGCTATCTTGATTACTTTGCTTGGCTACATGCTGCTGCCAAAACGGTAATAGCTGCGCTAATAAGAACTCAACACCTTGCTCATTATGCGCGACGTCAAATAACCAATGGCGGCTATGGCTCTCACGATAATCGAAACGACCTGCCAGTTTGACAGTTCGTAACGCTTGCTCAATGGCATTGATATCAATATCTAATGGACTTGCTAATACTGCTGATAATGCATTGGCCGTGTTAGTCAACGATAACGCAGGACGTGGTAACTGTAAGGTAACCGCTGCATTACTGTATTGCCAAGTCGTTGAATCAATATCGCGGTAGCTAAAATCTTGTCCAATCTGATAACAAGTTGCCTGCTGGGTATCGATGGATTGTTGCACGCTGGCTGGCATCTCAGTAGCACCATAAATCAGAGGAATGCCGTTGCGCAAGATACCTGCTTTTTCGCGGCCAATATCCTCGACATTGTCACCCAACCAGTCAACGTGATCGATACCGATATTGGTAATGACCGCCATGTCAGGATCAATAATATTGACCACATCTAGGCGTCCACCCAATCCTACTTCTAATACCCATACGTCACAATCTGCCTCAGCGAATATCAATAGTGCTGCTAGTGTGGTCATCTCAAAGAAAGACAACGTCAAATCACACTGTAAACGCGCTGCCTCTACTTTGCTAAAGGCCTCAATCAGCGTCTGGTCGCTGACCATCTCACCATTGATACGTACACGCTCGTTGAAAGCGCTAAGATGTGGCGATTGATATAGTGCCGTCTTATAACCTGCGGCTTTACACATTTCAGCGATGACAGCAGTTGTAGAACCTTTGCCATTGGTACCTGCCACAGTAAATACATAAGCGTCATCTTTGGCTGACTGCACCACTCCTAATGCTTCTGCGACAGGCAATACACGTGACAATCCCATATCGATTGCAGATACATGAATCTGCTGCATATAATCGAGCCATTCAGTTAGGCTATCACTTTCATTAGGACTATGGGCATTAGGGCTGCGAAGGTCAGACATGGATAAAACCTATATAAAATTTAATAAGAGATAAAAATATATGTGTTGGCTAAAACCAAAAATAGCACTTACCGTGCAATGACGATAAATGCTATTAGGGGTCTTGCACATGCAGTAGATGTTAGCACGCAGCTAAGTCATTATGCACTCAATAAATGATTCATTATACTGAGTCATTCACCTTATCGAGCATCTCATTTTACTGAGCATCTACATTTGGTACGCGGCATAGTTTTGCAAGTAGACGATAAATCGTATCGATTAGCTGATGACGATGTACCACTTCATCCACCACACCATGCTCTAATAAGAACTCAGCGCGCTGGAACGGCTCTTCTAACGTCTCGCGTACAGTCTGCTCAATCACGCGCTTACCAGCAAAGCCAATCATCGCTTTTGGTTCTGCTAGATGAATATCACCCAGCATCGCCAGTGATGCAGTTACGCCGCCGTACACAGGATTGGTCAATACTACAATGTAAGGAATCCCAGCGATTCTTAGACGCTCAATCGCTGCTGCCGTGCGTGCCATTTGCATTAATGACAATAGACCTTCTTGCATACGTGCACCACCAGAAGCGGCAAAGCAAACCAAAGGTACCTTTTGTTCTAGCGCCTTTTCAGCTGCTTGGACAAAACGATCACCAACGACTGAACCCATTGACCCACCCATAAAACGGAAGTCAAAAGCACAGGCGACGATATCAAGGTTACGCAGTTTGCCATACATAGCAACCAACGCCTCAGTCTCACCTGTTTTTTCTTGTGCTTCACTCATACGCGCAGGATATGGCTTACTATCCACAAAGCTCAATGGATCTTTTGCCGTAAATTCTTGCCCTGTCTCGCCGTCTACTTGATCAAGCAGCCAGTTCAAGCGCTCACGAGCACTCATCGGTAAATGATGATCACAATGCGGACACACATAGCAGTTAAAAATCAGCGCTGTGTTAGTAATCATCGAATGACAATTGCTACACTTAGTTGACGGTTCAGTCTCTACCGCAGACAGTGGCGCAGTCAGGTGCTGCTTAATGCCTGGGATAGGACGGTTAAACCATGACTGCCTATCCGTACTGCTGTTTGGCGCGGCTTTAGCAGTATTATTGTCGGGTTTTGTTATTGTATCAGTCATATTATTTGCCATCATAAAAGGCTTATTGACAAGTTTGCTCATTCGCTTGTCATTGAGAGTTTAATGGTTGTCTAAACAAAACGTCTAATACAGTCATAACATGAGCAGTCATGCGACATACTGATAAATAAATCTCGTATGTCGGTCATTTGATTATGCGCTTGTTGATAGATAATGTATTTGCCAATCAAAACGACGAATAAATCACTGCTATCAGACACCATATAATAGTGATGTTAGTTTACACTCGTAAACTAATTTTAGCAAAGTCATTTAGTATTGTCTTCACGTAAAGCTTCTAAGTAAAGTCTTAGGTAAACAATAGCTGCAATTTGACTTTGCCGTTTCAAATAACTATTTCTTCAAATAACTACTTCTTCAAGTAACAGCAATATGAAAGCAATAGCTATTAAGCGCTTAAGCTGTCTAACGCTTCACGTAGCTCATCCATTTTTGCCATGATGTTCTGCTGTGCATTTGCAACCGCCGCAGTATCGTTGGCATCAATATCGGCAAAATTCTGTACCAAGGCACTACCGACGATAACGCCATCTGCATGAGTACCGATCGCTTTTGCAGAAGCACCATCACGGATACCAAAGCCAACACATACTGGTAGATCTGTTTCTGCTTTGATTGCTTGAACTTGAGTTGCTACATCGTCAGTATCTAGCGTGGCTGAACCAGTCACACCTTTTAGTGATACATAATAAATATAGCCGCCACAATGAGTCAATACTTGCTCACGGCGCTCAGGCAACGTCGTTGGCGATAGCAAGAAAATCTCATTCATCGAATGATCGGTCAAATGCTGAGTGAAGCTGCCCGCCTCTGCTGGTGGCAAATCTACCATCAATAAACCATCAACGCCTGACTGCTCACATAGCGCGACAAAGTTATCATAGCCAATGATTTCAACAGGATTAAGATAGCCCATTAGGATAATTGGCGTTTGCGTATCTGTTTGACGGAACTCTGCAACCATTTTTAATGCATCACGAGTACTCGTACCTGCTGCTAATGCACGCTCGCCAGCCAAGGCAACGGTTGGGCCATCGGCCATTGGGTCAGAAAACGGCAAGCCAACTTCGATCATATCGGCGCCGTGTTTCACTAAGTCATGCAACAGACCTACAGTAGTGGTCGGATTAGGATCGCCTGCCATGACATAAGGAATCAGGGCTTTTTTGTTTTGTGATTTTAAGGTTTCAAAGGTACTTTCAATTCTGGTCATAGTGGTCTCTTAATTGTTATAAACTGGCTTGTTTGACCTTTCATTTAATAATCTATATTGAACAATAAAAGGTCAAATAATTTTTCTTATAAAGAAGAATCTAGTAACTTATAAATTTGATAACTTATAAAGATACTCGTTACTACAACTCAATCCCTTCAGCCTTCATCACTGAATGCAGATCCTTGTCACCGCGACCTGACATATTAACGATAATCGTCTGATCAGGAGTCATGGTTTTAGCCAGTTTCAATGCATAAGCGACAGCATGAGCAGTTTCAAGCGCAGGGATAATACCTTCTTTGCGAGTTGCTTCATGGAAGCCTTCTAGCGCTTCTTTATCCGTACAGCCAACATACTCAACACGCTTCATGTCTTTTAGGAAGCTATGCTCTGGACCGACACCAGGATAATCAAGACCCGCTGAGATAGAATGCGTCTCTTGAATCTGACCATCATCATCTGCCATTAGGTAAGTACGGTTACCATGTAGCACGCCGATACGACCAGCAGCCAATGGTGCTGAATGACGACCTGAATCGATACCATCGCCTGTTGCCTCAACGCCGTACATCTTAACTTCAGTATCGTTCAAGAAGTCAAAGAACAAACCAATCGCGTTTGAGCCACCGCCAACACAGGCAACCAAGGCATCAGGCATTTTACCTGTTTTTTCTAGATGCTGAATACGCGCTTCTTTGCCAATAATCGCTTGAAAATCACGAACCAATAGCGGATAAGGATGCGGGCCTGCCACAGTACCAATAATATAGTACGTGCTATCTACATTGGTCACCCAGTCACGCATGGCTTCATTCATTGCGTCTTTGAGCGTGCGTGAGCCAGAAGTGACGGGCACAACTGTTGCGCCAAGCAAGCGCATACGATAGACGTTCATTTTTTGACGCTCGACATCGTCAGCACCCATATAGACGATACACTCTAGCCCTAAGCGTGCCGCAATGGTTGCCGTCGCTACACCATGTTGTCCTGCACCAGTCTCAGCGATGATACGTTTTTTACCACACATTTTGGCAAGCAGTGCCTGACCAATGGTGTTATTTACTTTATGCGCGCCTGTATGGTTTAGATCTTCACGTTTGAAGTAAATTTGCGCACCGCCAATCTCATCACTCAAACGCTTAGCATGATACAACGGCGTTGGACGACCGACATAATTGACCAAATCGTTGTGATACTCTTCCCAGAATGCTGGGTCTGCTTTTACTTTGGTATAAAGCGTTTCTAGCTCTTCTAGGGCAGCCATTAGCGTCTCAGAGACAAAACGCCCCCCATGTACACCGAAATGACCGCGTGCATCAGGATACTGGTTAAAGTCCTGTACATTTTCAGGATTGGTAAAAGTATTAACCGATTGTGCGGTAGCAGATAAATCTTTGTTCTCGACATGACTCATGATAATTCCTACTGTAATAAGTGGTATTTTTTAGATAACTTTAGATAAATAGAGAGAAAATAATAAAAGGGATAACAATCTAATAAGATTCAAGCAGAAAAATCGGAATAACGATCAACTAAGCAGATTACGTATAGCGAATAGCTTGATACAAACTCACTTAGATGGCGCCAGTGACCGTAGCGTTTTGCCATCGATCGCGCTTGACCGCTTTCATAAAGGCACGCATTTTGGCAGCGTCTTTTTTACCTTTATCAACCTCAATACCACCGCTCACATCGACGCCATAAATAGGCAAATCTAATGTAGCGGCAACATTGTCGGCATCAAGTCCACCGGCCAAAACGATCGGCAGTGCGCTGTCATGTGGAATGAGACTCCAATCAAAACGTGCGCCTGTACCGCCATACTTATGCTGATGATAAGCATCCAGTAAAATACTACTGGCACCTGCGGTCGCAAATTGAGCAATCTGGGCGCGAACGCTATCGAGACTGTCTTGCTCTGTATTGATACGCAATGCTTTGATCCAACGTTTATTGACCATACCTGCCAGCTGTTGGCATTGCTCAGGCGTTTCATCACCATGGAACTGGATAATATCAAAAGAGACGTTGCTTGCTAAGTTAATCAGCTCATCTTTGGGCATATTGACTACCAGTGCCACCACGCTGACAAAAACAGGTACGGCAGCGCTCAGAGTTTGTGCCTGCGCTATCGTGACCGCACGTGGACTTGGTGGATAAAACACCAAACCCACTGCATCTGCACCTAACTGTGCTGCAGTCTGTATATCACTAAGCTGAGTAAACCCGCAAAACTTAACGTGCATTTTGTGACCTTGCGTTTCATGGTACTGAACATGACACCGATTATAGCGGCATCAGATAGGTTCAAGCTAAAGATAAGTTGTTAGATGTGATGAGGTTTTGTTAACCAAACGGCAAAGCCATTGCATCCAAAAACTTATCCTAGCATACTTTTATCCTTAGTTTTGTTTATGATTGCGATTGATTAATATAGGGATACTTTGATGTCTAAGACTGCACAGACAGCCGCTACTGATACTGATACTGATACTGATACTGATACTGACGACAATGCTACTAGCAAAAATCCACCGCATTACTTGATGTGGTTTCGTCGTGACCTACGTATCCATGACAATACTGCTTTAGCAGCGCTTTGCGAACGTGCAAAAGAAGACAACGCCTCAGTGTCTGCCGTATTCTTTTTGACACCTGAGCAGTGGCAAGCACACGATACATCCCTTGTACAAGTCGATCATATTGCTCGCACGCTCCCTATTCTAGCGAAGGAATTACAATCAAAACTGAACATCACTTTAACAGTACAGCTCTGCCCAAGCTTTGCTGACTGTATAGAGGCGCTCACGACTTTATGCAATGACAATGAAATCAGCTGCATCATGGCCAATCACGAGTACGAAGGCAATGAGATTGATCGTGATGAACAGTTAAGCAACCAACTTGCAAAAGGCGATATCGAGTTCGTCCGCTGGCATGACCAATGCATTTTGCCACCGCAAAGTATCACGACCAATGATGGCGATAGCATGTATAAAGTCTTTACCCCATTTTATAAAAAATGGCGACATACGTTGGACGTCAGCACCATTCAAATGCATGAAGCATCCGCAGTGGATAGCGATTATAAAATCAAACTACCATCATCGCAAACGTTTGCCAATACAATCGACGATATCAAAGCACTAAATGAAAAGATGCTCAGTGACTATCAGCAGACATTAGAAAAGAAAGAGTCATTACAGCATATCGATATGATAGCTCAGCTTGACCAAGCAAGAGACGCCTATCCTGCAGGTGAGTCGGCCGCTTGCCAGCGTCTAGAGGCATTCGTCGATAATGATATTAATGATTATGATGTGAGCCGTGATGTCCCCCATCTGCATGCAACCAGTCAGCTATCGGCTTACCTCACCATAGGCTCTATCAGTCCTAGATTATGCTATCTACAGGCGAGCAAAGCACAAGAAAATCTACACGGTAATGACGGTGATAATGAAGACATCAATCGCTGGATAAGTGAGCTTGCGTGGCGAGACTTTTATCGCCATGTGCTAGTAGAAAAACCAAATCTGATCCGTCATAAGGCTTATAAAGAAGAGACCGACAATAAGGTTAATTGGTCATATGACAATGATGATTTTGAGACATGGTGCACTGGTAAGACAGGCGTACCGCTCGTAGATGCAGCAATGCGTTGTCTAAATGCGACGGGATTTATGCATAATCGCCTGCGAATGGTCACCGCGATGTTTTTGACGAAGGATTTATTGATTGATTGGCGCTTAGGTGAGCGCTACTTTATGCAGCAGCTCATAGATGGCGATTTTGCCTCCAATAACGGCGGCTGGCAGTGGAGCGCCTCAACAGGTACTGACTCAGCGCCCTACTTCCGTATTATGAATCCCTTTAGCCAAGCCAATACGCACGATCCTAAAGCTCTGTTCATTAAAACTTGGCTACCAGAATTAAAAGATATTCCTAACAGTATCTTGCACAACGAAGATAAGATGCGTAAAGAATTGGCAAAAGGTGGCAAGTTTTCTGATGTTGACTACCCTGCACCGATGGTCGAACATAAATCGGTACGCAAGTTGGCTATTGCTGAGTTTAAAAAAGAAGCTTAAGTTCAAGAAAACAAATAGCAGACTAGCCATTGGTAGTGACTGGCAATTGACACGCGCCTGCGCCCTGAGTGGTAACCGTCACTACCGCTCCTGTGAGTGCAAACAGCTGCTGCAACTGGGTTTGCGCATTTTGCAATGCCATATTCATGACATCACCTCGGCAGGCACGTTCAAGCACTTCTTTCTTTGCCATAGTCTGTGCCTGTGCCAATATCTTAGGGTCAACTTGCATCATGCCAAAAGCCCCTGTCTGCCAGTCGTAAATCTCAATATCATCCAGATATACTGAAAATATCTCTGTAGGCGGCAAAGTAATATTGATTTGCGGCATAGTGGCAACTGATGAGTTAGGGGCAACTGATGAGTTAGGGGCAGCTACTTGCTCTTCGTCTGCATTAGCAGGAGCAGGTTGCACCACTTGTACCATCTCAGGTGTCAGTGCACTCAGATCAACGCCTGCCTCTACGCGACCATGAGCGATAAACAATGCCTTTTGCTCATCCTGCCACAGTTTCATCCAGCTCCCAGGTCGCTCGCTCGTAATCACTGTATCAACGCTGAATGCGACGGTATGTAAGCGATTTAACTGCTGAATTTGCGTAACCACCCCTTCGCGAGTAATAGTTTCTATCGGCGCTTCTTCTGGTTTGTTTTGCGCACTATAAATAGCAAAAACAATCGCTGCTAGACCGATAAGTAATATCACCCACGACATTGTAGCAATGGGACGTTTCGCAGGCTTTTGAATGGCATTAGCGTTATTCATATCAGGATTATCCATAGAAGCTACCTTTATAATGTTGCATCGTTTGGTAAGGCTAAGAGCGTTGTAAAAATAGAACAGATGCTTAGTCTATAGATGCGACTATTGTGCAGTAACTTCAAGTAATTGCTACCATTCCTCTACATAACTTTATCTATAAACCTCTACGCAACCACCTCAATAAACTGTTGCCAAAATAAGCAGTACTTTCGCTATAAAATCATATGAATAGTTCAATTATTTATCCCTTATTGAACCCTTTGCGTCACGTTCGGTCTGAAAAGACAAAAAGTCATTGCGTCTTAGGCGAACTTTACCTAACATAGTCAGATTGTATGAATAAAATGTCAGTCTTGAAGCATTTATCAGGGTTTTGACCTGAATATATTGCGTTTTTGGCATATTAATACATCAAATCAAATTTGCCTCTCTTTTATGAGAGTGGTTTTTACTGATGTGCTTTGTATATAAGCAGATTGGTAACTAGGAAATACCCTAGATTATTGCTAAGTGATAAAGGTAAGCTTGCGGCGGCAATGAAACGATTAGCCATACGCTCAACATCCTACTATTTCTTATTTTTTTATCGTTGATAAGGTTACGCTTTATTTATGAAAGCCAGTCAATTTTTATTTGCCACACTAAAAGAAACCCCAAGTGATGCCGACATCGCCTCAAGCCAATTGATGGTGCGTGCTGGTCTTATCCGCAAGATTGCTTCTGGATTGTATATTTGGTTGCCTATGGGTCTGCGCGTCTTGCAAAAGGTCGAACGTATTGTTCGTGAAGAGATGCAAAATGTCGGCGCACAAGAAGTGCTTATGCCGATGACTCAGCCTGCTGAACTTTGGCAGACGACCGGACGTTTTGATGATTATGGTCCTGAGCTATTGCGCTTCAAAGACCGTCATGATCGCGACTTTGTGCTTGGTCCAACGCACGAAGAAGTCATCACCAATCTAGCACAAGGTGAGCTACGTAGTTATAAACAACTACCGATTACTTTCTTTCAGATTCAAGGTAAGTTCCGTGATGAGATTCGTCCACGCTTCGGTGTGATGCGTGCTCGTGAATTCACCATGAAAGATGCTTACTCTTTCCATGTGGATCAAGCCTCATTGGCCAAAACTTACCATGACATGTATGACGCTTATACACGCATCTTTACCCGCTTGGGCTTAGATTTCCGTGCGGTACAAGCAGATACCGGCTCTATCGGTGGCTTTGCTTCACATGAGTTCCATGTATTGGCAGATAGTGGCGAGGACGATATTGCGTTTTCGGACTCATCTGACTATGCAGCCAACGTTGAGCTAGCAGAATCTGTCAGCACCGCTGAGCGTCAACCGCCGAAAATGGAGCGTGAAGACGTTCTGACCGAAGGCATGACCAGCTGTAAAATGGTTGCTGAACACTTGGATATCCCGTTAGAAACGACGGTTAAAACCTTGATCGTTCATGGTCATACTGAGAATGATGAGCCACAACTGATTGCTATCGTGTTGCGTGGCGATCATCAGCTCAATACTATCAAGGCTGAGAAAATCGAAGAAGCCAACGTACCATTGACGTTAGCATCTGACGAAGAGCTAAAAGCGGCAGGCCTACACAAAGGCTATATCGGTGTTAATTTAGATATGCCTGTATTCGTTGATCGTTCGGCAGCGGCGTTGTCAGATTTTGTTTGCGGTGCGAACCAAGTGAACAAACATACTATCGGTATGAACTGGGCGCGTGATACTCGCATTACTCGTATCGTTGATGTGCGCAATGTACAAGAAGGCGACCCTTCTCCTGATGGTAAAGGCAGCCTGAAAATCAAACGCGGTATCGAAGTCGGTCATATCTTCCAGTTGGGTGATAAATACTCACAAGCGATGAACTGTACGGTTTCTGGTGAAGATGGCAAACCTGTTACCTTGATGATGGGCTGTTATGGTATTGGCGTTAGCCGTATCATTGCCGCTGCTATTGAGCAGAACAATGATGAAAACGGTATCATGTGGCCAAAAACACCAACGGTTGATGATTCGATCGCTCCTTTTGAAGTCGCCATCATCCCGATGAAGTCTAAAGAAGAGACGGTCATGCAGACGGCAACCGCCCTGTATGAAGAGTTAAAAGCTCAAGGCATCAACGTACTACTGGACGATCGTAATGAGCGCCCAGGCGTTAAGTTTGCTGATCTTGAGTTGATTGGTATTCCGCATCGTATTGTCGTTTCTGATCGTAACTTGGCGGAAGACAAGTATGAGTACGTCAATCGCCGTGAAGCTGAAAAACAAATGCTGAGCCGTGAAGAAGTCATGGCAAAAGTAAGCGGTAAATAGTCTTATAATTAAAGACTATATAACAAAAAGTGCCTATTTCATCATGTGAGATAGGCGCTTTTTTATGGGCTTAAAAACTATTTAACATTGTATTTTTATTCACATTGTATTTTTAGCGAGAACTTACTGGCGGATTAAACGGCTTGGCTTAGGCAATAGACTGATATCACTAACACGGCAAGGATTGATATCGATACCACCGCGGCGCGTATACCATGCCCGTACCATCAGCTCACTCGGCTGGTAGTATTGGCTCAAATCAGCAAATATCTGCTCAACACACTGCTCATGAAAACCATTGTGCTGACGGAAGCTCAATATATAGCGCAGCATATTTGCATTATTAAAAGGCTTGTCAGTCGTAATCGATACGGCCAACGTACCCCAATCTGGTTGATTGGTCACTGGGCAATTACTACGCAGTAGATTGGAATAAAAGATATACGGCTGCATACCATCACTTGCCACACTTTCGTCGCTCGCCTCTACTTCGTTATTACTCAGCAATGACGCATCAGGATGTTCCGTTAATGCAACTTTATCCGTGCTATCTGCTAATGCCTCATCAATACAAACACCATCAGGCTGAGCAATCAATAACGCTGTTTCGTTACCATTTAAATCATCGTTTAGACCAAATAACGCTACCTGTACGTCTGCTTGTAAACAAGCTGACAAGTCTTTCGCAATCAACGCTTGTACGTCATTCCAACTGGCGAATTCGGTAAAGTTAATACTATTCAAATACAGCTTAAGCGATTTTGATTCTACGATAAACGGTGAGCTAGCAGGAATACTAAAGCGTGCGATAGCCACTTGCGAGATACCTTGCGGGTTCAACCAAGATATCTCAAAAGCCTGCCACCAATCGACACCAACGGTTAGCTTATCGTCTTGCCAACCAATCGCATCACGCCCCATGCTACGCGCAATCGGATATAGCGTCTCTGGGCTATACTCAGTTGGATAGTCTGTGGTTTGCTCACCCAAGATACCGTGAATACTCATCTGTCTTCCTAATATTAAACCGTTTAAAATTTGCTCTAAATAATATGCTTAGCGAATAATACACACTACAAACGTACACGTGAACCGTTACTTAGCAAGCGATAAGCGATGGTATAAAATATCGCACAGAACACAAAAATAGCCGCCATCGAATACCAAACATTGACATCAGAGTAGCCAAGAATACCGTAACGGAATGAGTTGACCATATAGACGATAGGGTTCAGTAACGAAATGTTTTGCCAAAATGGCGATAAATTCTCCATCGAATAAAACACACCGCCAAGATAGGTCAATGGCGTCAATACGAAGCTTGGGATGATAGAGATATCATCAAATGAGCGTGCAAATACCGCATTGATAAAGCCGCCTAATGAAAACAAGATAGACGTGCCAAGTACCGTAAATATGGTCACAAATAAATGCTCGATACCAAGATCGGTAAAAAACAGCGCCACTATCGATACAATCACACCGATAGCCAGTCCACGGAAGATACCACCACTGATATAACCCATCAAAATAGCATGCTTGGATACTGGCGAGACCAAAAGCTCTTCGATACTAGACGTGAACTTAGCACTAAAGAAGCTTGAGACGACGTTAGAGTAACTGTTGGTAATGATCGACATCATGATCAAACCAGGCACGATAAACTG
Source organism: Psychrobacter sp. 4Bb (assembly GCF_002836735.1). Taxonomy (GTDB): domain Bacteria; phylum Pseudomonadota; class Gammaproteobacteria; order Pseudomonadales; family Moraxellaceae; genus Psychrobacter. The sequence goes on along the minus strand of NZ_PJAS01000057.1, from coordinate 48,536 downwards.
CATGTAAGGCACGCCGCCCATCTCACCCACACGCGAACCAATCATCTTACCAAAAATGACAAAATACAAGCTCATCGTGATAACTGGTGGTAGTAATGTCTGCGGCCAGATACGTAAAATACGGCGCACTTCTTTGAACCAAATAGTACGAAACGCAATCCACTTTTTACTCAATGACATTGTTTTATTATGATCGATTAGTTCCTGACTCATAACCCCGCCTCCTTCATGCTATCTGCACTTTGAATGTTTTTGTCTACCAAGCGCATAAATAACTCTTCTAGTCGGTTGGCTTTATTGCGCATACTTGCCACACTGATACCTTTTTCAGACAACTGATCAAAGACACCGTTTAGTGACTCACCTTCTGTCAAGGTAACTTCTAGCGTTTGCTCATCTGGTTGCGAGACTCCTGTAACTCCTGTCAGAGCCAACTGATCAGTGAGCGGCGTATCCAAATCAAATACAAATGTCTCTACAGACAACTGCGCCAGTAGCTCTTTCATTTCTGTATTGATTCGAATCTCACCATGATCCAAGATCGCAATGCGTTTACACAATTGCTCAGCTTCTTCGAGATAATGAGTCGTCAGAATAATAGTGGTGTTTTCTTCGATATTAATCTGCTGCATGAATTCCCACATTGAGCGGCGTAGCTCGATATCGACACCCGCTGTTGGCTCATCAAGAATCAATAATTTTGGCTTATGAATTAATGCACGGGCAATCATCAAACGGCGTTTCATACCACCAGATAGCTCACGTGATTTACTGTCGCGTTTATCCCATAATCCTAGCGCTGTTAATAGTCTTTTTGCGCGGGGTTTGGCTTCTTTTGCCGGAATACCAAAATAACCCGCTTGTGTAATTAGGATATCTTCGACTTTTTCGAACATATTAAAGTTAAATTCTTGCGGTACAACGCCAAGGTATTGCTTGGCAATCGAAGGGTTCTCTAATAGATCTGTACCAAAAATATGGACGCTACCGGTGGTTGGCTTAAACAATGAGCTGATAATACCAATCATAGTAGATTTACCTGCGCCGTTTGGCCCGAGTAACGCAAAGAATCCACCTTGTGGTACCGTTAAATCAACCCCTTTTAATGCCGAAAACCCATTATCGTAGGTCTTGGATAGGTTTTTTATGGAGAGTGCTGGTGCATCAGACATGAAGACCTCTTTATTTGTTATCAATTTATATAAAATGCGATTTTAGAATAATAGGCCGTGTTGAACATTCGACTATCATTATCATATAGGCAAAAGCCGTATAAGAATGTTCAACACACTCTACTATCTAAAGGTGACAATGTACGGTAATAAACGAACTAATCTCATAAAATGAGGCTACTCATGGCGAATTTCAACTGCCTTATATTCGAAGTAGCGTATTAATAATACTCATCATGAAAAAGCGCCTATCTCATCACTGAAATAGGCGCTTCATAGATAACTATCGTAAAAGCTTGGAAGGTAATCAACAAAGATTAGCTTGCTTCTGCAACCATATAATCTACGGCGTTTTGAACTTCTTCATCAGGAATATCCGCGCCACCTTTAGCAGGCATCGCATTGAAACCATTGATAGCATGGGTATATAGCGTATCTTTACCTTTTGCGATACGTGGGCCCCAAGCGCCAGCATCACCAAAGATAGGAGAGCCTAGCAAGCCTGCTGTATGACAAGTATGGCATACGGCGTTATATACCGCTTTACCGTCACGAGGACCGTCGCCAGCAGCTGGGCCAGATGAGCGTGCCGTTACGTCACAAGCTTCACCATCTTCAAAACAGATATTGGCAACAGGCTGGATACGCGCAATCAGATTAGGATACAAAGCAATTAGCTTCTGTACTTGCGGCGTATCTTGTGGAATTGGCTCTTCATCAGCGGCAGGCGCTGCAGCGGCAGTTTCTTCGCCTTCTGCTGGAGCGGCTTCGTCAGTGGGCGCAGCACCATCTGTAGTATCTGCAGCAGCTTGGGTATCGTCACCTAGCGTTTCAGGAGCAGCTTCTACGACCTCTTGGCCTTCTGCTACGTCTGACGCAGTTACAGGAGTGTCTACAACATCTTCAGCTTGGCTCACCGCGATACTAGCGATTCCTAGAATGGCAGCTGCCGATAACATAACTACTTTTCTCATTCGTCACGTTCTCTTATTACGTATACAAGGACTAGCACGGCTCGGACATTCCGTCTGTCCTCCTTTGACGACCTCTAAGTCTTCAATAGCAGACAGCCATCCCGCGTGCCAGCGCACTTGCAATCGGTGATTATAAATATGAATTCTCCCCAACATTATAAGGGAAAAGGCAGGTAAATTGCCATGCTTGTTTAATGACTTGACTGTTTTTTCTTAAAAAACCTCAATCGCGACTGTCATTTATTGGCTTTATGCTTTTTATTTGTTAGACTAAGCGGTCTTTATTTCTAGACACCTTATGCTAATTATCATGCGCATCTAAGCGTGACAGTCAGACATATCGTTATCGTATGCGCTCGTAGCTCAGTTGGATAGAGTATCGGTCTCCGAAGCCGAGGGTCGTGGGTTCGATTCCCGCCGAGCGCACCAATCATTATGTTCCAACCTCGCTCTATCACTTCCTTAGTACTATTTTAAACTACCTACACTTCAAAATGTTTGCGATTTTTCTGTGCTTGTATACTTCTGAGGCTCTTACCTATAGTCGATTCAGTATAATTTGGATACAAGGAAGCCGAGTGAAAGTACTACAAGTAGTAGACTGAGCGAGACTGAGCGAGACTGACACCGTAGCCAATTTATAGAGGATTGACTATATAGCAAAATTACTCTGCATCTTGCAAATTGGCAGTCAATTGAGCACGGCTAGGTATACGGTGATAATTAATCACTGGCACATCACCCAAACGGCGCTGACCCTCAGCAATCTTTTTATCAATCGTAATCATCGCAATTTTTTTATCTTGTTTGCTAACGAGCAAATGATTTGCCTTACGTGTGACTCGATAATCAGCAAAATGCTGTTTCAATATCGCTGATGTTTTTTGCAGCGCATCATTCGGTGTTGCATTTTTTGATTTTGCGCCGCTATGCTTTTCGCCTGCTTTTGCACCGCGCGATTTTGCCACAAACCATAAAACTGCGATGACAGCGAACAATATGACAAGCCACCAAATTCCGTCTATCATAAGTAAAAATATCCATTATTAGCAAGGGTTGGCTCATGTTAGCAGAATTATCACCAGCGTTAATAGCGGAAGTAAAACTTGCCGCACAACTGTTGTCATCGAAACAGCGTATTTGCATTTTGACTGGGGCTGGTATTTCAGCAGAAAGCGGCATCCCAACGTTTCGAGATAAGCAAACAGGACTGTGGGAGAATTACGGTGTCGAAGACTTGGCAACCCCTGAAGCGTTTACTCGTGATCCCAAGCTAGTATGGTCATGGTATCAATGGCGTCGGCAAATGGTCGCAGACAAAGCACCAAATCCAGCCCATCATGCGTTGGCCCAATGGCAGTATCATGCGCAAACATCCGATCAGCAAGTGACACTCATCACCCAAAATGTCGATGATTTGCACGAGCAAGCTGGTAGCGCAGTGACTCACCTGCATGGTCATCTGTGGCGCAATCGCTGTGGTCAGTGTGAGATACCCTATCAAGATCAATCGAGAGCATCGTACGATAATCAAGGCACCATGAGCTTTGATAAAACACTGCTTAGCTGTCCGCATTGCGACGGTTACATCAGACCAGATATTGTTTGGTTTGGCGAAGCTCTACCTGTACAGGCATGGCAGACCGCCGAAGAAGCTGCAGCTAATTGCGAGGTATTTATCAGTATCGGCACCTCAAGCTTGGTTTATCCTGCTGCTGGATTGGCACAACTAGCCAAACAAAATGGCGCGCAAGTTATTGAGATAAACCCTGACCCAACGCCAAATACTATCGTCGATATCACATTAGCAGAAAAAGCAGGAATCGTTTTGCCACTGCTTATAACAGAGATTACGGCTTTATAATTGCTACTACTTATAGATATTGCTGAATGAATGAGTGATAGACAATAAAAAAGGCTTAACGATTTATATAAATCATTAAGCCCTTGCTACTAATAATAAACTCGTGAAAGTTATTTCAATGCAAGATCCACTCTCGCCAAATAAGTTTCTTTTAACTCATCACTTATAAATGCCGATTTAAAAGAGTTCTTTACTAATGTAATTACATCATCTTCTGTAATTGGTAGGTTCTCATACAGATTGATGAAATTTTGATTCACGTAACCTTTGAAGTACGCAGGGTCGTCTGAGTTAACGCTAATATTCAGACCGTAGTCTAAAAGCTCTTTAATATTGTGCTCTTTATAAGTCTCAAAGACTTTTAGCTCGATATTTGAGTTCGGGCAAACGGTCAGTGGCATCTGCTCATCTTTGAGTCTTTGCATCAACTCTGGGCTTTTTATAGACTGCACACCATGATCGATTCTATTAATATTCAATAAATCTAACGCTTCGTAGATGTACGAGAAGTCTGCTTCTTCGCCTGCATGAGCAACCAACTTAAAGCCTTCTTCTTTGGCTTTTTGGAAGACTTCTTTAAATTTCGATGGTGGGTTACCCAACTCTGATGAATCAAGGCCAACACCGATAATGTCGTCTTTATAATCTAGTGCTTGTTCTAATGTCTTGAACGCTTCTTCTTGCGATAAATGACGCAAGAAACACATGATGATACATGACGTGATACCGTATTTTGCTTTAGCATCGGCGAGCGCTTCTTTGATACCTGTAATGACCGTTTCAAAAGGCACGCCGCGTTCAGTATGCGTCTGCGGATCAAAGAATATCTCTGTGTGAATGACATTATCTTCAACACATTTAAGAATATATTCCCACGTCAAATCATAAAAATCATCTTTGGTGAGTAGAACGTTGGCACCCGCATAGTAGATATCTAAAAAGGTCTGTAGATTGGTGAAGTTATAGGCACTGCGTACATCTTCGATATCTTGATAAGGTATTTCTACGTTATTCTTCTTGGCCAATCTAAACATCAGCTCAGGCTCTAGCGAACCTTCAATATGTAGATGAAGTTCAGCTTTCGGTAATTTCTTTATTAATTCAATCATAGTATTCCAATAATGGTGTTATCAAGACGAGCCCTAGTAAATGTTGCACAGTAGGATAATCAAACTGTATATATAAGGCGTTATCTGTCCCAAAAGAGTTATTTTAACATTAAAAGCATATCGCCTAAAACAAAACCCTTTGACCGTATAGATAAGCCACTTATAAAAGTAGCCTTCTTAACAAAACCGTATAAGGCGCAAACTACTTTAAAAATACCACTGTATCGGACAGCTCATTGCCTTCTGGATCATGCTCTAGATGATAGTATTGACGTAACACCTGCCCCACTTCGTCTAGCAGTTCAGCCAAGCTCTCTTCTGTCTTTTGAGTAGCAATACCAGATACTGCCTTTTCGCACATTGCATTCCATACCGTTGGACTAACGTGAGCGCTGATACCTCGGTCTGCGACAATCTCTAGTTTACGCTCGCATATATTGACATAGATCAAGACGCCCGTGTTTTCTTCCGTATCCCAGACGCGATATTCGCTAAACAAATCAATCGCACGCTCACGGCAGTTCATGCGATAGGCTTCTTGGATAGGCAGATGGTTTTCTACAATTAAGAACACCTCACCACGATGCCCACGCTCGGCTCGTGTCACAGCATCTGTTAGACGCGCCTTAGATTCTGTTGTTAGCCACTTACTATGTAATAAAGGGACGAACAAAACTTGACGCCACCAGCGGGCAAAACTGGGGTTTGAAGCGTTGTCTTCTACCATTATATTATTTCCTCAAGTACGTCGTTTTCGATGGTTATGTAGAGTTTATTTTGTTTGCGTATGTGGAATACTTACCACGAGCCACCTGCACCGCCGCCGCCGAAACCACCGCCGCCACCGCCAAAGCCGCCGCCTCCGAAACCACCACCGCCAAAGCCGCCTCCACTACCGCCGCCCATACCGGGTAAGAAAATCATGCCGCCTCTGCGCCCACCTTTACCGCCGCCGCCTTTTCCACCGCCACCACCGCGTGAGATCAAAAACATCCAGATGAATATCGCCATAATCAGCGTCATAAAGAAACCGCCGCCTAAAGCCATCGAACCTGCAAAAAACCCACCAGCGGTAATGATAGAACCAAATACTCGGCCCAATATATTAGTAATAAAGCTACCAAAAATCATCGCCATGATAAATAAGAAAATAGGTGACGGCAACTCGTCTGAGCTTTGCTGAGCAGTGCGTGCTGCAGCTTGCGCATCAGCACGGGCTAAAACTTCAGGATCAGCGGTCAGACGCGTGTTGAGCGCACCAATGCCAGCCAGTATTCCAGCACCATAGTTGTTTTGTTTGAATAACGGCGTGATATCTTCACGAATGATACGGTTGAGCGCAGCATCTGGCAACACCCCTTCTAGCCCGTAACCCGTTAGGATATACATATCACGGTCATTGACAGCAACGACAATTAGCAAACCATCATCGATAGCTTCATCACCCAATTCCCACTTCTCAGCAACTTGCAATGCATAATCAAATATAGGCACGCCATTGGTAGTTGGTACGATAACCACCGCTGCTTGTGCTAATCCCTGCTGATAGATACTTCGAAGCTGAGCCTCTAGACGTAGCTTCTCTTGGGGATTTAAAATATTGGCCTGATCAACGACTGGTTCATTAAGTATCAACTTGTCAGCGTCAACACCCTCGGCACTGGAGCCTACAGGTGGCTGAGCGGTTGTTTGAGCATTGGCAGTACCATTTGCTGTACTTTGGCTATCTGCGTTTTGATTGATAGCGTCGTTGCCGAGCACCGCTTCATTGATAGCATCGTTATTTAATACGGCATCATTGATTGCTTCGTTAGACTCGCCTGCTTTAGCAACAGCCACTAACTCTTCGACACTACGGTTTTGCAGATCCGAGGTGCTATCTGTCGCCACCGCTGTATCATTGGGTGCAGCGTGCAATGCAGGCACGCTGACGACACCTAACGTAAACAGTAATGCTGATAAGATTGCTTTTGAATTATTCATCTAATCTATACCACCTCAGATAACATCTTTACCAATTGATAGACTCTAACTAATCATTATCAAACCATTAGCTAAATAAACAGAGCTGCCTATGCCGCTCTGTCTTCACGTTCATTCTAAATTTTATTCAGCTGACTTTTCTGTAGAATCGCCAAAATCAACACTTGGTGCGGTTGAAATCGCTTCCTCATTAGCCACACTAAAGTTGGGCTTAATATCCATACCAAATACTTTTGCAGTGATGTTGGTTGGGAACTGACGTACCGTTGTATTGTAACCCTGCACTTCTTGGATATAACGGTTACGAGCCACAGCAATACGGTTCTCAGTGCCTTCTAACTGTGCTTGCAGGTCCTGAAACAGTGCATCTGACTTTAGATCTGGATAACGCTCAGATACTGCCATCAAACGTGACAATGCCCCTGTCATCTGCTCTTGCGCTGCTGCATAACGCTCCATCGCTTCTGGATCATTAAGCACTTCTGGCGTTACCGTGATACCGCCCGCACGTGAGCGAGCTTCTGCCACTTGGGTGAAGACTTCTTGCTCTTGCTCGGCATATTGCTGTACGACTTTGACTAAGTTTGGCACCAAATCAGAACGGCGCTGATACTGGTTAACCACTTCTGACCATGAAGCAGTGACCTGCTCATCTTGTGCTTGCAGGTTGTTGTAGCCACAGCCGCTTAGACCAACTGTAGAAGTTGTCAATAAAGCGGCTAGCAACATCGGCTTCATAATAGATTTACGCGTCATTGTTGATTCTCCTAATAATGATAAATAACAAATATCCAGTACCACGTTTTTAATATTTTTAAGTTTTCTTGGTATTCATACGGCAGTCATGCGCTCTATATATTGTATATCTGCGCATCACTCTATCAGCATGATATCAAAAGAAGTTGTCCTAATGATGGCGTTATATACGGCTTTTTACAATTGACCGTTACCAAAACACAACCGCATAGCGTCAACGATAACGCGTTTTTATCATGATAGATATAGAGCAAAAATCTAGCAGTCTAGAGTAATCAGACTAAATGTTATGAAAGTACAAACAATTATTTATATATTATGCAAATCTTGCTAATGTATCAGCCAAATAAAATACGAATATATCTACCGTCTATAAAGAAATTTCTAGTAATTAGTACAAAAATATGGCAAATTGCAGTTACGTAGCCGTACGGTTTGAATACATTTGGTAGTGGACTTATAGTTTGATTAGTATTAGCGAGTTGTTAATTTCTTAATAAAAACATCAATTAACTGTCAAATTATCGCTTAATACTGTTAATTCGCCATACCAGTCATGTATTTATTCAAGACAGCTCATAGTAAGTTGAATGCCATCATGGTGATGGATATTTAATTATATAACCGCCTGTTTTATCCGCCGGTCAACTTATGACTCATCTGATGTATAACATGATGATAGAAGACCGCAGTAGTTGAGGTTGTAGAATAATAGTAAACGCAGCTGATATTTATATTGTCAGTGATAAGCGCTATGCAAATAGTCCGTATTACTGACGAGATACGCGGGTAAATACAGACAACTACAGTCCATTCTTGGTGGCCAAGCACATGAGACTTAGACAACAAATAAGTCGATGCAGAGACTTTAACTGCTTAACTTAAATAAGTAAGTTAACCAGTTAGTTTACTCCTAGCAAACAGTGCCACCTTGAGACAGTACTAGGAACATAAATATGGAAGGTTTAGTTAACTTAGTAAATGGAATTATTTGGAGCCCAGCGCTGATTTATCTCTGCTTGGGTGCCGGTCTGTTCTATTCCATTATGACGCGCTTTGTACAAGTACGTCTATTCGGTGAGATGATCAAACTCCTATTCACTGGTAAATCTAGTGCACAGGGTATCTCATCATTTCAGGCACTTGCCGTCTCACTCGCCGGTCGTGTGGGTATGGGTAACATCGCTGGGGTAGCTGCTGCTATCGGCTTCGGTGGCCCAGGTGCCGTTTTCTGGATGTGGATCGTAGCCTTCCTAGGCGCATCTACAGCCTATGTCGAATCTACTCTTGCTCAAATTTATAAAGAAAAAGATGTGGTAACTGGCGAATATCGCGGTGGCCCAGCTTATTACTTTGAACGTGCCCTTGGTCAAAAGTGGTACGGCATCCTCTTCGCAATCGCTTCTATTTTATCATGTGGTATGTTCTTACCTGGTGTACAGGCGAACGGTGTTATCAGTGCATTTGCACAGGTAATGGGCGAAGGTACGATCATGAACGTTGCAGGCCTAGAAGTTGGCTCTATGCGTTTGGTCGGCTTGGCTATCATCTTAGTCGTGCTAGGTATCATCATCTTTGGTGGTATTAAGCGTATTGCAACCTTTACTGAGTTTGCAGTACCTTTTATGGCATTAGGTTATATTGCCCTAGCGCTAATCATCATGTTCAGCAACTTCAGCTTGATTCCAGATGTATTTGGTATGATTGTTGGTGATGCATTCACTGCACAAGCAGGTTTTGGTGCTGCTATCGGTTGGGGTGTGAAACGTGGTATCTACTCCAACGAAGCTGGTCAGGGTACAGGCCCTCACGCTGCTGCTGCTGCTGAAGTTGAGCATCCATCACAGCAGGGTTTAGTTCAGGCATTCTCAGTATATGTTGATACATTACTAGTATGTTCTGCTACTGCATTCATGATCTTGTCTACTGGTATGTATAACATTCAAGGTACGCTACCAGATGGTCAGTTCATCGTACAGAACGTCGCCGCTGCTACTGAAATCAATGCTCCTGCTTTCACGCAAATGGCAATGGAATCTGTATACGGTACGTTTGGTAATGTCTTTATCGCAATCGCTGTATTCTTCTTTGCCTTTACGACAATTCTGGCTTACTACTACATCGCTGAAGTAAACGTCGCTTACTTAACACGTTTCCTCGGTCGTAGTGCGAACAGAACTGGTCTATTCCTAGTGAAAGTGCTTATCATGGCGATGGTTGCTTATGGTGGTCTAAACTCAGCTGGTTATATCTGGGCAATCGGTGATATCGGTGTTGGTCTTATGGCTTGGCTTAACATTGTTGGTATTCTTGTCATCTTCATCGTGGCTCGTCCAACACTTACTATGCTTAAAGACTATGAAGCTCAGCGTAAAGCTGGCGTCACTCGCTATAGTTTTGATCCTGCTAAATTCGGTATCAAAAACGCACCGTATTGGGAAGAGCGTCATCTAGCACAGCAAAAAAGCATGAACGCTGATCCATTACGTAAAGATAAAGTGTAAGTCGATTTAGTAAGGTTACTATTTAATCTTATTGAATAAATAAAAAGCCCGAGACTATAGTCTCGGGCTTTTTTGTTTGGATAGTTTTCCACACCACTACAGAATAGCTTACCGAAAAAACATCAAAGCCCACGTTCATAAGAACTGATTTAATACCTTAAAACTGCCCTTTTATTCTCAAAATTAATCTGTATTCGAAATAACATCTGACTGTTATTTTGTATTTTGCCTGTCTTCTTGATAGAGCTCGCTTTAGCATTAAACTACTTTATATTAATTAAGTCGTCGTACCAGTATAGGTAAACCACAGTTCCCCTATTTTTAATTCATAGACATAAAAAAACCTAGCACGATGGCTAGGCTTTCTTTAAATAACTTGTAGATTACGAATCTACGCGTTAATAGACAGCTTATTCAGGCATTAATACTGCATCGATAGTGTGAACCACACCATTGGTTGCCATGATATCTGTACCAGTAATATTTGCTGTGTTACCAGTAGCATCAGTAATTATATTGTCTTCACTGATAGTGATGGTTTTACCATTCGCCGTTTCAATCTCAGTACCGTATGGGATATCAGCCGCTTTAACTTCCATTGCTAGTACATGGTAAGGAAGAACCGTTTTTAGCAAATCTGTATTGGCCAACAACTCTTCTTTAGTCACGCCTAGTTTTTCTAGTACTGGCGCAAATGCATCATCAGTTGGTGCAAATACAGTATGCTTAGTTTCTTCCATTAGCATAGTATCAAGACCAGCAGCCTGTAGCGCAGCGGTTAAGATAGTTAGGTTTCCATTTTCTGCTGCAATTTCAGCGATAGTTTGAGTCGCTTCCATATCCATTTCGGCCATTGGCTCTGCTTCAACAGCTTCTGTCTCAGCAACTGGCTCAACTGCCATTTCTTCAGTGGCTTCTGGTTCAGTTGGCTCTGCAACAGTCTCAGTATCGTTACACGCTGCTAGTGACATGGCTGCGGTTACAACTGCGATAGATAACAAATTCTTCTTTAACATAGGTAATTCCTTTTTGGATAAATAATTGATTAAGGGATTTATTTAAATTAATAACTTTCGATAAATATAATAGCGACTGACAACCAATAGATGTACCGATTACTCAGTCATACTATTTATACCGTTATATTGATAGTTCTCAGTCTAACTGTTTAATTTTTAAATGGTATTTACTTAGGTAGCAACACTGTATCAATCACGTATATAGCATTGTTTGCTTGTATATCAGTTATTGCGACGTTTAAGAAAAAATGGTGGTAGTTAACTACTTTTAGATTTCTGTTTTAAAATTTTAATCTGAACAGAAACTTATATAGATAAAGCTCTAAAGTCTAAAACAGCCGTTGTCTAATAGTGAAATCATCACAAACAATGGCTGCTTAGTCTTATAATAAATACAGTAGGTATGCCTCAGTAAATACTTATTTAGGCAACAATACTCTATCGATTACATGGACAACACCATTGTTGGCAGCGATATCAGTCTTCACGATGTTGGTTGTGCGACCATTCTCATCCATCAATTTGCCTTCTTTGGTTACCATCAACGTATCTTTGCTAGCGGTCATTACGTTACCAGGCTTCACATCTTTGGCATACATAGCCATATCACCAGCGACTACGTGATAACCCAATACTTTGGTCAATAGTGGCTTGTTAGCAAATAGCTGTGCTTTGGTCATACCTGTTTCTTGCAATGCTTGCATAAAGGCGGCATTGGTCGGTGCAAATACCGTATAGTGAGCGTTAGGATCAGACAACATATCGACTAGGCCTGCTGCTTGTACCGCTTCTACCAATACTGAAAAGTCAGGATTGCTTTGCGCAATTTGTACAACATTCATCTTAGCCATACTCTGACTATGCATTGGTGCTTTCATATCGCCCGTCTTTGCTGGCATCATATTATTACAAGCACTTAGACCTGCAATTGAGATAGCCAATGTACCGATGGTGGCAATTTTAGTAAGTTTCATAACATTTTCCTTAATGATTTGAATTTCTTTGACGTTGGTATTGTTTCGACTATGATATTACTGTCTTACAGATCATTCTGCCTGCTAATGCCATTTGCTCACCATACCGTACTGCTAATACCGATACTTTTGGTACCAGTTGCTGCTAATAAATGAGCCTATATTTATAAGTAGGACTTACTAAGACCTTGTATTTCTGAAATTAAATTAACATGTAAGCAATCTTTATCAACCTGACTTTGCGCAATTTTTTGTGGTATGGGTGTAAATTCTGTCTGACTTCTGGGCGTTCCCGTTGGCTTTCATTTACAAAAGAAAAGCTTTATGTAACCCCTTAGCGAAATGATATTCATTTGTGCGTATCTGCTTTATGAAATAGACTCTGATGTCTTACTTTGTTACTTAGCTCTCCTCTTATTTATCTATTGCCAAAGAGGAATATGCAGTATCCCTATGTAGCAAACTTTTCATGCTAAAATAATGCAAATTTGCGGTCCTCTTCGTGAGACTCTGCACGCTACTGGTTTGTTATTCCTTCTTTTTTTAATAATTACGATATAAGCAGCACACCTATGATTCCAACGACGACCTCACCAACCGATTCTCATACCGCTACCGCTTCTAGTTCCTCATCCGCTAATGAATTTATATTAACGCCGCCTGCTGTATTTCCGTTTAAAGAGCAGCAGCTAACCGCACGTGCACGTATCACTGAGCAGATGACATCACGCATTTTGATGTTAGACGGTGCGATGGGTACGCAGATTCAGACCTATAAACTAGAAGAAGCGGATTATCGTGGTGAGCGTTTTGCTGATATTGACCAAGATGTACGCGGCAACAACGACTTGCTGGTACTGACTCAGCCGCACATGATTAAAGATATTCATCACGATCATCTGCTAGCGGGCGCTGATATCATCGAGACGAATACCTTTAACGGTACGCGTCTGTCGATGGCTGACTATGACATGCAGTATTTGGTCCCAGAACTAAATAGGACAGCGGCCAAGATTGCTCGAGAAGCGGCGGATGAATTTACCGCAAAAACGCCTGAGAAACCGCGCTTCGTTGCGGGCGTCGTGGGACCGACGTCACGTACGTGCTCGCTATCGCCTGATGTCAATGATCCTGCGTTTCGTAATATTACCTTTGATGAGTTGGTACTCAACTACCGTGAAGCGACCTTGTGCCTGATAGAAGGCGGTGTCGATATTATTTTGATTGAGACGATCTTTGATACGCTCAATGCCAAAGCGGCGATATTTGCAATCACTGGTGTATTCGATGATATTGGCTTTGAGTTGCCAATCATGATTTCAGGTACGATTACCGACGCGTCAGGTCGCACGCTATCAGGTCAAACGGCTGAAGCGTTTTATAACTCTATCCGCCATGCCAAGCCATTATCTGTTGGCTTTAACTGTGCGCTAGGTGCTGATGCGCTGCGTCCACATATTCAGACATTGTCAAACATCGCTGATACCTTTGTCTCTGCGCATCCAAACGCTGGTCTACCCAATGAGTTTGGTGAGTATGATGAAACCGCTGAAGAAACCGCTGCCCTACTCGAAGGTTTTGCCAAAGCAGGTATCCTAAATATCGTGGGCGGCTGCTGTGGTACGACGCCTGAGCATATCCGTCAAATCGCTAAAGTCGTGGCGAACTATCCACCGCGTGTTATTCCTGAGATAGCCCCTGCCTGCCGCTTGTCAGGACTCGAACCATTTACAATCAACTCTGATAGCTTGTTTGTCAATGTCGGTGAGCGTACCAACGTTACAGGCTCTAAAAAATTCCTACGTTTGATTAAAACTGAAGCCTATACCGAAGCGCTCGATGTCGCTCGCGATCAGGTCGAGGGCGGCGCGCAAATCGTCGATATCAATATGGACGAAGGCATGCTCGACTCCAAGCAGGCGATGATTCATTTTGTCAACTTGGTCTCAGGCGAACCAGATATCAGCCGTGTGCCACTGATGATTGACTCGTCTAAATGGGACATTATCGAAGAAGGTCTTAAACGTACACAGGGTAAGTCGGTCGTCAACTCTATCTCGTTAAAGGAAGGTCATGCTGAGTTCGTTGAGCGTGCCAAATTATGCATGCGTTATGGTGCTGCGATTATCGTCATGGCATTTGATGAAGACGGACAGGCTGACACTTACGAGCGCAAGATTGAAATATCTAAACGCAGCTATGACGTACTGGTCAATGAAGTGGGCTTTCCATCAGAAGACATTATCTTTGACCCAAATATCTTTGCCGTTGCAACGGGTATCACCGAGCATAACAACTACGGTGCTGACTTTATCAATGCCACACGCTGGATTACGGAAAACCTGCCGAACGCCATGGTCTCAGGCGGCGTATCCAACGTCTCGTTTAGTTTCCGTGGTAACCCAATCCGTGAAGCGATCAACTCCGTATTTTTATACCACGCGATCAAAAACGGTCTGACCATGGGTATCGTCAACCCAGCCATGCTTGAGCTGTACGATGATATTCCAAAGGAAGCCCGTGACGCTATCGAAGACGTCATGCTCAACCGCAATCAAGGTGAGACTGGTCAAGATGCGACTGAACGTCTGATGACCGTCGCTGAAAACTACCAAGATGGCGGCAAGAAAAAAGACAGTACTGTCGATATGAGCTGGCGCGAAGGTACGGTAGAAGAACGCATTGCCCACGCACTGGTCAAAGGCGTGACCACCTTTATCGAAGCGGATACCAAAGAAGCATGGGAGAAGTACCCTAAACCGCTAGAAGTCATCGAAGGGCCACTCATGGACGGTATGAATATCGTCGGTGACCTATTCGGTGCCGGTAAAATGTTCCTACCGCAAGTCGTGAAATCTGCCCGCGTGATGAAGCAATCCGTCGCATGGCTAAACCCATATATCGAAGCGGAAAAAGTCGAAGGCGAAGTCAAAGGTAAAATCCTAATGGCAACTGTCAAAGGCGACGTGCATGATATCGGCAAAAACATCGTCGGCGTGGTGCTTGGTTGTAACGGCTATGACATTGTCGATCTGGGCGTTATGGTGCCATGTGAAAAAATCCTCGATACTGCCATCGCAGAAAAAGTCGATATCATCGGTCTATCTGGTCTGATTACCCCAAGTCTCGATGAGATGGTCTATGTCGCCAAGCAAATGCAAGAGCGCGGCATGACACTACCATTGATGATCGGCGGTGCAACGACGTCGAAAGCGCATACTGCCGTCAAGGTCGAGCCGCAATATCAAAACGATGGCGTCATCTATGTATCGGATGCTTCGCGCTCAGTCGGTGTGGTGACCAAATTACTATCAAAAGAACACCGTCAAGCGCTCATCGATGAGACACGCGAAGAGTATGTCAAAGTGCGTGAGCGTCTGGCTAAGCGTCAACCAAAAGCTGCCAAAGTCACCTATGCCGAATCAGTCAAGATTGGCTTTCAGTATGATTGGGAAACCTATGTGCCACCAGTGCCAAATAAACTAGGACAAGTGATATTGGATGACTATCCAATCGCGAATCTGCTGCCTTATATTGACTGGACACCATTCTTCATCTCTTGGGGTCTGACCGGTAAATACCCGAAAATATTGCAAGATGATGTGGTTGGTGAAGCGGCTCGCGATTTGTTTGAAAATGCAGAAGAGCTACTACAAAAGATGATTGATGAAAAATCAATCGTAGCGAAAGGTGTGTTTAAACTGATGCCAGCGCGCCGTACTGGCGCAGATACCGTCACTGTATATGACAATGACCCACAAAATGGTGGTAAACCGACCTACCAGTTTGAGCACTTACGTCAGCAAAGCGACAAGGCAAGCGGCAAGCCTAACTTTAGCTTGGCAGACTTTATCTCACCATCAGACACCCACACTGATCACTTGGGCGGCTTTACTGTTTCTATCGTCGGTACAGAAGCACTGGCTGAGCAATACAAAGCAGCAGGCGATGACTATAATGCCATTATGGTACAGGCGCTGTCTGACCGCTTAGCTGAAGCATTTGCCGAACATTTACATGAGCTAATACGTAAAGAGTACTGGGGCTACCAACCAACCGAATCACTTACCAATGATGAGATGATTAAAGAAAAATACGTCGGTATCCGCCCTGCACCTGGCTACCCTGCTTGCCCTGAGCATACGGAAAAAGGTAAATTGTTTGACTGGCTCGGTACGGTAGAGGCAATCGGTACGACTTTGACCGAAAGCTATGCGATGTGGCCTGCGTCATCGGTCAGCGGATTCTATTACTCGCATCCTGACAGTGAATACTTCAACGTCGGAAAAATCAGTCGTGATCAGTTAGAGAGTTATGCTGAGCGTAAAGGCTGGGATATGAAAACTGCTGAGAAGTGGTTAAATCCAAATTTATAGTCGATTGGCTAATAAAGTTATAGAAACCTGATAGTTATTTTTTGGCTTACTTATTTAATATGGGTAAGCCATTTTTTATGGCGCATCCTTTATTTGTTATCAGCAAACTTATCGCTACGTTCATAGCAAAATACTTTTATCATTTACTGACAAGAACCATGCTAGATTATTGTCTACTTTATTATTTTGAGACAGGCTATGAATCAGATTGCATTACTTTCTAGTTGGATTGGCAAAACTTTTGCAATTTGGGCATTGGTCAGTGCTGTTTTGGGATTTATTTTTCCTGAATTTTTTGCCTCGTTGGCTTTTTTAATCGTTCCCATACTTGGCATCATTATGTTTGGGATGGGCATGACACTCAAAACGGAAGATTTCCTAGAAATTGTCAAACGCCCCAAGCCTGTACTGGTAGGGCTATTAGCACAGTTCACGCTCATGCCTTTGATCGCTTACCTATTAACGGTCATCTTCAACCTTGATCCTTTAATAGCAGTCGGTGTTATTTTGGTTGGTTGTTGCCCTGGCGGTACTTCTAGTAACGTGATTACGTTCTTGGCAAAAGGCGATGTGGCGCTGAGTGTGGCGATTACCTCTATCTCCACCCTACTTGCGCCTTTTTTGACCCCAATTCTATTAAACGTATTCGCCGGTCAGCTGATCGATATCGATTTGGCCAGTATGATGATGACCATTACTAAGATTGTCATTTTACCGATACTGCTAGGCGTCGTCTTTCATAAGTTTTTGGGTAAAAAGATCGAGTTCGTTACCGAGGTATTACCGATGGTGTCGGTATTGGGTATCTCTATTATCATCGCGGCGGTGGTTGCCGTGTCTAAAGCAACCATCTTAGATAGCGGTGCTATCGTCTTTATCGTGGTTGCCTTGCACAATATGACGGGTTACACCTTGGGATATGTAATCGCTCGCTTGTCTGGCTTTACAGAGAAACAGCGCCGCGCCATTATGGTGGAAGTGGGCATGCAAAACTCTGGTCTGGGCGCTGCCCTTGCAGCGACTTATTTCAACCCTATCGCCGCCTTACCTAGTGCGATATTTAGTGTGTGGCATAACTTTAGTGGTGCGTTGGTTGCGAATATTTTTGCTAAGAGAGATGGTGATTAACCAGCGGTAAATTCAGTCGTGAACAATTAGAAATTTATACTGAGTGTGAAAATTAGAATATAAAAAATGGTTGAAACCCAATTTGTAGTAACTAACTTTCTTACGTTTAAATCGATTTCAAAAAACATATGTAGCTATGACGTTTAAATATACCGTCTCCTTTATCTTTTTCATTCAGTAGAAATGCAGTCAATAAAGGAGACGACGTTTAATTATATATCTGCCAATTTTTAAAATAGATACTTTTATTGTTCACTATCTTCCAGCAACAGTATCTCGAAAAAACACTTCAAATCTTCAATACTTTGACCTTTTCGCTAATAAATTTACTTTATACAGCTTCTTTTCGCTTTTATACTCTTTTTATTTCATAACCAACCTCTCCATTTTACTCATTTAGAAAATACTTTTTGGATTGGATTAACTGAAAAATGTTTGTTATATTCGTAAATGGTGATTTATATATTCTTTAATTAACATAATAAGGAGATGCAAGGCACTGACTTTCAGCTGAGTAAGATTTTATATTTTTAAATCAAGGAGAGATAAAAATGAAATCATTTAAACTAGCATTATTAGCCATAACAACTGCACTCATTTTACAAGGATGTGGTGAAGACTCTGATTCTGATGAATCACCAACATCGCCGCCTGATCAACCAGATATCACACAACCTGATCAGCCGGATATCGATACCGAAATCGTTGGAATGTGGAGTAGCGACGATGCTGGTAACGACTTATCAGTGATTGTCTTTACAGATGACGGTAATTATGTACAGACTCAAGTCAATGCCAGTCGCTCAAAGAGTGACCCTGAAAATGGTATGGAGTCAGGAACGTATAGCATTGATAGTAAAACAGGTAAACTCACCGCTACACCTATTTTTGACAAGAACGGTAACGCTGGATTATCAGACGCTCCCAATCCCTCTGCTAAAGTAGTGAATGGCAAGCTTATCCTCGAAGTCGATGAAAACGACAATGGTATCATTGATAGTAATGAAATCTACAGATTCTCAGAGGTCAAACCTGAAGGCATCTTAGGATCTTGGAGCTTTGATAATGCCGATGAAGATGAACTAGTCGGAGTGGCTTTCTTAGAAAACAATACTTATATCTATGTGCAAGTGGATGACACTGGTTTAACCAGCAATCCCGAAAATGGCATGGAATGGGGTACTTATGCTATCAACACTACGACTAAAGCGTTAACAACCACACAGTTTTATGACGACAATGATGGAGTTGGATTATCAGAATCGCGTACCCGTTACGCGCGTGTGACTGGTGACACCGATCTTACCATTGAGGTTGATAACAATCAAAACGGGGTAATAGACTATAACGAGAAGTTTATGTTCTCAAGAAACGGGTCTAGTACCGTTGTAGACTCCAAAATGCTCTCAGGGCTGTGGCAAATGAAGCAGGGTAACGAAGAGCTAGTAAGCTTATCCTTTTTAGACGATGGCACTTATGTACAAACCCAAGTGACTGGCCCTACTTCATCAAGAAATGAAGACAATGGTATTGAGTGGGGTAAATACTCTTTAAAAGCCAATGATGAATTGGTCATTGATAAAATTATTTATGACGCTAACGACGATTCTGGTTTGTCAGATGATGTGCTAAGAACGGTGCAAGTCTCTGGTGATACACTGACGTTAGGTGTAGACGATAACGATAATAAGGTCATAGACGATGATGAGTCCTTTACGTTTGTTAAGGCCAAGTCTGAAAACGAGTTAGGCATTTGGAAAGCAAGGGCTGGTGAGGTTAATGACGAGCTTGTACTGGTCGGATTCTTAGACAATCAGACCTTTTTTCACATAGAAGTAGATGAAAATCCACCTTTTGAAGATGGTACTGTACCACTCTCTGGTATGGACTGGAATCTCTATACTCTAGGTAACAATGGTCTATTTACCCTTGGACAGTCACTGTATACTAGTACTGGTGGTGATGATTTATCATTTTTTTATCAGATGAATGTTAAAGTCGCAGGTGACACACTCACCTTCAACGGCTATGAAGATCAGATGGAAGTACAAAATGACGATGGTGAAACGGTAATTTTTGATCGCCAGTAACTGTCAAAAATAAAAGTGCAAAAATAAAGTTCAGCTTATCAATGGATAGTCTGAACTTTATGTTGATCTAGTCATTTTTTGATTTACTCCGACGACACCGCTCAGAACAATAGATCACCTGCTCCCAGTCTTTCTCCCACTTCTTACGCCACGTAAATGGGCGCTGGCAGACGGGGCAAGTTTTTTGCGGTAGGTTTACTTTTTTATGTGCCATTATTTGCTCCCATCTACTTCTAACTACTTGTATTGTGGTGACATCTTACTTTTGATGATCCAGTCCTTCGTACTTTTTAACACGGCGACATTGGTCTGAGCAATAGACCATGCTCTCCCAGTTTTTATCAAGCTTCTTAGTCCAACTAAATTCGCGCTCGCAGACAGGGCAAAGTTTTTTGCGGACATTCTTCTTTTTGTGCGCCATACTTTTTTATCCTCAGATTTATCTTATTTTTGAATTAAGTATTAGAATTTCGATATGCGTTTAATACACTAACGACCCCATATCGGTGAGCGTACGACTCCACCATTTTGACCGCTAATGGCATAGCTGATATTACCTGACAGCGAATGGATAACTAGACTACCACCATTTTGGCTTGCTACTTGCCCGCCCACATTCAAACGGCGAGTTGGATAGACGGCATAATTGCCAGAGGGAGATAGACGTGCGGGTTCATCAAGCCCTGTTTCTGCCAAGTTGACCACTTGCCCAGTCATCAAGGTCATGACAGCCGCCTTGCGACCATTTAGATAAGCCATACGCTGACCATCTAAGCTAAGCTGAGGACTGGCCACATACCCATTTGTTGATACAGTTGTCGCATTGCCCGTAGCGAAGTCATAACGATAAATTCGCGGTCGTCCAGCACGGACTTTATCACTGGTATAGACAAAGCTCTTGCCATCGGCAGCATAACTGGGCTGTACCTCTGTACTCGGCAGAGTCGTTAACTGCTGGGTATTACCATCACTCAGACGCATCTTATAGATATCAGCATTACCACCGACAGTAGAGCTATAAAGCAAATCTTGACCATCGGGTGAAAATGACACTGACATATTGCTGCCTTCAGCATTTACCACTAGGTTGCGCGTATTGCTACTACGATCATAAATATAAATTTTGGGATGCTCACGCGGGGCTTGTTTGCTATAGGCAAGCAGTTGTCCGTCTGCCGACCATGCTGGCGCATAGATATAGCCATTAAGCTGATCGATGAGCTGACGATCGCTACCGTCAGGACGGATACTATAGAGTGACGATACTTTTGCCGTACCTACGCCCTGCTCTTCTATATAGGCAATATATCCTCGGCGATCAATCACTGGCATACGTGCAGTCATTGGATTGGTCTCGACTGTACTGGTTGGCTTTTTTACTGAGGTATTATGTAATGTCTGGCAACCGGTAAGTACAGCAAATACGCCGATGGCAATAGGTGCTTTTATCATTAGTCTATCTATGCTTGATTTAGATAGATTCTCTTTACACATGGTTGTTTTATTTATGGCAGTTTTCAGCATAGCGTCATATCCAACAGAGCTTGATGATAAAAGTCTTATAAATATCTAAGAAAGCGATCGTTATCGACATAAATTCAGAGCCATCACCATCAATTTAAAAAATCAAAGATATTACAGAAACATTACTCTAGTGTAACCTAAACTGGACTAAATTTTGGATAAAAAAATGCCCCACTTGATAGCGAGGCATTTTGCGTTTCAAAAAGAGCAACTTCACATGAGTAACTTCAAACGAGCAACTCTAATTACTTAAGTTCACGAACCAGTCAAACTGTTCACTCAATCATTAAGCTACTTCGCAACGGCTTTAAAATAAGCGACTTGATCATCGTTTTTAATGGTCAAAATAGGCACATTGTTGGCATTCTTACTAAGGCTGTACTTACCTTTTACAGTGGCTAATGCAGCAGTATCAAAGCTGGCTTGCGGTTCAGGACATGCCATCATAGTACTAATGCCGTTTTTAATCTCGACTTCACCATTTGCAACGCTATATCCAGCACCCATGTTATTACAGGTATTCATAAATGCCACGTAATCTCTACCGTTATCATTCATAAAATTTAACGTTAATGGCTTGGCTGGGTCAAAAAACAGCTGCGTTACTTTATCACCATTGCTATGTTTGGCATCAACGAGCTGCCAGTTGTGCGCTTGCAAGACATCTGCAGTGATTGGTTGGTTAACTGGCGCAGGCAAATTCGTCGTCTGACAACCTGCGGCAAGTGTGCCAACTGCCAATGTCGCGGCCATCATTACTTTAGTCATGTTCTTCATATCAACTCCTCGCTTTATTGCATCCGATACTTTTACTAAACATCCTATCTGCATGAGTGATTAGCGCTAATAAACAGGCGATAAGCTCTAATAAACATAGTAAAAGCTCAGATTTATTATGATTCATTTATTGTTTTATTTAATGCTCTAAACAATGACAATATTGTGCATGACTCACAGGGAAGTGTCATCATAAACTGGGTAGTTATTCGGAATGTATTTTGTACTACTTTGCAAATATCTGACTACTTGCTCTTGCCAGTACCTAAATGAGCTGCTAACTATAATCCGCTAACTCTATCCATCCGTATCAACGATGATTATTGATGATAGCTAGTGATGGTAACTATTGACGATAATTAGGGATTATTCACAGCTTGCTGTCGTTGCAATGCCGCATAACCATCTAAACGCTTACGCTCAGTATCATCAAATAACTGCTGTTCAAGCTGATTTATCTGAATTTGCGCTTGGGCTACATCGACACCTTGGCTTAATAGGAGATTTTTTTGAGTTTCATACTGGGTGAAGCGTTGGTCAAAATTAGCGTCTTCTTGATCTACTTGTGCCAGCCTTTCTGCTGCTGGTGCGCCTACTAGCTCTCGGCGCATATTATATAACTCCTCGGGCGTTGCACCGCGAGCTTTCATCTGTTCAGTGCGAGTCATCAACTCGCTAATATTGGCTTGTTGCATGATATTGCTTTTAGTAGCATTCTCTGGCAATCGACTAATATAGTCCTGACGGGCAGCTTGTTTCTGTGCGTCAGACATTTGCTTATTTTGGTCAATTCTGACCATCTCTATACTATAACTATCGTAATCATCCTCTGCGCCAAAAAATGCTGTAATAGTTTGCTTATCAAAGTACTGCTGTCGTAGATTAGCGATATCTTGTTTTTGTTGGGCAACTGCGTTCAAATCCAGCTCGCCACTTTTGGTCGCCTGTAATTGCAGATTACCATAGCGCTTTTCTATCTCAGGAAGTGCTTTAAGGTAAGCAACATATTGATTAAAAATAGTGACCGCTTGGCTAGCGGCAGGCTCTGGTGTGTGATGGCGAATATAACTCTCCACACGGGCAAATATAGTCGCTTCTTCTTCCTCACCTAGGGCGGATAAAAAATAATCAAACAAACGCCGCAGACCTTCAGTGACGACCAACTGTTTATTTTCATCGATGATAATTTCACCATCAATTTGGGTGCCCTTTAATGAGCGTGGTAAATTTTCTAATCCTGTGACAAATTGAGACTGGCTGGGTGTCATTGTCGCTTTTACGACTTGTCCCGCAGCCAACTCAATTATCACTGACTCGCTACTCTCATTATCAGAGACGGACGGTTTGGTTGAAGTTGAATTTACATCATTACTAGGCTTGAACCACAAAATAACCGCCGCTGTGGCAATGATAACCACGGCGATGATAGCAATTGTTGCATAGGCTGGACGGCGGTTATTTGACATAAACGATATTTCTCAATCAATGAGCATTATTATTTTGTAGTTCAGCTTATAGGTTGGCGTTTTTCAGACGGTTTACCTGGGTACGATAGATAGATTTTGGCTCAGACTCTCCCCATGCCGTCAGACCCAAGACTTGATCGGCGGAATCCAAATGATTCATTCTATAATTATCACGAATCACATAACCAAGACGACTTGAGCAAGCAGATACCAATCCATCATTAGACTCACCTGCAAACGGTACGCCCGTTGCGGCCAATAGATAATCGCTAGGGTCAAGTGCACTCGTTATTTGCCCAACGCCGCTAAATGAATAGTATTTGATGCCATTGACCGCAGTACTAGTCGGTTGACCACAATAGTTTTTTGGCATTGCTGCAGGAAATTTGGCATTGAACTTAGCAGCACCATCGGTCGATAGAGCCACGAGCGCTTGCCAGCCATCTTGTTGTTGAATTTGATTGAAACTTATACCAGAACCAATATCTGTAAAGCCACCAATCAGATTAAACACGCCTGATACTAGCTGGGTGGTGACATTAGATGGCTGTCCAGAAGTATTATTTGGCTCAAGGACATTTTTAACAAAATCAGCGGTTTTTGACCCTTGCTCTGGACTTGATACTGCGGTTACTGAGGCCACGTACTTTGGCGCGACGCCAGCGACATAACGGATATCTATACCGCCCTGACTGTGTCCAAATAAATTGACTTTAGACTCACCTGAAATGGCAGCAATGGTCTTGACCTGCTGTAGCAATTGCTCACCTCGAACTTCGCTGTTATTGACCGCTGACGTTTTGGTGGTATATACCTCTGAGCCACCTTTCATCAAGTCTTCTGGAATCCCGTTGAAATAATCAATGACTCCAAATAACGTCGTGAAGCCGCCAAGTCCGTGTGCTAAGACGACTGGATATTGAGTTTTAGTGTAACTAGAAGTGAAATATTTACTGTCCACCAACTTGCAACCGTTAGCATTGGCACAATTATAGTATTGTCCTGCAGCTTGAGCAGAAGTGGTTTGTATGGTCATTAGAAGTACACCAGCACTGATTGAACCCAGTATCGGTAACAATGTCTTTGGTGTGAGAGCTGCACGAATGTACAAAGAAAGCGTCATAACAACATCCTTGTTATCATTGATTTGGTTATTTTTACTGCACAACTACAGTAAAAATTGCTGCTAATTCCGTTAGCAGGCAAAATTACATTACTTATATATCCTGCAACATTCAACTAATTTGTCAAAATATGAATATATTAGTCTGACTAATGAGTCATATAAGCCCTTACCAAGCTGTAAAGCAATTATTATCAATGATAATGATAGGTACACTATCACTTAACGTAAAAGTGTCACTAGTACGTTTATGGTATAATCTATCTACAATGAACCCATAATTATAAGATATACGATGATGACTAAAAAATCCCTTATCCAGTCTCCAGAAGCCATAGAAAAAATGCGTGTGGCCGGTAAACTCGCTAGTGATGTCCTTGTCATGCTCGACGAGCATGTCAAAGTGGGCGTCAGTACCGAAGCACTCAATCAGATCGCCCATGACTATATTGTTAATGTGCAGCAGGCTATCCCTGCCCCACTTAACTATAATGGTTTTCCAAAATCTATCTGTACCTCAGTCAACCATGTTGTCTGTCACGGTATCCCAACTGAAAGCAAGCTGCTAAAAGATGGGGATATTATCAACATCGATGTGACTGTTATCAAAGATGGTTACTATGGCGATACCTCAAAAATGTGGATCGTCGGCAACGGCTCTATCATGGCACAGCGTATTTGCAAAGTGGCACAAGACGCCCTTTATGCAGGTATGAGCGTGGTCAAAAACGGTGCACGCCTAGGTGATGTTGGCGCTGCTATTCAGGCCGTTGTCGAGCCTGAGCGTTTTAGTATCGTTCGCGAGTTCTGTGGTCATGGTATCAGTGATGAATTCCACCACGAGCCACAAGTCATGCACTATGGCAAAAAAGGCACTGGTTTTGAGCTAAAAACAGGCATGACGTTTACCATTGAGCCTATGATTAACCAAGGCACGTGGCAAACTAAGATCTTGCCAGATGAGTGGACAGCGATTACTAAAGACCGCAAATTGTCTGCTCAATGGGAGCACACCATGGTCGTAACAGATAATGGTTGTGAGGTGTTTACCACTCGCCCCGAAGAAGATTTAAGTTTTTTGACGCAGTAGTACAATCAAAGATCGCTTAGGCGGTCTTTTTTTT
Source organism: Psychrobacter sp. 4Bb (assembly GCF_002836735.1). Lineage (GTDB taxonomy): Bacteria > Pseudomonadota > Gammaproteobacteria > Pseudomonadales > Moraxellaceae > Psychrobacter. The sequence continues at coordinate 22,573 of NZ_PJAS01000057.1, read as the reverse complement.
GGTCTTTAATTAGGGCGTGTTTGATATTCAACCATGGCACTGACAGAGACTATTTTTTAGACAGTTCGACGTTAAAAATAGTAAATTTAGCCATTCTAACCGTCTATTTTTAACAATGAAATGGCAAAAAATAGCCCTGTCTCCTTCTATTAATATTGGAGCTGAGGCTAAAACTGCCCCATACTGCTTTGTAAACCTAGTTAAGGCACAAGCATTACCGTCGTTTTACGCCTTGTCTAGAACAGTTTTAGCAATCAGCAGTGCCTATTTGTGAATATCAAACACGCCCTAGTCCATATTGAGTATTGTGCTTATAGGCGCTTTGTCTTTATACTCAGATGACCTGATAACTTCTATTGATATATTTATCAGCACCTATATTGATATATGCTATTCGTGACTTTTATTAGCCATCAGCACATTAGATGCCCAATAGCGCTCAGCTCAAACGTTCTATTTCTAAACTCTTAACTGGATAACACTCATGTTTAATTGTGATATCGCCTCTGTTGATTTGACGCCTTTACCGATACTACCAAGTGAAGTGGCGACAGACTCATCCCCACTGTCAGCCAAAAATGTGACAGACAAGAACCTACTTGGCATTCCTGAATGGTTGGCCCAGATCAACGACGATATCAGCCGCTCACTAGAACGCGGCACCAATATTCGCCAACTGGTTGCAGCACGCGCTTGCGCTATCGACAGCCTATTGATTGCATTATTCAAATGGTTTGAGTTAGATAAGACTGATTTGGCATTTTTTGCGACTGGTGGCTACGGGCGCGGTGAACTATCGCTCTACTCAGACATCGATATTTTGCTCCTGTCTCCTGGTGAAATAGGTGCTGATGCCAGTAGTAAAATCGACAAACTGGTCGCTCTACTATGGGATATAGGACTAGAGCCTGCGCTTTCTGTACGTAGCGTCAATGATGCGCTAGAGGCTGCGCTTGATCATACGATTGCCAGTGCTCAGCTAGAGGCTCGACTCCTAATCGGCAATGAAACATTGCAAGACATGCCTGCTCAAATCGTCAATAAACAGTGGTCTCCTCGCGCCTTTTTTGATGTAAAAATGGAAGAATCCAAAGCGCGTTATTTGCAGCACAATGCCACCGAGTACAACCTTGAGCCCAATATCAAAACAGCACCGGGCGGACTACGTGATATCCATATCATCGGCTGGGTCACTAAGCGTTATTTTCGCGTGAGCAAGCTATATGATTTAGTGCAACAGAACTTTTTGACTGAAAAAGAGTTTGATGAGTTGAGCTTTGCCGAAGGGTATTTATGGCAGATTCGTCATTACTTGCATGTACTGACGGGCCGTAATGAAAACAAGTTGTTATTCGATTATCAGCGTGAGATTGCTCAGTTAATGGGCTACGAGACCCAGCCTGACGACCAGCCTAACGCTGCGGTCGAACGGTTTATGCGCGACTATTATCGCTGTGCTATGCAGATATCAACACTGTCTGAGATGCTGACCAATCATTATTATGAAACGATCATAGAGCCGCAGCTGCCTGACGATGAACGTCCAAAAAAACAGCCTATAAATGCGCGATTCAATCGTATTGGCAACCAGATTGCCATTGCGCATCATCGAGTGTTTGCACAGCACCCAGACTCTATCTTAGAGATGTTTTTATTGATGGGTCAGCATGGCATCGATAAAGTTCGCACCCATACCCTGCGCGCACTCAAAATTGCCGCACGCGGCATCGATCAGATATATAGAGACAACCCTACTCACAAAGCGTTGTTTTTATCGAATTTAAAAGAACAGAACTACCTATTTCATCGTCTACGTACCATGAATCGCTATGGAGTATTGGGTAACTATATTCCTGCTTTTGCGCAAGTCACTGGCCTCATGCAATATGACTTGTTTCATCGATATACTGTAGATGCGCATACCTTGTTTTTGATTAGAATTTTGCACCGATTTACAGATCCAACCTTCCATGAAGAGTTCCCTCTAGTCAGCTCTATCTTTCAGCGTATCGAGCGTAAAGAGATTTTGGTACTGGCAGCGATGTTCCATGATATTGCTAAAGGCCGTGGCGGTGACCATAGTGAGCTTGGTCAAACTGAATCGATTGAGTTTTGCTTATCGCATGGTATGAGCTTGGCAGATGCGAACTTAGTAGGCTGGCTCACGCGCTATCACCTTCTTATGTCGATTACTGCACAGAAAAAAGATATCTCAGACCCTGAAGTGGTGACTATTTTCTCTGATCTCATCGGTAACGTGACTCATCTAAACCATCTGTATGTACTGACGGTGGCTGATATGAATGCGACCAACCCACAGCTATGGAACAGCTGGCGGGCGACCCTCATGAAACAGCTATACTCACAAACTCGGCGTATCTTGCGCGCTGATATCGACGCGCCTACCAATCGTCAAGATATGATTAGTGCTACACGTAAGCAAGCGTTGACGATGCTAGATAATGTCAATAACCAGCATATGAACCGCGATGAAGTATTGCGTCTGTGGGACGACTTGGGCGATGAGTATTTCTTGCGAGAGATTGCAGAAGATATCTTATGGCATACCGAAGCTATTTTGAATCACCCACCGATTGGATTGGCCTCTAATGCTGACAGTCCACCGTTGGTCGTTTTGCGTGAGCATCGCGAATTGGCACTTGATGCGGTACAGGTCTTTGTCTACACCCAAGATCAGATGAATTTGTTTGCCGTTACCATGGCAGTATTTGATCAGATGAATCTAGATGTTTTAGATGCACGCATTATCACAGCGACCCGTGACTTTGCTTTGGATTCTTATGTATTGCTAGATCCTAGTGGCACATTGCTGGTCGATGAGGAGAGCCAACAAGAGCTAAAACAACGCTTAATTGATTCGTTCAAAGACCCTACTGTACTTAAACTGACGAACAAGCGTATGCCGCGTCAGTTAAAACACTTTGAAGTAAAAACGGTGATTAACTTTGAGTTCAATGAAGCCTCAGATCAGCACATCTTGAGCTTAGAAACGCTTGATCAGCCAGGGCTATTGGCGCGAGTTGGGCAAGTTTTCTTGCAAGAGCAAATCGAAGTACATGCTGCGCGTATTACTACTCTAGGTGAGCGTGCTGAGGATATGTTTTCTATCAGTGATCAAAACGATAAGCCACTCTCACCTGATAGACTGGAAGCATTAAAGGAAGCGCTATTAGCCAGTCTTACCGTTCAGAAAGAGCATAATAGCGTAATATATTTTTGATACGGCTAGATAGTTTTGGTTAGCCATTATTTTGAATATTAACTAGCAAAAGTAGTCTGATAGTCATCATAGAAGTACGTTTTATAACGTACTTCTATAAGTTATCTCGCTGGCATGTTCGTTCAATTCATCGTCAGCAAGATCTGGCGGCAAAACACCTACTTCAGGTGGCTGCTGCCCCATGATTAATCGTCCAGCATCGACTTCTTTTTGTAGCAGACATTGCAAGCTTGCTAGGTGAAACTGTCCGTCTAGATAATCATCTAACGCTTCCAAAGAGATAGGCGACTTGGCATGTACATCAGGATACAGGCTATCCTCTGCCAGAATAATCATCTCATTGAGCGCCTCTTCGCGCATTAGCTCGTCGTTGTCTATTTTGCGCTGGAGTTTGTTTTCCAATTGGCCTTTAGCAGCAAGTGCGCTGACAAAAAATATGGTCTGTATTACAAACAAAGAAACGTACTGCCATAGCGGTAATGAGATACCAAATATATTATTGAGCAGCATCAAGGCCATTGCCACTACCACGTAGCCGACCAATTGCCACAACAGCCACATAATGAGGCTGTTTTCACCATACCAAAACATTTTCTTTTCTTGACGCTCAATCAGTTGTTGGCGCGCTTGCCACCAGCTCTGTTCACGCTCTTTGAGCAGTTTATACAGGTTAGAGCGCTGTAAATTGTTATCAAGTTTTTCATTATTGATATCTTTAGCGATGAGATCATCATTATTTAACACACTAGACATATCAAACTATCCTTAAGACGATCTACCACGTTTGTGATGTAGTCATTTTTTATATTGTTATAGGTTATAAATTATGAAAGGTCCAAAAGACTTTTGAGCGACTACCTATTTGGTAGTCATATGATGAATAGCTTACGCTTGGTAAATGCCTATTCACGATATAAGAAGAAAAGGACAAAAAATTAGAGAAGTGCTACACTGCTCTAATGTAAATTTTCTTTATAACTTTATTATTAATTGTCTATTATAGTTATCACACTTATGAATCACAACTTAAAGCATCTACATCCTTATCCATTCGCAAAGATGGCAACCTTGCTTGCCGATAGCAAGCCTGCCAACGGTTACAGTGAAATTAAGCTCGGTATTGGTGAGCCAAAACATGAGCCTCCTGCATTTGTGCTGGACGTCCTACGCGAAAACTTGGACAAAATAAGTCGTTATCCAACAACAAACGGTATGTTTGAGCTCCGTCAAACTATCGCCCACTGGTTAGAGAAGCGGTTTTTTCTTAATCACGTCGATGCCAATACTCAAGTATTACCAGTAATGGGCACACGAGAAGCGATTTTTAGCTTTGTACAAGCAGTTGTTGATCATGAGGTAGCTGACACAGAGAGCAATGCTCCAGCGTCTAACACATCGCCTACAGTTGTTATGCCCAACCCGTTTTATCAGATATATGAAGGCGCAGCGATACTGGCACAGGCAACACCTTACTTTGTCCCTTGTACATCAGATAATGACTACAAAGGTGACTATCGCGCGGTACCAAAAGACGTTTGGATGCGCACACAGCTCTTGTTTGTCTGTAGCCCAAACAATCCAACAGGCGCGGTCATGACAATGGATGATTGGGAATACCTTATTCGTCTGTCAGATCAGTACGGTTTCATCATCGCCAGTGACGAGTGTTATAGCGAACTGTATTTTGGTACAGCACCGATTGGACTGCTCCAAGCTTGTGCGGCCCTTGGTCGCCGTGATTTCAAAAACTGTATCGTGTTCCACTCTCTATCCAAACGTTCAAACTTACCGGGTTTGCGCTCTGGATTTGTGGCTGGTGATGCCAAAATTTTGCAGGCTTATTTGCAATATCGTACTTACCAAGGTTGTGCGATGCCGATACCTCATCAGCTGGCCTCTATCGCTGCGTGGCAAGACGAAAAACACGTCGCTCATAATCGAGCGCTATATCAAGAAAAGTTTGCCCTATGGATGTCTGAGCTTGGTGAGTTGCTAGAGTTACGTATGCCTGATGCTGGGTTCTACTTCTGGGTCAAAGTACCTGAACAGTTCGATGGTGATGATGAAATCTTTGTCAAAGCGTTGTATGAGCAAGCCAATATTCATGCATTGGCAGGACGTTATTTGTCACGTGAAGTTGATGGTCATAATCCTGGACAAGGTTATGTGCGTATCGCTCTGGTCGCGAGTGTCGATGAGAGCCGAGAAGCAATCAGTCGTATCCGCAAATTATTAGGTGCTTAGAGCTAATTAGAAAAATCTAATGTAGCTGGGATAAATGACGCAGTAGCAAAAAGCCTTCAATAACCCTATTTATATTGTGGTTATTGAAGGCTTTTTGTTTTATTAATGCTATAGTAAAGTCTCTACCGAAAATATGCCATCAAGGATGATGCCATGCCCCATCTTGATTTTAGCCAACCGCCCTTTGATGTATTGAGCTTAGCCGAGCGTCAAAGCATTAGAAAAAACACCCAGATACGCTACCTTGCCAAAAACGAAAGCTTGCCTGCAGAAGAATTGCAATGTCTGTATGTGGTCATCAAAGGGCAAATCGAGCAATCACTAGATGGTGAGTTTGTCGCGTCCTATGTAGGTAGCAATCATGCTGACGGTCTGAACAATAATGATTGGTTTGATAGTCGCCGCCTACCTGAGTCACTTGCCAAGGATAATCAGCTAGAGCCTGAAAGTACGGCCATACAGCCCTATCAATTCCGAGCTAATGAAGAGACGTTACTGCTCCAAGTCGCTGGCACCGCTATTGATAAAATCAGTGCACAAAATCATTTGGTACGCCAAATGCTATCAGACAAACTGCCTGAACGATTAAAAGCATTGCGCCAACGACGTCATAATAAAACGCTAGATCCTGCCAGCTATACCAACCAACAAGAAGTACAGCAAATCATGCTGCAACCAGTGATAGATGTTCATCTATTGCCAGTGCATATCGTCGATGCCAATGATAGCTTGTACGAAGCGGCCCGCATCATGACCAAAGCTGGATTAAAACATGTACTGGTCCAACCGCTACATGGCTTAGATAGTTTGGATGGCTTAGATGACTTAGATAGTTCAAATGATTTAGATAGCTCACAAACAGCGCAACTTGAGACAAGATTACTCTTAGGGATTCTGACCGATACTGATATTTGTCGCGCTGTAAGTGATAAACAAGATCCTGCTACTACTCTTTGCCAGCGCTATGCAAATTTTAATCTCCGTACCATCAAAGCCAGTGATGAGATTGGCGATGCGCTGCTGACCATGACTCGCTATCGTATTCATAGGCTGCCAGTCATTGATAAGAGTGGCGATGTCGTCGGTGTGCTTGGGCAAAGTGATATGCTCGCGCACATTGGCCATCACTCACAGCTGATTAGTATTCAAATCGAACAGGCACAAGATCTATCGAGCCTAGATACTGCTGTTGAGCTGATCGGTCGCTATATTCGTGCACAGCATCATAATGGTGTCAAAATCGGCAATATCAGTCGTATGGTACAGACGCTAAATGCGCAGGTATTTACCAAACTATGGCAGCTAATCGTACCTGATGAAGTGATGGCCAATACTTGCCTAATCGTTATGGGTTCAGAAGGGCGCGGTGAGCAAATCATGCGTACCGATCAAGACAATGCGCTCATCATTCGTGATGGCTATACGCATCCTGACCTAGCACAGTTCGCTGATACTTTTAATAGCCATTTAGCAACGCTTGGCTACCCACTGTGTGATGGTAATATCATGATGACCAATCCTATGTGGCGACAACCGCTCAAGCAATTCACTGCGCAAATTGGCCTATGGTTTAGGAACTCTGACCCGATGCATGGTATTTACTTGTCTGCGATACTAGATGGTGAATACGTCTGCGGCGATGAGTCACTGCTCACACAAGTACGTCAGCACTTAGAACTTGCTCATCAACAAGCAGATCCTATGTTTGTCAGGCAGTTTGCGCGGGCAGCGCTACAGTTTGGCGATGTTAATCAATGGTGGCAAAAGTTTGTCCCTTTACTAGGCGGCAAATCAGCATCGTCCGACATTGACCTAAAAAAAGCCGGTATCTTTCCATTGGTTCATGGCATACGTACCTTAGCATTAGAAAACAATGTGCTCGATGTGCCTAGTACCAAGGCGCGTTTAAAGGGCTTGGTACAGGTTGATGCTATGACCCAAGAACGCGCTGATACTCTACTAGAAGCGCTAGAGTTTTTTATGGCGCAGCGCTTATCTGTGGCGCTCTCAACCGACGATAAGCATGCACGGCAAGTAGATCCAACGACTTTGACTGCACTTGAACGTGACCTACTCAAAGAGTGTCTGGCCGTGGTCAAAAGTTTTAAGAATCAATTGCGTCAACACTATCAACTAGAAATCGCATAAATGTGGCAGTCTTAGTACAGAGACTTAATAAATACAAAAAGGTCTCAAGTAAGAAAACAACATAGATGGATGAACGACTAATATGAGCTGGTTACAGCAGTTATCTTGCGCTTGGCAAAAGACGCAATTACAGCGTCCAGAGCTGGCCTCAATGTTTACGACACCTTCGGCTGAGCAGTGGGTGGCGATTGATTGCGAGATGACAGGGCTGAACCCCAAGAAGCATCACCTGCTGTCTGTGGCAGTGATACATATTAATGGCAATACCATCGACACAGGTAATGGCATGCATTTGGTTTGCAGACCTCCTGTCATGCCAGACCGCGACACTATTGTCATTCATGGCCTACGTACCGCCGATGTTGAACATGGCATGAGTTACGATGACATGTTGGCAATGCTGCTACCATTCATAAACAACCGACCAATCGTTGGATTCTGCACACAGCTAGACATGGCTTTTTTGAATCCATTGGTCAAACGCTATATGGGAACCTCGCTACCAAACGAAGTCATAGATTTGCGTCATCTGTACAGTCGGCGTATCAGTGGTCACACACAAGGGCTTTCTGGACAAGCCCAACATCTGAATCGCATATTAGCCCATTACAATATTCCTGAACTGGGCGCGCATGATGCTTATAACGATGCTGTTATGACGGCGATGGCTTTTTTGCATGTGCGTTAGCAGCAAGTCATGCTCGCAATTCAATAGATAGTTATCTAAATAAGGGCGTCATTATCGCTAGGGCGTGTCCTCATTTTGAAAATGGTGATAAAAATGAAGTAAATGGTAGTCAAACAAGGAAAGGAGTACAGATAATATCGAGATATTAGCCAGCTACTTGACGCAGTTTGGCAAAGATTTAGCCATTTTTAGCCCATTTAAATTTTATTGTTCAGATTGATGACACGCCCTAAAATTGTACTGCTGACATCGTGTGCGGAAACAGCAACTCATGTTACCATAGGCTGTTTTTGCCACCTGATGAAAGATACTCATGCGATACCCTTCTAAACGCCGTCATTACTCTACTGCTGCAACCAAAATCACCACGCTTTGTCGTTATTTACGACCGCTTAACCAACCTAATAAACGTCTACCTAGGTTAGCGTTATTGGCAGCAGTTATAGTCACACCGATACATGCACAAGCCGTGTTGCCAGCAGCCATTCAAAAAGCCTTGACGCGTGCCGACTTGACAGAAGCGGATATCAGTATCGTGATTACACCTGTGGGTGACAAAACTGCCAGCCGTCTGCCTACCCCTATTCAAATCATTGATAGTGATGAACCTGACAGCCAATCTGCAGCTACTATAATATCTGAACACCCAGTTACGAACGTCTCTACGGCTACAATTAGCAGCGACCCGAGCCATCAGAGCGCATTAATGACCATAGAGCAGCGCACTATTGAGAAGCACGAGCAAAAAATACATGCTTATACCGATGATCCTTATACTTATCAGAGCGTAGAGAGCATTCCAACAGTTATCCCTGATGAATCTCAGCATACGCTTGATCAGAATGCCAAAGCCCAAGACACAGCTAGCAACAACAAAACCTCTATAAAGATTTCATTTTCGCCTTTGCTGGATCACCAGTCCGACATCCCTCGGACGCCTGCCAGCACCATGAAACTCGTGCCTAGCTTTATCGCTTTGGACACTTTAGGGGCAGATTTTGTGTGGCATACACGGGTTTATCACACAGGTATTGTCATCGGCAACCGTCTACATGGTGACTTGATTATTCAAGGTAGTGGCGACCCGAAAATGACCCACGAGCGCTTGAAGCAGTTACTGTATAAAGTTCAAGCATCCGGTATTCGTCATATCGATGGTGACATCATCATCGACAGCGCAGTTTTTAACAATGTTAGTAAAGACCCTGCCGCCTTTGATAACTCACCTCTACGTCCCTATAACGCTAGCCCTGATGGGTTTTTGGTTAACTTTAGCACCATTGGTATCAAAACTTACCCTCAAGATAACGGCCAAGCAAGTGTGACCTATAAGCCACGGTTAGCCGACTATCAGCTACCTGCTACAATCAATACCCGTGCAGCCAGTTGTGGGCAGGCAAGCTATAGCCTAGCGCCGCAGTGGCAAAACACGCAGCTTGTGTTAAATGCCAGTCTGCCAGAGAGCTGCGGCGAGCATATCTTTTATGTGGCGTATCCCAATGCCAAAGAGTTTGCGGCACACGTCATCGCTGCCAAATGGCAAGCGTTGGGGAATACTTTGAGTGGGCAGGTCATCTCGCAAGAAACCTCTTACGATGTGACCAAGACAACAAAACGAGCGCACGGGCTTACGGCTATCGCGATGTCGCCTCTACCTATGGTCAGCTATCCGTCGTTGAATTTAACCGAGCAGATTCATGACATTAACCACTTCTCAAACAATGTCATGGCTGAGCAAGTGGCGCTATCTATAGGCGCTTACGATAAAGGAAGGCTGACTCATCTAATACCTTCTAGCACAACTGCGACTAGTCCAAGCAGTCATGAAGTCAAAGCTAGTAATGAGATGGATAATAAAGTAGCGGCTGTTAAATCTAATGGTAAAAAGGCGGATAGCTTATATCAGTTTGGTAAGCCTACTACGACAGACTATCCAGCAGCCTTACAAACCATCAATCAATGGTGGCAAACCAATCTCAGTACACCGCCGCCCCATTTGACCAATGGCTCAGGACTTTGCCGCGAGTGTACTATCACCGCCGCCAACCTAAGCGAGCTACTGACTTATGCTTATAGCCGACCAAATTTTGAAGCCTATGTTGACTCGTTAGGGGTCGCTGGGGTTAGTGGCACTATTGCCGCCCACAGCGATCGCTTGCCTGAATCAGTAGCAACTGGTCGCGCATGGATAAAGACTGGCACGTTAAATAACGTCACTTCAATGGCAGGTTACGTCAAAGGACTGTCAGGACAGGATTACGTTGTCGTCGGTATAATTAATACTGATCAAGCATTAAATCCTTATGTAGCGCGACCTGTATTAGATGCCATGCTCGACTGGACAGCACAGCGCTGACACTTAACGCTTTAAGTCGATTTATTATCAATACTCTATTTTTTACCTTTATAAAGGTTAGCTTATGTCACGCCAGACAACCAGTCTCAACAAACCCCAGACACTTGTACAAGTGCAGCCTAAACTGGCTCGATATGTTGGTTTTTTTGCGATTGGATACACGCTTGCCAGTACCATATTTATGATGATACAGACCAAACTTGCGCTCAATCCGCAATTGGTCATGGTGGTTTCTATTATCGTGGGTGCTTATATCGCTGTCAGTAAATTTATCAAACATCAGAAGCGAGCATTAGCTCGAGATGAGATTAATAAATTGATGTTTGGTGGGGTTGTGATTGTCTGGATGCTGACGGTCATTTATTTTTCAGCCATCTGGTTTTGGCTGTTTGATACGATAAGCCGTGAGGTATTGTTTGAGATGGCGATGCAGCGTCCACTACCCCTGCTTTCATCACTGATGCTAATGCTGGTTCTCACTCTAGTCAGTGCACGAATCAGCCTATGGTCTATCAATCGATTATTAGACCCTATACGCAAATCAACGTAAGTACAAACCATCATCTACAAGGTGCTACAAAGTTTTCCCCTGCTAATGCGTAAAATCCGTTAGGCTAAGTTTAGGGCGTGTCATTATTTTAAGAATAGTACTAAAAATGAGACAAAGTAAGGCGCGCCCTAGTAAGTAAAGTTTTAGCGATGACTTGTTTTACCTTTATAATAGGAGCGAACATTATGGACATGATCTTTTTTGACAGCATAGACAAGCTTGGTCGTATTGTTTTGACAACTGTTATGGTCTACGTGTTGATCGTGACAGTTACCAAAATCTCTGGCAAACGCTCGACGTCGCAGCTCAATAACTTCGATTGGATCGTAACGGTCATGATCGGCTCGTTAGGTGCCAGTACGATTTTGCTCAAAGACATTCCCTTTGTGGAAGGGGTTTCGTCGATTTTAGTGCTGTACCTATTACAATTTGTGGTGACCAAATATGCGGCTATTTCACCGCAATTTAGTAACTTTATTTTATCAGAGCCGCGTATCGTTTTTTATCAAGGGCAGTTTTTGCCAGATGCCATGCGTGATGAGCGTTTGACGCGTCAAGAAATCGAATGTGCCATGCGTTCTGAAGGGATTAATAGTTTTGATGATGTCGAAGCCATTGTCTTTGAGTCTGATGCAAAGCTGACTGTCATTCCAAAGCCAACCCAAAGTGATAAAAGCGACGATGATCAAAGCGCAAGTAGCAACGTATCAGAGACGATTAACCCTCTGATGTAAATTGCAGACAATAAAGAACGAACGATACAACTATTAAGAACACACCCTAGTAAGCTTGAATTCAATTATCGAGATGGTAAGCATTATGAAAGTAAGGATTTTGACCGTTGGCAATAAAATGCCTAGCTGGGTACAGACGGGTTTTGACGAATATTACAAACGCATTCAACCGATGCTCAGCACAGAAATTGTCGAAATTGCGGCAGCCAAGCGGGCAAAAAACCCTTCAGATGCTAATTTGGCACAGTACCGTGAGCAAGAAGGTCAGGCTATATTAGCCGTTCATAATGCATCAAGCCGCGAGCAATTTTGGGTATTAGATGTCAAAGGCAAGATGATTTCTACAGAAGGACTGGCTGATAAGCTCGCTGATGGCATGCTACAAGGCGATGATATTGCCTTGGTCATCGGCGGCGCAGATGGCGTCTCACCAGAAGTATTGGCAAAGGCCGATGCAAAATTATCACTATCAGCACTGACATTGCCGCATCCGCTAGTACGCGTCGTACTTATGGAACAATTGTATCGCGCGATGAGTATCAATAATAACCACCCTTATCACCGTGGTAATTAAATAAAATACTAAGCTATTTTTTTGATTTAAAACATCAACCCTAAAATAGATTGAAAAACTGGCGCACGCCCTAATAAATGCAACATGAAATATCCAAAACGTGCGACACCCAACGCCTCTAAGACCTCTCATCAACGTGATGACCATCATAGTGTGCAGACGCCTATCACAGCGGCTGCCGCATGGGAAAATACGTCTGATGTAGCGACGAATACATCTAAGCTACCAGCGCTCTTTATCTCGCATGGCGCGCCTACGCTTGCGATTGAGCAGTCTGCGACGACCAGTGCACTGGCACGTATTGGTCAAAACCTACCTCAGCCACGTGCCATCGTCATTATGTCAGCGCATTGGCAGTCAGCAAAGCTAGAGATTAGCAGTAATCCACAGCCAAAGACGTGGCATGACTTTTCAGGGTTTTCGCCTGAACTTTATGACATTCAGTATCCTGCTACAGGCCAGCCAGCACTGGCTGAGACACTTGCACAGCAGCTGACCGCACGTGGCATCACTTGTAGTGTCAATCCAGTACGTGCCTGTGATCATGGTGTGTGGGCGCCGCTCAGACATCTGTATCCAGAAGCCGATGTGCCTATCGTACAGATATCACTACCACAGCATTATGACAGTATTGCCTGCTATCAATTAGGCGCACAATTGGCACATCTACGTGATGAGCAAATTCTCGTCATTGGCTCAGGTAACATTACGCACAATTTGCAAGCATTGCGCTGGGAAGCTGACAGCATCGATCAAGCAGCCAAAACGTTTAAGCAATGGTTGTTGCAGCAGCTCAAAATAGACATTCCCACGGCGCTCGACTGGCAGCAGTACCCAGACTACAAGGACATTCATCCAAGTGATGAGCACTTGCTACCGCTGTTTTTTGCATTAGGTACTGGTCAGCGCGTTTCTGTCGTTCATCAAAGTATGGCCCATCATAGCTTGGGTATGGACATCTATCGCTTTGATTGAGTGCTATCAATCCAAACTATAGCTTAACCCTAATTCTCAAAAGCGTGTTTGGTAAATAAACCTGCACGCTCCATCTCGCCCGCCACGCTGAATAATGTCGCTTCATCATTCATGCGCCCAATTAATTGCATGCCAATCGGTAGGCCTTTTTTGCTCATACCAACGGGTACTGACATTGCGGGTAACCCTGTAACATTACCCAATAACGTAAAACCCATCTTACCTAATACAGGTGCGCTGAGCTTTTCTATCATGCCTGAGCTAAAGGCATATCTACCCATATTAAAACCTTTATTAAGCACCTCGGCGCTACGCATCATCATCTCATCCATACGACTCGGCGGTAGCACACCATGCTTTACCGCAGGCGTGGGTACAGTCGGGCACAAAATCATATCGTAGTCTTCTAGCAATAGACCCGTCTGATACTGACTATGATGCCAGCCATGTTTCGCATGTGCCAAATCAACCGCTGATAATGAGCGCCCAAGCAGTGCCATATTATAAGTTTGCGGCTCTAGGTTTTTGACGTGGTCAACCCCAAACTCACGCTCGATATTATCAATCGTAAAAGCAGTATGCGCGCAGACCACAACGATAAAGTCATGCCAAAACTGCTCAATGTTGATGTTTGGCTCGGCTGGTACTACTTCATGACCCATAGACTCTAATTGCTTAGCCGTTTGCTCAAGTACCGCCAGCACCTCTTTGTCCACTGTCGTATTGGCTATCAAAGGCTGCTGATGCAAAGCAATTTTTAGCTTTCGCGGTGCACGCATTGCCGCTTGCAGAAACGTACCGTCTGGCGGAGCAATAACGTAAGGGGCACCAATCTCTGCTCCACTAGTGGCATCTAGCATCGCCGCACTATCGCGCACTGATCGCGTAATCACATGGTCAGCCACTGCCCCCTCCCAGCCTTCACCAAGATTAGGGCCCATTGGATTACGTCCGCGGCTTGGCTTTAACCCAAACGTACCGCACCAAGCAGATGGGAAACGTATCGAGCCGCCACCGTCACCACCGCCTGCCATCGGGACAATACCGCTCGCAACTGCTGCTGCACTACCACCTGACGAGCCGCCAGAACTGTAGCCTTTTTTAAAAGGATTATGAGTAGCACCATGCGCTTTTGGCTCAGTCGTGATAATCAGACCAAACTCAGGCGTGTTAGTCTTGCCGAAGGTATTAACACCTGTCGCCTTCATCCGTTTGACGATTTCGCTGTCTTTTTCTGAAATAATATTGACGCTGCGACTGCCCATCGTAATCGGCTCGTCGGCAAAACTAAATGATAAATCTTTTAGTAAATACGGCACGCCAGTAAATACACCTGAAGGCAAACCTGCCTGCGCGGCATTGTAAGCGCGCTCATCAAAACGATGCACGATGGCATTTAGCTTAGGGTTGATTTGATTGGCTTGATGGACAGCAGCATCTAGCAATTCTTTCGCGCTGACCTCACCTGAATTGACCAATGCCGCTAAGGCGAGCCCATCATACTGAGTATATTCTTTAAACATAACTAACCTTCCCTAGTTTGATAGTGTTTAATAAGATTAAATTTTACATTCTTAATTATAGTTACACATAAAAAAAGTCAAACAACTTTGCTCGACTTTTCTATTATTCAAAAATTTATTTCAATTCGAACTGAACAAACCTATTCCACTCTTCAATTGCATTGTTTATAGATTTTTGATGATTTTTAATTCCCTGGTTTTGTTCTTCAACAAAGTCGTTAATACAAATTTGATATTTATTAACGTCATCGACAAACCTATTGTACTGGGCTTCGGATGTAAAATTGTAGGGCTTACTAGGCTTAGAGCAGTACATATGCTTTTGGAACGTATCAGCAAACGCTATATCGTAGATACCTAAAGACATAATGATAATAATGGATACCAATTTCTTCATAAAACCTTCCTATATATTCAGCAGGTGCAGTTAATACTTTTGATACTTATTCTAATATGAACAATTAAAGATAACTAATTAAAACCAGTTTTTAAGGATAGTATTTATCTACATCAACAGCTCACGTTTGCCACTTTTGCCCATCGAGCTGACCAATCCAGCTTCTTCCATAGAATCGACAATACGCGCGGCACGGTTATAGCCGATGCTGAATTTACGCTGAATGCTTGAAGCAGAAACCTTACGTGTTTCCATGATGAAGGCCACGGCATCATTATATAAATCATCATCTTCACCAGAGGCATTGGCTGTACTACCACCGCCTGGGCTAGACAATTCAAAATTGCCTGCCATATTATCAATATAATCAGGGGCGCCGCGCTCACGCCACGCATCACAGACACGGTTAACTTCTTCGTCACTAACGTAAGCACCATGTACACGATCTGGCTCGATTTGCCCTGGCCCCAAGAACAACATATCACCGTTACCTAGCATGTCCTCAGCACCGCCACTATCTAGAATCGTACGTGAATCGACTTTTGAGTTGACTCGTAGTGCCGCACGCACTGGGATATTGGCTTTAATCAGACCAGTAATGACATCGACTGATGGACGCTGAGTCGCTAGCATTAAATGAATACCGGCAGCACGCGATTTTTGCGCCAAACGTGTGATGAGCTCTTCGGCTTGTTTACCAACTTGCATAATCATATCAGCAAACTCATCCGCGACAATGACAATCATGGGTAGTGTTTTTAGCTTGGGTGCTTGGCTAATACTTACGCTGTCATTTGGACGCCATAGAGGATCGAGCATTGGATTACCTGATTTTTCAGCAGCAATGACCTTTTTATTAAACTCATTAAGCTTACGCACTTTGAGTAAACTCATCAGTTGATAGCGACGTTCCATCTCTGCCACGCACCATGACAAGCTACTGGCCGCTTCCGTCATATCTGTGACTACTGGCGTTAGCAAATGCGGAATATCATTATAGTTAGCAAGCTCAAGCTGCTTTGGATCAATCAAGATAAGACGCAGCTCATTGGGTGTATATTTGAGTAGCATCGATAGTAGCATTGAGTTGACCAATACTGATTTACCAGAACCTGTGGTACCAGCGACTAGCATATGCGGCGCACGCGCAAGGTCGGTAATGATTGGGTTACCACCAATGTCTTTACCCATTGCCATGCTAATCTGCGCTTTCGGGTCTTTGAACGTTTCTGTATTGAGCAGTTCAATCAAGCGTACCATTTCACGTTTCTTGTTAGGCACTTCGATACCGATATACGGTTTACCCGGAATCACTTCTACCACACGCAAAGAAGCCATCGATAGTGAGCGCGCTAAATCACGCGAGATACCTGTGACTTTACTAGCCTTCACCCCAGCAGCCAACTCTACTTCAAAACGGGTGACGACAGGCCCTGGAATAGCATTAACCACAGAGGCTTTTACGTTAAATTCTTGTAGTTTAATTTCTAACAATTCAGACAGTTTTTCAAGCTCAGCCACAGTATAGCTAGGCTTACGATCAGGATCTGGCTTATCCAATATAGACACTTCTGGAATAGGCGTCAGGCTGCTGCGATAAGCTGCCGTTTGCATCGAGCGTGACTTTTGACTAAAAGCTGCATCATCACTAATATGAGGCATGACCGGTACATTAATGTCGTCATCACTGTCGTCCTCTGGCATCATATCAGTGATATGGTTGCTGCTATCGCCCTCTGGGACAGCAAAACTAACAGATGGTTGCGCGGGCGTTTTAGGCTCAGGCTGTATATTCGAGACTGGACTGGTCGCTTCCACCGTTGGCGCTGCTTTTGGATTGGCAGGAGGCGTATTGGTTGGTGTCATGTCTGACACATCTGGCACATCTGGCACATCTGGCAATGCAGGCTCAGTCTCTACTGTTACCGGAGCAACTTCAGGCTCAGGGGCTACTGCTGTTTTTTCAGTATGTGGCAACTCTACAGGCGTATCAGACAGTTGATTGGCTGACTCCTGTGCAAAGCTAATAGGCTCTTCTAAGATAGGTTCTGGGTTTTTCTCTTGTACTATTGGCTCAGCTGCTATGATTTCCTGAACAGGCTTAGAGTCTTCATACGTTCCTACAACAGATTCAGTAGGTTCTGATATGTTAGCATGCTCTGCCAACCATGCTTCTGCCAACTTATCTACTTCCTCAGTCTCATGTGTCGTAGAGATTTTAGGATCAGCAGGTTCAATGACTGGCTGACTGGCTAAATTACTGCTCACTGACTCATCAACTGATGGCTGAGCTAGTGATTCTTTATCATGTATATCTGGTTGATCAACCGCTTCCATCGTTGTAGTGGTCACAACAGTAGCAGGTACTGATTTCTCTAACGATGCTGTACTACTAGTACCCGCTTGGGAATAGTTAGGTACAGGCATAGCCGAGCTGTCCATGCTATTGGCATTATAAACCATTTGCTCACTTGCGAGTAAATCATCGACAGTATTGGCATCATTCCACGCAAAGCTTGGCTCAACTTTGCGAGCAACAGGTGTATTTGAGGCTAATGGCTGGGCTGTATTATTGACCGTATTATCAGTAGAGTTATTAAGCGAGCCTGTATCGGTAACTACATGCTCACCTTTTGAGCTATTAGGTGTCGCTGCTGCTTTTGCTGCGATGACGGAGGCTTTGACACTATCTGCCAACCCTGATGTTGCCAAAAAGTCTGACAATACACTACCGAAACGTCCACTACTGCTGACGTCTTGAGTACCGCTAGTATTTTCAGCAGATTGCAACTCAAGTGGTAGCTGCTCATGCTCTACTTTTTTATCTACCGATTCTTCTAAGTTCTGGGTATCATCTTGTAATTTAGTGCTCGGTTCAGTAACGTCGATAGCATTCTGACTTTTTACACCTGAGCCAAGCCATGATAATGCACGAACCTTTTGATATATCGTCATCCAATGGATATTAAAGGCAAACGTAGCGGTAATCACAACGAATACTGCTAAGAAAACCACACTCCCCCACTGCGATAGCAGCTGTGCCAAACGCGCTTGTAGTTCTAGCCCGATGATGCCACCAGCGACGCCTTCGAGGCCGATTGCGTCAGGGTTTGTGACTTGCTGAACTAGAGAGACCAATTGTGCAAATAATGCGCTAGCACTTAATAGTAAAAACACATAAGCGACCAATCGCATGAGCCAAAACGTTGGCTTGTTTTCCCACCAAATCAAGATAGATTCATAAACCACAAATGCCAAAAACCACCAAGCACCAAACCCAAAAAAGCTATAAAGCAAATCGGATAACCATGCGCCTGCCTCGCCGCCCATATTATTAATCGTGGTCATATCACTACTGATGTGCGACCAGCTAGGATCGTTGCCTGTATAAGTCATCAAAATGACAAACAGATAAACGGCCAGTATTAACCCAAGGAGGGTAAACATTCCCTTTTTTAAATACTCAATAAGCGGTGCTGATATCACGTAAGATCTGCCTTGTTATTAATACTAAATGGTCGCCAATGCATGACTAAGCCTAATCATGCTGACATAAAGTGTTGACATAAATGTACCGAGCGAAGTGTTTGTTTGGCATGTGCCGATCATAGAGCCTTTAAACAACCGTTATCGCTTGGCTCCTACTACACTTGGCATAACTTCTTATAATAACAAATACATAGGTGCAGTGGCGACAGTCTTATCAAGAAAGCGTGTAAGAAAGTAAATCAGTAGACACTTTGCGTAAGAAAACAGCTGGTTAGCGAAACACGAGTGGCAAAATATGGCTAACTGTATTGCCTAAATTCTATAAAATAGTCTCCGTTTTCGCGCTTATGTTCCAAAGCTCTTTATTCTTTGATTCTAATGATACCTGTGTTTGTTTTAGCAAACTTGCACTTTGTGTACTGTGCCCTTATGTTATTATCACACAGCAATTAGAAGAAGCATATTCGTAGTCATTTTTGATATTCCTCTTTTATTATATTTATAACTTACATTTTTAATTCGTATATTTAGCAAGGAACAACTCATGGCAACTGACACTACTGCTCCACGTCACGAAAAGCTCATTATTTTAGGCTCAGGCCCTGCTGGCTACTCTGCCGCAGTCTATGCAGCACGCGCTAACCTTAAGCCAGTTATGGTTACTGGTATGGAAGTCGGTGGACAATTAACCACCACTACTGAGGTCGACAACTGGCCAGGCGATGCGCATGATTTGACAGGTCCTGCATTGATGGAACGTATGAAAGCGCATGCGGAACGTTTCGGTACTGAATTGGTCTACGATCATATCAACGAAGTAAACCTAAACGAGCGTCCTTTTCAATTAACAGGTAACAACGGTAGCTATACTTGTGACGCGCTCATTATCTCAACTGGCGCCTCTGCACAGTACTTGGGACTAGAATCAGAGACTAAATTCAGAGGGCTTGGTGTATCAGCCTGCGCCACTTGTGATGGTTTCTTTTATAAAAACCAAAAAGTTGCGGTAATTGGTGGTGGTAATACAGCGGTTGAAGAAGCTTTGTACTTATCTAATATTGCGTCTGAAGTGACCTTAGTTCATCGCCGTGACAGCTTACGCTCTGAAAAAATTCTGCAAGACAAGCTGTTTGAAAAAGCCAAAAATGGCAATGTCAAAATCGAATGGAACCATCAAGTGAAAGAAGTGGTCGGTGATGACATGGGCGTCAATGGCGTCATCATCGAATCAATGATTGATGGCAGCACCAAACAACTAGACACAATGGGTATGTTTGTCGCTATTGGTCATAAGCCAAATACTGACTTGTTCAAAGGTCAATTAGACATGAAAGATGGCTATCTGATTGTTAATAGTGGCTTGAATGGTAATGCTACTCAAACCAGTATTGAAGGTGTGTTTGCCGCAGGTGACGTAGCAGATCACGTTTACCGTCAAGCCATCACTTCTGCTGGCACTGGCTGTATGGCTGCGCTAGATGCTGAAAAGTACTTGGACGCACTGGGCGAAACCGTCGCTCGTGATCACACTTACGATTCAACCCTAACTGCAGATAAAGAAGCCTAAATGGGCAACTTTACTCAACAGCACGATAAACACATTATGCCTGAGACTTTAAAAAGTCTTGGGCGTTATGACTTTCCCGATCCCATTTCTATCGATCCTGATGGTATTGGCATCGTCGCTATGGGTGGTGACTTAGCGCCTGAAACGCTGATATCAGCCTACGCTCAGGGGCTATTTCCTTGGTTTAACGAAGATGAGCCTATTGCTTGGTGGTGTCCCGAGCCGCGTTGTGTGATTGTCCCCTCTGCCTATCAACCGAGTAAGTCTCTACGTAAGCAAGCAAATCGCGAACGTTGGCAAGTGACGCTTAATCAAGCTTTTGACGATGTCATACATGCCTGTAGCTTACCGCGTAGCGTTGGCCTTAATGACAATCAGCCTGAAGGTGAGCATACTTGGATTCATGATGAGATGATCGAAGCTTATACCAAATTGCATGCGCAAGGCTTTGCTCATAGCATTGAAGTTTGGGACGAGACAGGACAATTGATTGGCGGATTATACGGGTTAAAGATAAACGGCATCTATTTTGGTGAATCAATGTTTCATCGAGCGTCTAATGCGTCAAAGCTAGCGTTTTGGGGTCTGATGCGCCTGTGTGAGCAAAGTGATGTCGCACTCGTCGACTGTCAGTTACCGAACGATCATTTGATGAGCTTAGGTGCGACTACTTTACCGCGTGCTGATTTCCTAGCTCAGTTAGACAACTTAATAGGCAGCCAGTCTGTGCCATGGCAAAAGCACTCTCATAAACCGTTATCCGTATCGCTACTGGATAGCGAATCGCCGTGGCAACTAGAGTTATGATTATCATAGAGAAAAAATAAGAGGTTATTATGGCACTTGATACATCGTTTCTATTGATTGGTGAGCTAGCAGCAAAAGCCAATACGACCAAAGATACGGTTCGCCATTACGAGCAATTAGGCCTGCTAAAATCTCGCAAGCGTCAGGCAGGCTCCCGTCTATATACCGAATTTCATCCAGAATGTATCGAACGCATAGAGCTGATCAAAAGCGCACAAGCTATTGGCTTTACGCTTACTGAAATCAAAAACAGCTTAAATGATTATTATGATGGTCACTTGGATATTGATTCGCAGCTCATACTCACTCAGCAAAAATTAGAACAAGTTAAAAAACAGCAAGCCAATATTAGTATAATGGTGGAGCTGCTCAGCGAACGCTTAGATATTTTAGGTCGAATGAAAGCCGATAGTGATTATCAGCTTGATGTGGAAGTCTGTAAAAAGAAAATTCCTTTGCAATAAAGCTTAAATCTTAGTTAACTCTGCTTTTATATCGTAGCTGTTGTAGCTACTTTTATTATCGTCGTTTATTTTTATTAAGCTTTACTCTCTTCATTAAATATAAGTGTGCTGCATGATTAATGCATCGATTGCTGGTTCATGTGGCACTTTATAATATCCTTTGCGTCTATGAATGATGCTAAATGCTTGTTGCTCGTATAACGCTATCGCCGCTGCATTATCGGCACGTACTTCTAACAAAAGACTTTCGACCTGATTAAGCTGTAACAGCTCATGCAGTTTATTTAATACCTGTGAAGCAATGCCCTGACGTTGGTACTTTGGATCAGTTCCGATACGCAACACCTCTGCTTGCTCAAAAGTCGTTTGATATAAGCAATAGCCAACTATCTCACGATGAGAGACGCTCTCTTCTTTGGCTTGATCGTAAGCAATCAGCAGACGAATGCTGTCCTGCTCAAGCAACTCTGTCAACGTTTTCTGATTCCAAGCATCATCTGGTTGCACCATTGCTTCTATATCGGCAACAGTTTGAATGACGTTTTCGGAATTTACTGCATTCGTTGGTAATACTTCTATCGCAAACATGACGTTCCTTTTATACTTATCATTTAATCAGTCTCATCATTTGGTTGTACTTAGATTATATAAGTAAGTGACCAAATTATTTATTTTTTATCGCAAAAAAAAGACCACCCTAAATAGGATGGCCTTTTTTATGACTAATTCATAAGCTCATTGCTGAGACTTAAGGATTAGTTCAATACGTTAGCAACAACACCAGCGCCTACAGTACGGCCGCCTTCACGAATAGCG
>NZ_PJAS01000056.1 GCF_002836735.1 Psychrobacter sp. 4Bb | reverse complement strand
AATGAATTTGTTATTAAAAAATAAATTTAAAAAAGGTGTTTTTTATAATATAGCTTTTAATTTAATTGTTTTTTATCAAAAAATAGTTAGTCCTATAATACCTGCACGTTGTCGCTATTATCCAACATGCTCAAATTATGGCAAACAAGCTTTAACATGGCATGGCGCTCGTAAGGGTGGGTGGTTGTTATTAAAACGTCTTAGTAGGTGTCACCCTTTAGGTGGGCACGGTATAGACTTTGTACCCTTACCCTTAGCTTCTTATAGTTATCAATATATATCTTTTAGTGATGTACTAAATATCAACCTTCAGGGTTTGGGTGTCTATCGAGACATTACTAGCTATGTTTCACAGCTTAATTATTTGATGAAATCAACATAAAGTCGACCTCTTTAGTCTCAGATAGCTACTCCTTTGAGTTACCCACAAGTTATCCACACTCTTAGTATCATTTGAGACAGATTTTTAGTAAAATGATGCACATTTTATGTAAATGACTACTGATACAGTTGCAATGTGACAGGACAGCTGTGTAGGTCAGTCATGACACATGCCCTAATTTTTCATTCCCTAATTTTTTAATCTAGGAAAGGTTTATGCAAAAGATATTTCGGGTGATGATCATCATTGCGATGCTAATTACCGCTTATCTGCTGATTTTGGCATGGCGAGATGATTATGCCGATGCTCCAGCGGTAGATGCGGTGCCAGAAACTACGAGTTCGGTAGGTGCTGACATTCCTTCTACTACTGGTGCAGCAGGTGATATCCCGGTACAGACATTACCTGTGGATAATAGTGCTGTGACAGCGACTCCTGCGAAAAACGCTGGTCTAATCACGGTAACAACTGATCGCTATGATATAAAAATCAATCCAGAAGGTGGTGATATTGTTTATGCTGCGCTAAAGCAGTATGACGCAACGCTCGATAGCGATAAGCCTTTCGTATTGTTAGAAAACAATAGTAACCGTGTGTATGTGGCTCAATCTGGACTTATTGGTCGGAACGGTATTGATACAGCAGAAGGTAGAGCGACTTATAGCCATACTGCTAACAATTATGTGATGGAAGATGGACAGCAAACGTTGTCAGTGCCGCTTACTTATAAGAAAGACGGCGTGACGATTACCAAGACTTTCACTTTTACTGAAAATAAATATCCAATCGATATTAGCTATCAGATCCAAAACGCGTCTACCAATGCTTGGCAAGGTCAGATGTTTGCACAGTTAAAGCGTGATGATAGTAAAGATCCTGGTATGTCTGATAAAGGCGCGCTGAGCATGGCGACTTATCTAGGCGGTGCTTGGGGTACACCAGATGATCCTTATAATAAGCTGAAATTTGGTGACTTTAGTGATGGTGAGTTGACGACCACTAGCGATAAAGGCTGGGTTGGTATCGTACAGCATTATTTTGTATCTGCTTGGACGCCTGAAAACTTCACTGGTAAATTCTTTACACGTGAAACAGGTAATGACTATTTTATCGGCTTTAATAGCCAACCAGTGAACGTAGCACCAAACAAACAAGTTACTTTAAATGCAACACTGTATGCAGGTCCAAAAGTTCAGTCTGAGCTAAAAGACGTTGCGGTAGGCCTTAACAAAACAGTTGATTATGGTCTGCTGTGGCCAATATCAAAGGTCTTGTTTGCTATCTTGGAAGGTGTGCATAAGGTTGTTGGTAACTGGGGTTGGTCAATTATTTTACTGACTATCTTAGTAAAAATTGCCTTGATGTGGTTCTCTAATAAGAGCTACTACTCGATGGCTAAAATGCGTGCCATTGCGCCAAGACTCAAAGTGCTTAAAGAAGAGCATGGCGATGATCGTATGAAAATGTCGCAAGAGATGATGGCGATATACAAAGAAGAAAAAGTCAATCCGATGGCAGGTTGCTTGCCAATCTTGATGCAGATGCCGATTTTCTTAGCCTTATATTGGGTATTGGTAGAGAGTGTCGAGCTGCGTCATGCACCATGGATTTTGTGGATTCAAGATCTATCAGCGATGGATCCATGGTTTATCTTGCCGTTGCTAATGGGTGCGTCGATGTTTGTACAGCAGCAGTTGAACCCGCAGCCAGCAGATCCGATGCAAGCAAAAGTCATGAAGTTCTTGCCGATTATCTTTACTGCGTTCATGCTATTCTTCCCAGCAGGTTTGGTTTTATATTGGACAGTCAACAACTTGTTTAGTATGACTCAGCAATATATTGTCAATAAGAAAGTAGATGAAGAGCAGAAGCGTCGTACGGTAAAAGTGGTCGATTAATTAATTCTTTGTCAGAAATACAAAAAACCATCGCGCAAGCGGTGGTTTTTTTATACGTGGTGGACAAGTGGTAAATGTTATCCACAGTTTATAAATATTGAAACGAATATATGTCTGCTGCGGCTACCTTTCAAAGTTTGCTTTGTCAGTATGAGTCCAGACGTCTATAATGGAGCTTTTAAACATTGAGAGTCATTGTGGATTCCTTAGAGACAGCATTAGCCGTACCTAATTCTTCTGAAAAGTCTAATACATCTGGATTGGCCACAATTGCTGCGATTGCAACGCCGCTTGGGCGAGGAGGTGTGGGTGTCATACGTCTATCAGGTAGTCGTGCTTACGACATGGCATGCGCTCTAACAGGTAAGTCTGCTTTTACCCCGCGGATGGCCAGCTTTTGTCGTTTTTATCAGGCTGATGGCACTGTCATTGATGAGGGATTGGTCTTATTTTTCAAAGGTCCGCATTCATTCACAGGTGAGGACGTTATTGAGCTGCAAGGGCATGGTGGTGTCATTTTGCAAAACCAGTTGCTCGCGCGCGTATTTGAGCTAGGTGCCAAGCAAGCAAGTGCAGGAGAGTTCTCTTACCGTGCCTTTGATAACGATAAGTTGGACTTGGTGCAGGCCGAAGCAATTGCCGATGCGATTGATGCGACCAGTGCTGCCGCGGCAAGTAGTGCAATTCGCTCATTGAGCGGCGAGTTCTCACAGAAAATTAACCAGTTATTAGAACAACTCATTCACCTTCGTTTACATGTTGAAGCAGCGATTGATTTCCCTGATGAAGAAGACGTTGATTTTTTGTCTGATGGCGTCATACAAAGTAAACTTGAGCAGACGCAAGATAAGATACAACAAGTCTTAGCAACGGCAAAGCAAGGTCAGCTTTTGCGCGACGGTATCCATGTCGTGCTAGCAGGTAGGCCAAACGCAGGTAAATCTAGCTTGCTCAACCGCCTTGCAGGGCAAGAGCGTGCTATCGTGACTGATGTCGCCGGTACTACGCGTGATACGCTGCAAGAGACAGTCGTGCTCAATGGATTGACGCTACATCTGACTGACACAGCAGGCCTACGTGAGACAGAAGACACTGTGGAACGTATCGGAATCGAACGTGCCCGTACAGCCATCACGCAGGCTGATATGCTACTGATGGTCTATGATGTGACTCGTGATGTTGAAGAAGAAAGCACACCTTTGCAGCTTGCTGAACAGTTGTTTGGTGAACTGCCAGAAGCTAAACGCTTACTTATCATTGCTAATAAGAGCGATTTGTTGAGCGATAATAATAATAGAGAAGAAAGTGCTGCTAAGACTCAAGCTGAAATCAAGAATAGAGGTTATCAGCAAGTTAATGTTTCATGTGAAACAGGTATTGGTATTGATGATTTAGCTGAAGCTCTATGTGAGAAAGTAGGCTTTCATCCACCAGAGAATAGCTTAATTGCTCGTACCAGACATCTCGACGCGCTTAGACGAACTGCTGGTTTCTTGGCAGAAGCTCATGAGCAATTAACGGTATTTGAAGCAGGTGAATTGGTTGCTGATAGCTTACGTCAAGCACAGCAGAGTTTGGGTGAAATTACAGGTGAGTTCAGCGCCGATGACTTATTGGGTAAGATATTCGGCAGCTTTTGTATTGGTAAATAATTGGTAAGTAGTTTTTGTTATTATCCAACAAACCAAACTATCTTAGAAACACTGTTCTTATTCTCAATCGTAAAATAAGGAAATGCTATGCACTGTCCGTACTGTAATGCGTCAGAGACCAAGGTTATTGACTCACGTCTTGCTGCGGAAGGCGCACAAGTGCGTCGACGCCGTTCGTGTAACAGCTGCCAAGAACGTTTTACGACTTTTGAGATGGTAGAAGTGGTCATGCCAAGGATTATCAAATCAAGCAACAAGATTGAACCTTATGACAATGAAAAACTGCGCCGTTCTATTTTACTACCCTTACAAAAGCGTCCTATCACTATCGATGAACAAGAGGCGATGATTAGCCGTATTGAAAAGCGTGTTAGGCAGATGGGTGAGCGAGAAATCAGTAGTAAGGTCTTGGGTGAAATCATCATGAGTGAGCTCAAAACTTTGGATGATGTCGCCTATGTACGCTTTGCTAGTGTGTATCGCGACTTTCAAGATATCGATGCATTCCATCAAGAGATTGCCAATATTCGTCCAAATGAGAAGTAAGCGAAGCAAGCTTTTAAGTAATCCCTAGTTGATAAGTGATTCCTAATTGCCAATCAGCTTTCAAACCTTATTTTTTTATATAGAACTTTTAATCATTTATTAAGCCTAGCCTTATGTCTATTCAAAGCCATGCTCAAGATGCACAAGACCGCTACTTTATGATGCTTGCTATCGAACAAGCGAAGCGCGGTTTGTATACTACTAGACCCAATCCTGCAGTGGGCTGCGTTATTGTTCAGGCAGAGCAGGTTGTGGGTCAAGGGTTTCACCCGAAAGCTGGTGAGCCACATGCAGAAGTATTCGCGCTTAACGAAGCTGGTACACAGGCAGCAGGGGCAACTGCTTACGTTACATTAGAGCCATGTAGTCATACGGGACGTACGCCCCCATGTGCGTTGGCGCTTGTTGCCGCTAAGGTGAAGCGCGTTGTGATTGCAGGTCTAGATCCTAATCCGCAGGTTGCAGGCCGCGGTGTGAAGCTATTAGAGCAAGTTGGTATTGAGGTAACGGTCGGCGTCCTGACAGAGCAGGCAGAAGCACTAAACCGTGGGTTTCTAAAAGCCATGCGTACTAAAATGCCCTATGTACGATTGAAAATAGCAACCAGTCTAGACGGTCGTACAGCGATGGCATCTGGTGAATCAAAGTGGATTACCTCGACAGCTGCTCGCGAAGATGTACAAAAACTACGAGCACAAAGTGGCGTGATTATCACAGGTAGTGAAACTGTAATAACTGATAACCCGCAGCTCAATGTGCGCTCAGAACAGTTGGGAATGCCACCTGAAAAAATACCTAATCCCAAAATAGTCATACTTGATAGGCGTCAGCGTTTAAAGCACAGCCTGCAGTCTGATTATCAGCTGTGCCGGCATCCAGATACTATCTATTGGCATGAAGACGATTTGTCGACGTTGTTGGCGAAACTGGTTAATGAGCATCAATGCTATGACGTGTTGGTAGAAGCAGGTGCTAGCGTTGCAGGTAGCTTTTTGAATCAGCAGTTGGTAGATGAGTTAATCGTGTATCAAGCACCTTGTTTACTTGGTGGACAGGCACGTCCAATGGTTGATTTCAACCCTATGTCTCTTGCTCAGCAGTTACGGTTTGATATAGAAGATTATCAGCAGCTTGGTCCAGATCTCAAATTAACCCTATTACCTTTATAAATATTCTTCGTATAAGTAGGTTGTCCACAAATTATAAAAAAAGCTTAGAATATGGATAAATCAATTATTAACTTACGTGTTTCACATGGAACTGTGTATAACTTTGTTTCACATGAAACAGAGAAGATATGTTTGTCTTGAGTATTTTAATAAATACTATTTAAAATCAGTAACTTATTGTTTTCTTTCTAGATCAACACGTACCATGAGAAATTTACATTTATTGTGGATAACTATGTATTTATAACGGGTTCTAGCTATACCTCTATTGATTTATCCCTACTTATCCACAATCTATCCTATTAAAGGTCAAGTCTAACGATGTTTCACTGTCAGCTATTTGAACAAATTGTGATAAAGAATTGATAGATGATTTGATAAACTAAAATATTCGCCTATGAAGGCAATACAGTAATGAGATGAGGGTAATATGTTTACTGGAATTATAGAAAGCGTTGGAAAAGTTAAATCTATGCAGGCTACAGGCGGTGACATACGTTTGACGGTAGAGTCTGATGACTTAGATTTCAGTGATGTGAAGCTAGGCGATTCTATTGCATCAAATGGTATTTGTTTAACTGTGGTTGAGTTCGGAAGCAACTACTACTCTGTTGATGTCTCACGTGAAACTATTGCTAGAACAGCATTAGAAGGGTTAAAAGCAGGTCATACCGTCAATCTAGAAAAAGCCATGCTACCGACAACTCGTTTTGGTGGTCATATTGTCGCTGGTCATGTAGATGGAGTAGGGGTCGTTAGTAAATTACAACAAGATGCTCGTTCTATCTATATTGAGATTGAGATACCGCCAGAGCTAGCGCACTATACAGCAACCAAAGGCTCTATCACAGTAGATGGTATTAGTCTAACGACCAATTTAGTGCGTGACAATATTGTCTCTCTAAATATCATTCCGCATACTGCTCAAGTGACTAACATTGCTAAGCATTGGTTAGTAGGTAATAAAGTCAATATTGAAGTAGATATCGTGGCTCGTTATCTAGAGCGACTACTAAATAAATCTCAATCTGAGGGTATGAACGCGCCAAACCCGCAAAGCCAAATCACAGAAGCATTTCTGGCCGATAATGGGTTTATGAAATAACAATTAAGCTTATCAAGATATTATCCTCGTACCAAGTTTTTGACCCTATCGATATTACTTTGATTAAGTGATATCGATAGGGTATTTTTTATTTGCACTAGAGATTTATTGTATAAAACTCTGCAAAACGGATTCTAAGTCTTTCTTACTAATGGGTTTGGATAAAAATTCGTCCATACCAACTTGCATACAAGCCTCGCGATCTTCTTCTGTGTTATTCGCAGTTAGCGCCACAATCGGTATTTTATCACCTTGCGAGCGAATCACTTGTGTGGCTTGTAGGCCATCCATAACGGGCATTCTGCAGTCCATCAAAATCAGAGAGATCTCTTCACGTCGGCTTTTGAGCTTCTCAAGTGCTTGCTGTCCATCTTCTGCGACGATGCTACGATAACCAAGTTTACTTAACATCTTGCAGGCTATCTTTTGGTTAGTAGGACTGTCCTCTACCACTAAGATAAGTGGAGACAAGATTTCTTTCTTAGGTATATCTTCTACAAAAGATAGACTGCTGTCGTATTGATGTTTGACCAGTATGTTTAGCGTTTTCCTTGCAAACAAGGTTAAGCGTAGTAGCTCAGAAAGTAATAAACTTGCGTCCAAGGGTTTGGTCAAAAATCCATCATATTGGCCTAGTAAAGTAGAAGGTATATGCCTTTCAAGTTTCATGCTAAGTAATATCTTTGGTAGCGAAGGCGTAGTGACTAGGTCGTTTAACGCTTCTTGTTGCTCGCTATACTTGTTGCTCGCATGAGTTGATAAAGTGATGGATTCGCTGTATTCATAATCTAATAACAAGACAGGAATGACGGTTTGCTCATCTTGTTTTAATTTATTTTTTAGCTGCTGTACAGTAGCTCTATCTAAAGTGCTGTAGATAGTCACGGATATCGTTAAGTACTCGCACAAACGTTGTAAATGTTCAGCAACTAGAGGCTGATTGATGACAGCGATAAGGTGAATATGGGGCAGCTGCGAACAACGATGATATACCGATTGATAAGTGGTCTGAGGATAAGGAAGGTAGAGGCTAAATATCGTCTCTTTATCCACCGTATTACTTAGTTCGATAAAACCGCCGAGTAACTGAGCAAAGCTATTGGCATCACTCAAGCCAATATTACTGTCTTCGTCTAAGTTATGATTGGTTTGCTCACTGTTTTGATTCAAGATATTGACTAATTGATTTTGTCTCTCAGGAGTAATAGTTACTCCAGTGTCTTTTACGCTAAATCGAATCCAATAAGATGTCTGCGCAGGCACTGTCGTGTCATTGTTAGGAGTTAAATCCTGATTACTTATTCGCGTTACTTTATCTTCAGGTATACGATCAACAGTGAGCGCGACATAGCCTGATGTTGTAAAACTAATAGCGTTTTTCAATAAGTTTAATAGGATATGGTGCAGTCGAATGTAATCAGTTTCGATGTAACGAGGACAGTCCGGCGCAAAGAAATAGATCAATTCTAACCCTTGTTGTCTTATTTCTTTTGTGACTAAATTGCTAACCTCTTTGCTTACCTTATAAATATCAACCGTTTCGATACTTAGACGTGTTTTTCTGACTTCAACTTCCTCTGTTGCTAGCGTCTCATTGAGCACAGTCAACATGCTTTGACTGGTTGTAATCAATGTATTTAGAGTTTTTTTGCCTTGAGCCGTCAATGTTAAAGGGTCGATGGGTTCCAACGAATCAATTATCTTCTCTAGTGGTAACCTTAACTTACGACCTATAAATGCTTGGGCTTCGTTTGATTCATCAATTTGTAATTGCAGTTGTTGGTTGTGCAGCTGTAGTTGTTCAGATTGATGGAAAATTTCATCAACATTATTAAAAATTACAGTAAAACCGTGAACTTGCCCATGTTCGCCGAACCATGGTGTCACGTGTAGTTGGTAGGCTTGTTTGTTCTCCAAGCCATAAACTATCAGTGTGCGAGTAACGCGTAAATTTGAGATGGTTTTTAACAGTATTTGAGTGGCTTCATCTTTCCCTTCAACAAAATCAGTCAGCTCATAGCCCTGCTCTCTCTGGGTAGAAGGGGTAAATACTTGCTCAAAGCGCTGATTATAGAAACTAATTTGACCATGTCGTATACTCATCAACATCGGTAAGGGTGCCTGATCAACCAAGCGTTCTAAACGATGAGACAGTGTTTTGATACGCCGATAGTCATTATGTAGTTGGTAGCTGACGCGACTTAGCGCATGACCTAACAGCATGAACTCGGTAGTAGATTTCTTTTGTAAAAACGGCGGCGGCGTATAAGATTCTTTGGCGCGGCTACTCAAATTATCCGTATAAACCAGTAATTGCTCCCAATTGGTTCGACGATTGAGCATATAGAGCAATGCCATGAAAAATAGTACGATGGCGACCATCAAAGGAAGCCAATAACGGTAAGATATCCAGTCAACAACAAAAGGCTCATGGCGTAATACGATATAAACCTGATGTCCGCTTTTTAGATTAATGATTCCTGTTAGTTCATTGCTATTGACGGTATAAGAGCTATGGTCGCTGCTGCTAGAAGCTGATGTACCGATGGTAGGGAAAGCAACGGTAGAAAAAGCAGATTCATTGGGACGAGTATTATGATGAATATAGGTCTGCCCAGAAGGCATCATCAAAATCAGCTGATAACTAAGGTGATCAAAAGTAGGTTGTTCTAAGATTTTTTTTATTTCACTATCTACAGGCGCTGCATGCTCAATAATACTGTGCTGTAGGGCATAAAAAGTGTCTATACTATGTTGCTCACTATGTTTTTTCATCCCATCAAACAGTGTGACATAGTACAGCAGTAACATAACCGTGAGAGACAAGGTATAAAAAATCAATAAGCGCTGTAAGGACTGAAACTGTTGCATGAAAGCGTGGCCCTATCTCGACACGAAAGAATATAGTGAAATAAAAATGAAGTTTCTACATATAGTAGGTGAATTATACGACAGTTGAATTGTCTAAAATTTTTAGTGTTACCTTCTATTTATAGCAGAATAACGGCTTACTGTTTACAGAGAGTGGTTATTAACACCAAATTGTTTTGTAAAAGATATAAATAGAACGTTCGATGTCCTTGATATTATAAAGGCAAATAATGTCATTGGTTATCATGAAGTGAGGTCATTACAATCATGGCACTGCGCCGTAAACTCACCTATAATGAACAAATAAACCTTATATAATGCATGATTATGACTACAACTGCTCCTACCTTTGATACATCTAACTCGCTTACTGACCATGATAACCCAACTACTAACCGATTAAGGGTAGTATTTGCGGGTACACCTGAATTTGCTGCTATTAGCCTTGAATCGTTAATTAATCAGCAAGAAGCGCTGAATATAGAGATAGTCGCTGTTTACACGCAGCCTGATCGTAAAGCAGGTCGTGGTCAAAAACTGTCAGCCTCTGCGGTAAAAGAAGTTGCATTGACACATGATATCGCTGTAGAGCAACCAGTCACTTTTAAAAAGTCTAGTGCAGAAGGTCTAGCTGCTAGGCAAACTCTGCGCACCTATCAGCCAGATGTGATGATTGTCGCCGCTTACGGGTTGATCCTACCTATCGGTGTATTAGAGACGCCTACTCATGGTTGCTTGAATATTCACGCTTCACTGTTGCCACGCTGGCGCGGTGCTGCACCTATCCATCGTGCACTCTTGGCCGGAGACGATGAGACCGGCATTACCATTATGCAGATGGACAAAGGTCTTGATACGGGCAACATGCTTTATAAAGTTAGCGAAAGTATTGCCTCTGATGATACCGCTGCTAGCCTACATGATAAGATGGCTGCACTTGGTGCGACAGCCATTAGTACGGTGCTAAAATATTTAGCTGCTTATCAAGCGCAAGCTATCGCTCAAGATGATAGTCAAGCTAACTATGCTGAAAAGCTGGTCAAAACCGAAGGCGAAGTTGATTGGTCGCAGCCTGCTGCCGCTATTGAACGCCAAATTCGTGGGCTGACGCCATGGCCAGGTGCTTATACTTTCCTAGCAGAGCAGCGCGTCAAAGTGTTGGCTAGCTTACCTGTAAATACATCGCAGCAAACCAATGAACCTGCTGGAACGGTTATCAGTGTCGGACGAAAAGCGATCTTAGTCGCTTGTGGTAAAGAGAGTGACGCTGAATCATCAGCCACCACTTTAGCCATTACTCACTTGCAGTTTGCAGGTGGTAAGCCAATGACAGCTGAACAAGTTTGCCATGGCAACCAATTAAATGACGGCGATCAATTTATGTCAGAAACAAAATAACGCTACTTATATTTAACCTACTTGCACAAGACGCTATCGATCATACGTCAAGGAAATGAAATTTAATGAGACAAAACAGTACTGCGCCTAGAAACAATAAGCTCAAACCATCAAGCAATCTTATTATGAATGGCAGCGTACGCGTGCGTGTGATTCGTACCTTACTGGCTATTCAAAATGGTCAGTCGCTCTCAAGCGTCCTTGACCCGTTACTGAATAGTCTGCACGATGGTGACAAAGGCTTTGCTCATGCGTTACTGCTCACGACATTGCGCCAGTGGCATGCGCTGGCACGTTTGCTCGATAGCTTAGCAGACAACCCTATCGACGAAGTTGAAGTGCGTACCACTATTCAAGTCGGCTTAGTACAGTTGCTATATTTAGAAGTGGCTGACCATGCTGCCATTCACGAAACCGTTGAGGCTGCCAAAGAAATTGAGTTCGCTCATTCGACTGGTTTAGTAAATGCTATTTTGCGTAAAGTCGCCAAGAATCCAAGCAAATTCCGTAAGAAATGCGATAAAAAGCATAGCTTACCGAATTGGCTCGCTTATCAGCTTAAACAAGATTGGAGCGAACAGTATGATGAGCTGACACAAGGCTTGCGCCAACCAGCCCCGATGTTTTTACGAGTGAACTCTTCGGTTACTTCGGTAGAGGGTTATCAGCATGCATTGGATGGCGCAGAAATTGATGCAGATATCGTTGAGCTAACGACTGGTTTTAAGGTAGCAAACTCATCAGGGTCTGCCACTTCTACCACGCTATCAACCAAAGGTCTTAGACTGCATCAAAGCACAGCCGTTAACGCTTTGCCTGATTTCACTTTAGGAACGGCTAGCGTTCAAGATATGCATGCGCAACTAGCTGCGCCGATTATTAATCAAGCATTAATGGCTAAGCTTAGCGCTGAAAGTGCGAATACTGACAGCGACAGTGATGAAAGTAACAATAATGAGATACACATTTTAGATGCTTGTGCGGCTCCTGGTGGTAAGCTTGCTCACTGGCTAGAGCTTATAAGCGCTAACGACGAATCATCGTTGTTTCACGTGAAACAAGACAATAATGAGATATCATCTGAAACGTCACCTGCGATTACTGATATCAAAGTAACAGCTATTGATAATGAAGCACCACGTATTGAGCGTATTCGTGAGAATTTACAGCGCTTAAATCTGAGTCAGCATGACTTGAAGCAAGCAGAGAAAAGTATCGCGCTTAATATCGTCTGTGCAGATGCGACCAGATGGCAGCATGGAAAAAACAAAAAAGCGGCTACCAATGAACCTGTGTTTGATGCAATATTATTGGACTCTCCTTGTACTGCGACTGGCGTGATTCGCCGTCATCCAGATATCAGTATCTTGCGTACCGAAGAAGACATCGAGCAAACGGCACTGTTGCAAGCAGATATCTTGCATAACTTATGGCCACAACTCAAAGCTGGTGGTTATCTGCTGTACGTAACATGCTCTATCTTAAAGCAAGAAAACGTCGAGCAAATGCAGGACTTTATCACTCATCATAATGATGCAGTAGTGATCGAGTTTACTGAAGATTGCAACTGGGGTATCGAACAAGCAATCGGTCGTCAGTGCTTGCCAATCGATAGCGCGAGTGGCGATGGTTTTTATTATGCATTGCTACAAAAAACTGCTGAATAAACCGTTTTTAACTATTGAATAACATTATTGTAGACAGGACAATCTAATGAAATATATCAGTACCCGTGGTCAGACAGCACCAATGGATTTTAGTGATGTGCTTTTGATGGGTCTTGCCCCAGATGGTGGTTTGATGTTGCCTGAGCATTATCCAAACATTGATAGTGCAACGCTTGATGAATGGCGTACGCTTAGCTATCCACAGCTTGCGATGGCTATTATGCAGCGTTTTGCCACTGATATTCCTGTGGCTGATTTGCAAGATATCATTGAGCGTACTTACACTGCTGATGTGTTTGGCTCTGACGAGATTGTTCCTGTCCGCAAGCTTGAAGATAACTTATATATTCTAGGATTATCAAACGGTCCGACATTGGCATTTAAAGATGTTGCCATGCAGTTTTTGGGCAATGCTTTTGAGTATGTGCTTAAGAAAAAAGATGCACGTATTACGATCATTGGTGCAACCAGTGGTGACACGGGTAGTGCAGCAGAGTATGCATTGCGTGGCAAAGAAAATATCGAAGTCTTTATGCTATCTCCACATGGCAAAATGAGTGAATTCCAACGTGCGCAGATGTATAGTTTGACGGATGCTAATATTCACAATATCGCTATCAATGGTATGTTTGATGATTGCCAAGACATCGTTAAAGCGCTACAGCAAGATGCTGAGTTCAAGGCAGCTTATAACTTAGGCACGGTAAACTCTATCAACTGGGGTCGTATCCTAGCGCAGATTGTTTACTACTTTAAAGCTTACTTTGCGGTCACGACGAACAACGATGAGAAAGTCAGCTTTAGCGTACCATCAGGTAACTTCGGTAATATTTGTGCCGGTCACATCGCTCGCGAAATGGGACTGCCAATTGACCGTCTGATTGTTGCAACCAATGAAAACGACGTATTAAATGATTTCTTTAACCAAGGTGCTTATCAACCACGTCCGACTGAAAAAACCTACGTAACCTCTAGTCCGTCGATGGATATTTCAAAAGCGTCTAACTTTGAGCGCTTTGTTTATTTACTACTGGAAAAAGACAGCGCACGCGTTCATGAGTTATTTGACGGCGTAAAATCAGGTCGAGGCTTCGACTTATCTGAGTTGATGGAATCAGTTAATACGCGTTATGGCTTTGCTGCTGGTAAATCTACTCATAGCGACCGCTTGCAGACTATCAAAGCGCTTTATGATCAGCATGGTGAATTGGTTGATCCACATACTGCAGACGGCATTAAAGTTGCCAAAGAGCTACAGTTAGATGGCGAACTTATTGTTTGTGCAGAGACAGCATTACCCGTTAAATTCGCTGACACTATCGTTGAAGCAGTAGGTCAAATAGACATTGAGCGTCCAGCGCATACCGAAGGGTTAGAAGATTTACCGCAGCACGTAGTGGTACTGGATAATAAGGCTGAACTGGTTGCTGAACAAATCCGCCAACATGTTACGCCGAATCCTGCTTGAGTAATTACGGTCTTAAGGCTTATCATCAACAAGGAAAAGTATCCGCGTAAAAGTTACACCATTGTAATAAAGTGTTTATGATTGTGTTATGGTAGATATAATTGTAATATTAGAAACAGCGTCAGCAAGTCATCATCGTGCTAGGCGCTTTTTTAGGAATTATTCTAGCCAATTACACTGAACAGTTACCCTATAATCGCCATGAGAATTTTATTGATAAATTGCTGATATTATTGATTTTTTATTAATTTAAGAAATTTTTACAGTAATAAATCTAGTACAGTTCTTTATGTCGAACACAGTGGTACATATTGTGGATATAACGATGAAGATGAGCTTAAAAAAGATAGCAAAAGCACTGGCAAAAGGATTATTAGTTACGACGTTTAGTAGTGCCATGTTGATGAGCACGGCTCAAGCTAACAATCCGCCGCCAACTATCAAAGCTGATGCGCCCAATCGTTATATCGTCAAAAAAGGCGATACCTTATGGGATATCTCAGGTCGCTATCTAGACAGTCCTTGGCGCTGGAAAGAAATTTGGGCAACCAATAAGCAAATCAAAAATCCCAACCTCATTTATCCCAATGACATTCTTATTCTTTGCGTTATTCAAGGCAAGACACTCATAGGTGTCGATACGGGCGAGGGCTGTGCTGGTATTGAAAAGCAGCTAACAGGTAATGTGGTTGCTAGTACAGTATCAGTGACTTCAACTGCCAATAGCATTCCACCTATTCCATGGTCTGCTATTCAGCACTGGCTTGATAAAACACTCATTGTTAATCCTCAAGACTTCAACACCACTCCTTATATATTGGCCTCTAAAAAAGGTAACTTAATCACGGCAAGTGGTGATAAAGTCTATGCTAAAGGCGTACCGCTTATCGTAGGCCAGCGTTACGGCGTTTACCGTGAGGGTGAGCTATATGTAGACCCCAAAACGCAAGAAGTGATCGGCTTAGAAGTTACGCAGGTAGCGACAGGACTAGCAACTTCTACAGAAAGCAATGGTGTGACTAGCTTGCAGCTTATCGATAGCTATGGCAAAGAAGTGCGTGAAGGGGATCGCGTATTCGTAGAGTTAGATAACGCTATTCCTCCTGTCTTTTATCCAACGCCTGCAAGTGTCAGTCGCGGTGGTATGATCGTACGTGTGATGGACTCTATCAGCTCGGCTGCGAAGGGTAGTGTGGTTGCCATCAATCTGGGTAGCTTACAAGGTGCTAAACCAGGTGATGTGCTGACGGTTTATCAAAAAGGACCTTTGGTACGTGATACTAAAGACAACGACACGCCTGTACGTCTACCAAACGAGCCAAGTGGTATGGTGATGGTTTTCAATACCTTTGACCACATCAGCTATGCTTACGTACTTGACTCTGAGCTGCCACTTAATATTGGCGATCAGTTATTACCACCCCCTTATTTATAAATAGCTATAAGGTTTTATTAAGCAATATATTAAACTAAATACTAATCTAAGCTTGCCTATACGAGACAGATCACAATGACGGCAGTCACCTCTTCTTTATCCGACGATCAGCGCGCTATCCTAGCGCTGTGGTACGAGGTGAATGCGTCGTTATCTGCTTATCACACACTAATCACTTCTTTCGGTTATCCGCAGCTTGCTTGGCAAGCCAAAGTAGAGGCATGGAAGCAGCTCGGTATTCATCATACCCATCTCAAACGTCATGAACAGCCAGAGCAAACACTCGCCAATATCGATAAGATTCAGCAAGCATTGATAGATGGGCGTTATGGTTTGCTATTCGCTGATGACGCCGATTATCCTGCTCAACTCTCACAAATATACGACCCGCCGCCATTATTGTTTTATCGTGGGAATAGCGCGCGCCTACATCAAGCACAAATCGCTATAGTAGGTAGCCGCAAACCCACCGCGCATGCGCAAAAAATCACGTTTGATATGGCACAGTACTTAGCGCAAGCAGGTTATATCGTGACTAGCGGTCTGGCTATGGGTGTAGATAAACGCGCACATTTAGGCGCGCTAGCACAAGCAGACCCTGACTATCAGGGACGGACGGTTGGTGTCATGGGTACAGGGATCGATGTGAACTATCCCAATCATCGGGATCAGTTATTTACTCAAATTATTGAGCAAGGTGGCTGCATTATTAGTGAGCTATTACCACACACTCAGCCGCATAAACATACTTTTCCGCGTCGCAATCGTTTGGTAGCTGGGCTGAGTCTCGCGACCATCGTAACGGAAGCGACAATCAAAAGCGGCTCGCTTATCACAGCACGTCTCACGTCTGAACAAGGTAAACAGGTCTTTGCTATTCCTAGTCATATTGATAACAGTAATGCAGAGGGTTGCCATCATTTAATACGTGAAGGTGCGACCTTGGTTTATCATCCTCAGCAAGTACTAGAGGACGTCAATGGTCAGCTTGATTACGATAAAGGCGCTTATAGAACAGCGAACGCTACCAACTCTAATAGTAATCACTCGAATATCACTCAGACTTCTGATGAGATAGAGAAAAACTCAATCAAATCTACTAGCCAGCAACTATTCTCTGAGATAAAACCTGCGCGCAGTACAGTCGTAGTGCCTGATCATTTAGCTGCAATCTATGAGCAGCTTGACTGGCATGGGCAAGATTTAGATGCGCTTATTAATGCAACCAAGCTTGCACCGCCGCAGTTGATTGGTCAGCTAATGGAGCTTGAGCTAATGGGTCTTATCAGCGAACAAGGTGGACGATATTTACGCATTTAAAGTATCGTAAATATCCCTTATTAGACACTGTCATAGATAGCCCTTAGTTATAGACTCTCCTAGACAATATCTCTCTTATGGTATTATTAGAATTTACTTCTATGAACCATTTAAGTCATGAGCCAACCTACACCTCTTATTACTGATTCTGCTATCCAAGCTGCTAAGTGGCTAAAAGAAGGGCAACTGCTCGCGTATCCTACAGAAAGCGTTTGGGGTATTGGTTGCGACCCTTATGACCAAGCAGCTGTTCAGCGTATCTTGGATATCAAACAACGTCCGCAAGCTAAAGGTATGATAGTCGTTACTGATAGTGTATCCCGCTTAGCACCTTTGCTAGCCTCTTTAGATGATGTTCAGCGACAGCAGATTATTGATAGTTGGCAGACAGACGATAGCAGAGATAAACAGGACAACCGCCAAGCACATACTTGGTTATTACCGATTCCTCAGCCGCTTGCGAGCACTGTACCCACTTGGATCACAGGTCAGCATCAGACTATTGCAGTCCGAGTTATCTCGCATCCTACAGTTCGCCAGCTTTGCCAGCAGATGGTCAGTGAAGAGAACCCATTTGGTCTATTAGTTTCTACAAGCTGCAACCCATCAGGGCAAAGGCCTGCTAGCACTTTTGAAGCCGCCTATGCTTATTTTGATGAGCAAATTGGTTATTTGCAGGACGATACTTTAGGTTATACCTTACCTAGCCAGATTCGTGACGCAACGACAGGCTTGGTTATTCGTTAGTGGACAAGAAAGATGTAGACGTTTTTTTTGCTCCCTGTTTGCCTTACTTAACATGTTTTCTATTGTATGAGCTACATTTTTACAGTAATGCTGGCACAAATACTGTTTATCACACACTGACGGTAGCCCTGAATAGGATTTAGGCAGTCATATGAAAAATAAATTAAATCAGCCAAGTCATAGTTTGAACGAAAGTTTGGCTGAATATCCAAAAATGAAGGTTACTAAGTTATTTTTATTCGTAGGAGCGCTGTATGAGCTCATTATCTTTCCATGGATAGCGACACTTCTTAGCCCAGATGACAGCATAGGTCTATTGTTCATACTGTTTTTTCCAGTTTATCTTATTGCAGGTGGCTTGTTTGCGATGCCAACTACATTAATGATGGGGAAGTGGCATTCGTATAAAGAAATATACATACAAGATGGGTGGTGGATAAGAACTTTTTTTATGGGAGTTCTTATTAATGCTTTATTTTTTGTTTGGTTTATATTTTCTAAATTTGGTTTGGTGATATGGTTCTCTATCAGTTTAACTGGAGGAGTAAGTGCCGTATTAGCAGGTATGTCAGCTTTGCCAGTATTAAAAGAAAATGTTGAAGACGTAGGCTGAGCCATTAAATAAAGAGCTGATCAAACTATTTCTGAAATATTATGATGCGTTTGGATGGTCAAGAAAGTTCGAAACGGGTTATAACAGCTATATTATTTCCATTCACAAATTGACCAACTTATGAGTTAAAACTAATGTTAGATAACAACAGCCACTATCCAAAAAAATGGTGATATTTTTATTTTTAACTTTAGGTACGCTATATCAGTTGATCTTATTCCCTATTTTAGTATCACTGATAATGTGGAATAAGGATGTAGGTCTGGCATACGCTGTAGCCATACCTTTTTACCTTATTGCAGGTGTATTTCTTATTGGAATGCCTACATTATTGTGCGGTATATGGCTTGCTTCCAAACAAACATATAAGTCTAAAAGATGGTGGGTAAGAGTTTTTTTTGTTGGTTTTTCTATCAATGCCACATTTTTTATTGGTCAAGATGCTCGTACATGGTTGGCTATTAGCTTAGTAGGAGGTATAAGTGCTTTGATTGTGGGTATGTCCGCATTACCTAAACCTAAACAAAGTCTGCAATATTAGCCAAAAAATTAAGATACTTTTTTAATAAAAAAACTTCTATTTTTGACAGTAATTATCAAAGTGCAATGTTTGACCTCGTAAACCTTTCATTACTCACCTTCCTTTACCAAAAGTATGTAAAAGTCGTTTTGATAAAAACCACAAAAAAGCAGACGATGGTTGTAACGGTCTGGTTTTTATTGAACGATAAGTACTTCAACAATAAATAATTTAACGATCAGTCATATTGGCGATATTTAAGGCATATAGGGAGTAGGGTATGAAGGTTTTGATTAGTGGCGGTTCAGGGTTTTTGGGAAGTGCGTTTAGTCGAGAGCTAATGGCACGATATCGCGCGCAGAATAAAGACGTGACGATTACTTGGTTAACTCGTGATAGCAGTCAACCACATCCCGATGATATCAATATGATGACTTATGACGAGCTTGCGACGTCTGATATGAGTTTTGATGTCATATTAAATTTAGCAGGTGCTGGGATTGCTGACTCTCGTTGGAGCGATGAGCGCAAAGAGCAGTTGATGGCGAGCCGTATCAAACCTACTCAGTCGATATTGGATTTTATCGCACGTGCTAGTACCAAACCCAAGTTACTGGTGAGCGGATCAGCGATTGGCTGGTATGGCACGCAGGGCGACAAGCCACTGACTGAAAATAGCGATTATGAGACGGATTTTGCTCATACATTATGTGATGAATGGGAGCAATTAGCGCTTAAAGCGACCGATCATGATGTTCCAGTAGCTATTGTCAGAACAGGTGTGGTTATTCATCCTGAGGGCGGTATGGTGGCAAAATTGTTGCTACCGTTTAAATTTGGTGTCGGAGGGCAATTAGGTGATGGACAACAAATCATGAGCTGGATCAGTCGTGAAGATTGGGTCAATGCGGTCATCTTTATTATCAAGCAGCAGCTTAAACTTACTCAAGAATCAGACGTTAATCACATCGAAAGCTTAGCCCAAGACAGTACACCTATTAGTGACAGCACTATCAAGACTACAAACAGTACCGCAAATGATACACATACAGTCGTATATAACCTTACTGCTCCAAATCCTGTGACCAATCATACTTTTACCAAAGCACTTGGCTCATGGCTACATCGCCCCACGTTTTTTACTTTACCAGAGTTTTTGCTCAAGCTGATGTTTGGCGAAATGTCGACACTACTTATCGATGGTCAAAAAGTGCTGCCACAAGCGCTATTGAATGCAGGTTATTCGTTCAAACACTCAACACTCCCGCAAGCATTAGAAAATCAGAAATAGTTACATAGCAATTGTTTCACGTGAAACATTAGAGTTTATTTTCTGATAATCACTTATCAAACCGTATTTATGTCTAAGGGCAGTCCATGCGTTACGCATTTTTCTTCACTATCTTTTTGCTATTACAGCTGTTCAGTCTGGGTACAGTATTAAGTATACAGTGGTGGCTCCAGCCTTGGATGACGCCAACATTGCAAACGACGATATGGGTCAGTGTATTTATTATTACTAATGCTCTACTAGTATTGAGCGTAAAAAGAGCATTTGCCAACAGTTATCGCTGGATTAGTGGATGGATGCTAATCATGCATTTTATGATACTGACGGCGTTGGCAGTGAGTCTATTCTACGGAGGGTATTTGCTAGTAGTTGCTTTATCAGGTAGTACGTTACACCAATCGAATGAAATGGCTATAGGGCTAAGAGTACTAGCGCTATTCCTATTTTTAGGACTATTTATTTATTCGTTATATAGTGCCTATGCTCCTGTTATACGCGAGCTGTCTATTAATATAGATAAACCTTTAACCAAGCCATTACGCATTACAGTCGCTAGTGACTTGCATATAGGACGATTATTTGGTGTAAAAGCCATAGATAGATTGCAACAACTTATGATTCGCTCTGGTGCAGATATGCTACTAATGCCAGGGGATATTATGGATGATAATACAGAGGCCTTTAATGAATATCATATGGAGCAAAACTTAGCAGAATTGTGCAGTAGTCTGCCACGTGGTGTCTATGCGACATTGGGTAATCATGATTTGTATGGTCATGAGCGACCCATTAGCGAAGCGCTGCAAAATGCAGGTATACAATTGTTGAACGATGAGGTGCTCTATATCGAGCACGAGGGTCAACCAGTATGGTTAGTTGGACGTTTTGATAATCATAAACGTCAACGTGTAGCAACTACCGATCTGCTGACGCAAGTAGATACGTCGCAGCCAGTGATATTGTTAGACCATAGACCGAGTGATATAGATAATCACAGTCAATTACCTATAGATTTACAAGTCTCGGGACATACCCACAACGGTCAAATATTCCCCGCTAATTTC
Source organism: Psychrobacter sp. 4Bb (assembly GCF_002836735.1). GTDB lineage: Bacteria > Pseudomonadota > Gammaproteobacteria > Pseudomonadales > Moraxellaceae > Psychrobacter. The sequence continues at coordinate 48,083 of NZ_PJAS01000056.1, read as the reverse complement.
ATCGTCAATGCTATTAATAGATTAGGCTATGGCTATGAGCAGATTGGTAAAGGGCACTTCGTCGTGTCCTCTGGTTATGGTTTTTGGGGCATTCCCTTTCGATTGGGATCGCGCTCAGAGATTTGGTTAATTACACTATCTGGCAATACCAATTAATCAGTTATACAAATCATTAATTAGCTGGCTAACTAAATAACTAACGGTTTATGCAGCTAACCGCGATTGTGTACTGATGATCTCACGTACAAAACTGCTAAACCCAAGAATGATATTGTTTGTCTCTTGTCCAAGGCCTTGGTGAACACTCATAAAGTGAATAAAGCCATGCGGTGCACCAAGCACAGTATAGGTCTCTACAGCAACGCCGTAACCTTTCAGCTGCTTTGCATAAGCAAATGCCTCATCACGTAATACATCGAGCTCAGAAGCTACAATGTAAGTTGGGCAGACTTTACTATTATCACCCAACATAGGTGAGTTCAGTATGTGTAAGCGAGGCAGCGGACTGTTCTCCAAACAAGCAGCATCAAATACTGCTACATCAGCATGATCTAATAGTAGGCCTTCGCCGTATAGCTCCCAACTTGGATAGTCTGTCTCAATATCAGTGACTGGATATAAAGGCATCTGCGCTAGAGGTTCGGGTAGTTTTTCTAATAGATTAAACATTTTCTGTCCATCTAACCCTAGGTCTGCCCATGCGCTTTTGCTCGGTGCGGTCAGCTGCTGCGCAATTAAAGTTGATAAACCACCACCTGCGCTATCACCTGCTAAAACGATACGAGAGGGTAATGCGCCCAATGTGTGACAGTGTTCAACTAACCAATCATACGCAGTGATACAGTCTTTTAATGCTGCTGGAGCAGGACATTCAGGCGCTAAGCGATAATCGACACTAACCACAGACCAGCCAGTCTGCTCACAGACCGCATGACAGAACTCATGATGTGTATCGACATCACCAATACAGAACCCGCCACCATGAAAGAACAACATGACTGTTTCGTCGGGATTATGGACACGTTTTCTTCTAAAACCAGATTTTTTGCCACCTGCTTTATAACAACGGACAGTCATGTCGCCATCATCTGCATTGGCAATCGTTTCATCTTTCCAGCTAACAGGTGAATCACTTTTTTTAGTGAAGGGCTTTATATTGCTTAGCATAGTAGTACAGGCTTGCTGCCATACTCTAGGTGATTGCATGGCTACCGCATCAGCAGTAAATCTCTCACGCAATTCCGGCATTGGAGTTAGTTCTAACGGCGTTTTGAGGTAACTATTTACTGCAAGGATAAGACGCAGATGAGCGTTTGCATGCAAATATTGTTTTGAATTAGGACCTTTTAGGTAACCAATCACCCCTTCTAAAATAGGGTCTGGTAAGTAACCGAGACTTTTCATTGCATAGTGCAATGTATGCGGCTGGTAGTTTGCTACAGGGTTGTAAGCGAGTATTTTTTCTTTAACGCTCAGACGTTTTTCTAATGAGTCATACGTTTGTGCATCTTGGTTCGATGACTCTCTTGACGCTGGATTTTCTTTTGACGCTAAGTGCAATGTCATCAATGCTTTATTAAGCAAAGTATTGATAGATAAATTTTTTGAGTTAGACATAACAGCTCTCATAAATGATTTTTAGCGTGCATTTGAGTGTGGGCGATAATATTTATAGCAATGATAAAATAGCTAGCAGAGTAATAGCGTGTCGTTTGGTAGTAGCTTGATTAATAAGCGTAAAGCAATTGGAATAAATAGCGGTTTTTTGTTCTTTTTGTGAGCAAATATTGAAATTTATTGACAAGGAACAAAAACGTTAGATGCATCTCTTTAATCAGACTTCACTAATATTTGTCATAAATAGTAAAAATTCCTTTGCTTTAGGCTTGAAATTTGTCCTTATCACCTTTATCAAGCAGCTATTAAAGCGTATTAAAAAAACAATGAGTTAGAAACATCGAGCATTTAATAATGGCATAGTAGGACCAGTAATTATTCGGTCTACTATGCCGTCTCTTAATCTTCATTATTGAAATTCCAAGGAGCTATCATGAGCGAGCAAAACCCGAACCACGAAAATCTTGACCAAAATGTGGCACATGAGAATATTGATCACAATGACAGTATCTTAGAAGAAACCATGAAAGAGTTTGATCCACAGAATAATTCAGGTGAAGAAACGACTATCGAAAACGAAATCAACCTTGATACTTTCAAAGCGCGTATTGCTGAGCTAGAAGGCGAAGTAAAACAAGCCAAAGAAGGTACTGCACGCGCTAATGCTGAAGCTTATAATGCGCAAAAACGCATGGAGCAAGAAGCGGATAAGAGCAAAAAGTTTGCACTACAGAAATTTGCTAAAGAATTGTTAGACATCGTTGACAACTTAGAGCGCGCTATCGAAAATGCCGATGCCAATGATCCAGTCGCTGAGGGTGTGCAATTAACGCACAAAGCATTGGTTGCAGTATTGACCAAAAACGGCGTAGAAGTGGTCGATCCACAAGGTGAAAAATTCAATGCTGACTTCCATGAAGCAGTGGGTATTGACCCAGAAGCAGCGGCAGATACAGTGGGTACGGTCTTACAAAAAGGCTATAGCCTAAACGGTCGTCTATTACGTCCAGCTATGGTTCGTGTTGGTCAGTAATATTTTTAGGGCTAAACCCTACTAATATGAAGGTTTTTCACAAAAAATGACATGAAACATAGTTTTTGCGTGATTATTGCCTTGAAAAATACGACGGGTAAACCGATATATAGCAACAAGTGACCGACTACGGTCTGGATAAATAAGTATTTATAGTTAAAAACAAATTAGGAGCAATTGATTATGGGTAAAGTAATTGGTATTGATTTAGGTACTACTAACTCGTGTGTAGCAGTAATGGAAGGTGACAAAGTTAAAGTCATCGAAAATGCTGAAGGTACGCGTACAACACCATCGATCGTCGCCTATAAAGATGACGAAACGCTTGTTGGTCAGTCAGCTAAGCGTCAAGCAGTAACTAATCCAAGCAACACTTTGTTTGCGATTAAGCGTTTGATCGGTCGTCGTTTTGATGACAAAGTCGTGCAAAAAGATATCGGCATGGTTCCTTACAAAATCGCTAAAGCAGATAACGGCGATGCATGGGTAGAAATCAACGGTAAAAAGCTTGCGCCACCACAGGTTTCTGCTGAAATCTTGAAAAAAATGAAAAAAACAGCAGAAGATTATCTTGGTGAGAGCGTGACTGAAGCAGTTGTAACTGTACCTGCTTACTTCAATGACTCACAGCGTCAAGCAACTAAAGATGCGGGTAAAATCGCTGGTCTAGACGTAAAACGTATCATCAATGAGCCAACTGCTGCTGCACTTGCTTATGGTATGGACAAGAAGCAAGGCGATAGCACTGTTGCTGTATATGACTTGGGCGGTGGTACTTTCGATATCTCAATCATCGAAATCGCAGACGTAGACGGCGAGCAACAATTCGAAGTACTAGCGACCAACGGTGATACTTTCCTAGGTGGTGAAGACTTTGACTCAGCATTGATTGATTTCTTAGTTGCTGAATTCAAAAAAGAGCAAGACGTTAACCTAAAAGGTGACTCTCTTGCGATGCAGCGTCTAAAAGAAGCGGCAGAAAAAGCGAAGATTGAGCTATCAAGTGCACAAAGCACTGAAGTAAACTTGCCATACATCACTGCTGATAGCAGTGGTCCTAAGCATTTAGTCGTTACTATCAGCCGCTCGAAACTAGAGAGCCTAACTGAAGAATTAGTACAACGTACAATGGGTCCTTGTAAGACTGCACTTGAAGATGCTGGCCTAAAAATTGGCGACATCAACGATGTAATCTTGGTTGGTGGTCAGACTCGTATGCCACTAGTACAGCAAAAAGTACAAGACTTCTTCGGTCAAGAGCCACGTAAAGATGTGAACCCTGATGAAGCAGTTGCAGCTGGTGCAGCGATTCAAGGTGCCGTATTGTCTGGTGACAAAACTGACGTATTGCTACTTGATGTAACGCCATTGACCCTAGGTATCGAAACGATGGGCGGTGTCATGACACCAGTTATTGAGAAAAACACCATGATTCCTACTAAGAAATCACAGGTATTCTCAACGGCTGAAGACAATCAGCCAGCTGTAACGATTCAGGTATATCAAGGTGAGCGTAAAATTGCTAACCAAAACAAAATGCTTGGTCGTTTTGACTTGACGGATATTCCACCAGCACCACGTGGCTTACCACAAATCGAAGTGTCTTTTGACATTAATGCTGATGGTATCATGAATATCTCAGCAACCGATAAAGGTACTGGTAAAGCACAAAGCATCCAGATCAAAGCGGATTCTGGCTTGTCGGACGAAGAAGTCGAACAAATGGTTCGTGATGCAGAAGCTAATGCTGCTGAAGATGAGAAGTTCGCTAACCTAGCGCAAGTTCGTAACGAAGCAGATGGTCGTATCCATGCGGTACAAAAAGCGCTGAAAGAAGCAGAAGATAAAGTGACTGATGAAGAAAAATCAACAGTAGAATCTGCCATCACTGAGCTTGAAGCGGCGGCGAAAGAAGACGATCATGACGAAATCAAAGCTAAGCTTGAAGCATTAGACAATGCATTCTTGCCAATCAGCCAAAAAATCTACGCTGATAGCGGCGCTGGCGCAGAAGGTATGGATCCAAGCCAGTTCCAACAAGGTGCTGACGATGCTGGTAGCAACAAAGCTGATGACGACGTTGTTGATGCTGAGTTCACTGAAGTAGACGAAGATAAAAAATAATACGGCTATTAACTAGTTAAATTAAAAAACGCATCCTTCGGGGTGCGTTTTTTTATGGCTATTTTTCCTATCGGTTACTATTTCTGCTAGCTATTGTTTTTATTGATGAGACGCGTGCTTATGGTTTAAACGCGCTCACTATGAGCACTTCATAGGTTAAATTAACCACGAGCTGTCCTGTTTCATTCTTTTCTGAGAATTGCTGCCAATAGTCTGACTCAAATTGCTGTAGACGGGATTTTGTCCATATAAAGGTTTGAGTATCGTCTGATTGTATTTGCGTTTGATTGGTCGATACGCCAGTGAGTTTCATATGCTTCAAGATAGCGTAGGGGGTTGGAAATGGTAAATCAAAGCGCTTAATAGAAAGTTCGATATTCTCAAAGCCAGCACTATCTAATGCCAATTGCCATTCATTAATATCTGGGTAGTGAAGTCCTTGACCAGTGAGCGTCTTAATTTGCAAAAAGTTATTGGGCGTAAAAGTACTAAAGACCAGTTGTCCTCCAGGTTGTAGACGCTGCGCGGATTGCGTGACGAAACTCAACGGATTATCAAACCATTGCACGGCATTGGCACTAACTATCAAGCTATTATTTTCTGCTAAATCTATCGTTTCAGCATCACCAATCATTACGTTAGCAGTTGGCAGTATTGATTGCAATGTAGCAGTCTGCTCACTACATAACTCATTAATGATCCAGTGCTCGCTCTGTATATGCTCAGCGAGTAGGCGCGTCATTTGACCTGTACCTGCACCCACTTCTAACACACTGCTTTGCTTGGTATGAGCAATACTGTCTAATAAATACTGACAAACGGTCTGCTGGATACTGGCATGCTGGTCATAGTCACTTGCATTGGCAAAGTGGCGAGCGATGGTTTGTTTTCTAACACTGAGGTCATCAACTGTGTCGAATGTTGTCATAGGCTTTATTATATCCAAGTGCGCCAGTTATCTATCAATAGTGGAAATAAAGTTTGTGTCAAACGATAAAATTACAACTGCTGTATCAGTCGCGCACAGTCTTCGTTAGTCAGTTTGGCATTCATAACTAAACGAATGCGAGCAGTGTTTGCAGGCACAGTAGGCGGCCTGATAGGTAGCGCGTAAAATCCAGCGGCTTGCAACTTTTGCGCTTTGACAAGGGTACTCGCATTATCGCCTAATATATAAGGAACGATAGGGGATTCATAGTGTATATCTTCCAAGGTTGGCGATACACGGTGCCGTGGGTTAATGGCTTGGCTAAGCGTGGTAGATAACTGTGCTAGATGCGCACGTTGATCAGTTAAGGTCGGCATCTTTGCTAAAATAAATCGTGTCCATGCGTGATTGATAGGAGGAAGTGCAGTGCTAAAAATCAATGGACGCATGGCATTGATCAGCCATTGTTTGACGACCTCATCACACATTATATAAGCACCCATTGAAGCAAATGCCTTACCAAAGGTACCCACCAAATAGTCAATATCAGCCAAGGTATGCGTTTCTTCCGCCAATCCTAGACCTGTATCGCCAAGCACTCCAATAGCATGTGCTTCATCGACATACAGCTCAATACGAGCATCTTTGGATTTTAATTGTACTAGTTCAGGCAAGTCAGCACGGTCACCATCCATACTAAATATACTCTCGGTGACAATAATGATGCGTTCAACCGTCTCGTCTGCTTGTTCAATAAACTTGGCCAAATGTTCGTAATCGTTGTGACGGTAACGTCGATAGGTAACAAGTTTACTTTGGCTCAAGCGCATCCCATCGATAATGCTGGCATGTACTAGCTTGTCAGCCAGAATGAGTGTTTTGACTGGCAAAGTTGTTAATGCTGGCAAGATACCTAGGTTGGCGTGATAGCCACTATTTAAGACCAGCACCGACTTTGAATCGGCTAAACTCTGTTTTTCTATGGCGCTTTGATACCAATTTTGCAGTTCTTCTTCTAGGGCTTCTAACTGTATATCGTTGCCTGTCAGTAGGCGTGAGGAGGTGGCACTCATTTTAGGAGTGTGTGTAGTAGATAGCTGTCCCACTTGAGTAAGAAACTCAGCTTGCATCTCGGTATCGCCGCCTAAGCCAAGATAATCATTACTCGCAATATTAAGCAGAGCTTTACTATTGCTAATAACGTATCTTCCATCGTGCTGCAAGTTTGGTAATTGGCGGTACTGCTGCTTTGCTTTTAAGTCTGCAAGTGCAGTTTGTAAGCGCTCAGTGATAGAATTTTGCATTTTCTCTCTCTAATTATTGTTATATCAGCCATATTTAGCTAGCAAGAAAACTGTGAAATGAGTACGGATTATTGCATAAACTGGGTGGATGTAACAAAAGGTTTCATATCTAGGCCTTTGTAACCCGAGCACTGACAAATGCTTTCAAATCTTAACTCTCATACCATTAAACACTGACAGAGTGTCTGAAATAGTTTGTTACTATGTACCCATCGTTAGCAAACAAGGCGATACGGCCAAATGGTCAATACAACTAAATAACTTGTTTGTCCAAATTTACTTGAAGGAGCTAATAATGAAAACTCTACAAAAAACTATACTTGCACTAGCAACTGGTTCTTTACTTACTGTAGGTGCACAAGCTGCCGTTAATTATGGTAACGGCTATACAGGTCAACCGTATGTTGGTGCTAAGATTGGTCAGTTCGATAATGATGTAAGCGGCGACGATCCAACTGCGTATGGTGTGTATGCTGGTTATAACTTCGATCCTAATTTTGGTATGGAAGTTGAATATGTTGGTTCAGATGATGCTGATCTAGACAATAATGCTGGCGATTATGATACGAAAACTTATGGTGCGTACGGTACTTATCGTTACACGTTCCCAAATACTGCACTGTATGCCAAAGGTAAGCTTGGTATCGCTAAAACAGAGCTAGAAGCTGATTTTAACGACGGTAGCAGTGATTCAGTGAGTGATACTGGTATTGCTGGTGGCATCGGTCTTGGCTATGCGGTGAATCCTAACTTCAATGTTGAAACAGAATATGCCATGATGGATAGTGATGCAGATACTAAGCTGCTTACTGTTGGTGCTAACTTAAAGTTCTAATTATTTAGAAAACAAGCTTTTAGCAAACAGCTATAATAAAGAAACGATCACTTTAAGTGGTCGTTTTTTTATGCCTGTAAAAGATTTTTGCAACACATGTTTACTTTGGTAAATAAGTTGGTATGATACCTCCACTACTAATAACAAGTAGAAAATAGTTGAGTATCATTTGATATTAAACAAACTATTTGTTTATTGAATCCAAAGTTGAGAAAAGTATATGAAAAATCTACAAAAAGCTTTAATCGCAGTAATCGCTGGCTCAGTAATGACCATGAGCGCACAAGCAGCCATCTCTTATGGTGCTGGCCAATCATACGTTGGTATTAAAGCTGGTCAATTCATGGTAGATGCTGATGATTTAGATGATCCAACCGCATATGGCGTTTATGCTGGTTATAACTTCGATCCTAACTTTGGTGCTGAGATTGAGTATATAGGTTCTAATGACGCTGATGTTGATACAGGTAACAGTGGCATTGACGCTGAATTTGATCTAAAAACTTATGGTGCTTATGGTACTTACCGTTATGCATTCCCAAATACTGGCTTATATGCAAAAGGTAAACTAGGCTTTGCTAAAGCTGAGATTGAAGTTTCTGCTGAGGACTTTCTTGGAAACTCTGGAAGTGACAGCGATAGCGACAGTGGTGTAGCTGGCGGTATTGGCTTGGGTTATAACTTCAATCCTAATATGAGTGTTGAAGCTGAATATGACTATGTTGCTGAAGACCTTACGCTATTAACTCTTGGTGCACATTACAAATTCTAAGCTTTAATTTGTGTGGATGACTAAAAAACGATCACTTTAAGTGGTCGTTTTTTTTTGCTTAAAATATTATGCAGAAGCTTTTAGGACGGTAATTTATAAGTAGCTAATAAGTAATATATCATTATCGTTAAAGCGTTGTTATCCTTAAAAATGTGCTACATTAAAAACTGGAATGATAAAGATAGGAATGGTGGCAAGGATGGAGATACTTTGGATGATTGAACCTTGGCATTGGTTAGTATTAGGCTTCTTATTACTAATAGTCGAGATGTTTGTACCGACGTTTGCCAGTCTGTGGTTTGGTGCCGCTGCCATCATCGTAGCAGCGCTATCATGGCTGTTGCCTATTTCTGTTTCTGTTCAGATTATCGTCTGGTTAGTGCTCTCTGCTGTGTTTTTGCTAGCTTGGTTTAAGTTTATCAAACCGTTGTCAGTAGATCGTACCAAAGCTGGGCTAGGCGGTAGTATCATAGTCGGTGAGGTCGGAATGATTATCGTGTCACCGCAACTAGATAAAGCTGGCACAGTTAGATTTAGTGTTCCTATCGTTGGTGCGGCTGAATGGATGTGCCGTACGAGAGGGGAGCAGGTGGCAATCGGCGATAGAGTGGTAGTGACGGATATCGTGGGTAACGAGCTGATTGTGAGCAGTACAAAAGCGCAGGCAGCGATGCATAAAAGTATGCAGGTATAATAATAAGGGATGAGTTATGGAAAGCTTTAGTATTGTCATGGTGGTATTGATTGCACTGGTGGTATTCACCGTGTTTAAAGGCGTACGTATTGTACCGCAAGGTTATAAATGGGTGGTGCAGAGACTGGGTAAGTATAGCCAAACGCTAGAGCCTGGACTCAACCTCATCATCCCTTATGTAGATGATGTGGCTTATAAAGTAACGACTAAGGACATCGTACTCGATATTCCGTCACAAGAAGTCATTACTCGTGACAACGTTGTTATCATTGCAAACGCTGTCGCTTATATTAATATCGTGCGTCCTGATAAGGCAGTCTATGGTATCGAAGACTATGAGTACGGTATCCGTAATCTAGTACAAACGTCATTGCGCTCAATCATTGGTGAGATGGATCTTGATAGTGCATTGTCCAGTCGCGACGAGATCAAAACCAAGCTAAAACATGCGATTTCAGAAGACATCGCGGATTGGGGTATTACCCTTAAGACGGTAGAGATTCAAGATATTAATCCTTCGCAGACCATGCAAGCATCCATGGAAGAGCAGGCAGCGGCAGAGCGTTTACGCCGTGCAACTGTGACCCGTGCTGATGGTCAAAAACAAGCTGCTATCTTAGAAGCGGATGGTCGCTTGGAAGCCTCACGCCGTGATGCTGAAGCGCAAGTGGTACTAGCCAGAGGTTCTGAAGAGTCGATTCGCTTGATTACCAGTGCGATGGGCGAGGAAGAGATGCCGATCGTATACTTGCTGGGTGAGCAATATATCAAAGCGATACGAGAGTTGGCTGAATCTGATAACTCCAAAATGGTGGTATTACCAGCAGATATCTTAAGCACTGTAAAAGGTATGGTCGGTGATAAATTAAAAGTGTAAAAAGTCATAGCAATATTAAAAAAAGACCTCGCTTGAGGTCTTTTTTATGTGTATTAATTGGACTAAAGTTTCGCTAGCTTAGATAACTTTTGAAAAGCGGTTTTGATGTTTCTTGTCCAAGTATTCATCAAATACCATAGCGACGTTACGGCCAAGCAAGCGACCTCTGGGTAAGACGCGAATACCTGCTGCATCCATATCTATCAATCTGTCGTCTTGCATAGCGCCCAACTGCTGAATCTCACTAATAAAATAGGTGATGGCATCGATACCAAATTTTTGATTCACATCTTTAAAATCGAGATAGTCATGACATAGTAAGTTCATGATGACATATTCACGCAAGCGGTCTTTGATAGAGGTTTTTATATACTTGACCGCAGGCATGACAGTCGGATTGATTTTCGTCATATCAATCTTGGCTTGATAGTTCTGTAGATCAGTATCGTTCTGCAAAATATAGCGCGTATTGGCATTAGAAACCTGACTGATTGATGAGACACCAAAGCCTAATAAGTCACAATCACCCATGATGGTGTAACCCTGAAAGTTACGATGTAATTTACCTTCGCGCTGGGCGATAGCCAACTCGTCATCAGGTTTGGCAAAATGATCGATACCGATATATTGATAGCCGGCTTCGGTCAATGTATTGACAGTACTGCCGAGCATCGTCAGTTTGGTAGCTGGGCTTGGCAAGTCTTCATCTTTTATCTGACGCTGAGCTTTAAATCGCTCAGGCAAATGCGCATAGTTAAAGACCGACAGGCGATCTGGCGACATCTCGATGATACGATTTACGGTTTTGTCCAACGTATCAGGTGTTTGATGCGGCAAACCATAAATCAAATCAATATTGATAGAGCGAAAACCAAGCTCACGTGCTTCTATTAGCACGCTTTCAATAAGCTCTGCTGAATGCACACGATTAACGGCAATTTGCACGGTTTCATCCAAGTCCTGCACACCTAAGCTAATACGGTTGAAACCGAGATTACGCAATATTTTTAGGGTGTTTTTACTCAGCTCGCGAGGGTCAATCTCGATAGAGTAGTCACCTTCATCTTCTGGCAAAAACTCAAACTGAGTCTGTAAAAACTCCCATAACTGCACCATCTCTTCGTCACGCAAAAACGTTGGCGTACCACCGCCCAAATGTAGCTGTTTGACTAAGGGTTTATCGCTGCCTTCTGGCGTAGATAACAAGCGGCGCTTATGAGTAATTTCAGCAATCAAATACTGTAAGTAATCGCCAGAATCACTATTTTTTTTGGTGATAATCTTATTACAAGCACAGTAGTAGCAAAGGTGGCGACAGAACGGAATATGAAAATATAGCGACAAAGGAGCGCGCGCTTCACGATTCTGCAGGATTTTTGTCTCAAGACCGATAGCCTCAAAGCTATCCGGTATTGGCGCGAACTCTAGAGCAGTTGGATAAGAGGTATAACGCGGTCCCGAGCGATTGTACTTATTGATGATTGCCTCATCAAATGCTGGTAGCTGCTTGCTAGTAATACTGCCGCGTGTACTGGCATAAGGGTTGTCAGGCTGCATAACAGGGCGCACAGTCGTGGGCGGCTCGTCCGCACGGTTGTAGGGCTGCTGAGGGTTCTGTTCTGAATAGTCTGTCATGCGATATTCCTCGTTTTTACTCTAGATACTGCTGGTTTTTATATTATCAATGATTTCGGATTTGGCGTTTATTTTTTGCTTTTAAGATTGATTGATAACACGGCTTGAATATATCATCGGCAGCAGTATGTATCGCTAAATGTATAGTAGATAGTATAACAAATCCTTGTTAGCAGTGGGGTGGTCGGTGAGTATTCTTAAATATTAGAATAGAGCTATCATTTACACATAAAAAACCTCAGAACGACGCTGAGGTTTTGATGATTCTCTCTACACCAGCAATAAAACACGACGTTTGCGCGTTGATAAATAATACTTTATTATCAATGATACTCTGTATTAGGAAGATGCTGATGTCGTTTGCCCAAGTCTATACCCGTTCGGTGGTTGGTCTGCATGCTCCCAAGGTCATCATTGAAGTGCATCTATCGCAAGGACTGCCTGCATTGACCATCGTTGGGCTACCTGAGGCCGCCGTGCGTGAGAGTAAAGATAGGGTACGCTCCGCCATTCTCAATTCAGGTTTCCAGTTTCCTAATCGCCGCCTCACGATTAATTTAGCCCCTGCTGATCTACCTAAAGATGGCGCGCGTTTAGACTTACCAATTGCTATCGGTATACTGGCAGCAAGCGGACAGCTTGAGCCAGAGGTGCTATCAGGATTTGAGTTTATTGGCGAGTTGGCGCTAAATGGTCAGCTACGACAAGTAACTGGTAGTTTGGCAGTCGCACGAGCAATCAAAGCTGAGAAGTTGGCATTAGCATTGTCGCAGTTAGCAGCGAGTGACCAAGAGCAAAATAACTCGGATACCTCGCCGCCGATAACACCGCAACTGATCGTACCGATTGATAATGGTCGTGAGGCCAGCCGCGTTGATGGCGTAACGATACTAGCTGCTCAGAGTCTAAAAGCGGTTTGTGACCATCTACAGTCGCTCGTTGACCCAAGTGCAAGCTATGAGAGTTTAGCCGTGGTACAGCCAAGTCCTGCACAGCAGCATGTTGGCTATCAAGTGGATTTAGCTGATGTCAAAGGACAGCACCATGCTCGGCGCGCGTTAGAGATTGCCGCTGCGGGTGGTCATTCATTGTTATTTACAGGCCCACCAGGTTCTGGAAAGACGCTCATGGCATCACGATTGCCAACGATATTGCCAGACTTGAGTGATGAGGATGCACTAGAGGTTGCCAGTACGTATTCGGTGGCAGACAGCGACTACAACTATGGGACGCGGCCGTTCAGACAAGTGCATCACACAATATCAGCAGTAGCACTAGTCGGTGGTGGTTCACGGCCAAAACCGGGCGAGATTACGCTAGCTAATAAAGGCGTATTGTTTTTAGATGAATTGCCGGAGTTTGATCGAAGCGTGCTGGAAGTATTGCGTCAGCCGCTAGAAGCCAAACAAATCACGATTAGTCGCGCTAACTCTCAAATGACTTTTCCGGCGAATTTTCAACTGGTCGCTGCGATGAACCCTTGCCCATGTGGCTATGATGGCGATACATCAGGACGTTGTCGCTGTCGACCTGAGCAGATAAAACGCTATCAAGACAAATTATCTGGGCCTCTCTTAGATCGTATTGATTTGCATATCACCGTACCTGCGTTACCGATTGCCGATCTACAAAACAGTCAGGTAGGCGAAACCTCCAAGCAAGTACGGGCTCGCGTAGTGGTCGCGCATCAGCATCAAATGCAGCGCCAGAAAAAGGTTAATAATGAGCTTAGCCCTAGCGAAATCGATGAATATATCCAGCTAGGCGACAATGAAAAGCAGTTATTGCAACTTGCTCAGCAGCGCTTGAATCTGTCCGCGCGTGGCTACCACCGAGTATTACGGGTGGCTCGTACAATCGCGGATTTGGCTAACAGTACCGACATCAACAGCGCCCACGTATCTGAGGCGCTGAGTTATCGCAGCAAAGCGTAACCTCTGTTTGAGCAAGTTACACTATGATGATTTGATAGGTTCTTTATAGACTAAAATCTATCTTTCATAATCCAAGCAACCAAGTCAGCAAAGTGATCAAATGCCTCAGTCGGATTTAATTCGCGAATATCTTGCCCATAGTTATAACCATAAGACAGGCCGAGCGTGTCCATATTGGCGTTCTGTCCAGCCAACATATCGTTCCTAGAGTCCCCAATCATCACTGACTGCTCGACACTAAAGTTGAGAGTCTCACAGACGTGTAGTAGGGGCGTTGGGTCTGGTTTTTTGACAGCTAAACTATCACCGCCCATCACTTCACTAAACAAATCTTGCCAGCCAAACGACTGCAATATCTTCGGTACAAATCGAATGGGTTTATTAGTGACTAAAGCAAGCGTATAGCCAGCTGCATGCAACCTTTTGAGTCCGTCATCGACATCTGGATAGGCAACGGTTTTACTACCACTAAGATTCTTATAAGCCTCAAAAAATATTTGCTCTGCATGATCGGCTTCCTCAACCGTTAGCTCACCTTCTGCTACTTCCACTTTACCAACCAACGCGCGCTCTACGAGCAGGCGTGAGCCATTTCCTATCCAGTTACGTATCGTCTCGATAGGGTAGGTGTCTTTGCCTAATGTGGTTAGCATGGTGTTGGTGGCGTCGGCCAAATCAGGTACGCTATCAATGAGCGTTCCATCAAAATCAAAAATTAAAAGCTGCTTGTTCATTGTTCCTCACTATTGAAAATCGTTATATTTATTATGTTGGCCATACCTTAGCACAGTAGCGTTTTGAGACCAGTCAATTTAGTTATCTGTTGTGCTTAATATCTTGAGTATTAGCATCTATTCGACATCTTTATAGCGTTCACGATGCTCTTTTTTCATTCTTAAATAATCCTCGTTCTCACGGCATTCGTCCCATTTAGCTTTAAAAATCCGTGCGGATGCTGCTTTGACAGGGTCTTCCTCTTGTCGTGGCAATTCTTCGCGGCCATGGGCGCCGCTTTGACCTTTTTTATCATCAGGTACCGCGCCTTTATATTTTTTGCCACCTTTGTGATTGGCGTAGCGACGAGCGCGGGTATAGCCCATTTGTATAAACTTACGCGCCATATCTGCACCGACGAAATCATCGTCAGCCAAGTAATCTAAAAACATCTGATAGATAACTTCACTACTCTCGCGGGCGATGTCAGGAGTCGCAAAGCGCCAATGGGGTAAAATCTCAGACTTATAAGGTTCTACCAGTAATACGCCTTGCTCACCGCGACCGACACGGTACAACTCAGGCTGAGCGCGCAAATCCAAACTCTTATAGTCCAAGTCGTAATCAAACTCTCTCATATCTATGACCTATTATTTTTATCTACTCGTATATGGTTATTGAGTATACTTAGCCAAGCTGTTTAGAAAAAAGCACAAAAATGTTATGCAACCGTGACAGTAGGTATTTAGCATCAAAAGCGGTGAGTTAAAATGGTTATGGTAAAGTCAACTGTGAGACGTATGAAGGCTATGAGTATGACGAATACAATGCTACGAAAAATGTTATGTTGAGAAATAAGATAAGTGTAAATGAGCTGAGCCGCTTGCGATTGCCCAAAAATATACTGGTGGCATGGGTATTGTTAACGACAAGCATACTAGCCAATACAACTGCCCATAGCGCTTGGTTTGAACGTTTGATTCCGCAAGGGGAGACTTATACAGTACGCGAGATAGATCGCGATTTGGCATTTGTGATAGATGGCTTTATCTATGATGCACGCACGTATTGTTTTTTAGCAGTAGGCGACCGAGTGATATTTTTTGAGGGGCGTCACGGTATTGATTACCGCGCAACTGTATACGACTTGGATTCGCGTGAGCGCTGTAATTTACTACTGCGTGGTCGGTTGTACGAATAGTGTTCGGCTCTACAAATAAGAGCAACACATGAATAAAAGCGACGCATAAATAGAATGAACGCTAAAGAATACGGTAAAATTTAAACATAAAAAAAGCCCCGAACATCGCTGTTCAGGGCTTTTTAGAATTCTATTAACGAATGGTGGCTCGAGGCAGGATCGAACTGCCGACACACGGATTTTCAATCCGTTGCTCTACCTACTGAGCTATCGAGCCGTCTTCGTTGAGGCGCTATTAAACTAAATATAGGCTCAGCTGTCAAGCAATTTTTGCATTTTATCGAATAAAAGGCGATAAATAATTAGATATTGGCAAAATTAACCGTTTTAGCACTCGATTTAGTCCTTCACACGCAATAGTTCGTACTCGCTCATGATACGGTGAATATCGGCGTCCGCGGGGACAAATTCACGTACGCCTTTTCTAACTTCGCAATCATAGACCAGTTTAATAAACTTGGCATCGATAGCACGTTTACGATTCTCTGGATGCACAGTGAGATATTGCAGGCGCTTGGCATTGGTTTGCCCATCATCAAAACAGGCGACCGCAGCGATAGGCTTATCATTGAACATCCCGACATAGAGGTACTGTCCACGCTTAAACCCTTGCTCAACGATATTTAATACCTCGAGACCGTCAGGCTGTGCATCATCACTATCGTACAACGCTTGCAAGCGCTCTGCTAGCTCGTTGTCGCGAGCAGGTTTTTTGATAAGTGGCGCATCCAAACTATTAATGGCGATCGCTTCTAAAGGCATAGCAGTTCCTATAAATAGAGGGTTTCTATAGTATAAATTAGCAATATGAGACAGCACGATGTCATAGCGTGTAGTGCCGTAAGTAAGGGTCTTCAAAGTTGGTGCGAGTCATGATTGATAATACTGAACACACTATTTTAGCAGAATGAGGTGATTTTGTGCGTGGTTTACCGCTTGGTCGTGGCAGTAAATGTTAGGGTTTGCTATGATGAGGCTATATAATATTTAGTATGTATAAACCCTAATATGTTGATATCTTTTGTATATATCATTTTCTAATACATTTTTTGCTAAGGTCTGACCCAGACACTAGTAAAATATTTTGGGCAGGTTTTTGCCTTATTTATTGACCGCTTTTCACTGATAAAAAACTGATAGAGAGTAGCCATGACAGCCAATGCAACGACGACTGCTGCCACACCTGAGCAAACTGAGTCAAAAAACGTAAATCTATATGGTCGCCCTGAACGTATCGCGACCGTTGAGCGTATCACTGCCGAAACGCAAATCACCTGTACCGTTAATTTAGATGGTACAGGTAAAGGCACGGTAGACACTGGTGTGCCATTTTTGGATCATATGATTGATCAAATTAAGCGTCACGGTTTGTTTGACTTAGATATCAAATGTACCGGTGATACGTTTATTGATGACCATCATAGCGTTGAAGACACTGGTATTACCCTTGGCCAAGCGTTCAATAAAGCATTGAGTGACAAGAAAGGCATTCGTCGTTATGGGCATTTCTATGCGCCGCTAGATGAGTCATTGACCCGTGCTGTCGTCGATCTGTCAGGGCGTCCTGGTTTGCATATGGACATTCCTTTTACACGTTCGCACGTCGGCCGTTTCGATGTGGATTTATTCAGTGAGTTCTTTTACGGATTCGTCAATCACTCATGGATGACGGTGCACTTGGACAACCTAAAAGGCAAAAACAGCCATCATCAGATCGAATCAACCTTTAAAGCCTTTGCTCGTGCGTTACGTATGGCCTGTGAGTACGATGAGCGTGCGTTGAACACCTTGCCATCGACCAAAGAGGCTTTCTAAGGCGCATTTAAGGCTCTTCTACAAGGTTACTCAAAAGGGCCAGTCAAGCGTGGCATACTGGTTGTACAGCCTGCGCTTGACTTCCTTGTAGCAAAACCTTATCTACACCTTAGTAATAGCCAACAATATAAATGGTCAACAATATAAATAGTACAGTAGTCAAAATATTTAAAAATGAGAACCAATCGATGACTAAAGTAGCACTATTAGATTACGGTATGGGCAACCTGCATTCTGCTAGCAAAGCCCTATCGGTAGTCGGGGCAGATGTCTCTATCACCAATGATCCAAAAGTCGTTGCGGCGGCTGATAAAATTGTCTTCCCTGGTGTGGGTGCGATGCGTGATTGTATCGCTGGCATGCATGAAGCAGGCATTGATGAGGTCATACGCCATGCAGTGTTTAACAAGCCCGTTATGGCCATCTGTGTGGGCATGCAGGCGTTGTTTGAGCAGTCAGCTGAAAATGGTGGCACGGACTGCCTAGGCATCTTAAACGGCACTGTAGAAGCGTTTGACCCTACGTGGAAAGACAAGCAGGGCGCAACGATAAAAGTACCGCATATGGGCTGGAATACCATTAGCGGTATGGATTTTGACCATCCGCTATGGCACGGTATCGAAGACAATGCGCACTTTTACTTTGTGCATAGTTATTACTGTGATCCTGCTGATAGCTCACAAGTAGCGGCGGTATGTGACTATGGTCAACCGTTCTGCGCCAGTGTGATCCAAGACAATCTATTTGCCACCCAATTCCATCCAGAAAAGAGCCATACTGCTGGCTTGCAACTGCTCAAAAACTTTGTAGAGTGGAATGTGTAAGTAGGCGATAAACGTGAAGTGAATATTTAATTTAGTAGAAGGTAGATTATCAATTGTATAATCTGCCTTTTTTATGCTCAGCCATCACTTTATAGCTGCTATTCTTCAGCTATTATAGTTTAGCCATCATGGTTTAGTGATACGCTCAGTTATTTTCTACTTGCTTATATTTGGAATATCTCAGTGGATTTTACTGCCTTTAAAATGAATGTTGTGGAAACAACTGGCCTTGCCAAAGATGCCTTACATATCTATGTCGGCGTCGGTGTTTATCTGCTGTGTCTGGTTGCGCTGCGTCCTATTATCAAAAGCCAAGGTATTCGGTCATTTATCGCTCTGATCGTCGTGACTTGCATTGCGCTGTTGGGTGAGTATTTGGACAATCGAGATACGATTGAATCACTTGGCTTGGTAAGCTTAAGCCGTGAACAGATTACCGCGAGCATCCGTGATTTGATTAATACCTGTATGTTGTCTTATGTGCTCTTTGCACTGAATAAGTGGACGACTATATTTCGACCAACCAATAAATCGACTTCATTGACCAAGCGCCATAAAAAAACGGACTATTAATTAGTCCGTTTTTTCGTTTTGCTATTTAAATTTATAATTCTAGCAGCTCATCTTATTTTTTGGCTTCATCATACAGCTCACGTACGACTTCACCAATGGCTTGAATACCATCAGTCAGTGTCTGCTCGTCAGCCGCGATACTCATACGGATACATTCGTGCGCATGCTGATAATCGCTGACATCGACACCGGGGAAGAAGTACTCACTTGGCACAATAAGCGTGCCTTTCTCTTTTAGGCGCTCGTATAGATCCAGCGTGCTAATCGGCAAGTCTTTAAACCATAACCATAAAAATATCGCGCCTTCAGGCTTATGAATGACCAAAGGATAATCGCCCAAGGCTTCTTTTAATAGCTTCACCGCGAGTGTCGCCTGCTTTTGATAAAACGGCTTGATGTCGTTATCAGATAATTGCTTAATACGATCGTTTTCTACCAATGGCGTGGCAATCGCTGCACCAAAGCGTGTCGGTGCTAGATTGACCACGGCATTCATCGCACTGACCGCTTCGATTACTTTGGCATCGGCCACGATAATACCAGTACGCATACCAGGCAAACCAATCTTTGACAGGCTAAAGCAAAGAATCGTATTGTTATCCCAATTCAGGTGCGCGTCAGAGTAGATGATATTGGGGAAGGGCATGCCGTAGGCGTTATCGATAATCAGCGGTATGTCATAGCGTTTGGCAATCTCAGCCAAATGCGCCATTTCGTCATCAGTCAGCACGTTACCAGTTGGATTGGTCGGGCGTGAGCAGCAAATCGCGCCGATACGACCTTCTTTTAGTGCGGACAAGTTCTCTAACGCGTCAAAATCCACACGATATTTAAAGAAACCTTCCTCGCCATCATGCGTCACTTCATCGATATGCGGTAATACCGCGGTGAAATGCTGACCTTCCACATGCACATCGCTATAGCCAATATACTCAGGGGTCAATGGCAGTAGAATGGACTTGTCGATAGACTCGCTATTCTCATCTTGACTATTTTCATCAACGAACGCACCGCCAAACAGATTAAACAGATAGAAAAACGCATTCTGTGAGCCATTGGTCAGGGCAATGTTTTCTGAAGTAAGATTCCAATCATAATGACGGTTAAAGAAGCCAACCAACGCATCAATAAAGGCGGCATCACCTTGCGGATTAGAGTAGTTCGCCATGCTAATAATCGCGCTACTGTTGGGTACGCCTGCGTCGTTATCAACGCCCAGCGCCTTATAGGTCTCCAAAAACAACTCATTGACAGCATCAATTTTGGCAGGATTACCACCGCCCAGCATGTTGACTGGCTGATCGCTTTTTAGCGCGTCGCCCAAATCGTCCATCAATTGTGAAATGCCAGTGGGCTGGGTAAATTTTTGACCGAACTTTGAGAATTTCATAAGGCTACCATGCTGTTTGGGAGGGTGTTATAAGTGGGTATTTAACCGATAAAGTGGGGCTAGTATAGCAAATGGTGGGGGTAAGGTAAGCACGCAGTAGTGTTGATATTGTCTTATCTGTTTGTACGTCAAGTAAATAAAAAACGCCCGCTAAATGAATAGGGGCGCAAAATTTCCAAATCTTAATTGTGAATGTAACGAAATATAAATTTAAACAAAAGTTTGCTAGGTAGATCTGGTTAAAAGTAACAAATGTTTGGACCAATAAAACAGTCTATAATAGTTATGAGTACTACGTTTGAAGAAACTTACTTTTGTACAGTCGTTTGAGAGTATAAAAAATTTACTAAGAAATCTGGTTTTTTTAGTTCAAAACTTCCCGATGCATAACCAGCTAATAGTGTAACAATCATACCTATAACAAAAGCTACTAATATATCCCATAATCTATCTTTAAAAGTCTTGGTTTTTCTAACCTTTTTAATAGAACTCACTTTGCTTGCTACAAATAAATCCAAAAATTTATTTAAAGCCTCAATAGATTGATACCACAGAATAATTGTGTCTTCAGGGTTTACACCTGTGTTCGTTACTTCTGCTCTTCGAGCTTTTTTAGCAAATTCTTCAGATTCTTTGAGTAATTTATAACAACCATCCATTGTAGAATTATGTCCAAGTTGCATCAAGTCTGCATCACTAGAAAAGTCTTTAGCTCTTTTACGTAGTTCAATCCATATCAATTTTGCGCAGTCTAAAGACGCCCTAACTAGATGACCGTGTGCCTTGTCATAGTTCTTTGTAGCTGTCTCAAGACAAGTAGTGGTTTTAGCAACAACTAAATGGCTTAAGCATGCTTGCAGTTCGAATGATACTTGCTCGCTTTTCTCTCCAATGGTTGCAACTAAATCAGCGTATAAGTACTTAAATGTTTCATTATAAAATTTGTAGACTTCATCTTCATTAGTCACTGTCATTAATCTAACACTCTATAAAAACGTACTCGTCAAGCGCATCATTAATATCACTAGTAGTCATTTTTTTATAATCAAAAACATTCCCTCTTGCAGGAACAAGACTATTCTCGGATTTAGTAAATGGTATCACTTCTAAATTCTTAGTACTTCTTACTTTCTCTTCGATTTCTAGAATAGAAAGATTTTCAGCACTTGAATTTACTAGTTTTCTAAAAATATCTCCTATCATAGAAACCTCTAATTTTTAATGGTCGGATATTATACTCATATTATGATAATGAGCACAGCTTTATTTCTAAGGTATCGTAACTGTAATATTAAGGATTAACAAGGAGTTAATGTATATAGATAGTAATAACTAACCTCTATATTAGAAAAAATCATTATCAGAATATAAATTTTAGTGATGTATAAGATATTGATTTATAAAAGATAAATAAGATGAAAGGCATGAAAAACTATGTCATCACCTGAATAGGATAGAATAAATGCTTGCATTTATTCTATCCTATTCAGGTGATGACAAGATATAGAAATATGTAAAATATTGTAATATTTAATCTACATTTAAATACAATAATACACGAGATATTGGTTACATGCACTAAACATATTTTCGTTACAACAAAATCTTCAACATCAACTCACTAAATCATCGCCCTTACTCTTGCCATAATTCCGCGCCCAATCACCAATCTCACATAAATAATAGCAATGGCAAACAGCAACACGATTAATGCTGCACCGCCAATCGCCAAGCTCGTCCACGGCACACTAAATTGTAGATTAAACCATTGCGTGATTGCTGCCCATGCGCCAACGCTGGCGATCACAACGGCAAAGGTCGCCGCACTAATACCAAGCACACCCAGCTCTAAGATATTGAGCATATACAAGTCCCGCTTTTGCATACCGAGCAGTCTAAATGACGCGCTGTCTTTCATGCGATCTTGTGAGGTAGACAGTAGCGAGCTGATCAGCACCATGACGCCAGTGAGTAGGGCAAGTAAGGTAAACACATAGACCAAGCGGCTCATTTGTACCACCAACTCTTGGATTTGCTTGGCGATAGCAGTGCCATCAATCGTAGTGACAGCAGGGAACTCGCGTACCAGCTTGCCTTGCAGTTCTGGAATGGCATCTTCTGATACGTGGGCAGTAGCAAACTGAATCTGCGGGGCGGCGGACAGCACCGACGGCTCAAACAAGAAGTAAAAATACGGACTTGGGCCACGCTCATAGCGCGTGCGAATACTGGTAATCTGCCCGATGATTTCGATACCTTGAATGTTAAAACGTACCTGATCACCCATACCGACATTGAGCATACCTGCGGCAGTGTCCAAGATAGATAAAGGTTTGATTTGCTCATTTGTCGCATCGATAGGGGTATATAGCGCATCATCTGTGAGCGATTCAGTGATGTATTCTGTCTCCATGACCGTATCTGCATAGCTCAAGTTAAAGACACGCGTGGGATCATCAAACCCATCAGCAGGCTCGATATCTTTTGCCGCCACATCATTTGCCGTTTCCACACGGGCACGAATGACGGGATAATAAGTGACAGGCGCTCCAATGATTGCATCAATATCGTCATGCTGATCGCTCTGCACATCGAGCAAAAACAGATTAGGCGCGTCTTCAGGATAAGCATTGATAAACTGCGCATTGATACTGTGATTGAGTGTGGTGATAAGCGTCAGCACCGCCACCGATAGTGATAAGGTGACAAAGAATAACGCTGATTGGTTGCCTTTACGCGCCAGATTATGAATGGAGATACGCTGCATCCAACTGACCTTGGTATTACTTGCCAACTTGTTGAGCAGCCAGAGCCACCCACGTGCCAATAGCCAAAATATCGCCACAAAGCCAATCAAGCCGCCCAATAACTGTGCGCCTAATGACAGCGAACCCACTTCATAAGCAAAGAAAGCATACAGCCCTGCCAGCACCAAGCCATACCATAGTAACGGTACGCGTCGATACCAAGGCAAGCTTTGTGTTTGCGTGCTCGCCCCTTGATTGAGTAGGGTAGCGGGTTTGGTCGTGTTAAGTGCGCTTAGACCACGCTGCGCAATCAGTAGCGTCAGGGCTAAAGCAATCACAATGGTTTTAATCGCACTGATTGGATTGATGGCTAGACCAACGTCGGCAGGCAATATAGCGACCAGATACGGCTGACCAATTTTGAGTAAGCCCAGACTAAGGGTAACCGCTGCGATACAAGCAATGACAGTCGTGACGATAAGTAGCTGATAGTAGCTACGCTTGAGTGAGCCAAGTGGCTCGCCGAGCGCCAAGCGAATCGCGTTATTGGACTGCTGCTTGCTGACAAACGCACTAATGACGCCGTACATGGCGACCGCAGATAGTAGTAACACCGCGATGACTAGCAGTTTTAAAAACATCAGCACATTATCAGAGATACGCGAAACCGAGGTATCTGCGGACTCAGCATCAGATAGCTCGATATCAGGATAATTGGTCAGGATCTCTGTAAGCTGCTCACGCTGCGTGGTTATCAGCTCTGGATCGCCTGCCATCTCGATACGATAGTTTATGCGGCTACGTTGACCGAGTAGATTGGTCGCCTCTAAGGCATCTTGTTTCATCAACACACGCCCACCGAAACCAAAGGTGGTCAGCGGACGGTCAGGCTCTTTGGTTAGTACATCACTAATCGTGAACTGCGCATCGCCAATGGTGATACGGTCGCCGACATCGGCCTGTAGACTACTGAGCACTTCTGGTGCGACGATCACACTGTCAGATGTTAGCTGATCCCACAGTGGCTGTCCTGAGGCAAGCTCCGCTGTGCCGTATAGGGGATACGACGGCGAGACGGCTTTGACGCTGGCAAGCAGTGTTTGCTCATCATTGACCAGCATGGCGCTAAATTGATAGTCATACACGATCTGTGTATTAGGGATAGTTTCTACCTGTGACAATACTTCGCTTGGCCAGTCTTGCTTACTGTTTAGGATTAGATCCCCACCAACGAGTGCGCGCTGATTGTCATTGATGTAGCTATCGACAGACTGCTGCACCGAGTCGAGAGTCAGGTAAGTTGCAAGTGATAAGGTCAAGGTCATTAGAAACAACACGGGATACACCCAGCGCTGCCACCAGCTACGGCTGAGTGCTTGCGAGCCTAGAGTTTGAAAACCTAGAGTACGGGTAAATAGTTGACTAAGAATGCCGCTAGGATAACTGGACTCTTGATGCATACTGGTAGCAGTCTTTTTTGTATCAGGCAATTTGTTGTCTGTGGGCTTACTATTCATTAAGATACAATCCAGTTATTCATGTAGGTACAATGCGGCCGTCATGCATAGTGATGACGCGATCTGCCATCTCGGCAAGTGCAGGATCGTGAGTCACGACCACCAGTGCTGAGCCAACCTGTTGGCGTAAGTCCAATAGCAGCTGCATAACTTGATCGGCATTTTGCTCATCTAAATTGCCCGTTGGCTCATCAGCAAACACAATCTTTGGGTGCGATACTAGCGCACGTGCTACTGCTGTACGCTGCTGCTCACCACCTGATAATTGATTGGGTAAGCTGTTACGTCTATGACCTAAGTCGACCGCATCTATCAGCTCGTCTATCCGTGCTGGATTTGGACGTCTGGCAATATCAAGTGGAAAGGCAATATTTTCAGCGACGGTCAGTGTGGGCAATAGGTGAAACGACTGAAAGACAAAGCCCATATCCTGCTGACGTATGACGGCTAGCGCATCTTCGTCAAGACTGCTAAGCATTTGACCTGCCAGCGATACCGTACCGCTATCGGGATAGTCTAATGCTGCGAGTAAGCCTAACAAAGTAGATTTACCCGAACCTGATTTACCCATGATGACAACAAACTCGCCCGCATTGACATAAATATCTACGTCTTTGATGATGGACAGCTTTTGCTCACCGACTTGTACGGTTTTATTTAACTGTGAGGCGGTCAGTAGTGCTTGTGTCTTAGCGTCTGCTTGTGGCGTTGCTGTGGCAGTCGAAGATGATGATGTCATTACAGTGTCTCGTTAAGTAGTCTCGTTTGTCTTATTTTTTGTCGTATTGTCTTGAGCAGTTGCAGCTGTGTTATCGGTATCGGCTGTTTTTAACTCTTGTAGTTCTTCTAGCTTCGGCTCTAGAATAGGCAAGATATTGTTATTAACGATAATCTCGTAGCCTTCTTTGGTCGGATGAATCGCATCCGCTTGGTTGAGCTCTCGGTCACCGCCAACGCCTTCTAAGAAAAACGGAATAAGTGTCAGGTTCATGTCTTTAGCAACACGAGGATAAATGTCTGAGAATGCCGCGACGTATTCACTGCCTAGATTGTCATAGATCGACATACCGCCTAAGATGACGACACTACCATTGTCTTGCAGGTGCTTAACCGCAGTACGAATATTGGCTTCAATGGTCGCTACATCGATACCGCGTATCGCATCGTTAGCACCGATAGTCAAGATAGTGATGTCGGGTTTGGTTTGCGATACCCAGTCCAATCGATTGACCAATCCAGTACTGGTTTCACCGCTTAGACCTGAGTTGATAACCTTGGCATTAGCGTAGCCCATCTCTTGTAGACGATCTTCTAACTGAGCAGGATAGTTGTCGTCTTTGTCTACTCCCAGACCTTCTGTCAGGGAGTCACCAAGCGCTAAAATAGTAAGTGATGAGGATTTGACCTGTTGATCAGTTGTTGCTGCGGTTTCAGCTGCTACTGGAGCAGTGCTGGCTTGACTGTTAGTCGCTTCAGTACTGGTACTCTGCGTATCATCAGCAGATGTCGTTTCAGCTTCTTTTTGACAGCCACTGATAGCCATTACAACCGCGAGCATAGCGATAGCAGGAAAGCGCTGAGCAAAACGTGAGGGAAATTTCATCATGGGTGTTATGTCCTATATGCAATCAAACCAGTGTATAGTCAAATCCTATCTAAACCAGATACAGTATCAGTCGGATAAATCGTCAGGCTCGTTCAGTCTACGATTGGTAGTGCTTTTACTCGTCTTCCTTTTATCCAGATTACATTGAGTATCCAGCTTATATTAAGTATCTAAATTATATTGAACTGACTATAGCAAAATAAGACAGTGACCTATATTGCCCTAAGGTTAATTTAAGGCCGCTTTATTGCGCGTTAGCAATCATAGCCTTGTAGACCACAAAAACTGATAGAAATGAAAGCTGATAGCAATCAAATATATTTGCCATCGACCATCACTGGACGACTAACAAGCCAAGCAATCACGACGTTGACAATCATCAGTATCAACATAATAAAAAGTGGCACACTCCAGCTACCAGTCATTTCATGCAGCCAGCCTGTGCCCAATGGGCCAAAAAACGCAATGACATAACCCACTGCTTGAGCCATACCAGACAGCTCACTGGCTTGATTGGTCGTATAAGTACGCATCGAGAACAGCATCATGCTTAAGGTGAAAATCGCCGAACAGCCCATGCCCATCATGCCTGACCATAGCCATGCCAAATCAGTCGATAGATAGCTGACGCCCAATATACCAACGACATTTAATACAGCAGCAAATACTGCCAATGCTTGAATAGGGCGGCCACGATTGACTAGCCAAGTTAAACTTAATATAGAAACCGGTGCCATAAACTGAAATACAGAACCCATTTGTCCAGCACTGACGGCAGATAGTCCCTTACTGACCCAAATCGATGGTAAAAAACTGGCAACGGTGTAAAACAATAATGACTGTAATCCCATAAAAATAGCAATCTGCCAAGCAAAGGTGGTGCGCCACATAGAGATATCAGAAGAACCTAACGCCGCAGGGATAACCGCTTGATGGTTGGATGAACCCAAACGTACACGTAAGAACAGCCAGATAACAAAGGCAAAAACACCTAGTATTGTCCAACCGCCTAATGCCCACTGCCAACCTACTTGCTCAGATAACGGTAATACGACGCCTGCAACGATACCTGCTGCTGTGGTCATCGTTAAACTAAACAACCCTGTAATCAGCGGAATATGTTGCGGGGTACGCTGCTTAATAACAGGTGCTGCCAAAGTATTAGCAAAGCCGATAGCGAGGGTAAGCAATAAAGTACCAATTAAAAACCCACTCCATGTCGGGATGGCAGTACGGATAATCATCCCTACCGTCAATAGCCCAATCATGGCAATCAGTGTATTCTCTAGCCCGAATCGCTTACCAATGGTTGGGGAAATCAGTGCACCAACGGCAAAGCTCAACATAGGCACTGCTCCTAGCCAGCCTATCTGAAACTCAGAGATATCAAGCGCGTCCTTTACCACTGGGGCGATAGAACCTAGCGCGACGATAGGTGCACGCATATTGGTTGCTAGCAGAATCATGGCACACAGAACCAACCAAAAGGTAAAGCGTGAGGAGGGCAGGCTGGATGAAGTAGATAGATTAGACGAGGTAGACATAGCAGCACAACGATGACAGCGAAAAAGAACACGTTATTAAACAGCGCCAAAAAACTGCGGCTTATAAAATAACACCAGAGAGCATTTACCCAGACACGTACCTAAACGGTAATCGATATCGTAAGTTAGACCGAAAAATATATGTAGCGCGTAAGACATACATTCGCTTAACTGACTTTGCTAAATTGGCAGGCAGCTTAGTCAAAATGTATGTGTGGTTACTTCGAGTTACGGCTATAGAACAGTGATAATAAGAGATGGCGATAATTAGTAATCTTAAATAAATAGTCTTATCGCACAATAAAAATAGCGCCAAGTCACTTTTGAATGACTTGACGCTATTATAAGAACATATGTCAGGTAAATGCTACCAGCGTATGGTAACCAATAGGCTATTAAACCGATTTACCCAATTGAGCAGCTCTCAATGCATTCTCTTGCTGTTCAGCGATTAGTGAATCGCACTTATTGGGATCATTACCACAAAACGAGCAATTTTCATCGCCCATCAATTTGGCAACACCGCCACAAGATCCTCTAAGCGGCTTTTTTTTGACCATATAACCGATGCCCATAAAAATGAAGAATAGGACAAATACGGTGAAAGTAATGGCAAGCATAGGAAGCAGTTGGCTAAGCATAGAGGAAACCTCATTTTAAAAAATAGGGCAGTTATTAGTGGTGTTACCTAAGTTTATGGCAGCTAAGCACCGTTAATAACAACTGTATAATAGTATAGCAAATTTTAGTGCGGCTCGTTGAGCGTTAACGTATTCTCTTGTTTCACATCTATCACTTACCAGTGGCTTTTAGAGTGTGCCATCTAGAGCTTGGAGAACGTTTAAAGCTTTTTATCAGCACGTAACGCTTTCATCGCTGGTGTCTGTACCACCTGCCAGTCGTCAATGTCATCGTCAGCAGCTTCGTTAGACATATCGTCAGAACCTTTTGCTTTTACATCATCAGCTAGCACCACAAACATGGCCGCCAGATTTTGCGTTTTAGCGAGGTCTAGTGCTTTGTGATAAGGCATCGCGGTAAGGGCAGTTGCCCACGCATCCGCTAATGCAACCGAATCAGCTGCGACAGTGACTGAAGGTGCGCCGCCTGCAATAGGGTTGCCCGTTGTCGGGTCGATAGTATGGCTATAGCGTTTGCCATCGAATATGACGGAGTTGCGATAGTTGCCAGAGGTCGCCAGATGCATTTGGCTAGCCGTATTCTTTGGCTGGCGAATAGCAGATATGGTCTGACGTTCGCTGACAGTACTGCCTTCAATAGGAGCGTCAATGGCAATTTGCCATGGCTGCTGTTGGTTATTCACACCAGAGGTGGCAATCTCACCGCCGATCTCAACCATATAATTACGAATTTGATAATCATCTCTCAGTACGTCAGCGATGACATCGACGCCATAGCCTTTGGCAACGGCAGAAAAATCTAAACCAACGCCGTCTTTGGTTTTATAGATGGTGTCGTCTTTCTTTATGATGCTCTCAAAATCGACCAACGCTTTGGCTTGCGCAATCTCAACGGCAGTCGGCGGACTTTGTAGTCGCTCGACCGTCATGGTACTCCCAAAGCCCCAGGTGTTTACGAGTGGCATAACAGTAGGGTCAAAGGCACCGCCAGATTGCTGATAGACAATTTGTGATACGTCTAGCACACGACTAAAATCAGCATCGATAGTGATAGGTTTGTCTTTGCCCAAACGGTTGAATGTAGATATTGTTGAATCGTTTTGATAGGTAGACATGCTATCGTTAATTTGTTTTAGGCGCTCGTCTACCGCAGCTTGTATGGCAGCTTCGTCCGCATCATCAGGCAACTGATAGCTAATATGATAGCTCGTTCCCATCGTCTCACCGATCAGATAGTTATAGTCTGGGGTTTGCTGGCAAGCACTGAGACCTAAAGTACTAGCAAGGCCAAGGACTCCAACTAGGGTAAGGTGCAGAGGTTTTTTGGAAGATAAGCTGTATATAGTGTTTTTCATAATATTTTCGGTATGGCGTAGAAATGAGTAGGGTGTAAAACAAGCCACGCTTATTTTACACCCCTTGAACCCAAAAATACTAATGAAGGCACCATTCAGCGACAATTCGTTCGGTTGATCGAATTATTTTACTTGTGACTCACGTATGAGCTTATAGAGTTTTGGCGGAGAGACGCGGTTGACCCGTGTTGCCAGTTTTTCTTTGCGACCAGCGACGATAATATATTCTTCTTCCTTGGCGAGCGCCTTCACAACTTGTTTAGCAAACTCAGTCGCAGTTAGACCATTATTGGTTGCCTCATCCATCGTACCTTGTGCGCTACCATCGCCAGTCAATGCATTGATAGAGATGTTGGTCTGAATAAACCCGGGGAATATCGTGGCTACTTCGATACCTTGGTCATGTAGCTCAGCGCGCAAGCTATTTGCCCACATATGCAGTGCCGCCTTGGCTGCTCCATAAGCGCCGCGATATTGCGTACCTAATAGGCCTGCCACACTCGAGACCATCACGACTTTGCCGCCACCTTGTGCAATCATGTCAGGCAGTACCAGTCTAGTAAGGCGCGTCTGAGCAAAATAATCTATTTCCATGATTTGACGCTCGACCTCTTCATCGGTATCCATGATAAGTGCGCGTTGACTGATACCGGCATTATTAATCAGCCAATCGATCTTTCCTGCTTGAGCTATTGCCATCTCATAAGCGGATTTTGCTTGACTGGAATCACTGATATCAAAGGGAATGACAATATGTGTGTCAGCACGCTTGCAGCGTTGTTTGACTGTGTCTAATCTGTCCTGATCACGTCCACTTAAAATAATCCGAGCACCTTTTTTGGCAAAGGCTATGGCAAGGGCTTCTCCAATACCGCTAGAGGCACCTGTAATCCAAATGGTTAGATCTTTGTATTTCGTTTTCATAAGAGTCCTTTCTCAATGTTTAGATAGTCCATAATATAGGATAATAAAGCGACTCTACTAGCTAGATTTGTAGCCTACAACGGCATTACTATGTGTAAAAATCGCACAAAAAAAGAGCCTCAATTGAGACTCTTTTTTTATTCTTAGATTTGTGCTGTTAGATTAAGACTCTAACTTAACCACCGAAATCATCAAGCATGATGTTTTCGTCTTCCACGCCCATGCTGTGTAGCATGTCGATTACGGCAGCGTTCATCATCGGTGGCCCACACATGTAGTATTCACAGTCTTCTGGGTTTGGATGATCTTTCAGATAGTTTTCGAGCAATACATTATGGATAAAGCCTGTTGGACCTTCCCAGTTATCTTCTGGTAATGGGTCAGACAGTGCAACATGCCACTCAAAATTATCGAACTCTTCTTCTAGCTGATCATAGTCTTCAACGTAGAACATCTCACGAATAGAACGAGCACCATACCAGAAGCTAATCTTACGGTCAGTATTCAAACGTTTGAGCTGATCAAAGATATGTGAGCGCATTGGAGCCATACCAGCACCACCACCAACAAAGATCATTTCAGCTTCGGTCTTCTTGGCAAAGAATTCACCATAAGGACCTGAAACTGTCACTTTGTCACCAGGTACTAAGCTAAATACCCATGAAGACATTTTGCCTGGTGGAATACCGTCAGGACCACGTGGCGGTGGACTTGCGATACGGATGTTAAATTTGATGAGGCCTTTCTCTTCAGGATAGTTGGCCATTGAGTAAGCACGGATAACAGGCTCATCAACTTTTGAAACATAGTTGAAGATACCGAATTTTTCCCAGTCTTCTCTATATTCTTCATCAACCACAAAGTCTTTGTAGTGCACTTCATGCGGTGGCGCTTCCAACTGTACATAACCACCAGCGCGGAAGTTTACTTCTTCGCCTTCTGGAATTTTTAGTACCAGCTCTTTAATGAAAGTGGCAACGTTATCGTTAGAAATAACTTCACATTCCCATTTCTGTACATCAAAGAACTCAGGGTCAATTTCAATTTTCATGTCTTGCTTAACAGCTACCTGACAAGCTAAGCGCATGTGATTGCGGATTTCACCTTGAGTAAAATAGCCTTCTTCGGTGGGCAAAATAGAACCACCACCTTCAATAACGCGGCAACGACACTGCGCACAAGTACCACCACCACCACAAGCTGAAGATAAAAATATACCTTCGCCCGCTAGCGTTTGTAGTAGTTTGCCGCCAGCTGGTGTCACCACATCATTATCGGGATTATCATTAATATGGATAGTGACATCGCCTGAACTGACCAGTCTTGAGCGCGCCGCCAAAATAATAGCGACAAGGCCCATGATGATCAAGGTAAACATAGCAACGCCACCAATCGCCGTAGCGTAATCCATGGTAGGTATCCTTAATCTATGGGGTAGGGGTGTGAGGGCATAATCTATGCTGTACCCAAACCTCTACCGAATAAATGAATTAAATAAGTCAAATAGCTAATGAAAGCTTTGAGCTTAGCGGTTTAGATGGACATACCACCGAACGACATAAAGCCGAGCGACATAAGACCAACCGTGATAAAAGTAATACCAAGACCACGCAGCGGTGCTGGAATATCTGAGTATTTGAGCTTTTCACGGATACCCGCCAATGCTGTAATAGCAAGTGCCCAACCGAAGCCTGCACCCACACCATAGACAACAGATTCACCAAAGTTATAGTCACGCTCAACCATAAATAGTACACCACCCAAGATGGCACAGTTTACGGTGATTAGTGGTAAGAATACCCCAAGCGCGTTATATAGACTCGGTACAAACTTGTCCAAAAACATCTCTAGGATCTGTACGGTGGCTGCAATCAAACCGATATAACTTAGCAATCCTAAGAAGCTCAAGTCGATATCAGGGAAACCTGCCCATGCCAGCGCACCATCTTTTAGGATGAACTGAAATAGTAAATTGTTTAGTGGAACGGTAATTGCCATCACGACAACAACCGCAACACCTAGACCAATCGCTGTAGAGACTTTTTTGGATACGGCCAAAAAAGTACACATACCTAAGAAGTAGGCAAGCGCCATGTTCTCAATAAAGACTGAGGTTATAAATAAACTAACATAATGTCCCATTAGTGACCGCCTCCATGTGCCATGCCTTTAGACTGCGGCTTCATTACAAACTCAGCTTCTTCAACTTGTTCTGGTTTCCAGATACGGACAACAGCGATGAACAAACCAATGATAAAGAACGCTGATGGTGGTAACAATAATAGACCGTTTGGTATGTACCAACCGCCATCAGTGACTGGCTGTAGAATCGTAATACCAAACCACGTACCAGCACCCAATAGCTCACGGATAGTTGCGACGAATAGTAATACTGCTGAGTAACCAAGACCGTTACCAATACCATCTAAAAAGCTTGGGATTGGTGGGTTGCTCATCGCAAATGCTTCAGCACGGCCCATCACGATACAGTTAGTGATAATCAGACCAACGAAAACTGACAAACCTTTACTGACGTCATAAGCAACTGCTTTTAGTACCTGATCAACCAAGATAACCAACGAAGCAATAATCGTCATCTGTACGATGATACGAATGCTTGATGGAATCTGCTTACGGATAATCGAGATAAAAAAGCTTGAAAATGCCGTTACCAAGGTCAATGCCACACACATGACCATAGCGTTAGCCATGCTGGTGGTGACAGCCAATGCCGAACAGATACCAAGGATCTGTAGAGCAATTGGG
Source organism: Psychrobacter sp. 4Bb (assembly GCF_002836735.1). Classification (GTDB taxonomy): domain Bacteria; phylum Pseudomonadota; class Gammaproteobacteria; order Pseudomonadales; family Moraxellaceae; genus Psychrobacter. Next base: position 14,713 of record NZ_PJAS01000056.1, on the reverse strand, counting down.
TTATTATCAAAGATAGGCGTGGTTAAAATGCTTTTAGTATCAGCCATGTTATGCCTCCTTGCCGTTTGCTACTGGTAGCTTGGCTGCCAATTCGGTTTTAGGTTGAGCTGCCGGCTTTGATTGACTTGCTTGCGTATCTGCACCTTCAACCGTTTGGCGGCTCTTTTCGCGTAACGTATCTAGATAAGGCTTATAACCTTGCTCGCCTAACCAAAACTGAATCATGTTGCTAACGCCGCGGCTAGTCAATGTCGCACCGCTGATGCCATCAACCCAATTTTCTTTTGGGTTACCAGCTTTGGTTACACCAGTGGCAACGTTACCATTCTCGTCATAAGACTCGATACCGCTCCACTTTGCACGCCATTCTGGCTCTTCGATACGAGCGCCAAGGCCTGGGGTTTCTTTATGCTCGTAGAAACTGATACCTTTGATGGTATTCATGTCACTTTCGAGCGTTAAGAAACCATAGATAGTGCCCCATAGACCGTAGCCCTGAATTGGCAGTACAACTGTTTCTGGCTGACCTGCGTCATCATTTTTGACATAGACTTTGGCATATTTTGGCTTACGGCCAATACCAGCAGGATCGTTGTCACCCAAGTCTTCACTTAGAGCCTGGTTTTTTGTTGCTTGACTGGCGTCATAAGCATTACGATCAGGGATGCCAGCAGTTTTTAGCGCGTCGTCATCGAGATAAGTCCCTTCGTTTAAATCAATGATTTTGACTTCAAAATCTTTAAAACGTTCGGCGACATCATCTGCTGTATCAGACTCAGCGTCATACATATCAGCCGCAACTAAGATGTTTTTGTTGCGGTCTAAACGTGCGTTTTCGACTTGCGCAGGCTTTAGACCAACAGCCACTGCTGAGACCAACACTGAACACACCAAGCATAGCGTCAAAGCCACACTGATGGTTTTCGCGTTATTACTTTTGGGCTTGGACATAGCGAACCCTCCGAGCGGTTTGGCGTTTGATATTTGCTTGAGTCACAAAGTAATCAAACAATGGAGCAAATAAGTTGGCGAATAGAATGGCCAGCATGATACCTTCTGGGAAAGCAGGGTTGATGACGCGAATCAATACGGTCATAAAACCAATCAAGATACCGTAAGCCCAGCGGCCTTTGTTTGTATGCGCAGCTGATACTGGATCAGTTGCCATAAATACAGCACCGAAAGCAAAGCCACCGATAACTAAGTGCCAGTAGAACGGCAAGCTCATCATCATGTTGTCTTCAGAGCCAATCATGTTGAACACAAGAGACGTAGCAATCAGACCGACCACACAACCTGCCATAATGCGCCAAGAAGCAATACGCGTCCATAGCAACACTGCAGCGCCCATTAGGATAGCTAGCGTCGATACTTCACCGATACTGCCTTGCATATTACCTAAGAATGCATCACTCCACGTGATGGCATTACCATAAACATCGACGAAGTCCTGAGGAACCACACCAAGGGCTGCAAGGCCAAGAGGCGTCGCACCTGAGAAACCATCTACTGCTGTCCATACTGAGTCACCAGACATATAGGCTGGATAAGCAAAGTATAAGAATGCACGACCCGATAGGGCAGGGTTAAGGAAGTTTTTACCAGTACCACCGAACACTTCTTTTGCGACAACCACACCGAAGATAATACCTAGGGCAACTTGCCATAAAGGAATATCAGGTGGTAGACATAATGCAAATAGAACTGAAGTCACAAAGAAACCTTCGTTAACTTCGTGTCCACGGACGACAGCAAAGATAATCTCACAGAGAATACCCACTGCAAACGTCACGATATAAATAGGCAAAAACTGCATCGCACCATAGACGAAACTTGCCCAGATACTGTCTGGGTTATAGCCTGCCATGCTAGTGATCACAGTACGCCAGCCTTCAGGCTGTAAGCCAAGCTGAGCGATAGCGGTTAGTGCTTGATGACCAATGTTGTACATACCCCAAAACATCGCTGGGAACGTACATAGCCATACGGTAATCATAATACGTTTTAGGTCAATCCCGTCACGTACATGTGATGACGCATAAGTGGTTGAGCTTGGTTGACGTAAGAACGTATCAAACATCTCAAAAATAGCGTAGTACTTTTCGTGTTTGCCGCCTTTGGTGAAAGATGGCTCCATACGATCGAACATATTGTGTAAAAATTTCATCGTGGTTAGCCCTCCAGCTCAATGCGCGTTAAGTTATCACGCAAAATATCACCGAATTCATATTTGCCAGGAGATACAAAGGTGCATAGTGCCAAATCTTCTTCGTCCAGTTCAAGCACACCCAAATCTACTGCGCTAATGATGTCTTCGACAATCAATGCACGTAGTAATTGAGTTGGTAGGTAATCTTGTGGCATGACTTCTTCATAGACACCGATTGGTACCATCGCTCGCGGTGAGCCGTTACTTGTCGTAGTAAAATCGTACTTTTTACCACCAAAGAACTGCGAAATATAGATAGGCAGTTTTGAGAAGCGGTTTTTACCTGGAGTAAAGAAATGGAACGCAGGACGCTCACGACCTTCAGTCAATACGCTGATCTGATTGTGAAAACGACCCAGATAGGCGATGTTTTCAAACACCTTGCGACCAGACAATACTGAACCTGAAATGATACGGTTCTCGCCAGCAGCCAGCTTACCTTTGGTCAATGCAGTAATATCAGCACCACGTTCAGTCATAACCAACTGCGGGTTAGTGACCGCAGGTCCTGCTAAACTCACCATGCGGCGCGTATATAGACGGCCTGTCGTAAACAATTTACCGATGGCAATCACGTCTTGATAACCAATCGTCCATACGGTCACACCGCGGCTGATAGGATGTAAGAAATGAATATGCGTACCAGCAAGACCAGCTGGATGCTTACCAGCAAAACCATGATATTCAGTGACGTTATTCGCTGCAGTTTTTGCAACTGGCGTCAGTTGGGTATCGCCGTGATGGCAGACAAAGGTCTTTGGACTAAGCGTAGATAATACAGCAAGTCCATCATTGAACGCTTGTAGCTGCTCATTGATCACAAGCATCGGGTCAAAGGCAAGTGGATTGGTATCCATTGCTGTGACAAAGATAGCATGTGGACGAGCGCCGATTTCGGGTGCGCGGCTATAAGGACGCGTACGGAACGTCGTCCATTCGCCAGAGGCAATCAGTTGGGTTTCAACGACTTCAGAGTCTAGGTCAGCAAGCTGCTGTGAGTCATAGCGCTCAAAGTCTACTTCTTCACCATTGGGGTCGACCGCAATCACAAGACTCTCAAACACTCGACGTTCGCCACGTTTAACAGCGACGACCTTACCGGCAGCAGGGGCAGTGTAGATCACGCCAACACGTTTTTTGTCTTCATAAACGGGCTGACCTTTGGCTACAATGTCACCTTCTTTGACATTCATAGTGGGCTTCATACCCACATAATCATAGCCAACAAGTGCTACATGTGTCGGTTGGTGCTCAGATATCTCGCGGGAGGGTTCACCAGTGATGGGCAAATCCAAACCTTTTTTGATGGTAATCATAAGCGAAAACTTAGTCCATAGTCTAAAACGATACCAGACGTCCTGTTTGGTATATCGGTAGCATGAACATTTGTATCACTCAATAAAGCCTTCAATCGTCTATTTCCTTTATAGTGAAATAGGGATGAAAGCTCTGTGAAGACAATACATGATCATAACTACTAGTAAGAGTATTAACGCTGACCTTAGACTCCTTAACAACACGTTAATGTCTTATTCGAATTACCAAAGTGGCGACTGGCTACCAAGGTGTATGCTAAAACCGCTTCATCAAAATCAATCGCTACAGCACATGGCTAAAAGAGACTGGTTTAAATATAAATGGCTTTATCACACGTTTCATTGAAATTTAAAACTTGTAACACCAGTATGTTTGACCATCTCTCGTTCACTAATATCGTCTAAAGATATTCGATAGAATAAGAGTGTGGCCAAATAACGATCTATTAAGGTAGATGATATACTGGTTAAAAGACAAACTAGCTAAGCAACTGATAAGCAAACCTCACTTATTATAAGCTGCTATAGTTTTAATCGTAACGGTTTTAATATAGTTAGCTAGTGATAGGGACTTGCAAGACATCTAATTAAGGTTAAATACCGCAGAATCGATGGTTTAGAGACTATTGGTTGAGATTTTTTCAGATAGTCCTTTTTAGCAATTTCTTGGCCAATATTTTATTGGCGTATTGAGCGATTGCTCGATCCATCCTGATCACCATGCTGTATTAGTGAGTTGTAACAACTCAACAAAAAGCGTAACACATGGTTACTATCACATAGAAACAAATAAAAATTTACCTAGGATTATACGCTAAATTGACCTAAAATTGCCAGTCAGTAATAGAATTTAACGATTGTTGGTAGTGATTCTACGTACTAAAACTTATGGTTATGATTGTCTAGTTTCTGTCTTTCTTATTTGTATTCAAACAGATTGCTAACTTAGCGATGTCTTGGTTTTCGATCTGTCCATAATTTATGCTACTTTTAAGCAGCGTTTTCTCTCGTTATTTGACGCTTCGATAACGTTTCATTCTCAAAATTTTAATTTACTAAATTTATTGCCAATCTTGTGCTTTATAAGGAATGCTATATGTGTGCTGTGCCTGTCATTATCCCGGCTATTGATTTAAAAGATGGTAAGTGTGTACGTTTAAAACAAGGCCGTATGGAAGATGATACGGTGTTCTCTGATGACCCAGTTGCCATGGCAGCGCGTTGGGTAGATGAAGGCGCGCGTCGCTTGCATTTGGTCGATTTGAATGGTGCTTTTGATGGCGTGCCAGTACATAGACAAGTGGTCAATGATATCACCAAAGCCTATCCGAACCTGCCTATTCAATTGGGCGGCGGTGTACGTAACATGAACACTATCGAGCAGTATATTACCGCAGGTTTGACGTATATCATCATCGGTACAAAAGCCGTTGAAGATCCTGATTTTGTCGCGGAAGCTTGCCGCGAATTTGCAGGGCATATCATCGTCGGTATCGACGCCAAAGACGGTATGGTAGCCACTCATGGCTGGGCAAACGTGACAGATACCAAAGCGACCGAGCTTGCTAAGCGCTTTGCAGACGTCGGCGTGTCATCGATTGTTTATACTGATATCGCGCGCGATGGCATGATGCAGGGCGTCAACGTTGAACAAACCGTTAATTTGGCGCGCGAAGGCGGACTACCTGTGATTGCATCAGGTGGCGTTACCGATATGAAAGATATCGAGCTGCTAAAGCCTTACGGTGACTGTATCGAAGGTATCATCACTGGCCGCGCTATCTATGAAGGCACGTTGAATTTGAGCGAAGCGCAGCTTTATTTAGATAGCTAAATCCAGATAGCCAGTTACCAATAACAAGCTAAGCGAGAAAAATCCGTAAAAAATAAAGGATGCTTATGGCCACTTATATTGACCGTCCGATAGTACGCAGTTTTATAAAAGCGTGGAGTCAAATGGTGTTGCTACTAAGCATCCTTTTTGCGTGTTCAGCGCATGCTGCCAGTGAAGAAATTTCTGGTATCGCAACGGCGTTAGGTATAGAGACAACTGAAGGGGTAGAGACGACAGAGGCAAGCGTATCTAACGATAATTCTGCCACATCAGAAAATGAAGCATCAACAGTTGATACTACAGAACTGGACAGCTCATTGCCAGCACCAGCTACGCCACCAATAATCAGTGGCGAAAGCACTAATAATGCTCAAATCGAGACCACACCAACACCGCAAAAAGACAACGATATTCGTCAACGTATCAGCGGTATTTTCTCTGAAATCGAAGGTTTACAAGCCGTCAATGTTAGTGTCATCCAAGGCGTTGTTACCCTAACTGGGGAAACAGCTAACGAAAAAAAAGCACAGCAAGCGATTAATTTAACCAACCGACTAACAGATGTTGTTACTGTAGAAGATAGAATTAACCGCACGTTAGATGTTCAAGAGAATGTCTCAACGGTCTATCAAGGTCTAAAAGCGCAGGTGACCAATCTTGTGAAGGCGCTACCGCTACTATTGGTCGGCATCGTTATATTTGCCTTGGTAGCATGGTTTGGTAGCTGGTTATCTAGACGCAAAAAAATGTGGCAACGCCTGACACCCAATCCCTTCGTCGCTGAATTACTTTCGCAAACGGTAAAAGTTATCTTTATCATTTTTGGTCTGATTTTAGCGTTGAGCTTAATCGGGGCGGAGACCATCTTAGGCACATTGCTGGGCGGTGCAGGTGTCATTGGTATTGCGGTTGGTTTTGCAGTCAAAGATACGATCGAAAACTACATCGCTTCATTAATGCTCAGTATTCGGCAGCCTTTTCGTGCCCGTGATCATATCGTGATTAATGGACAAGAGGGCATCGTGGTTCGTTTGACCTCGCGCGCGACGATACTGATGACATTAGATGGTAATCAGTTACGTATTCCTAATGCTGAAGTCTTTAAAGGTACGATCTTAAATTACACCAAAAACCCTGAGCGCCGATTTACTTTTGAATTGGGCGTTGATGCCAATGATGATCCTTTAGCAGCAATCAAAGTCGGATTGGATGCGATACATACGCTGACGTTTGTGTTGGATGAGCCCAAAGCGATTGCGGTCATTACCAATGTGGGCGATTCTAATATTGTTTTGGAATTTCAGGTTTGGGTAGACCAATCAGAGACTGACTTTGCCAAAGCACGCAGTATCGCCATTCGTGAGACCAAGCATGCACTAGAAGATAAAGGCTTTAGCTTACCTGAGCCTATCTATCGTCTGCGCTTCAACAATAAGTTAGAAAAAGCCTTTGAGCACATGCAAAGCAGTGTCAGCAATGCTAATAATATTCAATCTGATATGACGATTACGCCGACTATCCCTAAGCCTGCTGAAACAAATCAGGTCAGCGAGAGTCATACGGATGACCAAGATAAAAAACAAGCCAAGGCTCGAGCCAAAACCATTTTGCAAGGTCGCAGTGCTAATGAGGTTCTCGACGCCCGTCCTGACGACAAGCTGATGGAAAAGGTTGAGCAAGAGATTGCTCAAAGCTCAGATGAGACTGACTTATTGAATAATAATAGCCCGCAAGAATAGGTATTAGACGTTAAATAAAATTTAGGCATAAAAAGTGCAACAGAATCTATATTTGGTGGTTATTCAAATACGGGGCTTTTTATGGAAATGAAACACGTCATTATCTTTGCAGTAATTGGTATTGTGGCATTGCTTGGCTTTAACATTATCAATGGTAATAGTCGCGAACAAAACAGAGAGATCGCAGCCAGTAGCGTAGCGGCTGAACAGCCTGATTCTACAGTAGTTACCTCTGATACAGATATTATTAGCCAGCCACTTAGTCAACAGCCGAAAGCTATCGTAGATAGTGCTACTAGCAAAATTGACCAAGCACAGCAAGCCGAACAAGACCGTGTAGATCAATTGGACGATGCGCAATAGGCACAATAAATAGCTATATCATATATAACTCAAAAGTACACAGCATAAAAAAGGCTAACGATTACGTTAGCCTTTTTTATAGTATTACAAAATTAATATTTCGGTATCAGTCTAAGCTTAGCTTTTTTTGGCAGCGCCTCTGCGGTTGCTGCTTCTTTTCGCTGGGGTTTTCTTAGGCTGTTCTTTCTTCGGTTGACCTTTTTTGCTTTGGTTCATTGCACTAGATTGCAATTTAGCCTTCAAATCAAAATCAATTTGTAGCAGGTCCATGTTGACACCCGCAACCTTCACTTTAACCGAATCGCCCAGTCCAAATAGCGTGCCTTTATCCTTACCGATAAGCTGCTGTTGCTGCTCATCGTAGACAAAGAAGTCATCGCCAACGTTTGAAATATGAACCAAACCATCAATATATAAGTCAGTCAATGTGACGAATAGACCAAAGCTAGTAACCGTAGTCACAACGCCTTCAAACTCTTCACCGACATGATCGGTCATATAGTGACACTTGAGCCAAGACTCTACATAACGTGATGCTTTTTCTGCACGGCGTTCTGTATCTGATGTTTGTGTACCAGCACCTTCAAGAGAAAAGTCCATAACAGGCTGTGGGCTATTAGTGACTTTTGCCTTAATCGCACGATGCAGCATCAAATCTGGATAACGGCGAATTGGCGAGGTAAAGTGGCTATATTCATCATATGCTAAGCCAAAGTGACCAATATTGTCAGGTGCATAGTTTGCTTGCATCATTGAACGCAGCAGCATGCTATGAATACTGATGGCATCTGGTCTATCTTTAGTCGCTTCGATAATGCGCTGATAATCCGCTTGCGTTGGATTTTCTTCTGGGAATGGTAAGCCAAAGTTTTTCGCATATTCATGAATACGCATCGACTTCTCATTATCAGGCTTATCATGGTTACGATACAAAACTGGTAACTCATGCTTAAGCGCGAAGTTTGCAGCACAAGTATTGGCAAGGAGCATACACTCTTCGATTAGCTTCTGAGAGTCGCCACGAGTACGTGGTAAAATCGCTTCGATTCCGCCTTTCTCATTGAACTTGATATACGTTTCAACCGTTTCAAATTCCATTGCATGACGTTCTTCACGCTTTTTAAGTAGTAGCTCATACAATTGATGTAAGGTGTCAACAGATTTTTTAACGTCTTTATTACCCGTTAATGATTTAGGTAGTCTCTTATCATTCGGGTTCACAAGATAATCATTTACTTGATTATAGGTGAGACGTGCTTGTGAGTGCATCACTGACGGATAGAATTCATATCCAGTCACTTTACCAGCGCGCGATATCTTGATATCAGCAACCATACATAAGCGATCTAGATTAGGGTTCAATGAACATAGACCGTTAGATAACACTTCAGGCAACATCGGAATCACGCGATGCGGGAAGTATACTGAAGTACCACGCTCATAGGCATCTTGGTCAAGTGGTGAATTCGGTGTCACATAATAGCTGACATCCGCAATCGCAACCACAACACGGTAGTTACCACCAGAACGCTTTTCAGCAAATACAGCATCATCAAAGTCACGAGCATCTTCGCCATCGATAGTGACAAGCGGTAGATGACGTATATCTGTACGGCCTTTTATGTCTTTCTCAGTTGGCTCTTGATAGTCATCAGCTTGCTTAAGCGCAGCTTCGCTAAAATCTGATGGAATATCATAGTTGAGCAGGGTAGTCTCAATAATCAATTCACGATCATTATCGTCAGACAGCACTTCAGTGATTTTTCCAGTGGCAAATTCATGCTGGTTTGGCCAGTCAATGATATCGACTTTGACAGGAGCGCCTTGCTTGATATTTAGCGCCTGAACATTGTCATCAGTAACCGTAATCGGTTGATGATTATTTGGGCTACCAAGCTCAACACAATAGCCGTCTTCATCACGAGCAAGTGTACCGATAAAGTTGTTTTGACGACGTTCGACAACATCAACGATACGCCCTTCGGTACGCCCACGATTGTCTGTCGAAGTGCCGACTGCTGCTACTGTATCGCCATTGAATACCCAGCGCATTTGTTTTTCATGCAAAAACAAATCTGGCATATCACTTAGCACCACAAATCCAAAACCTTTTGGATGTGCAGAAACTGTACCTGAAACGATATCTTGCTTGGTCACTGTGCGATAGCGATAAGGACGACCATCACGATTTACTTGGCCATCACGCGCCATTGCTTTTAGGCGATTGCCCAAAGCATCAAACTGATCAGGATCATCAATATTAAAGGCTTTTGCCAATTGTTGATGCGTAACTTCCCCATGCTCGTTAATCGTGCTGAGTATCAGCTCACGACTAGGAATCGGGTTGTCATATTTTTTTGCCTCACTTGAGGCGTTTGGATCATTCCAACTCATAAATTACCGTATCTATTTTTAAAATTATTAATAGTGGCTATCTTAACACGAACGACGTTGCAATATCTTGCGTCAATTGTCTTATGTGTATTCGGTAGCAGGAAGCGGTCAGTTTTCTGGCGACCGCTATAGGAATAAATCAAATATCGATATCGACATTGCTCGATTGGTTAGCGATTTTTTTACTATCCAACTCTTTTGAGACTTCTAATACCGTAGTCTGATTTGATTTATCCAAGTATTTTTGTGCTTTATCTACTTCCGTGGTCAGTGTATTGACCGTTTGCTTCATATTCTCTAGCGCTTCAATTTTATAATTGCTAATCATATCCATAGTGTCGTAGACATTATTGAAGGCATTTTGCAGTTTATCAAGCTCAATGCTACTGCTGGTCGCCTGCTCGTGAATCTCACCTGACTGACGTTTGAGCATCGCTGAGGTTGATTCAATCAAACTACTGGTCGTTTTATTCAAGGCAGTGATTTGATCTAATACCAATTTTTGATTGGTCATTGCTTGAGCAACGACCACAGCCGTGCGTAATGCAGACACAGTAGTTGTGGTTGCACGATCGACACCTTTAATTAGCTCTAAGTTATTACGGCGAATGGTATCAAGCGCCAAATAGCCTTGTACATTCACTGCTAACTGAGTTAAAAAATCAGTGTTTTTTTGACGGACATAAAACAGCATTTCTTCTTTAATGATGCGCGCTTTTTCTGGATCTGTTGCTTCTATCGCATAGACCTTTTGCTCAAGTTGCTCATCAATCTTTTTGCCAACGTAGACATATTGGCGAATAGACTGCATCAGCTCCCACATATTGACTTTTTCTTGCTCAATCATCGCATTGTCTTTGAGCAATTCATCTTTACCATTGTAGAGGCTGGTAACGACCGCATTGATATGTGATTGTGCTGATTCATACTGACGGAAATAATCTTGCACTTTATTACCGAACGGAATGAGACCGAACAGCTTGCGTGAGCTGGTAAGCTCCTTTTTGCTTGGATCTAAGTCTTCGACAATCCCGCGTAGTTCTGTCAACGATTTAGCAATAGGGGAATTATCAAATAAGCTGTCATTGAGACTTTTTGCGGGCAAATCTAACATTCGGTTAGATACTTGTGCAGATTCGCGAATCTCTTTGGTACCTAGATTATGAATAGACTGCACGTTCTGTCGAAATTCATCGCTATGCACAGAGTTGGTCAGCACATGATCAACAAAAGCATCAACCTTGGCATCGAGCTCAGGAATTTGGCTTTCATCCAATTTGACCATCTGATCTGCTTCACTTTTCTGTATTTCTTTGACAGGTTCAGGTGCTGTTAGAGAAATACTGGGAGTTGTAGCGTTTTCTGGTGGCGTCAATTCTTGCATGAAATATCCTCTGATATCGGAGAAGGGAGTGTTTTTTGTCAACGACTCTGACAGTCGTGATATACATTGTTTTTATTTATATACTTAGCTTTTTTACACTTATAAATTGTCTTTAGCTCATACTAATTTTTATCAAATGATCATTAGTGACTGCTAAATGCTGACTAGCAAATATAACTAGACCTTTAGATTACCGTGTAATCAGAAAGTTGAGAAGGTGGATTTTGTAAAATAGCGTCAGTCAATGATGCTAGGCTATTATGTTCAGTACAGCTATGTCCATTACAGCAGTTTTTGAGTCCGAATAATAAAAAACCATCAATATCCCGCAGCATATTGATGGTTAGAGTTATAAATAGCTATATAGACTAACAGCCACCACTCAAAGCAATCCGATAGACAGATTACTTTTTCTTAGTGGGTCCAAGCAGCATACCCATCTGACGACCTTCCATCTTAGGGTACTGTTCGACGTTTGAGATATCAGCAGTATCTTCAATGATACGATCAAGTTGTTTGCGACCGATATCTTGGTGCGCCATTTCACGTCCGCGGAAACGGATGCTAATTTTAACTTTGTCTTGATCTTCCAAGAAGCTCACGATTTTTCTCAGTTTAACCTGATAATCGGCCTCTTCGGTACTAGGACGTAGCTTCATCTCTTTAAGCTGAGTCTGCTTTTGGTTTTTCTTAGCTTCTTTAGCCTTTTGCTTTTGATCATAGAGGAAATGCTTATAATCCATGATCTTACATACTGGCGGCTTAGCTTCAGGAACTAATTCAACCAAATCTAGATTTTCATCACGTGCCGCTTTCATCGCGGTTGCGATATCAACCACGCCCATTTGCTCGCCATCTTCTTTAACGAGACGGACTTCTTTGACATTGATATCTTCGTTGATGTTCAAACGGTTGGACTGTTTAATAGGTATTACTCCTCATCTGTTTTTGGGGTCTGTCGGCCTTTTTTACTGACAGCGGTCTGTACTAATGTAATAAATTCAGAAACACTCATCACGCCAAGGTTCTCACCTTCGCGAGTTCGGACGTTAACACTGCCCGATTCGACTTCTTTATCCCCTAATACTAGCATATAGGGAATACGTTCTAATGTTTTCTCTCGTATCTTAAATCCAATCTTTTCGTTACGCAAGTCGCTAATAGCGCGCAAACCTGCATTTTTAAGCTCGCTAACCACGTTTTCACATGCATCAGCCTGTTTATCAGTGATGTTCATGACCACAACTTGCTGCGGTGCTAGCCATACTGGCATCCAACCTGCGTAGTTTTCGATCAAAATACCAATGAAACGCTCAAATGAACCTAAGATTGCACGGTGCAACATAATAGGTACTTCACGATCGTTCTGCTCATTGACGAACTCAGCATCTAGTCGTTCAGGCATGTTTGGATCAACCTGAATGGTACCGCACTGCCAAATACGTCCTAATGAATCCTTCAGACTGAACTCAATCTTTGGACCATAGAATGCACCTTCGCCAGGTAAGTAATCCCAGTCTAGCCCTGAGCTATCAAGCGCATCTGCTAGCGCTTTTTCTGCAAAGTCCCAAGACTCATCACTACCAACACGCTTTTCAGGGCGGGTAGAAAGCTTCATAATAATATTATCAAAGCCGAAATCTTCATAGACAGCAAGCGTTAGCTTAATAAAGTCAGCGACTTCTTGTTGAATCTGTGCCTGCGTACAGAATATATGCGCATCATCTTGAGTAAAACCACGTACACGCATCAAACCATGCAATGAACCTGATGGCTCGTTGCGATGACAAGAACCAAACTCAGCCATACGCAGTGGCAAATCACGATAAGACTTTAAGCCTTGGTTAAACACTTGCACGTGACAAGGACAGTTCATCGGTTTTACCGCATAATCACGGTTTTCACTAGAAGTCGTGAACATATTGGTTGCATAGTTGCCCCAATGTCCTGAACGCTCCCACAAGCTGCGATCAACGATTTGAGGTGTTTTAATCTCTTCGTAGCCATTATCGTACTGTACTTTACGCATATATTGCTCAAGTACTTGATAAATCGTCCAGCCATTGGCGTGCCAGAACACCATACCTGGCGCTTGCTCTTGCATATGAAATAGGTTCAGCGCTTTACCGATTTTACGATGGTCACGTTTTTCTGCTTCTTCAATACGCTGGATATAAGCTTTTAACTGTTTCTTATCAGCCCACGCAGTACCATAGATACGCTGTAACTGCTCATTTTTCGCATCGCCGCGCCAATAAGCACCTGACATTTTTGTCAGTTTAAATACTTTCAAAAAGCGCGTGTTTGGCACATGCGGACCACGGCACATATCGACGTATTCTTGATGATGATATAGACCAAAGGCTTCTTCACCTGGCATATCATTAATAAGCTTTAACTTATAGTCTTCATTACGTGATTCAAATATCTCAATCGCTTCGGCACGTGGCGTCATTTTTTTGATAACGTCATAATCTTGCTTGATCAGCTCCATCATGCGTTTTTCAATGGCCTCCATATGCTCAGGCGTAAATGGCGTTTCACTAAAGATATCGTAATAAAAACCATCATCAATAACAGGACCAATGACCATTTTCACATCAGGGTATAGCTGCTTAACAGCATGACCTAATAGGTGAGCGCATGAGTGACGAATAATATCGACACCGTCGTCGTCTTTTGGCGTTACGATTTCAACATTGGCATCAGCGACGATAGGATCATGTGCATCTACCAGATGACCATTTACACGTCCAGCAACTGTCGCTTTAGCGAGTCCTGTCCCAATACTTTGCGCCACTTCCATGACTGTTGTATGACCTTCAAAGTCTTTTACACTACCATCGGGTAAAGTAATCGCTACCATAATCTATTCGCCTATTATTGGGTCCGTTGGCAGTGATGATTGCAACCATCAATCATATAACCGTGAGACCACGTCAATTATATCTAATCATTGTGATATGTTGTGAGAGAGACGCATTACCTAGAGTCTTAATATGACTATATATGCTAGAAATAATGTATGGCTCGAAGCCAGTCAATCAATAGCATTGCAGCAAAATGCATTTCGCTATAGAAGTAATATAACAGCCAACATATATAAGTAATGCAGCAAAATACCTATTATAGCAAAAACCGTCTCTCAACACTAGATATCAAGGGATTGCGTGACGACTAATATGAGAGCCATATCTTATGATAAAGGTAGTATCAAATACTGCACTATATAGGACAGTATATTGAAAGCGTCATATAAGCCTGAATAACTTAGCTTATATATAGTGCTGATTATATGAATATCAACATTGAAAAATATGAGAGACAATTTGCTCAGGGGAAATACTCAAGAATGACAGAACGAATAGATCCAGTCATAAGGATTAGATAAAGCTTACCTTTACTAAAAATTGTTGAATTAAGTCGTATTGCACACTATTATTAAAGAAAATAAACAACCTCGAATTTATAACC
>NZ_PJAS01000055.1 GCF_002836735.1 Psychrobacter sp. 4Bb | reverse complement strand
TAGTCAAATAATAAAATAAATAGTATCGATCATCACTATCAGTGACTGCATTATTAATTATATTAGGTAATTTATTCAAAATCGAAATTGTGATTTGGTGCTCATAGTCATTCATACGCTTACTGATATGATACTCTGTCTCTTCGCCGTCTTTTTTCAATTCTTTTTTGAGTAGAGGTATAATTTGTGTCTTACAGAGATGTTGTGCTTCTGCTATAAATTTGATGATTGTGTCTGATACACCAGCATCCAAAGTGTATAGTCGACTTGTACAGTATTTAACGTGTCGTATATAACGTTCTTCATCCATAAGCTCTTTTCTAATGACAACGTGTGTCAGATATACAAATAAATCATTACTACCGCCATCTTCATGTAAAAAACGTTTAATAGAATAAGGATTTTGTCTTGATTTGTCGGCAATACCTATTAAAAACCAGTAACGCTCACTTTCAATGACAAAGAACTTTTTACGCTTTGCCTCTCTTTTTATAATATCAGGTAATTTGTCTTGTTCCTGAAAGTCTATATCAGTAGAATCCCATGCGCGAAAGTCTCGCCCCTGAATCTTTTGCTTAATAAATACTTCTTTAAAGTATGTTTTTACGATATCAGTATTTAAGTGCCTTATACCAGGTTGTACTATAAGATTTACATTATCGATCCAAAATGCTAAATCGTACAAAAATGCTTTTTTTATACTTTCACGACTTTTTTGGTCTAAAATATGATCACCTATATCAATACGGTTAAGATAATCGATCATCGCCTCTACTTTATCAGCAAGTTCAATAGCATCATATGAATCCGGCTTGGACTCAATAAATTTCAACATCTGTATAGCAATTGCTTTTAGCTCTCGATGACGAATTGCTGTTTTAGATAACAAACTTCTCAAATCATCTGGAATAATATAAGTAAAATTTGGGCTAATGTTCCTTTTTGATAATATTTTTTCGTACACACTTTTACGACTGGGTATATCGAGCTGCGGCAAAATACTGATAAGAATGGTTTTCCAGTTACCACCTAATGCTGGGTCTATCGATTTTAATTGATAAACTTGGTATTCTGAGAGCTCATACACAT
Source organism: Psychrobacter sp. 4Bb (assembly GCF_002836735.1). Lineage (GTDB taxonomy): Bacteria > Pseudomonadota > Gammaproteobacteria > Pseudomonadales > Moraxellaceae > Psychrobacter. The sequence goes on along the minus strand of NZ_PJAS01000055.1, from coordinate 70,150 downwards.
ACATATTACAATTTCCTTTACAGAACTAATGTTTGCACAAATGCTCGCTATCTTAGCATCTATCAAATAACTATCACAGCATCTTTATTTCTCAGGCAGCTAGTTTAATAAACTAAGGCAAGATTATGACTACCTCAAAAGTAACCTACCAAGGCAATTTACGCACCCAAGCCATCCATCTACAATCGAATAATCAGATCATTACGGATGCGCCGACGGACAATCATGGTAAGGGCGAAGCGTTTTCTCCTACTGATTTGCTAGCCACCAGTTTGGGCAGTTGTATCTTAACGATTATTGGTATCAAAGCCGAAGCGATGGATATCGATATCTCAGGTACTACCGCAGAAATCACCAAAGTCATGGCTGCCAAACCAAGGCGGGTAAGTGAAATACACGTTATAGTCAATTTCTCAAAGGCATTGGACGAGAGCACCCTAAAACGATTTTATAAAACCGCATTGACCTGCCCAGTAGGCAATAGCTTGGATCCTGAGATTACTCAAAACTTAGTGTTTAACAATGGCACAGACGCATAGTATGGCCACTAAGACTTTACTCATCGTCGCTCATGCGCCATCGCCTAATACTCAGAAATTGGCGCAGGCAGCTTATGACGGTGCCAATCATCCTGATATAGATATTACTGTCATTTTGAAATCACCGCAGGATACGCGGCCTGAGGATGTATTGGCTGCTGATGCGTTGCTGTTAGGCACGACTGAAAATCTGGCGTATATGGCAGGACTGACCAAGGACTTTTTTGATCGTTGCTATTATCCCGTGCTAGAAGAAAAGCAAGGTATGCCATTTGCGGTATATATACGCGCAGGGCATGATGGTACAGGTACCAAGCTTGCGCTCAAAACGATTACAATGGGGCTACGTTGGTCATGGATTCAAGAGGCGCTGATACTACAGGGCGATTGGCAAAATAGCTTTGCTGAGCAAGTAGAAGAGTTTGCTATGACGCTTGCCGTTGGGGTAGATGCAGGTATTTACTAGTTGTGAGTTGTGAGTTGTGAGTTGTGAGTTGTGAGTTGTGAGTTGTGAGTTGTGAGTTGTGAGTTGTGAGTTGTGAGTTGTGAGTTGTGAGTTGTGAGTTGGGTGGCGGCTACTAGGTTAGTCTTAGGCAGTGCTTGTTAATCTACTGCTATCAATATTGAGAGCATAACAAACGGTCTGGGAGGATAGTAATGCATGACGATAATCTGGAGAGTGATAATCCAAATAATAAAGTAGATATTTCTGCATTGCCGTTTTCTCAAGCGTGTGAAAATAATAAGCAGCCTATTCTAGAAATACTTCAAACAGAGTTACAAGGCTTTAGTCATGTGCTAGAGATTGGCTCTGGGACAGGTCAGCATAGTGTTTACTTTGCGCCTCATTTGTCACATTTAAAATGGCAAACTAGTGATGTGACTAATAATCATCGCCATATAATCGCTTGGCACAATGCGTATCCTGCACCCAATCTATATTCGCCATTAGCGTTTGATTTAGCGCATAACTCAGTACCTGTTAGTAGTCATTTAGATAGTGGTCATTTAAATAGCAGTAATATAGCCAAACCTTATAATGTGATATTTACAGCCAATACTTTGCATATCATTAGCTGGGCTTTGGTGGCGCGGTTATTTGCATTGGCTGGTGATGCGTTACCTGTGGACGGTAAGCTGATTATCTATGGCCCATTTAACGAAGATGGTAAATATACCAGTGAAGGTAATCAGCGATTTGATGCGATGTTGAGAGCAAGTAATCCTGATAGCGGCATTCGCGATAAAGAAGATGTCGTTAGTTTAGCAAATGCTCATCATTTACAACTCAGAAAAACATATGCGATGCCTGCTAATAATCAGCTATTGGTATTTCGTAAACGCTAATTTTTTAAAGCGTTGGCAAAAATTACATAAATAAAAAGACACCTTAATGGATCATTATTAGATCTTAATTGAGGTGTCTTCTAGTTTGGGTTTGCTTATATTATTACTTATTCAACTTGTGCTGCTAGGTTATTTATATTCTTCTGCTAAAAAATCTAAGTAGCGCTTCCAAGAGCGCTCATCGGCGCGAGCATCATATCTATCGCTGCCAAATACGCTAAAGGCATGTGGTGCGCCGCTATAGGTAACCATCTCATGAGGGACTTTGGCTGCTTCTAATGTTTTACCCAAAGTGGCAAAGCTCTCTAGCGAGACAGATTGGTCAGCAGAGCCGTGGAATACTAGGATTTCTCCCGTAGTTTTGTCATAACTTTGACCGGTTGGAATATCGAAGGCACCGTGGAAGGGTACAAAGGCTTTTTGCTCAAAGCCTGAGCGTGCTAGCTCTAACGCAACTGTACCGCCAAAACAATAGCCCATAGTCGTGCCTTTGCGCACATCGTTGCCTTGTAGTTGTCCTGCCGTTAATGCCCCTGCCAATATGCGGCGCATTTTATTACGGTCATCATATAGTTCCCCAGTTAGGCGTTTGTTTTCTTCGATAGAAGTAGGGCGAATGCCTTGTCCAAACATATCGGCCGCCAATACGTTGTAGCCTTCAGCTGCTAACATGTCAGCACGTTTGCGCTCATAGTCAGTTAGACCATCCCAATCATGAATCAATAAGATAAAAGGTGCATTAGCTTTGTCCGCCTTGGCGTAATAGCCTTCGTATGCTTGGTCATCGACCGTATAGGTTACGTTTTTGGTCGTGATAGCAGCAGCCGTTTGACTGAACGTTAATGCCATTAGACCCATTGACGCGCCTACTAGCAATGAGTGATAAGGTTTTCTAGTTGGGGAGCTTAGAGTTGGTAACATGGTAGGTAGCCTTATAGTTATATAAAAAATAGTCGCATCATCAAATCCCTATAAACCCGCTACATCGTCATCCTCGCTAACCATACTAATGTATAGCTTGCGCTCGGTTTTCTTGTATCGAAATTATCTGAATTTAATAATATAAAAAAGATAAATATAAGGCTAAAACCCTGCCAACTTATTTATCAATAGTCTCTAGTACCTCATAAAAGCATACCTTAAAGAATAACTACATTACAAGATTCTATTGTTAACATTTATGCGCCTTTAAGACCATCTAAAGTAGTCGCTTTATGGCGTCTATAAACGTTAACTAAATATCAACAAGGTTTACTATATACGCAACTATATTTGACTTATTTTTTGGGTAGTATAAGGCCTAAGCCTATTATTCCTTTACGAATTTTAGTGCGGTATCAATTTAACGCTCGGCAATGCTGAAAACACAGATAAATAAATGACAGATGAAGTCACCACTATCTCAAAGGATATCAAACCTGTGTAGGCACTCTTTTAATGATTTAAAAGAGCACTCTCAATCTATTAGCTAGGACTTTTTATGAATAATAATATCGATCATACTGACCCCGCCAAAGACATGAATATGGAACGTGGCAATGGTGGTGAAACCCATCAGCGCGCAGGTGACGACACTAAGGTATTAACCACGCAACAAGGTGTGGCCATCGCTGATAATCAAAACTCTCTAAAAGCAGGCTCACGTGGACCGACGCTATTAGAGGATTTTGTATTACGTGAAAAAATCAATCATTTTGACCATGAGCGCATCCCTGAGCGTATCGTCCATGCTCGAGGTAGCGCAGCACATGGTTATTTTGAGCTGACAGAGTCATTAGAAGAATATACGACTGCCAAAGTGTTGACCGAAACAGGTAAGCAAACGCCATTATTTACGCGTTTCTCAACGGTAGCCGGTAACAAAGGTTCAAAAGATACGCCACGTGATGTGCGCGGTTTTGCAGTGAAAATGTATACGGAAGAAGGTAACTGGGACATTGTTGGTAACAACATGCCAATCTTCTTTATTCAAGACGCGATGAAGTTTCCAGACTTGATTCATGCGGTAAAACCAGAACCAGATCGCGGTTTCCCGCAAGCAGCTTCTGCTCATGATACGTTTTGGGATTTTGTCTCACTAAGTCCTGAAACCATGCACAATCTAATTTGGCTGATGAGTGATCGCGGTCTGCCACGTAGCCTACGCATGATGGAAGGCTTCGGTATTCATAGCTATCGCTTAATCAATAAAGACGGTAAGAGCACCTTTGTACGTTTCCACTGGAAGCCAGTATTGGGCGTACAGTCAACTACATGGGATGAGGCAGTGAAAATCTCAGGTGCGGATCCTGACTATCATCGCCGCGACTTGTTTGAGTCAATCAACAACGGTGACTATCCTGAGTGGGAGTTTGGCGTACAGTTATTTACTGAAGAAGAAGCCAATGAGTTTCCGTTTGACCATCTCGATGCGACCAAACTGATTCCAGAAGAATTGGTACCAGTAAAAGTCGTGGGTAAAATGGTATTGAACCGCTATCCAGATAATTTCTTTGCAGAAACTGAGCAGGTAGCATTCTGCCCATCACATCTGCCACCGGGTGTTGATTTTAGTAATGACCCATTATTACAAGGTCGTTTGTTCAGTTATCTAGACACACAGCTATCACGTCTAGGCTCGCCAAACTTTGCCCAGATTCCTATTAATGCACCAAAATGTCCGTTTGCTAATAATCAGCAAGATGGTCATATGCAGATGCAAGTGCCTAAGACACGTGTACTCTATGAGCCACAAAGCCTAGATCCAACTCGTCCTCGTGAAAGCGCTAAACGTGGTTTCAACTCATTCCATGAGCAACTAGATGATGGCGTAAAAGGTCGCGTCCGTGACGAGAGCTTTGCAGATCATTATAGTCAGCCACGTATGTTCTACCGTAGTCAGACAGCAACTGAACAAGCCCATATCGCAACCGCTTATGCGTTTGAGCTAGGTAAGGTAGATACAGCCCATGTACGTACGCGTATGCTTAGCCATTTGATTCATATCGATGAAGACTTGGCCAATCGCGTAGCGACTGCACTGGGTATGGAGCTACCAGAGCCAGCGGATGCGGCTGCACCTGTCCAAGACTTAGGAACTTCTAAAGCGGTACAAACTATTGGCCTAACGCCTGATAGCTTAAAAGGGCGCATGATTGGTATCTTAGTCGCAGAAGGTTCTAATAGTAGTGAAGTCAAAAAATTCGAAGATGCTGCTAAAGCGCAGGGTGCTAGTGTCAAAATCGTAGCACCTAACAAAGAAGTCGTATTGGATTATGGTACACGTATACAAGCTGATGAGCGCCTCGCTGGTGGTCCGTCAGTGATGTTTGATGCCGTCGTTAGTATCATCATGCCTGACCAAGCTAAAAAGCTCGCAAAAGACAGCTCAGCACTAGATTGGTTCAACGATGCGTACAATCATTGCAAAGCCATTGCCTATTGCGGCGCGACTGATGAATTTATCCTAAGTAAGCTCCCAGTTGAAAAAGATGAGTTCGTAACGCCATTGGCCGAGCTAGATGCCTTTATTAGCAATGCTAAGTCTCGTCTATGGGAACGTGAGCCAAAGGTTCGTGATCTTGCATAGTTAATAAGTAGGTAATTTACGAATTATCTAAAATAACAAATAAGATATTAAGTGTTTCCTTAAACCCAGCCTAAGCGCTGGGTTTTTGCTTTTTATTAATAAGGTGAGAATTTTCACAGATAAAAGTCATGTTATAGGTGCTAATCATTCGTTATTAATCGTTATTAATCGTTATTAGTCGCATTGTCTCTGTATACCGCCTAGCCTTTGTATATAGTCACAAGCGTTCACTCAAAGTCGTTTTATTTATCGTGACGGGCGCTATACTAAAGATTGGCTATAAAACTGAACAAAAGCCTCACAATAATAACGACGAATGAGGTAGGGAACACCAATGAGTCTATGTGAAATTGTACGATTAGAAGGATATATCCAGAGTAGCTATCTGGCAGTATATCCAGATAAAATAATGCTGTTAGATGGCTGCTGCCGTGCTGATGTGCCGATGGTGCTTGACTATATTAAGACAACGTTAAAACGACCCGTCACCGACCTAAAAGTAGTGGTGGTCACGCATATGCATCCGGATCATGCAGGCGGTGCACATAAGTTTCGAGAAGAGACGGGCTGTCTGATTGTCTCCGCTGATAAAAAAAAGCAGTGGTATAGCGGTATTGGCGGGCGCACGATGCACTTCGTAGATATACATCTAGGATATTATGTGGCCAGACGTCAAGGACGCCCATTTAAAAACCTATATTACTCGGCAAGTCTAAAACTAGATATCACTGTCACAGATGGTGAGATTGTGCCACACTTTGATGAGTGGCAAGTACTAGAGACGCCAGGTCATACGGATCGTGATTTGTCTTTGTTTCATCTGCCCAGTCGCGAAGTATACACCGCTGATTTAATCATTAAATTACGCCATAAGTTCGTAGCGCCATTTCCTGTCTATTACCCAAAAGCTTATGTTCAATCGTTAAAAAAAATCAGGGCATTGCAACCGTCAATGGTGATGATGGCTCATGGACGAGAGCTAGCGATGAGTGAGGCAGAGTTTGATGAGTTTATCGCTCATGCGCCCAAGCACCCACGTACCATCAAAGATACGATCAGACATAAACTACTATGGCGCAAGAGAGATAACTTTCGACTGTTTAAACGCAGGCATAATAAATAGAGGTATATAAAAGTTAAGAAACTAATAGCTAAAAAACATGTTCAAAAAGCCCAGACGAAAAAAAGCCCAGTTACTATCTTAGTAACTGGGCTTTCTAAATATGGTGGGCTGTCCGCGACTCGAACGCGGGACCAATTGATTAAAAGTCAACTGCTCTACCAACTGAGCTAACAGCCCTGAAGAGTATATAAAAAAGCAATGCTTTTTAACTCTGCAAGAGAAAATTCTAACTAAAGAACTTTCTAAAACTAAACATCTTAACGATGTATTTTAAATTTATCTTTATTAGTCTACTACCGGATAGGGTAGAACGATTAATAAAGATTAAACTAAATATGGTGGGCTGTCCGCGACTCGAACGCGGGACCAATTGATTAAAAGTCAACTGCTCTACCAACTGAGCTAACAGCCCTAACGTTTAAAGTGTTTGTATCCCTAAACGTGAGAGCACATTATATATATTATTATGACAATTACAACCCCACATGATAAAAAAAGTGTAATTCTCTTATAAAATTGCCAATTTATTCCAGTTTATTTAAATTTTCGTCATTATATCGATATTGACTGCTCTATTTTTGGCTAAAGCGAGTCAATAATTGATTATTAGTCTCGAGAAAGTGCTTCAACAGGATCTAGTTTGGCAGCATTACGCGCTGGCAAGAATCCAAATACTACGCCAATTAACGTCGAACAAACAAAAGCGGCAACAATAGATGTTGATGAATAGATAACTTTGAAATTATCACCACCCACACTATTAATCAGCTCACCAATGGCAAAGGCCAGTCCAATACCAATCAGTCCCCCTAAGATACAGACCAGAACGGCCTCAATGAGGAACTGCTGCATAATATCGCTCTGACGCGCGCCCACTGCCATACGTACGCCAATCTCGTTGGTGCGCTCGGTGACAGAAACGAGCATGATGTTCATCACTCCAATACCGCCGACGATCAATGAAATAACAGCGACTGATGAAATAAGTAGAGTCATCGTTCCTGTCGTCGACTCGATTGTTTGACGAATAGAGTCTGAATTACGCAGCTCAAAGTCATCTTTACCATGGCGACTCTCTATTAAATCAGAGATGGCCGTCTCTGCGGCACTAGAAGAGATACTGTCATCTAACAACGCCACAAAGCGGTCGATATTGGTACTACCGGTGACGCGCGACATCACCGTCGTATAAGGCATATAGATAGTAGGCGTCGTTACACTGGGACCAAAGCCACCGTCGCTCTCTTCAAGTACGCCAATCACGCGTCCAGGCACACTACCAACCAATATTACCTCGCCAACAGGGTTATCAATATCTGAGAAAAAGGTCTGTTTAGCGTTGTCATCGATGATGATATCTTGACTACGTAATGTAATGCTTTTTGCATCAAACCCTTGGCCCAATGTTAATGTTTCACCAGTGACGTTTAGATAGTCTTCACCAACGCCATTGACGGTAGCATCCTCTTGTATATTACGATAGCGGACACTAGAGCTGGCATTTACCTGAGGGCTGACACTGATAATATAGGGCTGATTGCCGACCGCCTCTGCATCTTCTGGTGTCAAATTGTCATCATTATAGCGGCGTCTAGGATCGCCTCTAGGGTAGCCATCATTGACGGTAATGGTATTGGTACCTAACGAGCTGATATTGGCAAGGATTTGCTGCTGAGAGCCTTGTCCAAGGCCTACGATAGATACGACTGCGGCAATACCGATAATAATGCCGAGCATAGTTAGTAGAGTACGCATCTTATGCGCGCGCATGGCAAGCAAAGACATTTTAAACGCTTCAAGCAGTCGATCAATAAAACTACCAAAGGCACTTTTTCGATGCTCACCAAGGATAGATTCTGGTTTTTTGTCTGTGTGCTTATAATGCTCAGTTTGATAGTCAGCGATGACATGGCCATCTTTGAGCTCAATCACACGCTCCGCTTGTGCTGCTAGTTTTGGATCATGAGTGACCATGATAATGGTATGACCTTGTGCGCTGAGGTCATGCAAAATCGCCATGACATCTTCGCCAGACTTACTGTCTAGGGCACCAGTTGGCTCATCTGCTAAGATAACATCGCCACCATTCATCAGTGCACGAGCGACAGAAACACGCTGCTGCTGTCCACCTGAGAGCTGATTGGGACGATTGTTGACCTTATTGCCAAGGCCGAGGTCAGTTAGTAGCTTCTCAGCACGATTGGTGCGTGCCTCGGTATCCATGCCCGCATACACGGCAGGGACGGCGACGTTGTCTTTGGCACTGATATCACCAAGCAAATGATAGCGCTGAAAAATAAAACCAAAGTGCTCACGGCGCAGTTCTGCTAGCTGATCGGCATCAAGCTTACGGGCGGATTGACCATAAATCTTATAATCACCAGCAGTGGCTTGATCTAGACAACCTAAGATATTCATCAAGGTGGACTTACCAGAGCCTGATTGTCCAATGATGGCAACCATCTCACCTTGATTGATGGTTAGATTGATATCATGCAAGACGCGAATGGTTTGCTCACCAGCAGGGAACTCTCTGATAATGCCAGACAACTCCATAATGGGCTTGCCTGGTGCAGGGTGATTAACGGTATTGGTTTTTGCCAAGTTATTTAAGTTATCTGAGCTGTCTAAGTTATTTAAGTTATCCAAATTGTCTAAATTATCTGAGCTGTTTGAAGGGTTAGCAGAAGTGTGTGACCCTAAGTTTTGAGCCGTGCTACTTTCAGAGCTATCTTCAGTCGACGGTTTAGGAGATTGAGATATAGTCATAGCAGTGTCTTTAATAAAGGCTAATAAGCGTTATAGTGTTGTTATGAAAGGGCTGCTATGTTTTTAGCAAGCCTTTCTTACTCAACATAGTCAAAGCACAAGTTACATTTGAGGTCCACCAGGTACGCGGCCGCTATCTGATTTCTTACCGCTCTCTTCACTGATGATTACTTCTTCCCCTTCTTTCAAACCACTTAAGATTTGCGCATTTACTCGGTTATCAATACCGACTTCTACAATACGCTCTTCTACGGTTCCGTCATCTCTTAATACACGTACAAACTTGCCCGTTGTTGATTTGCCTTTTTCTTTAGTTCGCTTTTCTTGTATCACTGTTGATGGTACTAATAGAGTATTTTTGGCTTCGTTGACGATGATATATATCTGTGCCGTCATATCGATTCGGAATAAGCGGTCAGGGTTTGGTACTTCTACGTAGCCGACGTAATAGATAGCAGCGTCTGTCGAGCTGGTGCTACTGATCTGCTCTGGGGCAGGTTCGATAGCGGTTAATGTCGCATCATACTGTTTGTCTGGATTACCGATAATATTGAAATAAGCAGGCATACCAGCACTGACGTTAATGACATCAGCTTCTGAGATTTGCGCGTTGATACGTACGGTCGATAAATCTGCTAACGTCACCAATGTGGGCGCCGTTTGGTTAGCATTGACCGTAGTACCTTGCTCAGTCGTAATAGAAACGACTGTACCTGATATTGGTGCACGAATCGTGGTATAGCTTAGATCTTCTTCAGCAGTACTGACGTTGGTTCGTGATTTGCGTAATGCTGCTTGCTGACTGTTGATATTGGCTTCTGTGGTCGCAATCGCGGCTTTAGCTGTGTCGATAGCCGCACGTGCATTGGCAACGGCTGCTTTTGCAGTCTCGACACTGGTCGCCTGCGTGTCATATTCTTGTTGTGAGATAGCATCGATAGCGACTAAGTCTTGCAAACGCGCAAAGTCAGACTGTGCTTGTTTGAGCTCAGACTGACGGCTGGCAAGATCAGCATAGGCACTTTTTAGACTGGCTTGTTTGCTCAACGATTCTGCTTGCGCACTTTGTAGCGCGGCTTCGCTTTGCTCAAGACTGGCTTGTTCATTGCTCAGGCTGTTCTTCTGAGTCACTTGATCAATCTGCGCAATCAAATCGCCTTGCTTGACTTCGTCACCGACTTCAACGTACAGGCGTTTTACTTCACCAGATACCTGTGCCCCTACATCGACGGTATTTAACGCTTTTACTTTACCAGATGCCATGACATTGTTTTCAATATCACCGACTTCAACGGTTGCGGTTAAATAATTAGGTGTGGCTTCTTCTGGTTTTAAAAAAGTATAGGCCAAAGCCCCTAATGCTACGATAATTAAGGTGATGACACCCCATTTGATAGCAGACTTTTTGCTTATTTTGCGCATGACAACAATCCAATCACAATTAAATCAAGTGTAGATATAGTAGAGACTTCATCTACAAAAGGGAATGGAAATTAGTTTACGAAAGGTTAAGGTAGAAGAACAGAGACAGGTACAGAAAAGAAATGCTTACTAAAAATCAATAAAACGGAGATTATAGGAGAACAAAATAAGGTAGTAGAATCTAGATTTACAGCGTTTAAATGTATAAACCAGTAAGAGAAGAGATGGATAACTTGTTAATAGTAGAAACAATAAAAGGTGGTGACAAGCGGATCAGTCTTAGCGCATAGCAAATAAACGCTTACCTGCGAGCTCTAGTGCTGCTTGCAATAATAATTCCCATGCTGGCTGGCGTATAAGTCCTTTGATAGCTTGGTCACAGCGGTAAAGCAGAGCAGGCCATTCGGCCGTGTGCGTTTTTGACTGACGACGGCAGGCTTGTTGGTATAACCCTTGTTTACTACGCCAAATGCCTAATGCTTGAGGGTCTTGACCGTCCATAAGTTGAATGATTTGACGCATGTCTTTGCTGATAGCCCAAAGCACTAAAGTAGTGGGCTCATCGGTCGACTTTAGCTGAAACATGATTTTGGCGACCTGCGTACTATTACCCGCGAGCATCGCATCAGACAAATCAAACACACTAAACTGCGCATCGCTGACCAACGCTGCTTGTAGGTCTGCAATATCCAATGCCACATTATTCACAGGTTGTGAAAAGCTATTAGATTGTTCGGTACTGTTGTCAGTAGCACTATCTTCACTAGTACTGTTATTAGCAACTAGCTGCGGTGCAAACAAATAGGACAGCCGCCATAGGGTTTGATAAGCACTCAATAGATGATGCTCAGTGTGTGACATGAGTAGCTGCCAGGCCTCTTGAGACAGTCGTAAGCCAAACTTCTGAGCTTGTATTTGTAGTAGCTGTTGGCGCTGCTGCTCATTGTATAAATTGCAATCAATGACATTGCCATATTGCGCAAAAGGAGCAAACCATTTGCTGCTCTGGCTGCGTTTGTCTTGCTTAGGTGTAAGCCACAATACACTATGACCGTGTGTGCCCGCTTGTGCCTCGATCGCAAAACGTTCCAGCTCGGTGATAACTGCTTTATCGGGTTTATGATTGCCCGTCACGATCAAGGCGCTGGCATCATCGAATAGAGACTGGCTGCCAAGCTCAGACAGTACTTCCTGCCAGCTTTTGACAGAAATCAGCTCTATACGTTTGATTGCATAGTTCTGCGCGCGCCAATGTGGACGTAGCGCATCTATCAACCATTGACTCAGCAGTGGCTCGTCACCGTGCGCTAGCCACAAGCCGGCTACCGCAACGGAAGGCTGCAGTAGTTTTGGATAGGCCTTTATGAAAGTATCTTGCATAGCGTGGTGTTACACAGGTTGATGAGCAGGTAATACCAATTCCAAAAATATGATCAGCAGTGTCAAGCTAGCCGAGTTTACTAGTACTTACGCTCGCTTAGTTTGCTACTCATATTTCTAGAAACGGTATCGTTTGATAATCAGAACGACTAACTCTTACGGTTGTGGTACGACGACGACGGTTGGTGTCACACCTTTATTCATCTGCACAGACTGCTTGGCAGCAGGTGCGACTTTAGGAAGCGAGATAGCAACGTACTGGTCAGTGATACGGCGAGCTAAAGTATCATAAAGCCAATCGCGAGTCTGATCGCCTTGCTGATCGTCAGTACTAACAGAGGCTTCGTTGTACTGATAGCTTCGCTCGACTTGAATGGGGTTGCTTAGTGTTACAGGTTTACCATTTTCCATCGTTTGATAGCTGACATCTGCTGATAGTACCAAGCGAATCTCTGTTAATACACCAACCAATTCGTAACGTTTAAAACGTACATTACGGATATCGATAGCGGCAATAGACTCAGCCCCTGCTTGTTGGTTATTGCGGGCAACTTCTTCCGAGCTCATATTACCAATAACATCGACACCTAACGTCTTTAGGCGTCGCGTCAATGGTAGTTTCAGCGGGAATGAGGTGCGATTGTCTTCGATAATGACGGCTGTCTTTTCGACGTCAAGCAGCATCGCTGAGTCGTAGCCCCGCAGCTGGAAGCCACAGCCGCTAAGAGTAGAGGCTGCACCTACCATAGCGAACATTGGCAGCGTGGCAAGTAAGACTGCTCCGAGCTTTTGGCCATGGGACTTTTTGTTAGCTAGGCTGTGTGCGCTTGATCTTGGTTGCGCCTGCTCAGCTCGATGCTTGTATGACATAAACGCTATCCTCATATAATAAGAAGGCTTAGAACACTAAGCCTAAAATGCTTAGCTCAAGACACCTCAGCCTACAACCACGATGTTAACCAATTTATTAGGAACGACGATTTCTTTTTTGATCTCGCCCGTGATGAATTTTGCCACACTTTCCATAGTACGAGCTTGCTCTTTTAGCTGCTCAGGATCGCTGTTTGGTGCGACATCCATCTTACCACGCATCTTACCATTGACCTGTACCACCATCGTGATCATGTCTTGTACCAGCGCACTTTCGTCCACGGTTGGGTAGTCTAAAGTTAAGGTATCAAGACCCAACTGCTCAAGCAGATGCTCGCCAACGTGCGGCGCATATACAGACAGCATAATCAGCAGATTGGTCAATGCTTCGTGTTTGACGTGCAGCTCTTGCTCATTACTCGCGTTAAAGCCAGTCAGCTCATTAGCAAGTTCCATCAGGCTTGATACTGGCGTATTCAATGCCAGACGATCACCCAAGTCACTGTCAATCTTAGCAATTGTTTCGTGCGTTTTACGGCGTAAGTTTTTGGCTTCTTTGCTTAAACCGTCTGTGTTCAAGGTAGCACTATTAAGCGCATCAATGCTGATATTGGCGGATGTTAGCGCTTGCATATGGTCGGCTGCAATACGCCATACTTTTTTCACAAAGTTATAAGGGCCTTTTAGCGCGTCGTCTGACCATTCAAGCGTTTGATCCGCAGGCGCAGTAAATAGCGTATATAGACGAACCGTATCAGCACCATATTTATCAATGGTTAGCTGTGGATCTACGCCATTGTTCTTTGATTTAGACATTTTTTCGATTTTGCCAATCGTCACTGGCTGGCCGTCTGACTTCAAGATAGCTTTGATTGGTTGACCGCGTTCGTTGAAGTCAATATCGATATCTTCTGCAAAATAGTAAGTCGTACTGCCATCCGCATTGACGCGGTAGAATGTACCAGCGAGTACCATGCCTTGCGTCATTAGATTGGCAAATGGCTCATCACCTGTGACTAAGTTCTCGTCACGCATAAGCTTATGGAAGAAGCGTGCATACAATAGATGCATCACCGCATGCTCGACACCGCCGACGTATTGATCGACTGGCAACCATTTATTGGCAGCAGACTTGTTGACCATGTTTTGCGCGTCATTTGGGCTAGCAAAGCGTGCATAGTACCAGCTTGACTCTACGAATGTGTCAAAGGTATCGGTTTCGCGCTCAGCAGGATTACCACATTTAGGACAAGTGGTATTGACAAACTCTGGGATGTTCTTAAGTGGGTTACCGCGACCATCAGGTACGACGTCGGTTGGCAATACAACTGGTAGGTCTTGCTCTTCAACAGGCACAGTACCACAATGCTCACAGTTGATCATTGGGATAGGGCAACCCCAATAGCGCTGGCGAGATACACCCCAATCACGTAGACGATACTGGATCTTTTTCTTAGCCAGCTCTTTCGGCTCAAGCTTAGCCAGCATTGCTTCAAACGCTTGCTCAAAGTCTAGACCGTCAAACTCACCTGAATTAACCAAAGTGTTGCGTTCAGTATAAGCAAGATTCACTTCACTATCGTTCGCTTTGGCATCTGCTTTTAGCTCATCAAAATAGCCATTAGGGGTATTGATGACTTGCTTGATTGGTAGGTCGTACTTCACCGCAAATTCATAGTCGCGCTCATCATGAGCAGGTACCGCCATGACTGCGCCTGAGCCATAGCTCATCAGCACGTAGTTGGCAACCCATATTGGCACTTCTTCGCCAGTCAAAGGATGCGTAACAGTTAGACCTGTATCCATACCGATTTTTTCAGCTTTGGCCAAATCAGCTTCAGCTACTGAGCCTTTTTTACATAATGCACAGAATTGAGCGATTGCGTCATCTTGCTCAGAGGCATACTGTGCAAGTGGATGCTCTGCGGCAACAGCAACATAAGTCACACCCATCAAGGTGTCAGGACGAGTGGTGAACACATCTAAGGTGTTTTCTTCACCAGCAAGCTCATAAGGAAAATGGACTTCCATACCAGCACTACGACCAATCCAGTTACGCTGCATGGTTAGTACTTCAGATGGCCAATGACCTTCTAGCTGATCCAAATCATCCAATAGCTCATCGGCATAATCAGTGATGTTGAAGTAATACATTGGGATGTCGCGTTTTTCGACCGCAGCACCACTACGCCAACCTTTGCCATCAATGACTTGCTCGTTTGCTAAGACAGTATTATCAACGGGATCCCAGTTGACTGTCGACAGCTTTTTGTAGACTAGGCCTTTTTTGTATAATTGCAAAAATAACCACTGCTCCCATTGATAATACTCAGGGCTACAAGTGGCAAATTCACGTGACCAGTCAATAGACAGGCCTAGTAATTTAAGCTGCGCACGCATGCTGTCAATATTGGCAAATGTCCATGCAGCAGGTGGGGTTTGGTTGGCAATTGCCGCGTTTTCCGCTGGTAGGCCAAAACCATCCCAACCCATTGGCTGCATGACTTCATAGCCTTTGAGACGATAATAACGACTTAATACGTCAGAAATCGTATAGTTACGGACGTGGCCCATATGCAGCTTGCCACTTGGATAAGGGAACATCGACAGCATGTAACGGCTTGGCTTGTCGCTTGGCTCGTTGCTTACTTCAAAGCGCTTGTCAGTTGCCCATTTGGTCTGCTGCGCGGCTTCTATCGCTTGTGGGTTATAATAATTGTTTTCTGTTTGGTCTGCTGTCACGGCGTTGCTCATAGTCGGCTCGAAATTGGTTGATACTGATTTATTTAATACGGATTTGTTTAATACTGATCAAAATAGGTGGAATTTGACAATGCCATAGCATAGCGTAATTTGGCGAAAATTGCGACGATATGATGCAGTTGCTTACTAGGTTTGACGATTAAAAGTAATGCATTCTCTATATCTAGTCGGCCTTAGGTATAATAGATAAGTTAATGCATATTTATGAGGATTTATCATGACCACCACCATTTACGGTATCAAGTCTTGTAGCACGATGAAAAAAGCGTTCACTAAGCTAGACGATCTAGATGTCAGCTATGATTTTCACGATTATAAAAAACAAGGTATTGATAAAGATACAGTACAGCGCTGGGTAAATGAGCTAGGTATCGAAAAAGTGCTCAATAAGCGTGGTACGACATGGCGCAAGCTAGACGACAGTCAAAAGCAAGCAGCTGATGCTAATGTAGACAACGCGATAGGTTTACTCGTGGAAAATACCAGCATGATTAAACGTCCGATTGTAGAAGGTCAGTCGGCAGATAAAGATCAAGATCAAGCAGTATTACTATGCGGCTTCGATGAATCTGAGTTTGATAAAGTTTTTTCGTAAAATTAAGCTAGGCTTGTTATTACAGGTAAAAATGCACAAAAAAGCCCGTGCGTTTATATTAACTCGGGCTTTTCTACATTTAGCATTGCTACATGTTGCTAGCTCAATGATGAGTCTATCTCACGACTAATGAGCGTACCAACCCCTTCGTTGGTAAAAATCTCAAGCAAGGTCGCATGAGGGACACGACCATCAACGATTACCGCGCTTTTGACGCCGCTACGTACCGCATCAAGCGCACATTGAATCTTAGGAATCATGCCGCCTGAGATAGTGCCATCTTCGATTAAGCTATCGACTTTTTTTGGCGTGAGTCCAGTTACCACCTCGCCATCACGGCCCAATACGCCTTTGATATTGGTCAATAGCATCAGCTTTTCTGCTTGTAAAAACTCTGCCACTTTACCTGCAACGAGATCTGCATTGATATTATAGGTATTGCCTTCAGCGTCAACGCCAAGTGGCGCGATTACAGGGATAAAATCTGAGGCAATTAACATGTTAATCACGTCTTTATTGACGCTGACCACATCACCGACGAATCCTAAGTCAACTGGTACAGCGATACCATCTGCACCAATTTTTTCCATCATCAGTTTTTTTGCTTGAATCAAGTTGGCATCTTTACCTGTAAGACCAATCGCGCGACCGCCATGCTTATTAATTAAGCTAACAATCGATTTGTTGACGCTACCGCCCAAGACCATCTCTACGATATCCATCGTGCTTTTGTCAGTGACACGCATGCCATCGATACGGTCTGATTGACGGCCGAGTTCTTTTAGGAGGTTGTCAACTTGTGGGCCACCACCATGTACGACTACGGGATGCATACCGACGGTCTTTAGCAAAACAATATCACGAGCAAATGAGCTCTCAAGCTCAGGGTCGGTCATGGCGTTGCCGCCGTATTTTACGACGATGAGTTTATCAACAAAACGCTGGATATAGGGCAGAGCAGTGGTCAATACTTCAGCGGTGTTTTTGGCATCATCTAAATTAAGCGTCATTACAAACTCCTGAGGGCCGGTTTTAAATTGGTTGTTTTTCTACTATGTCTAATGAGACAGTGATATATGTTTTATGAGGCTACTCCGCAGGAATAGCAAGAATCTGTTCAGCTAGTGCTGCGTTAAATGGTCGGCATAAAGCGGCAAATGTATCCTGAATATCTTTTAGGTCATCTATACTGTCACCTGCAAAGCGCGCGGTCAGGCTATTACTGGTATTTGATTGACGCAGTACGCCAAAGCCATGCGCAAAGTCTAAACGCACACCATCGATACAGTTCAGCTTGGTTTCTACAGGTAATAATTCATGTGTCTGTTTTAATGCTATTTGCGCTTTCGCAGTAGCGCAGGTACACACTGATGACTTGCATGTTGTGGCGGGCAAGCAAGTATCTTTTAACTGCTGACTAGATGAAGAATCAGTATGAGTAGACATATCTACTAGATACTGCAAGTAATGACAAAATCTCGTTAATTGCTCTACAAGTGAGCAGTCGGTAGTAGCGGTCTGCGGTATTGGCAAGTAATGGTCAGCAGTACTGACTATAGTGGGCAAGCTTTGGATGATATCTGCTAGCGGTTTTTTATTATTAGTATCATTCTGAGTTTGGTCAAGCCAATGCAGCAACCGTAATGCAGCATACATCGCATCATCGTAGGGAATAAAGCGGCTGTCATTAAAGATGAAATGTCCTGATAATTCACCAGCGAAGACAATCTGATTGTCAGGATGCTGTACCTGTTGGCGCATAAAGCTGCTACCAGTCTTGCTAATCACAGGTGTAGTACCAAGCTCAGATAACAGTCTTGGTAAATGATGAGCACATTTAATATCGAAAAGAACTTCAGATGCTAATAAAGAGTTGCTCAGGGAGTTAGGATGTTCAGTAATAGCAATACGTGCCAATAAATAGAGCAAATGATCGGGCGTAACTATCTTGCCGTTGTTATCAACGATCATCAAACGATCGCCATCGCCATCAAACGCTAAGCCTATATCTGCTGCATTCGAAACAACGACTCGTTGCAATTCGTTTAGGCGATTTGGTTCGGTGGGGTCTGGATTACCAAGGGGGAAATTACCATCGGGTATGTCATTGAGAAAAATAACATTCTGACAAAAACGTTCAAACAAGCGTTGAGCGATACTCCCAGTTGCGCCATGCATACAGTCAATAACTATGACCAAATCAAGCTTATGAGTATTTCTCTGACTGGCCTCAGTTAACGAGTGATTATGCTGAAATAATTGTTCAAATACCTGTGCAATAGCATCGATATAGACGCTTGCTACTTGATGAGCAGGTAGTTGCTCAGGCAAATCAATTGGTAGTGTTAAGACGTGGCTATTATCAATGCTTTCAATGTTTTCTGAATGTAAGATAGGATTGGTAGCTTGGCTATCGGGATAGGCGTGACAACTATGATTAGCGGTGAGTTGATGATAGAGCGTCTGTATCTCTGAGCTACTAGGGGACTTGTTATTTACTAACCATTTGATGCCTAGTATGTCTTTAGCAGAATGGCTCGCTGTTACGACAATGCCATGACCTTGATACTGCATTGCCCAAAATGCCATCATCGGCGTGGTAACCAGACCTAACTGGATTACGCGTAAACCATGATGAGCTAGTACAGTAGAAAGTGTGGATGCAATGGCTTCACTGCCAATACGCATATCATAACCAACAACGACAACATTCTGCTTAGTCTCAACAGTGGCATTAGCATTGATGTCTTGAGTCGGTTGGCTATTTTGCGCATTATAGAGAATAGCAAAAGCATCGCCTAACGCTTGTATAAAACTGCTAGTAAAATACTGGTTGGCACCACGAATATCATAAGCACGGAATAAGGATTGCTGCGCCGCAAAAGGTGGCATTGCTTACTCTCCTTATAACCGTGATAGGTGTTCAATGATAAATAAAAAATGAATAGCGCAAGGTTTTAGATATAGCTTAAGCAAAACCTTAAAGGCTATCTAAAAAATTGTCAGAAAAATTGACCAACAAAATAGCTACTATTGACGACCTGAGTGTCCAAACCCGCCTGCACCGCGTACGCTTTCATCACTGAATTCTGCAACCACTTTAAACTCAGGACGCGCAACAGGTACCACAATGTACTGTGCCATACGCTCAGCTGGGTTAAGAACAAAGTCTTCGCTACTACGGTTCCAAATACTAACCATCAGCTCGCCTTGATAGTCGGCATCGATTAGCCCAACCAAGTTACCCAAGACGATACCATTCTTATGACCAAGACCTGAACGCGGTAAAATCATACCTGCATAATTAGGATCTTGAATATAAACGGCAAGGCCTGTACCAATCAAATGGGTTTCACCTGCTTTAATCGTTAATGGCTCATCGATGCAAGCACGCAAATCAATACCTGCACTGCCATCGGTGGCACGAGTTGGTAAAGAAAACGCTTTATCTTCAGTAATTTTAGGGTTTACCACTTTAACTTGTACAGCTTGCATAACACACTCACTTAACGATTTGATGGTTTTTAAATTATGATTTCAAACTAGGACTTTGAACTATGGTTTTAAATAAATCTTATTCGACATTTTTATATAAATAACAATTCTATATTTTAATTATTCAGCAATTCAGCAATTCAGCAATTCAGCAATTCAGCAATTCAGCAATTCAGCAATTCAGCAATTCAGCAATTCAGCAATTCAGCAATTCAGCAATTCAGCAATTCAGCAATCAGCTATAGTATCAACACGCTGGCCAATCCTAAAAAGGACATAAAGCCGACGATATCCGTGACAGTCGTTAAGATAACCGAAGCAGATAGAGCAGGGTCGATATTCATCCGTTTTAGCATCAGCGGTATGCTGATACCCGAGACATTAGCTGCAGTCATGTTGATTGCAATGGCAAAACCGATGACGGCACTGATCTTAATATCATGAAACCATAACTGAGCAATAAACGCCATAATTATCGCCCAGATGATACCGTTTATCGCACCCACCCACAGCTCTTTATTTAACAGCCAGACACGGTTAGAACCACCGATTTGACCCATCGCCATACCGCGGATAACGACCGTTAGCGTTTGCGAGCCTGCAATACCGCCCATACTGGCGACCACTGGCATCAATATCGCTAGCGCCACGACTTGTGCTAGTACTTCTTCAAACTGTCCAATCACTGCTGCTGCCAATAGAGCGGTACATAAATTGATACCTAGCCAAACGCTACGGCTTTTAGCACTGGTTAGGATAGGCGCAAACAGCTCTTCATCTTGGCTAACACCAGCGAGGTTTTTCATGGTGCTGTCGACATCATCTTGGATAATCTCCATGATGTCTTCACCGTTTAGTTGACCAACTAGCTCGCCATGGCTATTGATGACGGGCGCAAAACGGATGTCTTCTGAACGAAAAATCGCGGCAGCATCTTGGATATCCAAGCGATCATTAATCGTAATAGCAGTATCAATCAGCTCCGAGACTAATGTATTCTGTTTATGCTTAATTAAATCTACTAGACTCAGTAGCCCTAGCAATTGCTGGCTTTGATCGACAACTAACAGCTCTTGGCTCTCGTCATCGAGCAGGTCATCGTTTTCACGCAGCCACTCTTGTACATCTGCTAGGTAGATATCGTCCCTTATCTGGATAATATCTGGATCCATATAGCTACCCACTTCCCAGTCAGCATAAGTATCAAGCTTATTGACTTGGACCCGCGTCTCTTCGTCCAGCGTTGCCATGACTGAGGTACGTACGCTCTCAGTGACGGTATCCAAAATCTCAGAGATGTCTTGAGCATCAAGGTCTTGGGTAAACAAGGAGATTTCTTGAGAAGAAATATTCTCCATCAACGGCTGGCGCGTATCGACATCTAGTTCGGCAAGTACCTCACCTTTGATATGCTCTGGCACCTGCGCCCAAATCAACAGACGGTTTTGAGTTGGGAAGGACTCTAGTAGGTTGGCAATCTCATATTCGGACTGCTTTTCCAAAAACTCAGTAATGGCCTCGTATGCTTTATCAGCAACCAAACCCTGCAGATACAGAAGCTTATATTCGGCACTATATTCAGCCGAATTATAGTCTCCTGACAGCATGGCAGTTCGTTCCTGATTGGGCGTCGGGGTAGGCATAAGTGTTCCAAGTTTTTACAGTCAAATTTTTACAGTATATAAAGAACAATAACAATGACGATTATAACAATCGTTTTTTGCGCAGTCTAAAGCGTATTCTCGCAAGCGTTTTACTCAGGTGCTTAAATATTTTGATTAAGATTAACGCTTACCCAGTAACGCTCGAATATTGGCCAGATATTCATCAGCGACGGCTTCTGGATCTTTGGTCGCTTTTTTCTTTTTCGCTTTAGCAGGCCAGTCAATATGATCTTCAGGTAGCTCATCCAAAAATCTTGATTCTGAGGTAACGCGCATCTGACCACCGGCACGGCGCTGGGTCGCAAGCGTCAATGTTAGCTCACGACGTGCACGAGTAATGCCCACGTACATCAGACGGCGTTCTTCTTCGACCGTCTCACTCATGATAGAGTTGCGATGCGGTAGCATCTCTTCCTCAAGCCCCATGATATAAACAAAATCAAACTCCAAACCCTTTGCCGCGTGCAAGGTCATCAAGTTGACTTTGTTAGTGTTTTCTTCTTCTTGCTGCTGCTCAAGCATATCAAGCAAAACCAACTTACGAATGATGGTATCAATCGTTCGATCTTCGTCTTCTTCAGCGCGATTAATCAAGGACTGAATACTGGTGTAGAGCATATCGATATTATCAATACGGTTTTTTTCTTGTTGCGGCGTTTTGGCGTCGCTACGGACAAAGTCAATATAACCTGTCTCATCAATCATCTGGCGTACGATCGGCACAGGGTCTGGGTGTTGATCCAGCTCACGCGTATAGTGCTCGATGAATTCACCAAACTCTTTTATCGTACCATAAGCCTTTGATGGCAATACATGAGTCAGGCCAGCATGGGTACAAGAAGCCAATAGCGATATGCTGTGCTCTTGCGCAAATAAACCAAGTTTTTCTAGCGTTGCGGGTCCCATACCGCGCTTAGGTGTATTGATAATACGCAAAAATGCGCTGTCATCTTCGGGGTTCAAAATCAGGCGTAGATAGCCCATGATGTCTTTGATTTCACTACGCGCAAAGAACGACTGACCGCCTGATAATTTATAAGGTACTTGCAACTGGCGCAGTTGTGCCTCTAGCATACGTGCCTGAAAGTTACTGCGGTACAGTACCGCATACTGTTCCCACTCATTACCGAAACGCAGCTTATGAGTGACGATTTCTTTGGCCACGCGCTCGGATTCATCATCGTCATTACGGCAGTTAATGATGCGGATTTTTTCGCCTTGACCTTTATCTGACCACAGTTTTTTCTCGAATAAATGCTCGTTATTTAGAATGACGGCGTTGGCCGAGGTCAAAATACGCGTGGTTGAGCGGTAATTTTGCTCAAGCATAACGATTTTTAGTTTTGGGAAATCTTCTTTTAGCAGGGCCATGTTTTCAGGCTTTGCCCCGCGCCATGCATAGATAGATTGGTCATCATCACCAACCACGGTAAAGCGACCTTGCGGCCCAACCAAGTATTTAATCATCTCATACTGCGCTGTATTGGTATCCTGATACTCATCGACCAATAGATAACGAATACGGTTTTGCCATTTGTCTCGCAGTTCTCTATTTTCACGCAATATCTTGGTTGGCAAGACGATCAAGTCATCAAAATCGACGGCATTATAAGCACGCAAGTTACGCTCATAAAGTGCATATAACGTGGCAAAAATCATGTCTTCTGGATCGTCTAACGTTTCCATCGCCTTATCAGGCTCGACCAAGTCATTTTTCCAATCCGAAATCATTTTGATGGCTTTACCCACCAACTCGCGACTTTCAGCGCCACTCAAGTTGTCACGCATCATCAGCTCCGTCAGCAAGCGCTTACTGTCGTCGCTGTCCATGATGGAAAAATTGCCTTTTAGCGGAGTATGAATCAGCTCATAGCGCAAAAACTGTAAACCAAATTGGTGAAAGGTCGACACCGTTAGCCCGCGCATTTTTTCGCTTGGTAGCAGTTTGCTTACCCGCGCTTTCATCTCACGTGCCGCTTTATTGGTAAAGGTTACGGCGGTGATACGCTCAGCTGGCATGTCGCATTCTTGGATTAGGTAAGCAATCTTACGCGTAATCACAGAGGTCTTGCCGGAGCCAGCACCTGCAAGTACAAGTAGTGGACCAGATACGTAGAGCATGGCTTCTTGTTGTTTGGGATTGAGTTGACTCATAACGTGACCTGTAAGACAAAAGCAAAAAAGAGGGTAGCGCTGATATGACAAAGATAGATAAACGCAGCGCGCATCATCAACATTCGTATCGTCGCGATATTTTAATAATCTTTATTATAAGAATAATAGAATTTAAGGTTTGATGATGGCATATCATAAAAATCTGGTGGGTCATTATAAAGCAAAAATGCTCACTTTGGGGGAGGACTTGGGTGATGAAAGTGGGGTATTCGGACACTTGATTTCTGCTAAACGTCGTGGCAGTGTTTGCTCATAGCCAAAAGTACGGATTTGGGGTTAATATAAGGTAAGGTCTATATCATAATTCATAGTAAAAAAAACACATTTTTTTTACACAGAAAGTGACCGTTCAATACAGTTAAAAACTAGCTTTTAGGCACTGATATGCGTATAGTACGTAAATAATTTATGCCAGTTGTCACGTCATTGTTGACCACGTGTAATGAGCTATTAAATCAATTAAGTAAGCAGTCAGATATGATATTGATTTAATACGTTGATCTTACGTTGTTAGAAGATGCGTTGGGCGACCAGCCTTTATCCGCGCGCATACCGGAATCTCTACAGTTGGTCACGTCTGACATCGTCGTCAATAAGCTTGATAATTGGTTGTTACCAGCAAAATACCTAACATGTGACTCAATGACAGTTACTTAAACACAGTGACAGTTACTGAAGTGCAGTGACAATTACTTAAATAAAGTCACTTTTTAAATGAAATCACTTTGTGTTTTTGTCTGCGTTATACCTGTCGCAATATGGCCTGAGTGGGTCAGTGCTTGCGCTGTGTCTAACACTCGATTGGGTGAGGAGCACGTATTATCATGTCTGCTTTTAATTGGTCAGCCATTGCTTTTATCTTAGCCGCCATTGGGCTAGTTGTCTTTATGCTGGTCGTACCGCGCTTACTTGGCGGTCGCTCTCAAGGCTCACAAAAGGAAGAAGTGTTTGAAGCGGGTGTTGTCGGATCTGGCAACGCCCGTATTCGTTTGTCTGCCAAATTTTATTTGGTCGCGATCTTCTTTGTGATTTTTGATTTAGAGGCGCTATATCTCTACGCTTATGCTGTGTCAGTACGAGAGGCGGGTTGGCTTGGCTTTGCCGCCGCTGGCACGTTTATCACTATTCTAATTATCGGTTTGATTTATGAGCTGAGCTTGGGTGCGATGAACTGGGCACCTGCTGATAAGTTACGCAAAAAAGCACGCTTATATGCGGCGCCTGCAGGCTTTAATTTGGCAGACATTACCAAGTTTGATGGTGCTCATGAGCTAATGGTTGATCCGACAGGTAAAGTACCCGCGCAATCATCCGGTCAAATCAATGTCTCAAACAATATTGAGACCAATCGTCGTCATCTACAAAACATCGATCATATTAATACCACGGGTAACGTTACTTCTGTGGATTTTGCGACGTCTGCTCAGCAGGACAAAACTGAACGTTAATAGCAGTTGATGCTCAGCTTATAGCGTTTGCAAAAACGAGCAGCAAAGCATGAAAGCGTCAGTTCTGTTTGTATTAATGATCGCTGATGATTAGCCACTTATTAATAATAAAATTATGGCGACAGCGCGAGCAAGATGATTGCCACGCCAAGCCTAATATGAAGGTTGTATGTTATGAAATACACATTAACAAAAGCCAACCCCGATGCAGATACCTATCCTGCACAGACCAGTCAAACGGTCAATGATCCTATCGAAGATGAAGTGAATAAAAACGTCTTTATGGGTCGTCTCGAAGACCTCGTTCATTCAACAGCAAACTGGGGGCGTAAGAACTCACTTTGGCCATTTAACTTTGGTACTTCTTGCTGTTATGTTGAATACGCTACTACCTTAACCGCCGTTCATGATTTGTCACGTTTTGGGGCAGAGGTTATTCGTGCCTCGCCTCGTCAGGCGGACGTCATGATCGTTGCTGGTACTTGCTTCGTTAAAATGGCACCTGTCATCCAGCGCCTATATGAGCAAATGCTTGAGCCAAAATGGGTTATCTCTATGGGTGCCTGTGCCAACTCGGGCGGCATGTATGATATTTATTCTGTCGTACAAGGCGTCGATAAGATTATCCCTGTTGATGTCTATGTGCCAGGTTGTCCGCCGCGTCCAGAAGCGCTTATTCAGGGTTTGATGTTGTTACAAGAATCTATTACTAAAGAGCGTCGTCCGCTGGGTATCCATGTCAATGAGCAGGGTATCTATCAGCCGCAAATGACGCCTGAGCGTGACCGTAAGCAGGCAGATCGTATCGCTGTCAAAAACTTGCGCAGCCCAGACAGTATTTAAGTTTTAAACAGCATTTAGACTTGTAGCAACAGTTTCAATATTTTATGCGCTTATCATAGTTCGGTTATGATTAACATAGCTTAGTTATGGTTGACATAGTTCGGTTATGACTAACATAGTTCAGTTATGATTAATGAAGGAATACATCATTCATGGTCACGGTAGTCGAAAACATAGATCCTAAGATCAAGCCCGTCCCAGCAGTCATCACAGAGCTGGAGCAAAAGTATGCTGGTAAATTTGTCGTGCAGCAGACTGTGGATGAGATTCCAACGGTTTGGGTGGCGCGTGCTGATTTATTAGATATTCTCTTATTCTTGCGCAAACTGCCTAAACCGTATGTCATGCTATTTGACTTATCAGCGATAGATGAGCGTTTACGCCAGCATCGCGCGGGTTTACCTGACAGTGACTTTACGGTGTTTTATCACTTGATGTCGCTTGAGCGCAATAGCGATGTACGTATCAAGGTCGCGCTGAGCGAAGACGATGTCAATGTACCGAGCGCCACCAATATTTGGCCAAACGCCAACTGGTATGAGCGTGAAGTGTGGGACATGTTCGGTATTGTCTTTACAGGTCATCCGCATTTGACCCGTATCTTGTTGCCAAAATACTGGGAAGGTCATCCACTGCGTAAAGAGTATCATGCGCGGGCGACTGAATTTACCCCGTATTTCTTGAATACCGCCAAGCAACAATACGAGCAAGAAAACCTACGTTTTGTCCCAGAAGAGTGGGGCATGAAGCGTTCAGGTCGTGATGAAGACTTTATGTTCTTGAACATCGGTCCTAACCATCCCTCTGCTCACGGTGCATTCCGTTTGGTACTACAGCTCGATGGCGAAGAAGTTGTCGATTGTATTCCTGATATCGGCTATCACCATCGCGGCGCCGAAAAAATGGCTGAGCGTCAAACATGGCACTCATTTATTCCTTATACCGACCGTATTGACTATCTCGGCGGTGTGATGAATGAGCTGCCGTATATCATGTCGGTCGAAAAGCTTGCTGGAATTACCATTCCACCACGTGCTGAAACCATCCGCGTAATGATGAGTGAGTTTTTCCGTATTACCAATAACTTACTGTTCGTCGGTACGTTCATTCAGGATGCGGGTGGTATGACCCCTGTATTCTATATGTTTACCGATCGCCAAAAAGCCTATGACGTCATCGAAGCCGTGACTGGCTATCGTATGCATCCCGCTTGGTTCCGTATCGGCGGTACGGCTGCTGATCTGCCACGTGGCTGGCAGCGTTTGGTGCGTGAGTTTTTAGATTGGATGCCAAAACGCTTGGACGAGTATGTCAAAGCGGCATTACAAAACAGCGTGCTCAAAGGCCGTACCCAAGGGGTTGCTCAGTATAATGCTAAGCAAGCACTTGCTTGGGGCGTGACGGGCGCTGGTCTGCGCGCGACAGGCGTTGATTTCGACCTGCGTAAAGCACGTCCATACATGGGCTATGAGAATTACGATTTTGAAGTGCCAGTTGGCTACAACGGTGATGCTTATGATCGCTGTATGGTAAAAGTCGAAGAGATGCGTCAGTCGTTACGTATCATCCGTCAATGTATGGATAATATGCCACAAGGCCCTTACAAAGCGGATCATCCACTGGCCGTACCACCGCCAAAAGACCGTACGCTAAATGATATCGAAACGCTGATTAACCACTTTATCTCAGTATCTTGGGGTCCTGTGATGCCAGCGGGCGAATGTACGACGATCGTCGAGGCGACTAAAGGTCTGAACAGCTATTACATTACCTCAGACAAGGCCACGATGAGCTATCGCACCCGTATTCGTACGCCGACATTTGCGCATTTGCAGCAGATGCCATCGGTTATTAATGGCTCGCTGGTTTCTGATGCCATTATGTATTTGGCATCGATCGATATTGTGATGGCGGATTGTGATCGTTAGAGCCGTGCTTCAAAAGTATTTGTTCATCAATATATTATTGCCTGATGGCACACCAAAATGCTGTCACTCGCCAATATAACCATAGTTTTAATCAGACTGTTGTTGGCTTGTGATAGAGCAGGATGAGTGAGGAAAGACAGAAGATTATGAAAATTGTTTCCGACAAAATGCCAAAAGTAGATGTGGAAAGCATTCTCACCAGTGATGAAATCGCTGCCATTCATGAGTTTATGCACCATTACCCACAGGCGCGTGCCGCCTCGCTAGATGCACTAAAAATCGTGCAAAAGCGCAACGGCTGGGTCGATGATGCGCAAGCAAATGCCATTGCCAATATCCTAGATATCCCGATGTCAGATATGGACGGCGTTGCGACTTTCTTTAACCGTATTTATCGCCAACCTGTCGGTCGCCATGTGATTCTCATATGTGACTCTGTGGCTTGTTATTTGACAGGTTATGAGGCGCTGTCAGCTGAGATTAGATCACAGCTGGGTATTGAGTATGGTCAGACTACTGCTGATGGACGTTTTACCCTATTGCCAATTTGCTGCTTGGGCAACTGTGATAAGGGACCAGCGGTACTGATTGATGAAGACACTTACGGCCCTGTCCAGCCATCTGAGGTCGCGCAATTATTGGAGCTATACGCATGAGTTTAACGATTTCAGAGCAAATTGCTCGTCGCGGTCAAGGTCAAGCGCCAAGCCAGCTAAATGCACAGCGTGTTCCAATCTATGGTGATAAAGCGACAGCCACTAGCGAAACCAAGCCTTTGACTTGGCGTTTAGCCCATCATGATGCGGTGCTTGATTTAGCTACTTATGAAACTCTAAAAGGCTTTACAGGTCTAAAAGAAGCGTTATCTAAGTCGCCTAAAGACGTTGGCAATATGATTAAAGCGGCCAATGTTCGAGGTCGCGGCGGTGCAGGTTTTAACGCTGGTCTTAAATGGTCATTTATGTCGCCGCCGGACGGTTTGCCGCGTTATCTCATCTGTAATGCTGATGAAATGGAGCCGGGCACGTTTAAAGACCGTCTGCTCATGGAGCGTCTACCGTTTCAGCTGATCGAAGGTATGCTAATTACCGCTCATGCGATTGGCGCCACTGACGGTTATATCTTTATCCGTGGTGAGTATATCTTGGCCGCTGAGCGTTTGGTTGCGGCTATTGAAGAATGTCTGGCCAATAATCTAATGGGCGACAATATTCTTGGCTCAGACTTTAGCTTCAATCTGCATGTGCATACTGGCGCTGGGCGTTATATCTGCGGTGAAGAAACCGCATTGATTAACAGCTTAGAAGGTCGCCGTGCTAACCCACGTACCAAACCCCCTTTCCCGCAAATCTCTGGTGCATGGGGCAGACCAACGGTTGTCAATAACGTTGAGACCTTATGCAATATGCCTGCTATTTTAAATCATGGCGTAGAGTGGTATCAGTCGTTGTCGGAAATCAAAGGCAAAAGTAAAACGCCAGGCACGAAACTGTTTGGGTGTTCAGGCTTAGTCAATGATCCCGGTCTGTGGGAGCTACCATTTGGCTATACCGCTCGTGAAATCATCGAAGATTTAGCGGGTGGTATGAAAGATGGTAAAAAGCTTAAAGCATGGCTGCCGGGCGGTGCCTCGACCGACTTTTTGACCGCAGAGCATTTAGATGTGGTGGTTGATTTTGACACGATTCAAAATGCTGGTAGCCGTATGGGTACGGGGCTGATTATGGTCGTCGACGAAGCGCAAGATATGGTGCCGCTACTACGCAATCTAGAGATTTTCTTTCAACGCGAATCGTGTGGTTGGTGTACACCATGCCGTGATGGCCTGCCGTGGGGTGTCAAATTGCTTACCGCTATCAATGATGGCGAAGGGCAAGTGGGCGATGTCGAAAAACTAGAGGGCCTTACGCGTGACTTATGGATTGGTAAAACCTTCTGTGCGCATGCGCCGGGTGCGATGGAACCACTGATGAGTGCGATTAAATATTTCCGTCCTGAGTTTGATCAAAAAATCGCGCAGGCGGTTGGTGTCGATGTCATTGATGCGGCAGCCAATCAACAGCCAGAAGTGAAATAAGGAGAGCGGCATGGCAGTCATACATATTGATGGGACCACTGTCGAAGTAGATAGCGCAGATAACTTGCTACAAGCCTGCTTATCACTCGGCATTGATGTGCCGTATTTTTGTTATCATCCAGCCCTTGGCTCAGTAGGCTCGTGCCGTCAGTGCGCGGTCAAGCAATTCCAAAATAAAGAAGATATGGAAGCGGGTCGCGGTCGCCTCGTGATGTCATGTATGGTCGCTCCTGGCGATGATATGTACATCTCTGTGACTGACGATGAAGCCAAAGCATTCCGCAAGTCGATGGTTGAGTTACTTATGACCAACCATCCACATGACTGTCCAACTTGTGAAGAGGGTGGACATTGTCATTTGCAGGACATGACCTATATGTCAGGTCATAGCCGTCGTCGCTATCGCTTTACCAAACGCACCCACCATAACCAAGAGCTTGGGCCATTTATCGCCCATGAGATGAACCGTTGCATCGCTTGCTATCGTTGTGTCCGTTTTTATAAAGACTACGCAGGCGGCGAAGATTTGGGTGTTTATGGCTCAAACAATCGCGTCTACTTTGGCCGTGATAAAGATGGTCAGTTTGAAAGCGAGTTCTCAGGCAACTTAACCGAAGTATGCCCAACGGGTGTATTTACCGATAAAACGCATTCTGAACGCTATAACCGCAAATGGGACATGCAGTATGCGCCAAGCATCTGTCATGGTTGCTCAGCTGGTTGTAATATCTCACCAGGTGAGCGTTATGGTGAATTGCGCCGCATCGAAAACCGCTATAACGGCGAAGTAAACCGTTACTTCTTATGTGACCGTGGTCGCTTTGGTTACGGTTATGTCAATCGCGCTGATCGTCCAACCCAAGCGCTTGAGCGCATCAATGATAAACATGTCAAAATCAATATCGACTATGCGCTTGATGAAACCATCAAACGTATCAAGGACAAAAAAGTCATTGGTATTGGCTCGCCGCGCGCCAGCCTTGAGACTAACTTTGCCCTAAAAAACCTCGTTGGCTTTGATAACTTCTCAACAGGTCTGAATCATCAGCAGCAAGCACTGGTCAATAAATGCATCGAAGTGCTTAGCACTGAAGGCATTTATAACCCTAGCATGACCGATATCGAAACGCATGATGCCGTGCTCGTATTAGGTGAAGATATCACGCAAACTTCATCACGTGTTGCGCTGTCAGTACGTCAAGCCGCAA
Organism: Psychrobacter sp. 4Bb; assembly: GCF_002836735.1. GTDB lineage: Bacteria > Pseudomonadota > Gammaproteobacteria > Pseudomonadales > Moraxellaceae > Psychrobacter. The sequence continues at coordinate 38,936 of NZ_PJAS01000055.1, read as the reverse complement.
AAAATGAAGGCTTGAAAATGGCAGCGGCGCTGCAAACGCAACCTTGGCTTGCTGAACCAGTTAAGCGTATCGCTCAAGATGCGCTAAGCCCAGTCTATGTCATCGATGTAACGCAAACTAAGCTAGAAGATATCAGTAAAGTGAGCGTAGTGGCGACCCCTGAAGACATCACTAAGCTTGGCTTCAAGGTTGCTGATGAGATTGCTAATTTCGCTGATGATTTAGCAGACATAGCAGATCCACAAGCAGCTGAACAAGATGCTGATACAAGTACTGAAACTGACGGTATGCAAGCATTGGCGCAGCAAATCGCTTATGACTTGATTCAAGCTGATAAGCCTTTAGTTGTCTCGGGTAGTAGCTTGTCTTCTACCGCATTGATAGAAGCAGCAGCACAGATTACCCAAGCATTGACCCAAAAACGCGCAGCAATCAAAGCGACTGAGCAGCAGCAGGTCGAGGCACATAATGCCAAAGTACAGGCAGCCCAAGCAAAAGCGGCTAATGACCAGCCTGAAGAAGACCAAGATTTATCTGCTAAGCCAAATAAACCTGAAACAGGCGTAAATACAGAAGCGCAGGATGATGTCGAACGCGCACCTGCTGAAAACCTTGAGCTGAAAGAAGTTAATGCCGAATACCAAGCACAAGCAGGCATCTATCTAACGGTTCCTGATGCCAATAGCATAGGCGTTTGTATGCTTGGCGGTCAGTCAGTTGAAGAGCTGCTAGCCACTGATTACGATGTGGTTGTGGTTGCAGAAAACCAGCTAACAGATGCGATTGATGCCAATAAATTGACGCAGCTACTGACTGATAAAACAGTCATCGCATTAGATCATCAGCTCCTTGATTGGCATAAAGACGTCGATATTGTATTGCCAGCGGCTAGCTTTGCAGAAGCGGATGGTACATTGATATCAGCTGAGGGCCGTGCACAGCGCTTCTTCCAAGTTTACGATAACGAATACTACCATCCGATGAGCAGCATTAAAGAAGGTTGGCGCTGGATACATGCTGTGCATAGCAGCATTGAAGGTCGTGATGTCGATTGGACGCAACTAGATGATGTCATTAATGCATTGATTGTAACGCATCCTAAACTTGCAGGTATTAAAGGCGCTGCGCCTGATGCTGATTACCGTATAACGGGTCTGAAGATTGCGCGTCAACCGCGTCGTTATTCAGGTCGTACTGCTATGCGTGCGCCAATCTCTGTGCACGAGCCAATGCAGCCGAAAGATTTGGACACTGGTCTGACCTTCTCAATGGAAGGTTACAGCGGTAAAGAAACACCAAGCTCGATGATTCCTTTTGCCAATGCGGCAGGTTGGAACTCACCGCAAGCGTGGAATAAATACCAAGACAAAGTCGGCGGTCATCTGAAAAATGGTGATCCAGGTGTACGTTTATTCGATCAGCTAGAGCGCCTAGCCACTCGTCAATATGTGGCGCCAGAAGCGATGTCTGCGACTACAACAGATATGCAGCAAGGCCAAGCGAAGCTAGTGCCTATCTATAATATCTATGCCAGTTCAATGATGGCTTCTCGCAGCCCAATCGTCGCTGAGCAACTGCCTGTTGCCGCATGGCGTATCGGTATGGATGATGCCAAAGACTGGAATATCACTGCTGGTGATTACCTAGCGATTGAGATTGATAAGCAACAAATCACCTTGCCAGTACAGATTGTCGGTTACTTAGCAGAAGGTTGTATCGGTTACCCAGTCGGGCAGGTGAGTATCATTCACCCATCGATGCCAGCATCGGTACGTAAAGTGGATGCACCAGTGACGATGATGGGTAGCATGGCTAACGATATGATTAATGATAATGACACAGCGCAAATAAACGCAGCGCCGACCACCACACAGGAGGTGTAATATGCAAGTTACCCGTATTATCCCTGATGTGCCAAGCTTTTTGGCCAATAGCATGAGCTTTGATACTTGGTCTATTCTGTTTTTGGTGGGTCAATCACTAGTCATCTTTTTGGTCGTGGTATTGGTTGCCGCGATGATGATTATCTATGAGCGCCGTATGTTGGCCTTATGGCAAGATCGTTATGGTCCAAACCGTGTCGGGCCTTTTGGTTCGTTGCAGTTAGTCGCCGATATGCTAAAAATCTTTTTTAAAGAAGATTGGACACCAAACTTTACCGATAAGTTTATGTTCACGTTGGCACCTGCAGTCGCCATGTTTACTGCCTTGGCTTCATTTGCCATTATTCCTATCTCGCCAACGCTTGGCGTGGTTGATTGGGATATTGGTATTCTGTTTTTCTTTGCTATGGCGGGTATTGCTGTTTACGCGGTGATGTTTGGTGGTTGGGCATCTGCCAATAAGTTCTCGCTACTCGGTGGTTTGCGCTCTGCAGCACAGACGATCAGTTACGAAGTGTTTTTGGGTTTGTCGTTGATGGGCGTTGTTGCGCTAACAGGTTCATTTAACTTACGCGCTATTGTCGAAGCACAAGCAGACGGCTGGTATATCATTCCGCAGTTTTTCGGATTCTTAACCTTTGTGGTGGCTGGTGTTGCCGTTACGCATAGACATCCATTTGACCAACCAGAAGCAGAGCAAGAGCTGGCTGAAGGTTATCATGTCGAATATTCTGGCATGAAGTTTGGTATGTTCTTCATTGGTGAGTATGTCAACGTTGTCTTAATTTCTGCCTTGATGACTTGCTTGTTCTTTGGCGGTTGGCTTGCGCCGTTCAATTTAGATATTCCATTTATTCCACCAGCTTTTTGGTTCATGATTAAAACGCTATTCTTTATGACCATGTTTGTTTTGGCTCGAGGCTCACTCATGCGTCCGCGTTATGATCAGGTGATGAACTTTGGCTGGAAAGTATGTCTGCCCGTAACCTTGATCAATCTGTTGGTTACTGCTGCGGTCATTTTGATCTTTTCTCCAACGTTATAGTCATTACTAGTAGCCATCACTGATGAACTAGGGTAAAGCTGATAAGGATAATAATCCCATGTTTACTACCATAAAAAAGACCGTCATTGGTATATTTACCATTGTCCGCAGCATGTGGATGGTCAATAGTCATGCGCTCAGACCGCGTGATACCATCCTTTATCCTGAAGAGCCGGTACCTGTACCGCCGCGTTTTCGTGGACGTATTGTCCTAACGCGTGATCCTGATGGAGACGAGCGCTGTGTCGCTTGTAATTTGTGTGCGGTGGCATGTCCGGTAGGGTGTATCTCATTACAAAAAGCCGAGCGTGAAGATGGACGCTGGTATCCAGAGTTTTTCCGTATCAATTTTTCACGCTGTATCTTTTGTGGATTGTGTGAAGAAGCCTGTCCAACGACAGCGATTCAAATGACCCCAGATTTTGAACTGGGTGAATATAAGCGCCAAGATTTGGTCTATGAAAAAGAGCATTTGCTCATTTCAGGACCAGGTAAATATCCTGATTATAACTATTATCGTGTGACAGGTATGGCGGTAGCAGATAAACCAAAAGGCGCAGCACAAAATGAGTCTGCACCGATTGATCTAAGGAGCTTGCTACCATGATGAATATTTTGAACCATCCTGAATTGGCTGGGTTTTATTCACTTGCAGCAGTGGCGATATTTGCCAGTCTGCGCGTAGTGACTCAGGCCAATCCAGTGCATGCTATCTTATCGATGATTGTGTCGTTGTTAGCAATTGCTGGGATATTTTTTGTATTAGGTGCGCCGTTTGCAGGTGCGTTAGAGATTGTTGTTTATGCTGGTGCCATTATGGTGCTATTTGTCTTTGTCATTATGATGCTTAATTTGGGCATGAGCAATGACGAGCGCGAAGAGCGTTGGCTTGATGCCGGCACTTGGGCGATACCGACAGGATTGACGATAATCATTGCCGTTGTGCTCTATGCGATGATTGGTATCAATCACGATGAAGCTGTCATGATGGGTGGCACGACTATCTCTGCCAAAGCAGTCGGTACGGTGTTATTTACCAAATACATTATGCTGGTTGAAGTAGCAGCATTGCTACTGCTAGCAGCACTGGTTGCGGCCTATCATTTGGGTAAAGAATCGATCGATGAAGAGATCGTTGGTAACGATAGCCAAGAGTTTCAGCCGAGCGTGGGTAGTATTGAGCTGTACGATAATGACAGCACTCACACAGAGCATGATGCCGTACAAATGGCTAAGCCTTACGAATATAAAGATGTTGACCCACATGACTATGTAGGTATGAAGGTTGGTACGAAAGCAGGTATGAAAACAGGTGCGAACAAAGTCACGCGCAAGGAGTCAGACTAATGGTACTAGCAGCAAGCGTGGCACAAGATGTGTCAAACGTGCCGTTTGCCCACGAGGTGGCAGGCTTAGTACAGCCAGTTGCCGAGGCGCAGAACGTACTGGGTATGATACCCATGAGCCATGGACTGATTTTGGCAGGAATTTTATTTGCCATTGGTCTATGCGGCGTTATGGTACGACGTAACTTCCTATTTATGCTTATGAGCCTTGAAATCATGATGAATGCGGCGGCATTGGCATTTGTAGTGGCGGGAAGTCGCTGGGTCGATCCAGACGGACAGATTATGTTTATCTTTATCTTGACCTTGGCTGCGGCCGAAGCGTCAATTGGTCTGGCAATATTATTGCGTTTTTATCATCAGCGTGGGCATCTAGATGTCGATAGCGCCAATGAGATGAAAGGATGATGTCATGAGTTTATTACCATTAACCTTTATATTCCCGCTCATTGGCTTTTTGATTTTAGCCTTTATGCGCGACAAATTATCGGAGACAGTCGCAGCGATTGTTGGCGTGGGTAGCATGCTGTTATCAGCATTATGTACGCTGGTGGTTAGTTATACCTTTTTGACCACCAATCCAGCTGGAACGGTAATTGAGGTTCCGCTGTGGACATGGTTCCAAGTTGGCGACTTTGCCCCGCATTTCGGTTTGAGCTTTGATGGTCTTGCATTGACCATGACAGGTGTTATCACTGGGATTGGCTTTTTGATTCATCTGTTTGCCTCTTGGTATATGAAAGGCGACACTGGCTTTGCCCGTTTCTTTAGCTATATGAACTTGTTCGTAGCCAGTATGTTGCTACTGGTACTCGCAGATGATTTGTTCTTGCTATATCTTGGCTGGGAAGGCGTGGGCATTTGCTCGTACTTACTGATTGGTTATTACTACCATGATAGAGCCAATGGCCGCGCAGCGATGAAAGCCTTTACCGTCACGCGTGTCGGTGATGTGTTCTTAGCCTTCGGTTTGTTTTTATTATTTCGCGAGTTCGGTACGCTTAATATTCAAGAAATTATTACGCGCGCGCCAGAAGTATTCGATGTTAATAACCCAACGATGATGCTTACCACGATGATGTTGGTCGGCGGCGCGATGGGTAAATCAGCCCAGTTGCCACTACATACATGGCTTGCTGATGCGATGGCAGGTCCAACACCAGTATCGGCATTGATTCACGCTGCAACGATGGTTACAGCAGGTGTTTATTTAATCGCCCGTCTACATCCATTGTTTGAGCTGACCCCAGGTATCTTGTTGTATTGGGTTGGCGGCGTAGGGGCATTGACGTTGGTCGTTGCTGGATTCTGTGCGCTCGCACAAACCGATATCAAGCGTATCCTTGCTTATTCGACCATGAGCCAGATTGGCTATATGTTCCTAGCATTGGGCGTTGGCGCATGGCAAGGGGCTATCTTCCACTTGATGACCCATGCTTTCTTTAAAGCACTATTATTCTTATCATCAGGTGCGGTCATCCTAGCGGTACACCATGAGCAAAACATCTTTAGGATGGGCGGCTTACGTAAAAAGATACCCTTGGTATTTTGGTGTTATATCGTTGGTGGCGGTGCACTTGCTGCCATACCTTGGGTTACCGTTGGTTTCTACTCTAAAGAAGCGATTCTTTGGGAGACTTATGCCACCGGTCATCTGGTATTGTTCTACATGGGTGTGTTTGGCGCTTTCTTAACCGCACTTTATACCTTCCGTATGATTTGGATTATCTTCTTTGGTGAAGAAAAAACGCCTGCGCACAAGCTGTCAGGGATGTCATATTGGCTACCACTTACCGTGCTACTGGTGTTATCAACTGCTGTCGGTGCGTGGATTACACCGCCATTGCAAGGTGTGTTGCCAGAGAGCGTTGGGCATCTACTAGAAGTGGCCGGTCAAGCAGAAGCGAAACATACAGCAGAATACATAGCGATGGGCGCCATGCTCGCCGGTTTGGTATTGGCCGCATTATTATATGTGGTAAATAAAGGTCGTTTGCTCACTAGCTTTAAGCGCTCACGTATTGGTGGGGCACTATATCACTGGTGCTACCATGGCCTAGGTTTCGACGCGCTATATGATGTAATTTTTGTAAAACCCTTTTTATTCATCGGCCGCTTATTAAAAGCCGACCCTATCGATAAAACGTGGTTGCTGTTACCTAAGCTGGCTTCAGCAGGTAATAAAGTATTGTCTGCGACGCAAACAGGGTCTCTTCGAGGTTATGCCACAAGCTTTGGCTTGGGTATGGCTGTATTGCTGGTGCTGGTAATGATGACGGTGGTGTAAAAGATGATTGAGTTACAACAAACGTGGATGCTACCAGCATTAATCGCAATTCCTTTTATTGCAGGATTGCTATGCTGGGTGGTAGAGCGATTTAATAAACGTCTGCCGCGCTGGATTGCCTTGATCGGTATGATGTTGACCTTTGCTTTGTCATTGGTACTTTGGCAGCAAGGTGATTTTAGCGGTATGAGTAAGCAGGTCATTGCACCAGATGCTACCGTGCCTTGGGTCGCGGAGTTCAGTGTGCCATGGATACCAAGTTTTGGTATTAGCTTTCACTTAGCGCTAGATGGTTTGTCATTGATGATGGTGGCCCTAACAGGGTTGCTTGGTGTGGCAGCCGTTGCTTGTTCGTGGAATGAGATTCAGCGCCGTGTTGGTTTCTTCCATTTAAACTTGCTATGGAGTTTGGGCGGCGTCATCGGTGTTTTCTTGGCCATTGACTTATTCTTATTCTTCTTCTTTTGGGAGATGATGCTGGTTCCTATCTACTTCTTGATCGCGCTTTGGGGTCATGATGTGGTTGGCAAAACCAAAGAATACGCCGCAACCAAATTCTTTATCTATACCCAAGCGTCTGGGCTTATCATGCTCATCGGTATTTTGGTATTGGTCATTATCAGCTACGCCCAAACTGGGGTGGTCAGCTTTAACTATAATGACTTGCTCGGTACGTCACTTGGCGGCTGGGAATATCCCATCATGCTGTGCTTCTTCATTGGTTTTGCGGTGAAGTTGCCTATTGTACCTTTTCATGGCTGGTTGCCAGATGCGCATGCGCAAGCACCAACGGCAGGTTCGGTGGATTTGGCAGGTGTGCTCATTAAGACTGCCGCCTATGGTTTGATTCGTTTTGTGTTGCCGCTATTTCCAGTAGCGTCACAAGAGTTTGCGCCGATAGCGATAACATTAGGTACGATTGGTATCTTCTACGGTGCATGGCTTGCGTTTATGCAGACCGATATGAAGCGTTTGCTGGCCTATACCAGTATCTCGCACATGGGTTTTGTGGTACTAGCAATTTATGCTGGAACATTACTCAGCTTACAAGGTCTAATGATTCAGATGCTTGCTCATGGCTTGAGCTCAGCCGCACTATTCATTATGGCAGGACAGCTATATGAGCGTCTGCATACACGCGATTTGACCTTGATGGGTGGTATGTGGGGACAGTTCCGCTACTACGCACCGATACTGATGTTCTTCTGTGCTGCGTTGCTCGGTATTCCTGGTACGGGTAACTTCATTGGCGAGTTCATGATTTTATTTGGCTCATTTGCTCAGTATCCTGTGTTTGTGGTTTTTGCGACATTCAGCTTGGTGCTTGCAGGTCTATACTCACTTATTTTGATTCATCGCGCGTTATTTGGTGAAAACAACATCGCTGCATTGGCAGAGCGAGAGACTAAGTCACATGGTTTGCCTGCACGTAGATTAAAAGATTTGGGCAAGCGCGAGCTGTCATTACTATTGATGTTAGCGGCTGGTTTGGTATGGCTCGGATTATATCCACAGCCGTTCCTTGATACCTCAAGTCATGCTATGCAGTGGATCAATAACGCATATATATACAGTCAAGTGACACAGGTAGATGCGTCGCAGCTGCTTGATGTAATGGAGGCACGTTAAGTCATGAATGATATTACGATGAATGATTTGATAGGATTGTTGCCTTACGCGCCGATTATCGCCGTAGTGATTACGGTATTGACGGTTATGATCGCGATTACCTTTAAACGCTCGCATATGGTCACTGGTACGATTACAGTGGCAGGCTTAAACATTGGTCTATTTACCCTGATCGGTCAGATGATCGGTGTGATTGAAAGCGGATCTATCGCGCCAAACGCTGAGCAGTTATTTGTTATAGATAACTTTGCTCAGTTTAATATGGTGGTGATTTTTATCTGTGCCTTGGCTTGTTGTACGCTGTCTTATGCGTATCTGGCTAATCTCAAAGACAATAAAGAAGAGCTGTACTTGCTCATGCTGCTATCGACCATTGGTGCATTACTCATGGTAAGCGCGCAGCATATGGCATCATTCTTTATGAGTCTAGAGATGCTGTCAGTACCACTATATGGCTTGCTCGCTTATACTTATATGCGCAACCAGTCACTTGAGTCGGGATTGAAGTATTTGGTATTGTCGGCGACTGCATCAGCGACGTTGCTGATGGGTATGGCCTTTATCTATGCAGAAGTAGGCTCACTAGCATTTAAGCCAATCAGCATGGTGCTAGGCAATATCTTTGAGTCGCCACTACTGATATTGGGCGCGGCAATGATGATGTTTGGTATCGCCTTTAAACTCTCGGCTGCTCCTTTCCATATGTGGACGCCAGATGTTTATGAAGGTGCACCAGCGCCTATCGCTACCTTTTTAGCATCCGTATCAAAAGTGGCGATGATGGCACTGGCCGTGCGTTTCTTAATCGATACCGCTTTGCTAGCATTGCCATCAGTGCAAATGCTATTGATGGTCATGGCAACGTTATCTATCTTGGTAGGTAACTTGTTGGCAGTACGTCAAACTAGCCTGAAACGTCTACTCGGTTACTCATCTATTGCTCATATGGGATACGTGATGATCGTGATTGTCAGCATTGGCTCTGCCGCTGATAGTATCTCTAGTATGTATATGGCGGTTTATGCCTTTACCTCTATCGGTGCCTTTGGCGTAGTGACGTTGATGTCGAGTCCATATCGCTTATCTGGTGAAGCCGATGAGTTGACGCATTATCAAGGGTTATTCTGGCGTCGTCCAGTATTGACTGCTGTGATGACTATCATGATGTTGTCATTGGCTGGTATTCCGTTGACGGCAGGCTTTATCACTAAGCTATTTGCTATCTTAGCAGCTGTACAAGGCACCAACTGGTTCTTGGCTGCGATGATTATCTTGGGTAGTGCGATTGGTCTATTCTATTACTTACGTGTGTTACTCACGCTGTTCAAACGTCCTAAGCAGTTCATCGAGTTTGACGTGTCTGGGCAATGGGGTATTCGTACCGGTGGTATCATGGTCATTGCTGTGACGGCGATTATTCTATTCTTTGGTATCTTGCCAAATAGTATGATTGAGTGGGCAAGTTTGGCTCGCATTTGGTAGTGTCGCTGAGTCAATACAACAGATAAGTCTCTGCGATCTATCTGTTGTTACGGTTAAAAAACCAAGATGCGCCAGCTTTATGATAAGCTTGGCGCATCTTTTTTATGCTTATCTTTTTGGCATTTATCTTCTTTTGCCTATCAAAGGTATCTTATAAAAATACAGTTTAATAAAGTATAAGTGACGAATAATTATGAGTGATAATATTCAAACAGTAACGGTGCTCAGCAAAACCACATGGACGCCAAACTTATTTAGCTTTACCGTCAGCCGTCCCGATAGTTTTAAGTTTACAGCGGGGCAGTTTGTACGCTTGGGCGTCAATCCTAGTCAATTAAAATATTATCAACAGACTGAGGCAGGTGATGAAACTGCTGATACCGCATTGAATGAAGATGTCTTTCGCGCGTATTCGATAGTCTCTTCGCCCTTTGATGAGGTGATAGAGTTCTTTTCTATCGTAATTCCTGAAGGTGCATTTACCTCGCAATTACAGCACTTACAAGTGGGTGATGAGCTACTGCTTAATACCATGCCATTTGGATTTTTGACATTAGCACGATACCAAAAACCATTGCCAAAAGATTTATGGCTGCTGGCAACAGGCACTGGCTTAGCACCGTTCTTGTCAATGCTACAAGATTTAAAGACATGGGAAGATTATGAGCACATTGTATTGGCTTATAGTGCTCGTTCGCTCGATGAACTTGCTTACGTTGAGAAAATAGAGAGCCTACAAGAAGACTTCGGCACGCTGGTTGATAATCCAGCAAAGCTTATCTTTATCCCAATCGTCACTCGTGAACCTGTCGAAGGCACGTTGTCAGAGCGTCTGCCAAAACTACTGCTAGAGGGAACGTTGCAAGAGAGTGCGGGTATCGCATTAGATATTGATACTACGCATGTCATGCTATGCGGTAACCCAGATATGGTAGAAGATACCAAAGAGGCGTTAAAGACATTGGGACTGGTGATGAATCGCCGCGGTGAGGGTAATATTGCCGTAGAGAACTACTGGTAGATATCGACTTCAATAAAAAACGCTGCATCTATAAGGCCAATAACCTCTAAGATGCAGCGTTTTTTTATGGGATAAGGCATTAGCAACTTACTCTTGGCTTGGCTCAGTCGCATCGTCTACAGGGTTAATAGGGCCTTGCATCAATTCAGGATCATCATCATCACCGATGATATCTTCGTTACTGCTGGCCGCCAGTAAATCACGATAATTAATCTGAGCCTTCAAAATCATTTGCTCTTCTTCTAGCTCGCCATAATTTATCTGTACCTTATGCAAAGTACTCATGATTTTCTTATTATTTTTTAACCAACGATGGATATCGAGATAAATCACTTCGTCTTTTGCGCGAGCAATATTGACGTAAGACAGAATGAAGCCCAAAGGATCTTTTTTGAGGACGCTATGATAAAACCAAATCGCAAGTTTGACGCCTTGGCATTTCACGAAAGATTCGCAGCGCAGATTTAAGATATCGGTATAAGTTTGCTGACCAAATACAAAGCGCTGCACGTTGCGATCGAGCTGAACGTGAACTAAGCGAAAGTTACTTGCCACCTCAGCATAGATGCCGCCTGCATTGACAGTGCAGTACAAACGAAACCAGTCATCATGCATCTCGACGCGTAGCTCTAAAATGGCTTTTACATTGTCGGTGACGAATTTTTGTAGTGCATCATTAACGTAAGTCTGTGCCACGGGCAATGACAACTCATCTTCGAACTTGTCCGTCGTCTTATTATAGATATCTTTAACCGATTGGGCGATACGCTCCCAACCACTGCCGAATGACTCGTCAAAACGATAGCCAATACTCTCGAAGAACTCATCAAAATTGTCTGAATTATTCACGTTATCAAAGTCACTCAAACTTATTATCCTTATAGGGCGCGTCATTCAATCGGTGACGTAAAAATGGCTAAACAAACTTTGCAGGCTATCATTAATTTAAACGAAAGCTAATCATCTATAATTTCTGAATATCTACGACCATTAGTAATTTTTATACTGATAGGTAGCAAAAGCGAAAAACTGACCTCTGATACTAGTGCGTAGTGAATCTGCACTTACTGTGCTGCTTATTCATCTACTGTGCCTAATTAAGACGATGCACAGTTTTGATTGTTGCAAAGTATCGTGCTGCTAATTCTATTGTGCTAAAGCAGTATATAACAAATACAGTGGCTTCAAAATGAACACATGCGTTTTATAGCAATTCATTTGGTATAGACAGTGTTTCGTCTGCCTTATATATTCTCAAATGCACGTTTTTTAATTAGCGGATAAGGTTACCAATACGGCATAGCAGATGTCAAAATGCCGTCTCAGTGCTTATACTGGCGACATAATTCTATGTCATGTTATGATAGCGCCAGTATAAATCATGCCTATCGTTACAACACTTGTTAAATAGTGCTTTGTACTGATTTGCTCACAAGCTGAGATTTATTGTGGCCTATATAAAAGACTCACAGAGCTATCATTTTTCCGCGCAAGCTCCCAAGCGCGATATAAGTTTGCCTGTCGCTATTGTTATTGCGGTGGCTGTTCATGTGCTGATTATTTTCGGGATTAGCTTTTCTATGGGAAAAGACCCAGCTGCTATGATGCAAGATGTGGCAAAGGCGCTGACCGACAATATGCAGCCCAATGAAGATGCGCACTTTATTGCCAATGCTTCGCAAGAGGGCGGCGGTACAATAGAAGAGCAGCTCAGACAAGAAAACAATCAGCTGAGTGCAATGTCTGCTGATCAAATGAGTGAGACTCAAGACATCGTTAACTTACAGCGTAAAGTGCGTCAGCAGCGTTATCAAGAGAGTTATCTACGCACGACGTTAAGTTGGCGTCAGGCCACTGTAGAGTCAGATAATGACAGCGAGCAAGCGCAAGATGATGCGATGGCGCAAGAAGAGCGGCTACGTAAGCAGATTGCAACCTTAGAAGCTCAGCTATCTCAGCGTCAGCAGGTCTATGCGACCAAATCCAAAGTTGTGACGATGGATAGTAATTCGACCACACGGGGTGCGGCAGCCGATTATATCAATACATTCCGCGAGCATGTCGAGCGAGTGGGCAACTTGCATTATCCCGTGCAAGCGCGTGCCCAAGGTATTACGGGTGAAGTACGCCTTATGGTTATCATCAGTAACGACGGTAATATTAAAGCCATTCGACTGCTTGAAAGCTCAAACTCTACGATATTGGATGAAGCGGCCAAACAGTCGGTACGACAAGCAGCACCCTTTGGTAAGTTCACCGAAGACATGAGCGATATCGTCGAGCTGCGCTTGATACGTACTTACCGCTATAGTGATACAGTCGAAGTAACGTACTAAGGTTAACGTATTCAAGCACTAAGAAGACAGGTGCTAAGAAGACAAGCACTAAGAAAAAAGCTACTAAGAAAAAGGCTACTGAAAAAAATGTCACTGAAAACACAACTACTAAGAATAACGCTTAATGCACCATTTTTTATCATTACAGATATCCAAGTTCATAACACACAGCTATAAAATAAAGAGTCAGTATGGAATTTTTAGGTTTTACCGTAGATGTCGCTACCTTAACGAGCAACGCCCTAGAGCTGGTCATTAAAGTCGCTTTAGCAATACTTATATTTATCGTTGGACGTTGGCTTGCCAAAAAGGCAGTCGCTTTTTCCGATCGCCTGATGACGCGTAGCCATCTGGATGAGACAGTTGCTAGTTTTTTAAGTCGTCTATTGTATGGCGTGCTACTGGTCGTAGTAATTTTAGCTGCGCTTAGCAAAGTCGGTGTACAGACTACGTCTGTCGTCGCAATCTTAGGTGGTGCCGCTGTTGCCGTTGGTTTGTCATTAAAAGACCAGCTATCGAATTTTGCCGCTGGTATTATGATTGTGACGTTTCGCCCGTTTGTACGCGGCGATTATGTACAGATTAGTAGCTACACAGGTACGGTGACTGAGATTACTTTGGTTAATACCCATCTGACGACCATTAACAATCACGATATCATCATTCCTAATAGCGATATCACGACTTCACCTGTGGTCAATTATACAGCGCTACCCAATCGCCGCGTCGATATCACCGTCGGTATTGGCTACGATGCTGATATCAAAACGGCGAAAGATGTGATGTTAAGTCTGGCAAGAAACAATCCATTGGCTTTCACTGATCCTGAGCCTATCGTACGAGTGACCAATCTAGGCGACAACTCAGTAGATCTTACCCTAAACGTTTGGACAACTAATGCCGACTGGTGGTCGATGCAATGCGAACTACTAGAGCAATTCAAGCAAGCTCTAGATGACGAGAAAATTGAGATTCCATTCCCGCAGCGCAGTGTCCATGTTAAAGGCTTAGACCATATGATCAACCAAATGGGTCAAGCGCAAAAGCTACCATTAACTAAAGATTAATGAGTAGCTGCCTAATAGTTATAAGGCTGTTTAATAAAGCAGTGCTAGTTTAGACATAAGGGTTTGGTAGGTTTAGGCCTGCCAATATCTCAATTTCAAAGTACTCCATCTCATCTTGCTCAGCTTGTCCGAGCTCATGATCAAAACCCAGTAGGTGTAGCACGCCATGCACTAGCAAATGGCTGATGTGCTGCGCCACGGTTTTGTCCTGCTCAGCCGCTTCACGTACCATCACTTCATGACAGATAACCAGCTCTCCAAGAGGCAACGTTGGCATTAGCTCAATGACGGCAGCAGGCAATTCGCTTGGATAAGACAAAATATTGGTCGCATAGTCCTTGCCGCGTGCTTCTAGATTTAAAGCACGACCTTCGACGTCATCAGTGATATATATATCCAATGTTTTAGACTTTTCCTGCCACAGCTCAGGATCGATATCTGCAAAATAGGGTAGGGTCAGACCATTATTAATACGACCGTCTATATAATCCAAAGTCGCCATCATGACTGATAATAAATGCTCGCGATTATAAAAAGTATCTAATATTTCATCATCAATACTGTCGGTCGCACTGATATCAAGGGCTGCTAAGCTGGCATGGTTGCTAGCGATCTTGTCGTCAAAATTAGTATTGTCAGGTTGGCTCATATTGCTGTCCTTTTTATTATAAATGTGTTTCTAATGCTGCATCGTCTAGGTGATTTATTTGCCAGTTTTTTACTATAAAAGTAGTTCAATCACTGTTTATCTTATCGCTAAATTTTTGGCTAATAAATAGAGACCAATGTATAAAATGTATAAAGGCTACTATAGCTAAGTTACTGGTGGGCGACTAGTAGCGAAAGAGCTAAATTCAATAAACTGCTAGTAAGAAAAAACCGGACTACTTTGAGTAATCCGGTTTTCTTATGCAATATAACTGTTTATAGCAAATGATTGCAATTCAGTGATTAGCTTGATTATTAAAGATTGACTGCTGCATTAGCAACGGCTTGTCTACGCTCTTGTTCTTTAATACGTTCAAACTTACGTTTTTCCTCTAAAGCCATTTGCTCTTCATCAAACACATCATAGGCTTCAACGATTTGTTGTACCAATTGATGTCGTACAACGTCTTTTGAATCAAACTTTGTGATATGAATCTCTTCGATATCTTTTAGAATATCCATTGCTTGTGCCAAGCCTGATTTGTGACCACGTGGCAAATCGACCTGAGTAATATCCCCAGTGATGACAGCACGTGAGCCAAAGCCCAAACGCGTCAAAAACATTTTCATCTGTTCAGGCGTGGTGTTCTGCGCTTCATCTAGAATGACAAACGAATTATTCAAAGTACGACCACGCATATAGGCCAGCGGAGCCACTTCAATAATCTGACGCTCAATCATTTTACCGACTTTCTCAAAGCCTATCATCTCATAGAGCGCATCATATAATGGGCGTAAGTACGGATCGATTTTTTGGGTCAAATCACCTGGCAAGAAGCCCAACTTTTCGCCAGCTTCTACTGCTGGACGCACTAGCAAAATACGCTCAATCTCATTACGCTCAAGCATATCCACGGCACAAGCCACCGCTAGATACGTTTTACCCGTACCAGCAGGCCCAATACCAAACGATACGTCAGAGCTCAGGACGTTTTTTACATAGCGTTGTTGATTGCCACCACGCGGAACGATGCGACCCTTACGTGTACGTAAACTAATAGGCGTAAACTCGCTAGCCTCATCCAAATCTTCATCATATTCCATATCATCATGGTCTTGTTCGTCTTCTTCGATGTCTTCATCACGAGAGAGGCTAGATTGGATGATAAGGTGCAGCTCTTCTGCACTGATGTCTTTGGTGTTCTGTGCTTCATCTACCATTTTGTAGATAATACGTTCACCACGTTCGACATTGGTCACATCGCCACTCAGGCAAAAATCGCCTTGGCGCTGCATGATTTTAATATCGAGGCGTTCTTGGATATATTTCATGTGATTGTTGTATTCACCAAGCACGGTTTTTAGCTGTGCTGGGGTCAGTGATTCAAACTTTATACGGCGGCTCATGGAATCAGTCAAGCGATTATCCTTTTATTGTGTACCCGACGCTATGATTTGGTTTTAATTGCGTGGCGGGTTGCAGAGATAAAATAGTTAGTGGTGTTACAGTATTTAGGTGGTAAAAAAATTGTAGATGATAAAAATGACGGCGATATTATTGTTGTTTTTGTGGAAGGTCGTAAATAAAAGTAATGAAAATAATGAAAAGTCTTGCCTTCATTATGGTAGAGAATTTTCAAATTTCAAGCCATACATCAGATAGATAACGCTGTTTTTGTATGCAGATTGCAACTGCTACAGCGATTTTCTATAGATCGATTTGATATTGCTATCAGTTCTATATGATTCATCGCTGCCCATCGTATGATAGCGCTTTAATAAGACTAAGGTTTTTGAGTTTTATAAATATAAATCTCGTTTATGATGAGAGTGAAGAAACGATTTGTCTACGGTTAAGACCACGGCAGAATAGACAATTTGTGGTAATCTATGGGCGATACCATAGTTTGCTGCAACCCATCTAATAACAGCAGCGACATGATAAGAATTATAAAATAAAGTCAGTGACGAGCGGCTATCTATCATAAATAAACTGCTTGTCCAAAAAATTATACTAGGAAAATAACGATGCAAGATACTGATTCACATTTATCCAATGCTGATAGCATACCTAAAAAGTTCGACAGCATCTCTAAAAACAAAGAAGCGATAACTGACCAGCAAGTGCTTATCGCGGGTGGTGGTCATGTTGGTTTGTCCTTTGCATTGCTATTGGCTCACCACGGTATTGCGAGTACCTTATTAGAAAAAAACAGCTATCCAACCATCAGTCCAACGGATGACAGTACTCGCAGCCATTATTTAGACAGTCGCAATACGGCGTTATCACGGCGCACGGTACAGATATATCAAGAGATTGGGCTGTGGGATGAATTACAGAGCCATGCCTGCCGTATCGATACCGTACAAATTAGTGAGCAAGGCAGTTTTGGACGCGCGCAGCTGAATAAAGCAGAAGAGCGCGTTGAGTCGTTTGGGCAAGTCATCGAAAACGCTTGGTTGGGTCGTAAGCTTTTATTAGCCGCACAGCAAGCGCCATTAATTACCTTGATAGATAATGCCAATGTGACAACTGTCCAACAGCAGGCCGATAGTGTGACACTTAGCTTTAATTATAACGATGAAGCCGAAAACGAGCAGCAGCTACAAGCTAGCGTATTAGTCGCTTGTGATGGACGCGATTCTACAGTACGCCAACTGCTAGATATTAGTACAACTACGTATGACTATCAGCAAACGGCCATCGTCGGCGTAGTAGAGACAGATACGCCACACGAGCATGCAGCGATTGAGCGTTTCAGTCCAGCTGGCCCACTTGCCGTACTCCCACTGACCGATCCAAAGGGTGATGGCAATGATGAGTATCAACAAGGCTACAGACGCTCTGTGGTGTGGGTATGCCCAACAGGTGAAGAAACCAGATATTTAGAAGACGACGCCCATTTCTTGCAGACATTACAACAAGCTTTCGGTCAACGCGCTGGCAAGTTTACCGCCGCTGGTCGCCGCGGCGCCTATCCATTGACCCGCGTACTAGCGGATAAGCAGGTAGAAGGGCGCTGCGTCATTATGGGCAATGCCGCTCATACCTTACACCCTGTCGCTGGTCAAGGCTTTAATCTCTGTATGCGAGATGCTCATGTATTGGCACAAATGCTAAATGCACAAGTACTCAAAGGCGCAGATATTGGTGATGCACAGTTATTGAAGCGTTATGAAAAAGCACGTCAAACCGACCAGAAGCGAGTGATTCGTTTTTGTGATGCGGTAGTACATGGCTTCACGCATCCTAACCCAGCGATTAAGCTGGCGCGAAATATGGCATTGTTGGCTTTTGATAAATTGCCAAATATCAAGCCACTAGTCGCCACTTATGCGATGGGTCTAAAATCATAGCGCTATAGTTAATCTTCTTTAAAAGAGTGACAGCGTTAACCTCGCTTGAAGTATTGCCTATACATCTGCACTCGGTTGCCTTGTCTCTCTTTTAAACTGAATCAACTAACTGTAATTAAGATTGATAATAAGCATTCTAATATTGAACAATATTGAGAGACACCTTATGAAAAACAACCATACGCTGATTATCGGTAGCGGTATCGTTGGGGCAACGCTTGCTCTAAAGTTGGCGCAAGATAAAATGCCAGTGACGTTGATTGATGCCCGTCCTGAGCGTGATGAATCAGCTTGGCAAGATATACTTAGCAAACGTGATGCACGTGTCTATGCACTTAGTATGGCTAGTATTAATTTGCTTAAAGATATTGGCGCTTGGCAACATATTGCCGCCTCTAAACGCAAAGCAGACTACTCGCAAATGCAGGTATGGCAGCTCAATGGTATGGGTGAGTTGTTATTTGGCGAAAGTGAAGATAGCAGCGCCGAGGATAATAGTAGTAAAAATCATGAGCCTACATTATTAGGTAGTATGGTTGAGCCTGCTGTTATCGAGTATGCACTATGGCAACGCTTGCATGAAGAGGATGTCAGTGAGTATCTCACTCTTATCGCTGGTCATAAAGTTGTCAATATGGATTGGCTAGGGGTGCAGCAAGGCTACCGTGTAATTCTGGACAATGGCGAAGCGATTGATGCGCGTCTATTAGTTGGCGCTGATGGGCGCGGTTCATTTGTCCGTCAGCAAGCAGGGATTGGCGTAGATACGTTAGATTATAATCAAACCGCAATTTGCTGTGCGATTCAGACTGAGAAACCGCATCAGGCAACTGCACGCCAAGCTATGCTACCGACGGGTACACTGGCACTATTGCCATTAGCAGATATAACCGATGCTGATAAGACAAATCCGCAGCATTGGCAGTCGATCGTATGGACATTGCCGCGCAATCAAGCATTGGCATTGATAGAGGAAGAAGATCGTTTTATTGCTGATAAGTTAGCAGCTGCTAGCAATTACGAGTTGGGTGCGATTAATCAGATTGAGTCTATCGCTAGTTTTCCATTAGCGGCACAGCAAGCGAAAAGCTACGTCGCTGATAACTTGGTACTTATTGGCGATGCAGCTCATGGCGTACATCCGCTGGCGGGTCAAGGGTTGAACCTCGGTATGCTGGACGTGCAAGTATTATGTGAGCAATTAGCGCATGACTTTACACGTAGTGACGGTACGCTTTGGGGAAGTAATCAAACGCTACGTCATTATGAGCGTTCGCGCCGTCCGCATAACAGCCTGATGATGCACAGCTTTTCTGCGCTTAACTGGTTATTTGCAGGGTCGCTTGCCCAAATTCGTCCTGTGCAGCAAATTCGTAATGAAGGCATGTACCGAGTCAGTAAAATAAAACCATTGATGCGCTTGTTTGCTAAGCAGGCGAGTGGGGTATAGGAATAACAATTTAAGTTAAATAATAAGAATATTTTCATGAAGCACATTTTAATCGACTATGAGAACATTCAGCCCAAAAGCTTCGATAATGTAGAGGTGGATGAATGTCATGTATGGCTTTTTTTGGGTATTAATCAGCAGAAGAGTCTACCTCTTGAATTGGTTGAAAACTTGCTCAGGTTTGATAATGAAAATGTGCACATTATTAAGATGCAACATGCAGGGAAGAATGCGCTAGATTTTTACTTGTCTTTTTATCTTGGCAAAATCTCTGAAATTGATCCTAGTGCTGATGTTTGTATTTTAGCAAGAGATAGTGGTTATGATATCTTGGTTGAGCATCTCAATAGTGCCTATGATGGTATGAGTATCATGCGGTTAGAAAATGCTAATCAGCTAACTGTGGCTTACGAGTCAAACATAGAAAGTGCATCAGATATAAAAAAAAGCCAACTTGTGATCGAAGACAGTCATCATGTTTTGTGTGATGACGTTACTAGCGTTGCCATGGACAATAAAAAATCTTTAGCGCAAAGCCTTGAAGAGAGTGTTCCCAAATCGGTTATACATGAGTGTTACGTGTTGGTTTTTGATAGCATTGTCAATCGTAAGGTGTTTTTACCGGGCTATAAATCTAACCTATTGTACTCGATAAAGAAGTACGTTCCAGTGACAGTACTAAAGAGATTTAATAGTACTGAGCAAGATTATATTTTTGAACAGGTTTTTGGAAAATTTATCAAAGCAGGACTTATTAGCCTTGATGAAAATGAAGAAAAATTAATTTATAAAATAGATAGTCAAGGAATATTAGATTTAGTCACTGATCAAGTTTTACGAAGTAAGGCAAAAGAAATTGATGGATTGAATAATGTGATAAAGCAAAAACTTGCAAGTTATCGCCAAGCAAATAGTCAGGATCAAATTGATTTAGTTATAAATTACCTCAAAAAAAAAGCAATAATAAAACAGGATAACAAAGCTATCTATTACTCACCTTTCAATAATGTCAAAGGAAATTCGAGTAAAGTTTCACAAGATGATAATAAGAATAGCAAAGACTCTGCTACAACATATCAACGTGCAATAGCACAGCTAAAAAGTAGACCAGCAGGTACTCGACCATCCAAAAAGTCAAGTTTAACAAACTATCTTAAAAGCCATTTACGCAATGAAGACTCTAAAACCATCGATAAGCTAGTTAAACAGATGGTTAGTAATAAAATAATCGTAATATCAAATACGAATAAGCTGATCTACAAAATATAGCTTAGCCAAGCGCTGAAAAGAAAACCATCAGCACTGGTGAGACAATATTGATCAAAAAGCCAAAGCTAATCGCTAGTGGCACGACTTTTAGTCCACCTGACTGCTGAATGATAGGCAAGGTAAAGTCTAAACTGGTCGCACCGCCAAGCCCAACCGCGGCAGAAGGGTATTTGCGCATAAATACCGGAATAAAGATTAATGCAAAGAACTCACGTACCAAGTCATTAAACAACGCGACACTGCCCCAGACAGCGCCATAAGCATCGGTCATGACAATCGCTGACAGTGAGTACCAACCAAACCCTGACGATAGTGCTAAGCCTTTCGTCCAAGACACATCAGTAAATAGTAGCGCAAAAATAAGCCCGCCTGCCAATACCGCTAGCGTAAAGATGATACTCATTTCTACGCCGCGTTTATTTAACAGTACTTCTTTTAAGGTGATGCCCGAGCCTTTTAAGCCTATACCGACCAGTAATATCAAAATCATTAGCATGACGGTCATAGTGTTTTCAGGCGGCATATAATCAGCAGGCAAGAAATAGCCAATCACCATCCCAATCACCACACAAACCACTTGCGCCAAGCTACCTCGTATACTCACCCGATGCTCTTTAGATTTTACGCTTGGTTTTTTGGCATGCCACGGACGCAGATGGTCAAACAGCATAAGCGCAAACAATCCCGTGCCAATTGTCAGTATTGATAATACAGTGACATACAGCGCAATTTCACCCAGCTGATTGCCCAGCCCTTCTACCTGAGACAGCTCAATACCGATCAACGCTAGGATGATAAATACTAGGTATGATAGACCTTTGTCGGCCAATTTTGTCATAGTAGGGTTGGACGGAATGGCAAAGCCAATAAACATTGGCATTAATACCAGAACAAGGGTGACTAGGCTTTGCATGATGACGGGCTCGCAGCATTTTTAATAAGGCGTTTTTAAGAAGCTGAAGATTGTACCATATAAGGTCAGCAATACTGATATGAGCCCCTGAGATTCATTGCAAATCATTGGTCGTTGTTGACTAAAATAGAAAACATTGGACGATTATCATGATGATAATAATATCTTTTTCAAAATGTTTGAACGTTTTTGAGCGCTCTGTAATTCTTTACCTTACAAACTTTTGTTGCTACATTAAAGTACTGAAAATATTTGGCTAGACTCATGTCGCTATATCAGCTCAAAACTCAGTTTCAAAATCAATTACGTCCGATAAGCAATACGCTGGTTGAGCAAAATATTACCGCTAACCAAGTGACGGTATCCGCTGTTTTATTAAGTATCGGTACTGCTTATATCATTGCCAAACCAGCAGCTGAACAGCAGAGGCTGTGGCTTTTATTGCCTTCATCATTATTTGTACGTATGGCACTCAATGCCATCGATGGCATGATGGCGCGTGAGCATGGACAGGCATCAAGGCTAGGAGCCGTGTTAAACGAGGTAGGTGATATGGTTGCCGATACGGCGCTATTGGCGAGCCTGGCGCCTCATATTCTGACCCATCATATCAATGATAAAGAACAGCAAACGTTAATAGTTAATTTGCCAACGAATATATCAACTTCTCAGCATCATATCACTGCTCTCATCGCCCTTAGTGTTGGCACCGAGCTGTTAGGCGTTACTAGTAATGCCATGTTAGGTGTTCGTGCTAACCAAGGGCCTTTGGGCAAAAGCGATCGTGCCTTCTTATTAGGTATGCTTGGTGCGTTTATGGGCATTAGAGCCAAAGCGCCAGCAAGTACTAAAACGCAGACGTCTTCGCCTGCCGTCAGAATAGGTCAATTATTTATACTAACAGAGATTATGTTATTAAAGACCTGTCTCAATCGACTACGTTATATGACAGAGTTATACTTGATGCGTAACCCACCTCAGCTGCGATCCGTACTGGGTGAGTCAACAAACAACTCACTATTTCTTACTGTTGTTTTACCAAGTACTTCTACTGATAACGCTCGCCCATTGGAGTTCAAAGAAATGCCAACCACAACCGTTGATAGTCAAAAATTCGAAGAACAGGCCAGTGTTGGTTTTGACTTGCCTGCATCTAAAATCATCAATGGTGAAAGCTGTTATAACGCTTACGACGGCACGGCTATTTATTATCGCTATTGGCTAACGACGCCTTTAGAAGACATGAAAAAATCAGCTATCAAGCAAGCCAACCAACCGTTGCGCCAAGTTATTTTATTGCACCGAGGACATGAGCATTCAGGACGATTGGCAGAGCTAGGAGAGCAGTTTGCAACCGCTGGCTATCAAGTATTTGCTTGGGATGCACGCGGTAATGGTCGCTCAGGCGGCATCAAAGACCATGCAGAGAGCGTTACCGAGCTTGAGCGAGATTTAGAAGGTTTTGTACAACTGGTGATTGGGCAAACAGGCATTGCTATCGAGGATACATTGATTGTCGCTAGTAGTATCGGCGCGGTATTGGCAGCCGCATGGGTACATGATTATGCGCCCAATATTCGCGGGATGATACTTGGTACGCCTGCTTTGAGTATTCGTCTGTATCTGCCCTTTGCCATACCATCGCTAAAGGTGGCACGTACGCTAGGTCTGATGTCACGTGTCAGCAGCTATGTTAAAGCACAAGTACTGACCCATGATAAAGACGCGCAGCAGGCTTACAATGCCGATCCGTTAATATCAAATAGTATCTCGACTGATTTACTCATTGATACCCATGCAACGGGTCAGCGTCTACTAGATGATGCTGGTGCTATCACCGTACCGACGTTTGTCTTGTGTGCAGGTAAGGATTATGTGGTCGATAAGCAGGCTGAGCGGAAATTCTATGAGGCGATTAACACACCGATCAAACGCTGGCAGTTGTATCCAGACAGCTATCATGCAATTTTTCATGAGACAAATAAAGCCGACGTATTCGCCGACTGTATTGAGTTTGCTGAGCAAATATTTAGCACACCAGTCCAAGCCCCTGATCTAAGTACCGCCCACTTAAACAGTGCCAGTAAGGATAAAGTGGATCGTTTGGCGATTAAACCATTCAATCCAAACTTTGCAATTACCCGTTTTGCGATGCAAAAGTTCGGTCATGTCAGCGATGCGATTGCCACAGGGCTGGAGCATGGATTTGATTCTGGTCATTCGCTAGATCATGTCTATTGCAATAAGCCTAGCGGTCAGAATAAGTTTGGACAGGCGGTCGATAAGTTTTATTTAAATAATATTGGCTGGCAAGGTATTCGTATTCGCCGTGAGCATATATTGGAGTTGGCACGCTTAGCACTTGCAGATATCGAAGATAAAAATCAAAGCAGCAATAAATCATACCAACCAAAACTGTTAGATATCGCTAGTGGGCATGGTTTTTATGCGTTTGATTTATTGAAAGAGTTTACAGAATTACATGCTGAATTACGTGATTATGAGATGCATAATATACAGGCATTGCACGCAAAGGCGGAGCGTTTTGCCATGAGTAGTCGAGTCGTGACCAGTCAAAAGGACGCCTTTGATCCTACTAGTTATATTGATGCACATACGAATGACACTAGTACCGATACTAAAAAATCAGATCTTGCTATTGCTTCTGGGTTATTTGAACTGTTCTCTGATAATGCGCTACCAGCGACAGCTTTGGCAGGTATTCATGATAGTTTAAAATCGGGCAGTTATCTGATTTATACCAACCAACCGTGGCATCCTGAACAGGAATTTATCAGTAAAACACTAAATAATCACCGTGGCAGTAGTTGGGTGATGCGTTGTCGCTCGCAAGCAGAAATGGATCAACTGGTTGAGCGTGCAGGCTTTAAGAAAGTCACGATGCGTATAGATCGCTTTGGTATTTTTACCGTGTCATTAGCGATTAAAACTGCACAAACTGATGATGAGTGATAGATGAATAATGAGCGGGTCAAGCCTTACGAACGTGTGCAGCTTTTTTCAGGGGGCGGCTCACGCTTTGGTTATTATTTGGGCAGTTATGCAGCACTAGCAGCGCATGATTTGACGCCAGACATTATCGTTGGTACTTGCGGTGGGAGTTTGTCTGCTTACTTAGTACAACTTGCGCCTGACCCCAAGGATTTGCAAGCGTTGATGTGCAGCCGTGAGTTATATCGCGTTATCACTGCCATCAGACATGTCGTGCCAGATGAAGCCAATAAACGTCTAAAGCTGCGCTATATGACCCATGCACTCAAACGTTGGCGGTTATCAAAGCAAAAGGATAATGGACAAAGACAACGTCAAGCAGACAGCTACGAGCGACTGTTAAATGAGTTGCAGCAGTTAGCGATGTTTCGTATCGATAACGAGCAGTACTGGCTAGATGAGCTGTCGCGTTTCGCTGCTAGTAATAATGATAGTGGCAATACTGATAAAGCAACGCCAGAGATAGCCATCATTGCCAGTCGATTGTATCAGGCACCTGCTGATAGATTATATAATGAAGAACTCGCACTGCAAGAGTTGTTATTTGCGCCGCCGTGCTTAGCAAATTTGCCAAATTTTGCATCAGGTCTGGCTGACGAACAAATAACGTCACCAGCGCATATATTTGCAAACGGACGCATACACCCGTCTGTAAAAGTACAGACGCAATGGGATTTTGCCCCAGTGATTCGCGCGTCTATGGCTGACATGTACTATCTACCGCCAACACATATCACAGAGCTTGGCTGGTGTTTAGGAGGTGTGATTAATCTCACACCGATTGAGTTGGCCTGTCAGTTGGGTGATAGCGTATTTGCAGAGACTAAGGCAGGTTATGACCCATGGCTGGCTGCTCCCGCGATTCAGCGCGTCTTTGGTTTTGATCCCAATGAGCGTTTGGCAGCAGTACACAGTTATCAACCAGTCAGTGTGTCGGCGCTCACTGAAACCATTAATAAAAACCGTCAGCTACATTGGTTACCATTTGCCGATAATGAACAGCAGTTAGCAGGTCAAAATGTGCAAAAGCGGTTTAACCTAAAGCAAATGACTGTTGAGCTAATACACAGCGACTATGACGGTTTTGTGCAGCAAATGCAGGCGCAATGGCAATATGGCTATCAGCGTACGGTCAACTATATACAGCAACATAAATTATGAAAAACATCGCAAAAGGTATCACTAGAAACCATGCGCCGCATATTATTATCGTTGGTGGTACGAGTGGCATTGGCTTGGCATTGGCGTTGCATCATCAGATGCTTGGCTGGCAGGTGAGCGTTGTTGGTAGTAGCGCAGCAAAGATAGCCGATATCAATAGCCAGCATCCTGCTATCGTAACTTATGTGTGTGATTTAACTGAACCAAATCAAACGCAAACGTTATTAGACAATTTGTCAGGTATTCCATTTCAAAGGCTGATCTATAGTGCTGGTAGCTATACCAATGAGCGTATCCATCACTTAAATCAAGCAGATAGCGACCAAATGCTAGCAATTAATTTACAGGCATTTGAGCAGGTTTTTAGATGGGCAAGTGATCAGTTAAAGCAGCAGTTAAAACAATCACATCAGGCGTTGGATTTGACTGGAAGTGACAGAACTAGCCTCATCTGTATTGCCTCTATCGCAGGTACGATGGATTATCCTTATGCTAGCCTTTATGCAAAAGGCAAACGTGCAATGATTGCTACGGCTAGCGCTTATCGAGCAGCACTTGCGCCTTACAACATCCAAGTGAACTGTATTGCTTCAGGCTATATCAATACTCAAACACTACGTGATTTAAACGATGGCGATGCTAGCCATAAGCCATTTATCATGAGCACGCAAGCAGCTGTTGTTCGTATTATGCAGGCGATTGACGATGATGTAGAACTAGCGATATTCCCACGCTCAATGCGCTATATCACGAGTGCCTTAAATCATTTGCCTAAGCCTGTGCTCAATTGGATATTGCGCAGTAAACTGGATAAAGCCAGATAGCATGTCTATCAATGTTTTGACTAGATCTAACCAAATAACCAGTAGAGTAGGGTAAATACTGGCACTCCAATCAGCAAACTGTCTATCCGATCTAACACCCCACCATGACCAGCGAGCATCGTTCCGGTGTCTTTCACCCCGTGCTGGCGCTTAAAGGCTGATTCTAATAGATCGCCAAAAATACCACTTACCGCCAAGCCATAGGCAGCTAATAGACAGACCCACCAATCAAAAGGAGTGAGCCAAAGACCTAATACCGCTGCCAACATTGCCGCAACTAAACTGCCAAAGATAGCACCTTCAATGCTTTTATTCGGGCTAATAGTCGGCGCTAGACCTCGTTTAAACAGCTTACGTCCAAGCAGTCTCCCACATAGGTATTGGGCAATATCATTAAACTGACTGGCAAATAATACGAAGAGTGAAACGCCATATTGTTCGCGTTGCCAGGTCAATTGCTGTAAGACAATAAGGCTAATGATGAGTGAGATGAAGGCAGCACTCAGTAGCAGGTCTAAGTAGTTAAGCCGCGTATAGTGTTGAGTCAGATTGAGAGAGGTTTTCGGTAGCAGGAGCGTACTTGGCTGTAAGCCTTGCGCTTGGAGTTTATGAATGAGCGCGGCTTTACTGCGTAAACACCATAGGCGTTTAATCTCGTAGCTACCGCATAAACCAATTAATATAAAAAATAAAATGAACAGCCATTGATAGGGATATACTTGCAAATGAGAACCTTGCGTATCGTTCGTTATTTTTGCAATCACATAGCAAGTGCAGAGCGCGGCAAGCATTAACCACCACGAGCGTGCTATCAGGTAGATTTTTGGCAAGCGTTTGCGCAGACGATGTACGGCAAGTACACTCCAAGCCAAGCTGACAATTATCATCAGGGCAATCACAAACACAATATCAGAAGCCATGCCATGGACACTCAAAGAAGAGGTAATATTTTAAGCCTATCCATAATGATAGCTTAAATGCTTCTTTAACTATAGTGTTAGATATCCTCTTGATGGATTTGGCTATTATCTGTTATCTGTTATCTGTTATCTGTTATCTGTTATCTGTTATCTGTTATCTGTTATCTGTCGTAGGCTTAAATATGGTCAGTAACAGGTATCGGATAGCGCTCGTCTTCTATAGTGTGAGAAAAGGAGTTAAGCATAGCGTTTCTCCGTGGCAAAATGATACTGGTTAAAGGCGTTTCAGCTAAGTTAGGATAATCCTCACGATAATGCCCACCGCGACTTTCAAAACGCTGATAAGCCGATTGGACAATCATCGTTGCTAACGCTAATTGCCTCACCAATTGAAAAATGGCAAGCTCACTGTTAGTAGTAGGAGTTCCACTGCTCGTATCAGATAACATGGTTTCAGTATGTTCGATTGACTCTTGCCACTGCTCAATTTGTCGCAATGCTTGCTCTAATTGTTTGGCACTACGTGTAATGCCCATATTGGCTGTCAAAAGAGCTTTCAACGCTATAGTTATCTCTGCACTATTTACGTCAGAATGAAGCGCTTTATCGGCATTATAAGTTGGATACGATGACTGCTTAGAAGAGGGCAAGATGACAGGTTGAGTGTTTTCTAATGTCGGAGATTGCCAAATATCGGCAGCTAACTGATGCAGTTCATAGTAGGTAGTCGTATGTGGCTGTGCCATTTTTTCTAAAGCTTCAGCCGTTTTCTTTAAAGCCTCTAAGTTCTTTAAGCGATCCAATTTTGTTAAGTAACGAGGTAAGTTGGCGGCGATGTTTCGACCAACTACCACACACTCCAACAATGAATTACTTGCTAAACGGTTGGCTCCATGTAGCCCTGTATAAGCAACTTCGCCTGCTGCATACAGCCCTGCAATATCGGTCAATCCATTGGCATCAGTCACCACGCCGCCACAACTATAGTGGGCAGTCGGAGCGACCGGAATAGGATCTGTGGTCATATCGATGCCGAGTGCTAGCAGCGTCTGATAAATCTGCGGGAAATGCGCCTGTATAAATGCGGCTGGCAAGTGACTGACATCAAGATGCACGTAGCCAAGTCCGTTACTACTAATCTGATTAGCTATTGCCCGAGCGACGATATCGCGTGGCGCCAACTCAGCGCGCTTATCTACTTCTAACATAAAGCGCGCGCCAGTCTGTGGACAATACAGTCGTGCACCTTCACCGCGTAACGCTTCAGATATCAAAAAACTGCTGTCATCTAATGCCAGACCCGTCGGATGAAATTGTACAAATTCTAAATTTGCCAAGCGGCAGCCTGCTTGCCATGCCATCATGACGCCATCACCAACACAGACATTAGGCGCGCTGGCACGCTTAAATAACTGACCTAAGCCACCACTAGCGAGTACGACAGCTGAACTATGAATGGTGAGTTGGCGCTTATTTACATGATCAAAGACCAACGCCCCTCGGCAATGTTTGATCTCGCTATCGTTCATACTAAAAGAGGAGCTGCTAATCAGAGGTGAAGTCAGTAACTCTAATGCTTCATGATAAGGCAAGATAGTGATATGGGTTGCAGCTTGTGCTTTGGTAATTAATGCATCCATCACGTGCCGACCCGTTGCATCATCCGCATGAGCCACACGTCTGCAGCCATGACCGCCTTCTTTGGTCAAGTGTAAATCATTGGTTTTTAAGGTAGTAAAGTCACGTGTATTATCATCTACTTTAGCTAAAGTGGTTTGAGTAAATGGCACACCTTGCTCGCATAGCCACTGCACCGCTTGCTGTCCTGCACCCAAGATACGAGCAGTATTGTCCGTCGCACACAATCCTGCACCAGCGATTAAGGTATCAGCGACATGATCAGTCACAGAGTCCGCCGTGTCTAAGCTAGCTGCGATACCACCTTGAGCGTAGTGACTTGAGCAAACCTCAAGCGCCGCTTTGCTTAAAACAGTGATATTCAGCGATATCGGCAGAGATAGCGCGGTGCTCAAACCTGCCAGACCAGCCCCAATAATAAGAACATCAGTTTTTATAATATTACTCATATCACTGCTGCTCCTATTATCTTTATAGCGAGTGGTATTAGAACAATCAACTGAATGCGACGGACTCATGTTAGGCTGCCCCAACGTTAGCGAACAGCGCACGGTCTTTTACTATGTCGCCACTGGCGGCTACACGTTGCTTTTGTGCTTTAGCAAAATCAAGCATCCGTTGTAATGGTTTTTTTGCTGCTACTGCTAACTCAGGTGTCATTAGCACTTCACCGCTTTGATTGGTTAAGCACTGCTCAATACCTTTTAGACCGTTCATGGCCATCCAAGGACAAAACGCGCAGCTCTTACAGCTTGCACTCTCACCAGCAGTTGGTGCGGCCAAGAATCGCTTGTTTGGTGAGCGTTTTTGCATCTCGTGCAATATGCCCAAATCAGTAGCGACGATAAAGGTATCAGCATCCATCTCATACGTTGATTGCAAAAGCTTGCTAGTCGAGCCGACCACATCGGCTAGTTCAACCACGCTATCAGGTGACTCAGGATGCACCAAGACTTTGGCCTCTGGGTGTTCCTCTTTTAGTTGCAGGAGTTCAGTGGCTTTAAATTCGTTATGTACCAAACAAGACCCTTGCCAAAGCAGCATATCTGCGCCAGTCTCACGAGCGATGTATTTACCCAAATGACGATCAGGCCCCCAAATAATCGGCTCACCTTGGGCGTGTAAGTGACTGACGATGTCTATACCGACAGATGAGGTGACCACCCAATCAGCTCTCGCTTTTACCGCGGCGCTGGTATTGGCGTAGACGACCACAGTACGCTCAGGATGGGCATCACAAAATGCTGAAAACTCATCAGCAGGGCAGCCCAAGTCAAGCGAGCATTCGGCTTCCAAATCTGGCATGAGGACAGTCTTTTCCATGCTTAATATTTTTGCCGATTCACCCATGAAGCGCACACCAGCGACAACCAATGTTTGAGCGCTATGAGCTTGTCCAAACCGAGCCATTTCAAGTGAGTCACCGACGCAGCCACCCGTTGCCAATGCCAAATCTTGGATAAAAGGGTCGACATAGTAGTGTGCTACCAGTACGGCATTATTCTCTTTCAGTAGCTTCTTGATATTTTCTTCGACTACGATGCGTTCAGCGCGAGGCAAGTCTGCTGGCATTTTAGCCTTAGCATATTCAATATTCATCTGGGTGGCGATGCGATTGTCCGTACTCATGATAGGTGCGTCGTAAGGATATTTTTTCATAATGGCAGCCTTTGTTGGTGCAATAACGATAAATGTGTGTGCTAAAAAATGGGTAATTGGACATAACAAATTTATAAGTTATCTTAATTATGCTCATTTTGAGCATAATTACAAGTGGTTTTTTATACTCAATAAGTCAAAAGATTAGGTTTTAGTGCCCAAAGTGATGTGTAATTAAGCCGTACTGAGCTTGAAAATGGTGCTAGTTCATGCCCCTTATAACTATTTATCGTTATTGATTTTTCATACTTACAACCACAGACTATGATAGTTTTGGATTCAAGCTATACTAAGCAATACCATAGCTATTAACCCGAATAGCCTTTCACATTTCAGAAAAAAAGGATAATTCCCAAAGCCATGACGTTGTCTTATTCACATGCGCACCAGCAAGGTAGCGGCACGACAGAAGTGGTCGCCGTATTGGTCGCTATCACCGATCATATCGCGCGCGTTCTAACCGTTGACCAAGGCAAGCTGTTGCCAAATGGGCCGCTTATGCCGCTACATCGCTCTCTACAAGCTGGCGTACGTCAGTGGGTAGAGGAGCAAACGCAGCAACCGCTCGGATACTTGGAGCAGTTATATACCTTTGTCGATACCAATAGACGTAACATCGACGGTCATGCGTTGGTGTATGTGAGTTATTTAGGTTTGGTGCAAGAGACGCAAACGCAGGCACTCCAAAGCAAAGCACTCTGGCGAGATTGGTACGACTATTTCCCATGGGAAAATCATTTGGACGGTATGCCCAGCATCATCATGGACTTTATCGTGCCTGCGCTACTTGAATGGGCCAATACTGCCAACGACTCGATTGTCCAACAGCGAAGGCGTCAGCGCATTGGCTTATGTTGGGGGCTGGACGAAGCGTTTTTA
Organism: Psychrobacter sp. 4Bb; assembly: GCF_002836735.1. Classification (GTDB taxonomy): domain Bacteria; phylum Pseudomonadota; class Gammaproteobacteria; order Pseudomonadales; family Moraxellaceae; genus Psychrobacter. Next base: position 7,110 of record NZ_PJAS01000055.1, on the reverse strand, counting down.
GCAAGTGGCAAACTCACTGACAGTCAATCAGTTAACGAACACGATAATGAAAGTAGAGAATGGATTGCAGAGCATGTATTACTACGTTATGAAATGCTTTATGAAGCAGGTCTGATACCCGAAGCCCCTAATTATCCGCCCAATTATCAGGCTGTTGCCTTGCCAGAGGACTGGTCACAACGCATAGGCGTACCCATGTATTACGATCACCGTCGCGTGATCGCTACTGCTATCTCAAGACTGCGCGCGAAGATTGAATATAGACCGCTTATTTTTGGGCTAATGCCAGACGTCTTTACCTTATCGCAGTTGCAGCAGAGTGTTGAAGCACTATCAGGCGTGCGCTTGCACAAGCAAAACTTTCGTCGCTTGCTCGATTCGCAAAATCTAGTAATGGAGACAGGAGAGAGTAGTACTGCTCAGCGTGGTCGTCCTGCCAAGTTATATCGCTTCCGCCATGATATTGAATTACAGAGTTTATTGATGGATAGCAAACTTCCCAAGCGTAAATAGTCGTTTCAAGCCATTCCGTTGTATCTCTAAATCGGTTTGTAAAACGAAAAATTTGTCACCTTTCCTTGCAGGGTCGCTAACTTTACGCTATATTTATGCTCATTTTGAGTTTAAATAACGAGCAGTTTCTATCAATATCATGCCTAGATAAGGGTCAAAGATGACAATTGAAAAAGAGCCAGCATTGGATGACGTATTGCTCAAGCCATTGGTTGAGAATGCACTAACTGAAGATTTGGGTAGGCGTGGTGATGTAACCTCACAAGCTACTATCCCAACCGATATGCAAGCGCAGTTGCAGATCAAGGCGCGGCAAGCAGGCGTGATATGCGGTATCGACTTGGCTCGTTTGTCTTTTGCCTTAGTCGATACACAAATTGAGTTTATTGCACAAGTACAGGATGGTGAAACAGTAGAGGCTGGCGCAGTGTTAGCGACCGTAAAAGGTAACGCGCGTCACTTATTGACAGCAGAACGCACGGCACTGAACTTTATGACCCATCTCAGTGGTATTGCGACAGCGACCCGTCAGATTGTCGATAGTGTGGCCCAATATCCTGCGCAGATTACTTGTACACGCAAGACCATTCCAGGCTTACGTATCGTACAAAAATACGCCGTACGCTGCGGCGGCGGACGCAATCATCGCTTGGGATTGGATGATGCGATTTTAATCAAAGACAATCATATCGCGATTGCGGGTGACATCAAAACGGCCATTCAGCAAGCACAGAAATTTGCTGGGCATCTGATTCCTATTGAGGTCGAAGTCGATACGCTAGAGCAATTAGAGCAAGCGCTCGATGCAGGTGTGAGTTTAGTGCTATTAGACAACATGTCGCCTGAAACATTATCGCAAGCGGTTACTATGTGTCAGGGTCGAGCAAAGACTGAAGCCTCAGGTGGTATTACGCCTGAAACGGTACAAGCGGCGGCAAGTACAGGGGTTGATTTTATCGCGATGGGCTATTTGACGCACAGTACGACAGCCTTGGATATTGGGCTAGATTTTAGTGCATAAGTGCAGGCGTAATAAAGGCTAATATCATTATATACGCTAGATTTTAGCGAAAGGACTATCACCGAGTTAATAGAATGGCAATTTATACTGACAGCTTGTACTGATAATCGGTTAAATGCTTGTTTTTACACTGAAGCTTTACTAAGGTGACATGTAGGCGTAACGGCGCAAAGTTAATGATTTTCTTAGCTTATCTGCCTATGTTAGAATATAAGCTACAATGCCGTTTTTAACTGCCTATTGGGTCATCGTTGCACTTGCACGATGGCCTTATCTTTTTGCACCAGTGGTATCAATAGACAAGCGAGCGCTCAGTGAATACTGAAATTATCAAGATAATCCTAGCCTTTATGGTATTGATCAATCCATTTAGCGCATTGACGTTATTTTTAGATTTGACTCGCGGCTATTCGATGAACAATCGACGTAAGGTCGCGCGCGTTGCTTGTTTGACCATTTTTATTACCATCAGCTTTTTTACGATTGCAGGTGAAACGCTACTAAAAACCCTTGGTATTTCTATCGGCTCGTTCCAGTTGGCAGGCGGTATATTGGTATTTTTAATTGCGCTAAATATGATGAATGGAGAGGGTAACCCTGTTAAACCTGATCAAGAGAACTTCGATGTTGATCATGTGAAAGACGCGCCAGTCTCGATGGCAGCTGCCGTGGTTCCCCTCGCGATTCCAATGATGATTGGGCCTGGTGGTATCTCCACGGTTATCATTTACTCTTCACAAGTATCAGGTATTTTGCAGGTATCCGCTATCTTGATTGCTGGCTTATTCATCAGTCTGTTTTGCTATTTGGCATTGATGGCGGCAGGTCGTATCAGTCGCTTACTAGGCGATACTGGCTTGAACATCATGAGTCGAATCATGGGTATGCTATTGGCAGCCGTTTCTATCGAAATTATCGTTAATGGACTGCGTACGCTGTTTCCTAGCTTGATGTAAATGATCAATACAATATTATCGCTAACCATATATATTTATACAGTGGTTAGCGGATATCGACCTGATTCAGTATTATCCAATACGTCGTTTACTTAATATTCAGTTTATTCAACACTCAGCTTATCTATCATTTCCTAGTTATACTTCTATCAGCTTTGATACAAATGCCAAGCTAGATAGAGCATCAGTAACCCTACCAAAGCATCTAGTATGTTCCATGCCTTAGGTTTCTCAAATAGAGGCCTGAGTAATCGCGCACCATATCCAAGCGCAAAGAAGAAAAAGAACGAGGCGCTAATTGCACCTGCGGCGAACGTCAATTTACTGCTTGCACCTGTAGAGACCATGCCGACGAGTACCAATGTGTCTAGATAGACGTGCGGGTTTAGCCAAGTAAAGCCAAAGCATAGTAACAAGGCTTTTTTTAAGCTAGTCACGACTTGTCCTTCGACAGTCAAAGCATGTGACACGCGTACGCTGGCATACAAACTCTGTAAGCCATATCCTAATAAAAATATAACGCCTGCTATTTTTGCGATATCTATAACGTGAGGATAGCGGGCCGTAACTGCACCAAAACCACCAACACCTGCTGATATTAAAAACGCATCGCTCACCGCACAAAATAAACAAACAAAAAATATGTGCTCGCGTTTGAGCCCTTGTTTGAGTACAAAGGCGTTTTGGGAGCCAATAGCAATGATGAGAGATAACCCAAGTAGGAAACCAGAGATATAATCGGGAGCATTCATAATACGGTGCTTAACGGTTGGCGTGTAGGAATGGTGACATTTTGCTTACTGGCAGGCCAGCAAAAACCTGCTAAGATACGCTATTGAATGAATGTATGCAATATGCGCACAATGTGAGTGTAATAGACGAGGGGCAGAGCAAGTCATGGTAGTCAGTTTGACAAGAATGCTACAGTCATTTGGGCAAGCTCAAGATGACCTACCGACATTGGCAGCAAAGAATGCTCAGGAGATGAGCGTCAATCATGAACAGGATGCTGCTGCCAAGAGTGATAGCAATCACGCAGTACATGAGCGTTCTACACTGACTCCGCCTGAACGTGTAAACCGCATATGTGATGCGTTGGCACAAGTGAGTGATAGCCAATCATCCACGCCTTTGACCGATCGCTATCTGAGTAATCGTGCTCAAATGCGCCCAACCAATAGACCGCCTTTTGACCCAGATACTTTGTGGTATCTCAAACATGGACGTTGTCCGATTATGACTGAGCTTGTTGATGTGGTTGATGAGGCCACCCTAAATGCCATGCCTATTGAAGCCGTTGCGATATTAGATCGTATCAACGGTAAGCTAAAGCGTTACCGTGAGTGGAGTAGTGAGCTGAACGAACAGCAACAGCAGCAACATAATGAGCGTCAGTTCGTCATCGATAAATTAGTGTCCGAAAGTATCCCTGAAGCATTGCATCATTATGAGCAGCTACAACGCTTTAGTCCGCATCGCACCAAAAATAATATGGTACAGGGTAAGATGACAGCCGGTGATATGCTGACAGACTTGTTCTTAGAGATTGACTACGAGCTTGACGAATTATTGGATGAATTGCATCAGACAGTCTTAAACCGCCTTGCCTCAACCCACCGTTATGTGAAGAGCCGTACGCAAAGTTAAATTTTCTCTGATGACACTTTCTCTCGTACATTTGCAAAGGTTAAGTATTATCAAAAAACACAATCGACCCAATGCATAACAATATAGGGCTTTAATAGAGCCTTATTTTTTTGTTTAATAATAACAACCATAAAAAATCAGCCACGACATTCTGATAAGTAATAAGGACAATATAATGACCCAAATGACTGCAATGTTCGTAATGTTTGTTTTGTATGGGCTGTTGCCAGCGGCTGGGTTATATCTAGGTTATCGTGGCATTAAAAAAGTCACAGCACCCAAAATGCTCGAATATAAGGCGATTCCGCAACTGGGTTATATACCTGAAAAAAGCCTACCTGTCGACGTTAAAACTGCTCTGGAGCAAATTAATACAAAGGGTGAAAAGTTGCGTGTCATGTATGGCGATACCAATAATGATGGCAAGATTGATGATAAGGATACCATCAACGAAACTTATATTATGATTCAAAATTTAATGGATAGGCACGTGCCACAAGCAGTGGCTGACTATCGCCGCTTACATGATTTAGATGTGACGGATAGTGCGCTTGCTGACACTACCAAAATTAAGCATTCTAATGTCACGGGCAAAGAAGCCTTGTTAGACGTGCTTAAGACAATTAACACACAGTTCGATGACCTACTCAACGCGTCATATCATCAAGACGGTCAAAAACTACTTGCAACCAATCGCTATCTCCAAAAACGTTTTGACAAACCTGCTAGCAATACAGAGTTTCAAAAGCCCGATAGCAATGCCAGTAGTGATGCCAATAATAATGCGAGTAGTAATGTAGATATCCAAGCGATTGAAAGCCCGACTGGTGAAAGTGTGAGCGCTGAAGATATTAAGCTATAAATACAAAGTTGAATGGTGAAAGGGTAAAGAGCAAGCGTATATGAGTATCTTAATAGGCATCGGCATTGTAACGACCGTCACTACCTTTTATCTAGGTAGAAAAGGCTGGCAGGCTTTTCATAAAGCCGTCGGTATCTCACCTGGCGTACTCACTTATCAAGATTATGATGCGCCCTTGTCATTAGCCACATTAAGCTTGCAGCAGTTAACGTTAAATAAACAGCACTTAAAAAACTTGTCTGAGCAGCAACTACGCCAGTTAAAACGTATTGATGAGAAAGTAAGCAGTTATCACGCTTATCAAGCAGCCCTACAAACTCAGAATAAGACACCAGCGATAACAGAAGCGCAGTTTGTATTGAATAAAATGCTGCAAACACGGTTACCCGAAATGCTAGCCACTCACTATCAGTTAACAAATATAAATGCCAATAATGGGAATAACGACAAGAGATTGGAAGCTAATGAGTTATTGCAGAGTGTTTTAGATAATATCGAACAGCGTTTGGACAGGCTGCTGGTACAAATAGACGAGGAACAGCTACAGGAGCTGCGAGTCATGAAGCACTATATTAATAGCCACGATAGCTGAGCCGTTATTTTTATACTAAGCAACTGTGACGTCTGTAAACTATGACGCCCATAAAGAGACACAAAAAAAGCGGTCAATGACTATTCATCATTGACCGCTTTTTATGCTTATCCCAAATCTATTTAAGACTTAGAATAATGTTAAATCAATTTAACTAGCGCTTATCATTGCGATCACGGGTGTTGCGTGTACCGCGGCTGGCAGGGCTAGCGCTACTTTTAGGTTTCGCGCTGCTATTGCGGTTATCGCTACGAGTGTCAGTGCGACGCGCTTTAAGCGGCTTATTTCTAATACGTTCCTGCTTTTCTTTGGCTGCGCCATGTAGACCCGTGCCATAACGTGGGCGTAAGCTGACCAAATCCGTCAACGTGTTGATTTCTTTTTTATCAAGCTCTAAGAAACGGCCAGTACGTAGCTCTTTTGGTAGAACAATCGTGCCATAGCGTGTACGTAGTAGACGACTAACTTTTAGACCTTGTGATTCAAACAAACGACGTACTTCGCGGTTACGGCCTTCTTTTAGCTGGACGTGATACCACTTGTTAACGCCTTCGCCGCCGCCTTCTTTGATGTCTTCAAATTTGGCAAGGCCATCTTCTAGCATGACGCCAGCGGTCAATGCACGGGCGATATCAGGCGTTACTTCACCCAATACACGTACCGCATATTCCCGAGTAACTTCACCAGATGGATGCATCAAGCGATGCGCCATTTCACCATCGTTAGTAAATAACAATAGGCCAGTTGAGTTAATGTCCAAGCGTCCAACCATTACCCAGCGGTCATGAGTCAGCTTTGGCAAACGTTCAAAGACAGTTGGGCGACCTTCTGGATCTTTAGCCGAGCAAACTTCGCCTTCAGGCTTGTAGTAAGCGATAACACGGCGACGCTTCTCATTTTCAGAAGTGTATTTGATTTGACGGCCATCAACGCGAATCTCATCACCTTGCGAGACGCGATCACCGATGGTCGCAGGACCGTTGTTAACCGTTACGCGGCCAGATTTGATGACTTCTTCCATTTGGCGGCGTGAACCAAGTCCCATACGGGCGAGTGCTTTCTGTAATTTTTCGTCTTTCATCATAATATCCTTGAGTCGGTGGGTTTACATTTCTCAATGTAAAAAATCGGATTGACTATTCTACGCTATTTTAACAAATTTAGCACGTAAACCAATACTTTACTGGTTATTAATGCATAAACAAACATGATGCTAATCAATAAAAGTTTATTAGTCGTATACGAAATATAGACTCGGAGACTCTTAGTGACTAACTATATAAGTTAATACATAGACACAAATACTTACACTACTTCGGCATTAAAAGGATATTTCCAATTATAAATGCAATCGAAAAAAGTCTTCATTAAGTTAGATTTCTTCAAATTAAAAATAAAAATTTTATTTATGACGAAGCTGTTTTCACTTGCGTTTTTTTATCGCTCAACAATCTAAAAGTCGATATAAATTTTTGCAATTAGCCGAAAATAAAGGGCTTGATGAGAAATTGCAAAATAG
>NZ_PJAS01000054.1 GCF_002836735.1 Psychrobacter sp. 4Bb | reverse complement strand
TCAGTGCTACTAGCAGTAGGCTAAGCGAGTCTGACTCCATATCCGATTTCTATAGGACTGAATATAAAATGACAGGTAAGCAAGACGGAATATTATGGCAATTATTATAGGCATTGACCCAGGGTCACGCATGACTGGTTATGGGATAGTACAGCAGACAGGTGACAAGCTGACCTATATCGATGCAGGGACGATTCGTACAGATACCAAAGAGATGCCTGAACGCCTCAAGCGTATCTTTAATGGACTAACCCGTATCACACAGCATCATTTAAAATACGCAGACGAGCCTATCTATACAGCGATTGAGCAAGTATTTATGGCAGAAAACCCTGACTCTGCACTTAAGCTTGGGCAAGCACGAGGTGCAGCGATTGCCGCGATGGTGGCTTTAGATTTAGAAGTGTCAGAATATACGGCTCGACAAATCAAACAAGCCGTCTGTGGTTATGGAGCGGCGGCCAAAGAACAAGTACAAGAGATGGTGTGCCGGATATTAGCGTTAGAAGTCGTACCGCAACAAGATGCTGCCGATGGTCTTGCCTGCGCCATCTGTCATGCTCACTCAAGCCATTCAATGAACAAACTGATATTGAATAGCGCTATGCGTGGTCGCGGTGCTTCCAAGAAAAAAGGCCGTTGGCGCTTGACTGAAGAAGATTTGGGTAACTTACGTTAAAGATCAGCGTTAAAATAGCTAGGTGTTAGAGCAAACAATCGTCAAAATAGATAAACAGCAAATTAGACACCCCATAAAAAACACGCGCTACTAGACGCGTGTTTTTTATAACTATGAGCATTTCAAATGCTCAAACTACAGTAAACTACTCTACAACGGCACTTTCAATCACAGCATCTAATATATAAGCATACTTTTCATCAGCAGTATCATCTTTAGTTGGCTCACTGGTCTCTGATAATTCATCAATGTTTAGCGGGTAGCGTTGTAAGCGTAATACTTCTTCGTGTTTGCTGTCATGCTGATAGCCATCAATCTCACCAACGAATACTCGCCACTGTCCTTCGTGAGTTTTAATGCCCTGATCATTATAAGTAATAGGCTTAACTTGTAGACACTGCTCAGAGTTACCTGCTTCGCAAGGTAATGTTTCGGAGTTTACTGCCCAAAATACTGTTTCACCCTTACTGTTATATTTCGCTTGTGCAGTAAGCCTACCATTCCAAACCAGAGTCACATCATCGTCAGTAAACTGGGTCAATACTGGGTTATCGCCTTGATCAATTTTGAACTCACTACTGCCCTGCATCAACGTATTCAAGGTGTTTTCAGCCACATCTAGCTCGCCACAAGACATCTTCGTACTCATACCCTCTTCAGTAGTTAAGGTATGCGCTTTTAATTGATAGCCAGCACTAATCGTATTACAGCCTACACTATAGCTTAGCGTGTCTTGCCCCTGATATTGGTTGAATGCAAGCGTTACCTGGCTATTTATTTTCGCAAATTCAGCCACAGGCTGTTCATTGGCGTCGACTGCGTTTACTAACGTCCAGCGATGATGAGATAAGGTGGTCGTCAGCTTGTCTTGAGTGGTTAATTCAACAGGTTCAGATTCGTCTGATGTATGGCTCATACTAGATACCAGACCTTCACTTACGGCTGAGTCTGTCATCTCGCCAGCTTCAGCACCCTGCGATGTATCATTCTCGCTAGACGCCGCTTCTTTTTGACACGCACTTAGCATCAGGCTAACTGCCATCATACTGGGTAATAGCAGTAATTTTAACGTTGGCTTATTTCGGCTACCTACCATATTACATACCTCTTAGTAAGCTTGTACAACTTATCTCGCGTACCATCTATATTTTAAAAAACCTATTCAAAAGAAGTCATAATTTAAAAACAGTCCTCTTTAATAAATAATTTAGAAACATAATTGATATAACTAAGCTAGACTAACCACTATAACCTTGGCACTATTAACCTATGTAACGAAATGTTGATTTTTATTATATTTCATAAAAAAACAGCTAACGATTGAGGTTAGCTGTTTTGCTTTATAGCGATCAATTTACCAAATAGGTTAATAGATAAGTTTTATGATTTAAACTATTTTTCTAGGGCGTGTCCTCATTTTAAAAATGGTGATAAAAATGAGATAAATGGCAGTCAAACAAGGAAAATAGCGCAGATAATATCGAGATATTAGTCAGCTATTTGACGCCATTTGGCAAGATTTAGCCATTTTTAACCCATTTAGATAACTATCGATTGAATTGAGGACACGCCCTAGAACCTTTTAGTCATTCACACTGGCAGGTTTGGCTTTAGCCATATTTTTAATACTGAAGCGTTCATTCATCTTTTGATAAAAACGAGCCAGGTTTTCGCCTTGTTCATTAGGATTAATTTTTAATACTTTACCAAAATCCAAACTTAGATATAGGACGATATCCGCAAAACTTAATTGCTCACCTACTAGGTATTCACGACCTTCTAATATCGTCTCAAAATATGCCATGGCTTTGACCGCACGAGCAATTGATGGTGCGACGAACTCTGGCACTTGCTCAACACGTTGAGCTTTAGATGGATGGCTGTGTTGAAACGCCAGCATAAAGTTATACAGCACTTCAAATTCAGCAATACGGCGCATAGAGCACACTTGCGCACGCTGCACCACATCATTGCCCATCACCGAGCGCTCGCCATACACGCGGTCAAGATACTCACATACCGCTTGTGAGTCATTGAGCACCGTACCATCATCTAGCGTTAGTACCGGCACTGTCTGCATTGGATTCATTTTAGTAAATTCATCTGACATCTGCTCATCAGCCGCAAAGTCAATGTCTACTAAGTCGATATCATCTATATCATCGACATCGATACCTTTCGATGCTAATAGAATAAGTGCTTTACGTGGATTGGGGGCAGTACGAGTGACGTATAGTTTTTTCATGGCAAACTCCTTGTAAGTTGGACTCAAAGCGACTTAGCGCTGATAGGCTTTATTATGGTTATTGCATATAGCGTATGGCTCAGAATATCAACACGCTATATAACAGTTATAGCCTACTCTGCTCATCATAGCAAAACCTTATTGAGCTCGCTGTTCTGATGAGAGTTTGAATAACAAAAAGCCCCATAACATTCCGTTATAGGGCTTTTAATTTTTGAGCAATTCTTAATCACTTATCAATACCACATGCATTTAACTTATTTGTTAGGCGCAGGTGTGGTACGTAAATAAGGCTTAATTTCGGTATGACCTTTAGGATAATTAGCAGCGATATCTTCGTTTTTCACGCTTGGAGGAATGATAACGTCGTCGCCATCTTTCCAATCAACAGGCGTTGCTACGTTATATTCATCAGACAATTGCATCGCATCAATCACACGAATAATCTCATCAAAGTTACGGCCACAGCTGGCTGGATAAGTCAGTGTTAAGCGTACTTTTTTCTTAGGATCAATAATAAACACACTTCTGACCGTCGCTGTATTGTCAGCATTTGGATGAATCATGTCATAAAGATCTGCAACCTTGCGCTCAGGGTCTGCAATGATAGGGAAATTGACAGCAGTACCTTGGGTTTCTTCAATGTCACTTACCCAACCTTTATGATCTTCTAAACCATCAACCGATAGCGCAATTGGTTTAACATTGCGCTTCTGGAACTCACCGCCTAGTGCTGCGGTACGACCAAGCTCAGTGGTACATACTGGCGTATAATCTGAAGGATGTGAGAAAAAAACCACCCAATGATCGCCTGCCCACTCGTGGAAATTAATATCGCCTTCTGTGGTCGCAGCGTCAAAGTTTGGTGCGGTATCGCCTAAACGTAAATGTGCCATGCTTGATTCCTTAGCTATGTGAATGAACGCTTATATCGACACGTCGGCCTCGCGTTCTATTATTGTCATCGACGTGCTCAGCTATCAAATATAACATAAAGCACATCCGTAAAAACTGACTTTATCTTAACAAACTGGTTATGAATGTCTTGTGACGGATTGTAATGCGGCTATTCCATTTACCTCTAAGCTGATGGACAAATTTTTTAATGAATTTTATGGACAAGTAGCTTTGATAAATAATTAAACCACCATACCTGCATCCCATAAGCAAAACTCGCACTATAATCATACTTAACTTTATATCTACACACAAAAAAGCCCATCCCTAGCTTACTAGAAATAGGCTAACTTGCAAACTACTATTGTTCAGTATTATTTCAAAACATCTATTAAGCTGGCTTATAGCTATCGCGCAAGCTAACGATTTGGTTAAAGACTGGATTATCAGTGCTGTGATCTTCGCTATCGGTGATAAAGTACCCTTCACGCTCAAACTGGAAACGCGTGCCAGCATCAGCATGGGCTAAAGATGGCTCAACGACAGCATCCAGCTCAGTGAGCGAGTCAGGGTTTAGCGCTTGATGGACATCAGCGACGCCACTTGGGTCCTCAGCACTGAATAGCTGCTCATACATGCGCACGGTCGCTGGTACACCTTGACTGGCTGATACCCAATGAATCACGCCTTTGACCTTACGGCCTTCAGGATTGTTACCTAGCGTTGCGGGATCAATCGTCGCTTTTAGCTCAACAACATTGCCACTCTCATCAGTGATATGCTCAGTGACGGCTAACACGTAAGTATTACGCAGACGAATCTCTGGCTTTTCTGGAGACAGACGCTTGTAGCCTGCTGGCGGTTCAATCTCGTAATCACCTTGGTCGATGTATAGCGTCTCGGTAAATGGAATCTCACGCTCACCCATATCGACGTTAGGATGGTTCGGCTGAGTCAACCAAAGTGTCTGAGTCGCATCGTCAAAACGCGCATTAACGCTATCGGCTTTTTGCGACTCCCAGCTGCTGACCGCCTCGCTAAAGTTAGTGATCGTCACTTTCAATGGCTTTAGGACTGCCATACCGCGACCAGTAGTTGTCTCTAACGATTGACGAACACTAAACTCTAGTAAACGGAAATCAACCACGCTATCCGCTTTGGTCACACCCACACGCTCACAAAAATCGCGCAAGCCCTCTGGCGTATAACCACGGCGGCGCATGCCAGCGACGGTCGGCATACGGGGATCGTCCCAACCACTGACGATACCTTCATCTACCAGTTGCTTTAGCTTACGCTTACTGGTCAATGTATGGTCAACGTTTAAGCGGCTAAACTCGTACTGATGCGGCGGTACGTCAAAGCCGATTTTTTCGATGACCCAATCATAGAATGGACGATGATCTTCAAACTCAAGCGTACATAATGAATGGGTAATTCCTTCTAACGCATCCGAGAGTGGATGAGCAAAGTCATACATTGGATAAATGCACCATTTATCACCAGTCTGATGATGCGCTTGATGCATCACGCGATAGATAACAGGATCACGCAGGTTCATATTTGGGCTGGCCATATCAATCTTGGCACGCAAAATAGCCTTTCCTTCAGCGTATTTACCGTCTTTCATATCGTTGAAAAGCGCTAGGTTTTCTTCAACACTGGCATCACGATATGGTGAAGGCGTTCCCGCTTCATTGAATGAACCACGGTTTTCTTTGATTTGTTCAGGGGTTTGCAAATCAACATAAGCGTCGCCTTGCTCAATCAACTGGATTGCCCATGCATGCAACTGATCGAAATAACCTGAGGCATGATGCGCCTCGCCTGCCCACTCAAAACCTAACCACTGCACATCTTTTTTAATATTGTCGATGTAATCTTGCTTTTCAGCGGTTGGGTTGGTGTCATCAAAACGTAGGTTGCACACACCGCCAAACTCTTTGGCCACACCAAAGTTTAAGCAGATAGATTTTACGTGGCCTAAATGCAGGTAGCCATTTGGCTCAGGCGGAAAGCGCGTTACAATTTGCTGGTATTTTTGCGCATTGACATCGTCACGAATGATATTACGAATAAAATCGTTTTTTGCTTCGTCTTTTTGTGCATTGTTGCTTGAGTGATCACTCATCGGGCATTGCTCCTAACGCAAATTGTCAGTTCATGGTGCGTGCCATCACGCATCACGAAACGTTTAAACTAAGGTGTTAAAATAAAGCGAGAATATTAAAACTTAGATAGTGCGACCGCATTATCAAAATTTATCAAAAATAGGTAAAGTTGCGTTATTCTATCAGGTTTCGCAAACGCATTAACAGCCTGATACATGACACGGGATAAAAAAGCCGTTAGACTACCCGTAACTTTTTAACCACCACTCACAATAGTGCTATTTAAGGCGCTGCAATCAAAAAGGAATATCTCATGGTAGACATGCCACCAGTAGTAGAACTTGAAACCAATATGGGTGCGATCGTTATCGAACTCAACGAAGAAAAAGCACCGAAAACCGTAGAAAACTTTTTAAACTACGTAAAATCTGGTCAGTATGACGGTACAATTTTCCATCGCATCATTGATGGTTTTATGATTCAAGGCGGCGGAATGGACGCTGAGATGAATGAAAAACCAACCAATGCGCCTATCGAAAACGAAGCGGACAACGGCCTGAAAAATGACAAAGGTACTATCGCAATGGCGCGTACCCAAGATCCGCATTCAGCGACTAGCCAGTTCTTCATCAACGTAAAAGACAACGACTTCCTAAACCACTCTGGCAAAAACATGCAAGGTTGGGGTTACACCGTATTTGGTAAAGTAACAAGCGGTATGGACGTTATCGAAAAAATGCGCAGCGTACCAACTGGTCGTTTCGGCATGCATGCTGATGTGCCAAAAGAGCCAGTTGTTATCAACTCAGCAACTATCATTACTCAGTAATAGTCATTCCATAGCAGCTACTCAGTAATAGTTACTTAGCGATAGCTGTGAATGAGCGAGCATTTTTTAGTATAATTTATTAAATCATGCTCGCTATACGACAAGTCACGAGGACCAAGATAAATGCAAAGTTTTAATCACTTAATCACGACCCGCCCTCATCAAGTGCGGCAAGTATTGATTAGCGATTTGCATTTATCGCCTCAGGAGCCTGCCTTAGTGCAGGCTTTTTTGGCGCTATTAGATGACTGTCTAGCGCTACCAGCGCTCAAACACCTTTTTATATTGGGTGATTGGTTTGAGGTGTGGCTAGGTGATGATACGTATTTATCGTTGTCAGAAGACGAGCAGATAGCGCACTGGTTGACTCCCCTTATCACCAAACTCAAGCAGCTACGTATCAATGGCTGTAAGATATTGGTCATGCACGGTAATCGTGATTTTTTATTGGGTCAGCCGTTTTGTAATCTGTTCGGCGGTGAGCTTATCAACGAGCCGTATACTTTGCCTATTGGTCAGCAGAATTACCGCTTAGAGCACGGTGACGCACTCTGTACTGATGATAAGAAATATCAGTTCTTTCGCAAAATTATGCGCAACCGTTTAACTCAGTGGTATTTGCTTAATAAGTCATTAGAAAAACGCTTAGCCATCGCAGACAACATGCGCAGAAAAAGCCAACAGAATAATGCTCATAAAGCTGCTCATATCATGGATGTGAATGATAAAGCTGTACGTCAAGCCATTACTACTAGCGATGCATTATTACACGGACATACTCATCGTCCAGACATTCATCAGGCGACGGCTGATAAAAAGCGCTACGTGCTTGGCGACTGGCGATTGTTAGATAAAGACACCCGTCAACCAAAAGTCAGTGCTGTGATTGGCGCAGTAACAGATAACGAGCATTCAAATGACAGCTTTAGTAGTAATGATGCAGAGTTTGGATTGTTTGAGTTTACAATGCTTGTTTGATTTTATCGTTGAACCTAGCTTAAAAACAAAAAGGGGTCTGTTGAAATATCAACAGACCCTTTTTATGTTTACTACAATTCTTTGCCTACACTTTTAAGTAGCTTATCTTTTGCTTGCTTTTTAAGGTATTAACTTAAAGAAATGCTGACGGTAGTGTTTTAACTCACGGATAGAATCACGAATATCGTCTAGGGCTAAGTGACTGCCACCTTTTTCGAAATTCTTTAAGATATCAGGCCGCCAGCGGAAACAAAGCTCTTTAATTGACGACACATCAAGATTGCGATAATGGAAAAACCGCTCAAGCTCTGGCATTTGGCGCGCCATAAAGCGACGATCTTGGCAAATAGAGTTACCACACATTGGCGACTTACCACTATCAACCCATTTGTTTAGGAACTTGATGGTCTCCGCTTCGGCTTCTGCCAATGTCACCGTACTACGACGTACACGATCGACTAATCCTGATTGACCATGCTGCTTGGTATTCCAGTCATCCATTTTATTTAAGACTTGATCTGATACCTTGATAGCAAACACAGGCCCTTCAGCAAGTACATTCAAATCTTCGTCAGTAACGACAGTAGCAATCTCGATAATCTCATCGTTTAAGGTATCAAGTCCGGTCATTTCTAAATCAATCCACACCAGCCCTTTTTTGCCTTGATTTTTGATTTTAATCTTGTTGGGATGGTCACCGGTAGTCATACAATATCCTATGGTCATTAAATTTTGGGACAGTTTTAAACATAATTTAAAAAACGTATTGCGGTTGAATACTCATATTCAGGCAGGTTTGTCATGCACTGATTGATTCAAAAAATCTAGCAATCAGCCAAAATATTACAAAACCACTGTCTGCCGCAGACGCTTTAGGCTGTATGTTAGCAAATTTTCACGCTACACTTAGCAATATTTTTATAATAGGTCAAAAACCCATGGCATTAATCCGGCAACGCAAACTGACTAAACAACAGATTCGTCGCATCGACAAGCAGCAACTGTCTAATCAAGATAGTATTGATGACAGTTTGATGGATGGCGTGGTCATGGCGCATTACGGTAAGCAACTAGAAGTACAAGTCACTAGCCTGCCAGCTGTCATACCTGAGCAGCCAGAGATTGCCCCTGATGATCCTGAGCCGTTTTGGCAAACGCTTGAATTGAATGATATTTGGCGCTGTCATGTGCGTACCAATCTACCGATGCTAGCTGCTGGCGATCAAGTACGCTGGAATGCTGACTCTAATACTGGTTTTGGTCGTATCGAAGCGGTCAAACCGCGTACATCGCTGGTTTCTCGTCCTGACCGCTATCATAAGCTCAAACCTGTTGCCGCCAATGTCGATATTTTGGCAATTGTTTTTGCGCCACTGCCTGCCGCCGCGCCAACGCTGATCGATCGCTATCTTGTGGTATGCCATCATGCAGGTGTCAAACCACTGTTGGTACTTAATAAAGCCGATCTGTTGGCAGAAGAAAACGGTGTGGATACCAATGAGCTATTGGCGCAGTATGCCGCGCTTGGCTATGAAAGTGTTCTAACTTCGGTCGACTGCCCTGAAAATATCGCTGAGAGCGATGAGCAAGAAGGTCTTGATGAACTAAAACGCTATATAGATAAAAAGCTGGTCATCTTCGCGGGTCAATCTGGCGTCGGAAAAAGCAGTTTAATCAATGCCCTTCTGCCTGACTCTGGACAGAGCGTCAATATTATCTCACAAAACTCTAAGCTCGGTCAGCACACCACGACGACCAGTCGACTGCTGCCATTTAACCCAGAAGACCTTACCCAAGGCGGTATCGTTGATACACCAGGGATTCGTGAATATGGTATTTGGCATCTTACTCCTGACGATATTATTTCAGGCTTCGTTGAGCTAGCACCATTGGCCGGCGGTTGCCAATTCCGTGACTGTCGCCATACTCACAACAGCAAAGGCTGCGCACTATGGCAAGCAGTAGCTGATGGTGAAGTATTGCAGCGCCGTGTTGAAAACCTCGTCACGCTACGAGAAGAGGCAGATACTAAGCCTTATTAATATTTGGCTTGTTAGTGTCCGTCTTAATTAAACACGGTCTTGTGAGTAGATATTTTTATTAGGCTGAGAAGCTCCATAGATAAGTACAATAACCGCCCAATTATTGCCCATGTCATCGCCCGTTTACTATAGATGACCTTATCGGTATAATAGCGCCTTGTTCACTATCATTGGGCTGTCTTCTCAGCTTAATAGAACACTTATTTTTTTGGAGGTATGGTTTGGATCGTGCGCTGGAATTTGTGGGCAACCACCCGTTTTTATTTGGTATATTAGCCGTACTTGCTATACTGTTTTTTACGATTGAAAACAAACGTAGCGGTAGAAAAATATCGCCTAACACGCTTGGCATGATGGTCAATTCTCAAAACGCGCAACTTATTGATATTCGCGCTAAGAAAAAGTTTGAATCAGGCTATATTCAAGGCAGCCGTAACATACCGTTCACTGACCTCAAAGACCGCTTAGAAGAGATTCGCGCGATTGAGCAGCCAGTGATTATCATCTGCGACATGGGCGTCCAAGCAGGCGCTGCGATTCAAATGATTGGTAAAGATAGTGTCTATCGCTTAGAGGGCGGTATTGGCGGTTGGCAAGGCGCTGGCATGCCATTGGTTGGTGTAAAAGACGCCAAAGCAAAGGCTAAAGGTAAAACAAAACCAAGTCTAAGCAAGTAATAGACCTGTATAGGCACTTAAGTGAAGCGTTTATACACATCGCTTAGCTGATGTTTGTGTGACCTGACTAACGTTATCAGTGCTACCAATGCTATCAAAAAGACACCTTTTTATTGGGTGTCTTTTTTTGTGGTTTATTTTTTATGTTCTATTTATCATGTTTTATAGCACTAAAATACGTTTTGCGCCAAAACGGCTTGAATTTGTCATGCTCATCCCCACTTTAGTAATGAGCATCACCGAATGCATTTGTACTTTACTCGTTGATAACAGACTATACCAACGCTTAGACTATGATAATTTATCATGCTCTTTATAATACGTTTGTTATCCCATAAATTTATAAATAAGGATTTACCATGACTGTATCTGTGAAAGTTTACACTACCCCTATCTGCCCATACTGCTCAAACGCCAAACAACTACTAAAAACCAAAGGCGTTGATTATGAAGAGATCGGCATGCACGATATGAGCAGCGAAGAGCGCCAAGCGTTGATGAAAAAAACCAATAATTACCGCACTGTGCCGCAAATCTTCGTTGGTGAAACCTTTGTCGGTGGTTTTGATGAGCTTAACCAAATGAACCAGCAAGGCAAACTTGACGAACTATTAGCAGGTTAATCTGCTACCTTCCTTTACTGTCTATCTTTATTTATGTAAAGATAGGCAATGTCAGGTTTTAATAGAGCAGTAAGAAGTAATAATAAAAAATATCGAGACAATACCAAAAAATAGTCTCGATTTATATTACAATGAACTTTTATTAAAATGACGATTTGCCCAATCATTTGATTTAATTTTAGAGGATTTACCATGGCTGAAGAACAAGCACAACCACAATTGGCACTAGAACGCATCTACGTAAAAGACATGTCACTTGAAGTCCCAGGCGCTAGCGTATTCACCAAAGAGTGGAACCCAGAGCTTGATATCAATTTGTCTAGCAACGCTGAAAAACTAGATGACGATCATTATCAAATCATCCTAACTGTGAGCGTTACTGCCAAAAATGCGGAAGAAGCAGCATTTATCGCTGAAGTGCATCAAGCAGGTATCTTCTTACTAAAAGACATTCCAGAAGATCAAATCGGTCAAATCCTAGGCGCATACTGCCCTAATGTGTTGTTCCCATATGCTCGTGAAGTCATCAGCGACATCGTGACACGTGGTAGCTTCCCACAATTGCTACTAGCACCTGTGAACTTTGATCAAGCATATGCACAAAGCCAGCAGCAAGCACAAGTTGATGCTCAAGGTAATGCATAAGCATTAATTAAAATATATGAGCTCTACGAGTCGTATATTTGATAAAAGGCCGTTTACTTATAATGAGTAAGCGGTTTTTTTGTGGGTATGTTTTATGAGGCATAAAATTATCAGCCATAAAAAAACCCTGCTATTAAACAGGGTCTTCAACGACTACATCGACTGGCTAAATCAATTAGCTAACCTCGATAGTTAGCCTTTTAATGCAGACAAAATTTGCTGCTTAACGTCATCAATACCTTGCGTACCATCAAACTTGTCATAGTTAGGCGCATCATCGCCTTCTTTAGCTTTGTCTTGGTAAAAACCAACCAATGCTGACGTTTGCTCATGATAAGTAGATAGACGGTCACGAATAGTCGCTTCTTGGTCATCTTCACGCTGGATAAGCGCTTCACCAGTGACGTCATCGATGCCTTCAACCTTTGGTGGATTGTGATCGACATGATAAACGCGACCTGAACCTGGATGCTGACGACGGCCAGATAAACGGCTCACGATTTCGTCATCAGGTACACTGATTTCGATAACATGATCGATAGCAACATCAGCGTCTGCAAGTGCTTGCGCTTGAGGAATAGTGCGCGGGAAACCATCTAGGATACAACCATTCACACAATCAGGCTTAGCGATACGCTCTTTCACTAGGTTGATAATGAGGTCATCAGAAACCAAACCACCAGCATTCATGATATCTTTGGCTTTTTTGCCAAGCTCGCTACCTTCTTTAATTGCTGCACGTAGCATGTCGCCAGTTGAGATCTGTGGAATATCATATTCTTTAGAAATAAACTGGGCTTGGGTACCTTTACCGGCGCCTGGTGGTCCTAGTAAAATAATACGCATCATTACACGACTCTCCTTAATAGATAGGATTTTGGGATTAATAAAACTCTGGGATTAGTTGTTTGCAAAGCTACCTTACCTTGTGGCCCTGCAAAGCTCAAGTATTTTCATTATTGATGTGACAAGTTGGCATGACTTATCTGTTCATACATGGTCAATTCAAGATAAAAAGCAGCAGTATTGACTGCGTTTGGAGTGCCCATTTATATATCTGGGTTACCTTTATATCTCTTTTAATCAAGTCAATCATAACACTGCTGCTCGCGTCCATACTGAGCAACAGCGTCTATATAATAAATACCATTAGCGTCCAGTATTTATATTACTACTATGGCTATGGAACTTGCTGATTTATTTCCACGTTGACCTGATTTTGTTCTGCGCTGATAACCACTGGATTACCCGAGAGGTCGCCTGACTCTGCGGTAGCATTGCCACTATGACTGATACGAGCGATGACCGCTAGCTGTACTTTATCAGAACGAGCCGACCCTAGGGTACGCTCTGGCATCATAGCATCAAGATCACTTAGGCTAATAACCGCTTCGCCTTGTTTGATATTGCTAATCGGTAGACGCTTAGCCGCAAATGGTGGACCACCTTTCACGTCACGTATCGCTACAAACAGCGTATCGTCAGCTTTTACCAATGGTAACAGACTAGCATTTATTTTGACTGTCACTTCGACGCCTTCAGAGGCTTGCTGTTGCTGCATCACCACATTAGCGCTAAGCTCATCTAGACTTGATAGCGCTTGCGTATGATCACCTGGTTTGGCAGCGATACTGTCACGCAGACGTTTAATCCAGCCTTGCGCTTGATCGAAGTTGCTAGCACGTGCCTCACCCATCACCATAAGCATTTGTGCGCCCTCATGCTCTGGGTTTTTGGCCAGTATGTTTTCTAACACTCGGCGGCTATTGGCATCTAACTGACCCTTATTAGCAAAGAAACTAATCTGCGCATAAGTGGTCGCAATCTCTTCGTTATCAGGTGATAGACGATAAGCGCGCGACAAAGCCTCTAATGCCGAATCAGTCGCCTCTAATGACAAGAACAGCTCCGACAGGCGCATCCAGCGATTGTAGTCACTGGCATGACGATAGACGTTAGTCTGCATGGCACTAATCAGCTGATTACCATCTTCAATTGCCCAAGCCGGTGGCTGATCGATTCTACCTGTCAGTAAGTCATCTGCCACTTGGCCGACTTTGTCCTCAGCAGCCCACAGCTCAAATACAGGTGTGCGATCACCGACCATCAGATACGCCATAGCAGTCAATACAGGCACCCAAACCATAATAATCAATCGGCTTTTGATACCAGGCGTGACCATCGGTGACACTTCACGCTGAGCATCCAAAAGCTGACGTTCAAGCTCAAGCTTCTGGTTTTGATAGTGATGGTCATCAATGATACCACTGTCTTTGTCTGTTTTCAGCTCTGCTAGTCGCTCACGAAACACAGCAACGTTGATATCCAGCAGTTGATTGTCCACAGGCATGCTATGCGAACGCGGTGCTCTTAACCACGGCTTAATGGTGATAATGCCCAATAGTAGAGCGACAAGTAAACTTAGCGCAATAAATAAGCCAACAGTAGAAAATATGGTCATTTTTTGCCCCCAAGGCTTGTAGTGTCGTCTTTGTCATCGTTATTGGCTCGTGACAATAAGCGATCAAGTTCTGCTTTTTCAGCGGCAGACAACGCTTTGACATGGTTGTCTACTACTACACCACTCTCGCCGCTAGCGACAAGCTGACGGCGTTTACTTTGCCAAAACCAACCGACCAATAAAACGATCAATAATAATGGTGGGAAAAACCATAAAATCCATGTCGAAGGACGTACTGGTGGCTTGTAACTGATAAAGTCGCCATAGCGCTCTTGCATATAGGCTCGAATCTCGCCATCACTACGACCATCTTTTATCAAGTCATAGGTTTTTTGCTTTAAGTCTTGCGCAATTGGCGCATCAGACCCTGCCAAGTTCTGATTTTGACATTTCGGGCAGCGTAGCTCTTCGATGAGACCGCGATACTGTGCTTCTTGTTGCACAGAATCAAAATCATAAACATCAATGGCAGCAAAGCTTGCCATACTCAATAAACAAGCGATAAACAAGCTTGCTAACTTTATGGTCGCCTTTATTATTTGGTAGGCTATCATTTGCACGCCTCCGCAACTTGGCTCGGATCTGGACTGACACCATTATTACTAGCGTCATTGAGTACCATCAAGCAAGGCGTAATACGACTTTGCCAATTGCTCTCATTGATCTCACCGATGATATGCTGACGAATAATCCCATCACCATCGACGATGAAAGTCTCAGGCGCACCAGTCAGACCCAAATCTAGAGCAAACTGCCCTGACAAGTCCTGAATAGACATAGAGAACGGGTCGCCACCGCGATTCAGATACCCTAATGCATCCCCAATATCATCTTTGTAGTTTACGCCTACTAAGTTAACGCCGCGCTCTTCTAGCTTCATCAAAAAAGGATGCTCAATGATACAAGTTGGACACCAAGAGCCCCAAATATTCATGAGGAATGGCTTATCTGGCAGGTTGTCATTCGTCATGATACGACTGGTATCTGATAATAATGGCAACTCAAAGGCAGGTACTGGACGCTCAAGCGCTGTATTGGTTACGATATCAGTCGGCTTGCCCAAACGCATATAGAGCATAGCGACCAAACCAATAAAGATAACCAGCGGAATCAAAAACCCAATTTTTAGTTTTTTCTTAGTTTTTACTTTATTGCTGCTTGCAACTTTAGGGTCTTTGACAACATCTTGCTGAGCTTTTTTATCAGGTCCATTGTTTGAGGTAGTCATATTAACGCTCCCCTATCTTTGTAGCTGACGTATCCAAATCTGCAACCGTCGCAAAGCCTGATTTTTTGGCCGCGATTTGCGCAGGTGTTTTGGTTTTTTTGATACGGTAACGATTGTCTAGCATGCTGAGCAATGCGCCAAACGCCATGATAAGTGCACCCAACCATATCCAGCGGATAAGCGGTTTGACATAAATACGGAAAGCCCATTCATTGCTGTCTTCAGCAATTGGCTCACCAAGTGCTACGTAGACATCGCGCATCAAATTGGCATCAATCGCAGCCTCCGTCATTGGCATCATACTGATGATATAGTTACGCTTTTCAGGATATAACGTGGTCACTTCTTGACCGTCTTTACTGACTGTTACTTCTGCTTGCGTAGCGTCAAAGTTACTGCCTTTTACTTCACTAAAGCCTTTCACCGTAAAGTCATAGCCTTGCACATTGACATTATCGTTAGGCCCTAGTGCCACATCGCGCTCAATACTCAACGTACTGGTAAATGCCACGCCGATAACTGCAATGATAACGCCAATATGAGCGGTCTGTTGACCCCAATAACTTAGACGCAACTGACGTAAGCCGTTTAAGCGACTTGGTGCATTTTTGGTCTTGTCTTTGAAATCGACAACCATCCATAACAACACCCAAAAGCTAACCGCCAATGTGACACCGATATTTAGCATCGCTGATGGACTGGTGAAATAGGTAATAATGGCGGCCAATACCAAACTGCTCACCGCGATAACCATACCAGCACCCAATAATGGGCGGCTGTCTTGTTTCCAGCGGATATTAGAGCCCATACCCATCGCCACCAGTAGTAGCCATGTCAACGGCACAAACAGGGCGTTGAAGTATGGAGGGCCAACAGATACCTGACCTAAGTTAAAGGCATCAGCAATAATAGGGTATAGCGTACCAAGTAGTACCACTAAGGTTGAAATGAGAATAATAACGTTGTTAATCACCAAAAATGATTCACGTGAGATAAGTCGATACTGACTCTCGACCGTCAAACGCCAGCCACGTACCGCAAACATCAACAGACCACCGCCGACGATAATACCGAGGATGACTAGAATCACTAGACCACGCGTTGGATCAGCGGCAAATGAATGCACTGACGTGATGACACCTGAACGTACTAAGAACGTACCAAGCAAGCTAAGCGCAAAAGCAAAGATTGCGAGCATAATCGTCCATGCTTTAAATACACCGCGTTTTTCGGTGACAGCAAGCGAATGCAGTAGCGCCGTTCCTGCCAACCACGGCATTAATGATGCGTTCTCTACTGGATCCCAGAACCACCAACCGCCCCAGCCAAGCTCATAATAAGCCCACCATGAGCCAAGCGCGATACCGACTGTTAAGAACCCCCAAGCAGCCAATGCCCATGGACGCGACCAACGTGTCCATACCGCATCCAAACGCCCTTCCCACAGTGCTGCCATACAAAACGCAAATGGCACAACCATACCCACATAGCCCATATAAAGCATCGGCGGGTGAATAATCAAACCAAAATCTTGCAATACAGGATTTAGATCCGCGCCATCAACAGGTAGATTGGGCAATGTGCGGTCAAACGGCGATGAGGTAAAGATAAGCATCGCTAGCATCATCATCTGCACGCCTGCTAATATCACCAGCACTCGCGCACGCATAGACAACGGCAACCCACGACTGAAGTAAGAGACCAGCGCGCACCAAGTGGCCATGATGGTCATCCACAATAGCAACGAGCCTTCATGCCCGCCCCATGTCGCCGACAGCTTGTAGTACCAAGGCAGCAATGTATTGGAGTGCTGAGTGACGTAGACGAGACTAAAGTCGTTATAATAAAAGCCTGCCATTAGCGCAGCAAATGAGGTAATCATTGCCGCAAATTGCGCCCATGCCAGACTTGGCGCCAAACGCTGCCAAGCGACGTGGTCACGCATGACGCCAATGGTTGGTAGTACCACCTGCAAAATCGCTAGTATAAAAGCGGCCAGCAAGGCAAAATAACCCAATTCTGTGATTAACATACGGTCTAACCTTGTTTACCTTGGATACAATTAAGGGTTCACCGATGGCATTGCTAGCCACTGGCAAACGCTAATAGTCCTTTATGCGGTCATAGTTTACGGTTAAAAACTGAGGTTTCAATTGCTGTAGAAGCACATAAAACCCGCTACTATCATTGTGACGTATCAATATGAATGATTGATACAAAATGCTTATCTATTGTTAACTTTACATTTTCTAGTTATTCAAAGCTTATTCAATACAGCCGTTCATGACTAATTAAAAATACTTATTGATGCATTACTGCATCGAGGGGAAAAATACTAACACTAAATGCAACCAACCTGCTAGAAAACCAGTCAAACCGCCCAAAACAATTAACGTCATCTCATCCTCTCGGAAAGCGGGACGCAACAGGTTCTGAAACTCATTTGGCGTGAGCGCACGTATTCTATCGCGAAACAGACCAAATATCTTACTGGCTCGGCTTTCATTTAGCTCAGGATCTCGCAGTGGTACCATTGTTGCGACAATAGACTTGTCGATAATGGTATTTTTGAGTTGTCCATAATCACGGCGACCCAATCCCACACGTAATGTCGTACTAATCACTGGTGACTCTAGCACCGTATATAGATGCGATTTCATCAAATCACGGGTTTGCGCTGAGCGATCGCCATACATCATTTCATTCATGATGTTTTCTAGAGTGACCAAATCTTTTACCACAATTTCAGCAAAAACCTCAGAAACTTCCTCTTGGCGCTTCATGAAGCCGCCTTGTAAGCGATACTTTGCGATATGCGGTATGACAGGTTTGATAAATGGAAAGCGACTCTGCACCGTAAACAGCTTCAAATAAGGGATGAAGTGCGGCTCTACTGGATTAAACACCATCCAAATGGCAATCCAATTGGTGAGAAAACCCCAAATGGCGGCAAAGAACGGTACGGTCCAATGCTGCGGCACCACCAAAAATATAAACATCTGGATAATACCAAATACCAAACCAATCAAAGCACTAATGTGCCAGATAAAATCTATCTCTTTTTGCCCCACTTTTAGAAACATATTGACCATCAAACGACGATCATTTTCCATGGTGTTGACAATCATTTTGCGCATATCGACCAAGTCTTCGACATGATAAGTCAAATCTGTCACAAGCGACTGCATAATACTGGGCAGCTCTTTATGAGCTTGCGCATAGACACGGCGCTTTAGGGCGTAAGGCAGATTGCCCCACAATGCTGGCGAGTGATCCAGCATAATCTCATCAATCAATGGCTCAAGGTTTTTGTCCACCGTATCAGTGACAAATATCGCCATTTGCTCAGGCTCCATCGCCTTAAAAAACTCATCAAGTGAACCGAGTTTTGAGAGCGTCTGGTCAACGATAACCCCTGATATCTTGCCCGCTTTGCGCGGAACGATACCTTGCCAACCAATACCTGGTAACCCAAAAAATGGGAAGTTAGGAATACGAATACCCCAGAACTTAACCGGATAAAACAGCATCTTGAGCGCCATCCACACATGTACCCAAGTGACGAATGCCGTCACTGGTGGGATGGTCAGCATGGCAAAAAACTCTGGGTGTTCAGCTATCGTCTGCCATAATGAATTTACGTCCATGACTTATCTAGTCCCTGACAGGTTGATTGTCGTTGCTAATATTGTCGCTACTGATAACGAGACTTTAGCAAAATAAGAACGTTTCAAAAGACGCTCCGCCCATAATAACTACTATAAAATAAATCGCCTGATTTTAGCATACTTGCCATTTATTAGCACATATAGACCAGCGGCAAGTTGTGACTAAAGATGACATGGTTCATATCGTCTGCTACCCAACAAAAACCTAAATATAAGCCAGTTATTGGTCAGTAGATAATCAAGACAAAATATATGACTGAGTACTGCGCCTGCTCATTTGTTCTGTTATAATTTGTAGTGCAATAACAAAGACTACCTGCGTATAAATGACTGCATGACGATTTCACACCATACCCTTCTATGTGATTGAAACCATTTGCATTATCTTTTAGACTCACCGCACTTTGGTTAACCAACCTGCCCTCTTATTTTTCTTTTATTGACTCACTGACCGTTTGGGCTCTGATCTTCTATGAATAAACCGATAACTCCCAATACCGAACAGGTCAACAGCACCTTTACCAATCGTATTATCATCTTTGGGATTATAATATTGATTGGTTTGGGCGGTTTGATAACACGTTATGGGTATTTGCAAGTTTACGCTCATGATCAATACACAACGCAAGCCGATAACAACCGTATCAAACTGATATCTGCGCCACCTAGTCGTGGGTATATCTATGATCGTAACGGGGTAATACTGGCAGACAATCAGCCTGTATTTACAGCGATGCTCAGCCCTGATGAGGTGGAAAATCCTGAGCGTACGTTGCATCTGCTTGCGCCGATTTTTGATTTAACCGATACAGATATTACTGATATCTTGGCGCGTCTAAGTAAAAATAAAAATGACCCTGTAACGATTAAGATTGATTTAACAGAAGCACAATTGGCTCAGTTTAGTGAGCGAAAGCCATTCTTCCGTGGGGTCTCTATCCAGAGCAAGCTTACGCGCTCTTATCCTTATGATGAGCTGTTTGCCCATGTCATCGGCTATGTCGGACGTATCAATGACAAAGAGTCAAAGCGTATCGATAAAGACCGTTACGCTGGTACTGACCTAATTGGTAAGATTGGTATCGAAGATTACTATGAAGATATTTTGCTTGGGCAACCGGGTTATCAATCGGTAGAAACAGACGCACATGGTAATATCTTACGCCAGCTGGATACCAAGCCGCCGATAGCGGGTAACGATATTACGTTGAGCTTGGATTATGGTTTGCAAACCATCGCCCAGCAGCAACTTGATGGACGCCGTGGTGCAATCGTTGCGATAGACCCAAAAAACGGTGACGTCTTGGCATTTGTTAGCAATCCAAGCTACGACCCTAACCCTTTTATATCGGGTATTTCTTTCAAAGACTACGACGATCTGCGTGAAGATTTGGATCAACCACTGTATAACCGTGCGCTACAAGGTACCTACCCACCTGGCTCTACTATCAAGCCATTTGAAGGTTTGGGCGGTATTCATTATGGTTTACGCGATTGGAACAGCACCATCTATGATCCTGGTTATTTTAGCTTACCTGGCGACACACATCGATTCCGTGACTGGAAACGTGGCGGTCATGGCACGGTAGATCTAAAAAAATCTATCGCCATGTCAGTCGATACTTATTATTATAAGCTGGCTTATGAGATGGGCATTCAGCGTCTGCACGATTGGATGGTACGCTTTGGTTTTGGTGAAGATACTGGTATTGATTTACCTAATGAAAAATCAGGCATCATGCCGTCGCCAAAATGGAAAAAAGACACTTACGATAAAGACTGGCTACCGGGCGAAACGATCTCGGTCAGTATTGGGCAAGGGTATTTCTTGGCAACGCCGCTACAGATTGCTAACGCTACGGCCATGACAGCTAGTAAAGGACATCATATTACCCCGCATTTATTAAAAAGCAGTGATGGTGCTGCGGAAGTCAAAATCATCACTAAGCCAGATGGCAAAATCGACTATAACGGTAAGCCGTCCGACTGGTTGCGTATGCATGATGCGATGGAAAGCGTGGTAGAAAACGGTACAGGACGCGGTATCTATACCCCGCGCTATCGTATCGCTGGTAAAACAGGTACTGCACAGGTGAAATCTATCGCTCAAGGCAAGCGCTATGACAAGTCAGCGATTGATAAGCGCCATTGGGATCATGCTTGGTTTAATGGTTTTGCCCCAGTAGAAGACCCGCAGATTGCCCTTGCCGTATTGGTCGAAAATGGCGGCGGTGGTAGTGCTGTTGCAGCACCTATTGGCCGTGCTCTATTTGATTACTGGGTATTACAACGCAAGACAGATCCTGTGTTACCTCCTTCTGCTGATGAGCTAAAAGTCATTAAACGCCAAAAGGCTTTTGAAAAAGCCATGCGTGATGCTATTCGTGATAAAGAAGCAAAGGCATTGGAAGAAAAAGAAGCCGCGGAAGCCGAAGCGGCAGCAGCGACATCTGAGTAACTAGACGTTTAAGTGATTAATAGTATAAAAAGCAAAACCTAGCAAAGAATTGGTAAGCGAGACACAATAATGAAAAAAGCCTCAAATGGACGCGCACCAAAGAATAACCGTAAAGCGAAAAGTGCGGCAGCGGGTGATGTACGCATTATCGGTGGTCAGTTTAAGCGCCGTATTGTAAGTTTCATCGATGCAGATGGCCTGCGACCTACCCCAGATCGCTTGCGGGAGACTTTATTTAACTGGCTACTCGCTGACATTCATGATGCCTATGTACTCGATAGCTGTGCTGGCAGTGGCGTACTAGGGTTTGAAGCGCTATCTCGCGGTGCAGCCCACACGACATTTATCGAAATCAATCCAGCACAAAGCAACATGCTACGTCAGAGTGCTGAGCAATTACGTCTTGAGTCTACTGCTTACCAAATCATCACTGGCACTGCTGAGCAAGTATTGCGTCAAAAGCAGCTGACTGCGCGTCCTTTTGATATCGTATTTATCGATCCACCTTATGCTCAGGATTTATGGCAGCCTATTTTGACTGCGCTTATTACCAATACCTTAATCAATACTGAAACACTAATTTATTTAGAAGCTGATAAAGATTTGTCAGCACAGCTTAAGCAATTGGAAGCGTCGCTAAATGAGAATTTAGACTCTCAATCAAACGTTACTCAGCAACCAATCGCTTTTGAATGTCTGAAACAAACCAAAGTCGGACAAGTTGTCGCTGGACTTTATCGTCTATCATCGTCATAATTGTCGGGTTAATGAAAGCCGTTAACGTATTTTACAAATGTTTAGAACCGCTAAAAACTGGCCGACGCTGCAGTTTAATGTATATAAGGCGAAAATAAACCCCAATGCAGCTTGCAAGCGTAGGCGCTACTGCTTATAATGTGCAGTCTGTTTTTTGAGAGCCCCGTTCCCAGCTAAACTCTCAACGAATTCTAATTTTAAGGTTTTATCATGAAAACACTTAGTGCAAAACCAGCTGAAGTGACCCATGACTGGTATGTCGTAGATGCTGACGGCAAAACCCTTGGTCGCTTAGCCACTCAAATCGCAACTCGCTTACGTGGCAAGCACAAGCCTTCTTTTACTCCGCACGTTGATACTGGTGACTTTATTGTTGTCATCAATGCTGACAAAATCACGGTAACGGGTAAAAAAGCACAAGACAAAAAGTACTATCGTCACAGTGGCTACCCAGGTGGTATTAAAGAAACCAACTTCAATAAGTTGCTTGCACATAAGCCTGAAGATGTTCTACACAAAGCAGTTAAGGGTATGCTTCCAAAGGGCCCTCTTGGCTATGCGATGATCAAGAAGCTGAAACTTTATGCGGGTACTGATCATCCACATACTGCACAGCAACCTAAAGAACTAGACATCTAAGGATATACTTATGGAACGCAATTACGGAACTGGTCGCCGCAAGACGTCTACTGCTCGTGTCTTTTTATCAAAAGGTACTGGTAGTATCGTTGTTAACGGTAAGCCACTTGACGAATACTTCAGCCGTGAAACTTCACGCATGGTTGTACGTCAACCATTAGAACTACTAGACTCTGCTAACGCATATGACTTATATGTAACTGTTGCAGGCGGTGGTATTAGTGGTCAAGCTGGCGCAATCCGCCACGGCATCACACGTGCATTAATCGAAGCTGACGAAACTTTGAAGCCTGCCCTAAAAGCAGCTGGTTTTGTTACTCGTGATTCACGTCAAGTTGAACGTAAGAAACTGGGTCTACGTAAAGCACGTAAACGTCCACAGTTCTCAAAACGTTAATCAAAACTCTCTCTTATATTTTTGCTGCTGTTGTCTTTTTCTCAGAGCTTCAGTAGCAAAGTTAAATAAGAGTCTGGTTTTGCAAAACCTTATAAGCTGGTCACAGCTTATAAGGTTTTTTTATGCCTACTGATAGCGTGTTGATTATCTGATTGTCTTCATCAAACCAGCTTTGTTTTGCGGCAATAACTAACATGAGTGCCTTGTTTCGACACTACAAAGTAGAGCGTCTGTAGAAATTCTAACTTGCAAAGCATCAAACGCTACCCCATCATATCAGTAACTCTTTATTATTTGCCATGATGCCTCAAACCGTGCTGCAGAAGGATATTATGAAAGCGCCAGAACAATTCGACCCTAGCAAACCATCTACCAATAGCAGCGTGCCGCCTAGCATGAAACAGTCGGCTAAGTCGCCTGCGATACCTGCTGGCACACCGACAATTACCCAAAATCATAAGCGTACAGCGCAAGCAGATAACAAGCCATTTCAGTGGCAGTTTTTATCACCAAAGAATTGGGGCATTTGGTTATTATTCTTAATAATGCTACCGATGATATATCTGCCGTTACGTTGGCAGTTTTGGCTAGGTCGTAAGCTTGGTATATTGATTTATAAAGCTGCTGGCTCGCGTAGACGCGATACGCTAATCAATCTGAAGCTGGCATTTCCAGAAAAGCCCGAAGCTGAACGTGAACTAATGGCCAAGCAAGTATTTGTCAATCAAGGCATTGGTGTGTTTGAAACGTTATGCGCTTGGTTCAGGCCAAATATATTTACTAGAACTGTTTCCATTTCGGGGTTACAGCATATTGTTAATGCGCAAAATGAGCAGCGACCAGTTATCCTGCTAGGTGCACATTATACGATGCTAGATTTGGGTGGCCTATTATGTGCGCAGTTTTTCCCTGTAGATTGTATGTACCGTACGCAAAACAACCCATTATTAGACTGGTTTATTTATAATGGTCGTACCAATATTTTTGGTAAGCAAATCTCTAGTCGTGATATGCGTAGTTTAGTTACCTCTATCAAAGCGGGACACGTCATTTGGTATTCTCCTGACCAAGACTATGGTCTCAAGCAAGGTGTCATGGCGCCATTCTTCGGTGTACCTGCTGCGACGATTACTGCATCGCGTCGCATGGCAAAACTGGGTAGCAAAGCACAGCCACCAGCTGTTATGGCACTGCATACTTATCGGCAGACACCTGACAATTTGCCGCATGGTAAACGCCCTCATTATCATTTGACGATTATGCCAGAATTAGACAACTATCCAAGTAAAGATGAAGTCGCTGATGCCACTCGGGTCAATGAAGTTTTAGAAGGACTCATTCGTATTGATCCCACCCAGTGGATGTGGTTCCATCGTCGTTTTAAACATGGACCAAACGGTCGTACCGATATCTATAAGTAAGCCTTTATTCCCAAAAATACTGGTGAAGTTTGCTATACTTTGCGACTAATATTTTGCATTTTAGCCATGCACTGATAATAATTTGATAAACAAAATAACGGATTTTCCATGAGCAATAACAGTACTCCTGACAATCAAGCTTCTGATACTTCAACCGAAGCCAAGCGCATCCTGACTGGTATCAAACCGACTGGTATTCCGCATTTAGGTAACTATGTTGGCGCGATTCGTCCAGCGATTGAGTCTATTCAAAATAGTGATCATGAAGCGTTTTTCTTTTTAGCAGACTACCATGGCATTATCGGTTGTTATGACCCTGCTATCATTCATGAGTCGACGAGAGCCATTGCCGCTACGTGGATTGCTTGTGGTCTAGACCCAGAGCGTGTGACATTCTACCGTCAGTCAGACGTACCTGAAATTCCAGAACTTGCTTGGATTTTGAACTGCTCATGTGCCAAAGGTTTGATGAACCGCGCTCATGCCTATAAAGCAGCCGTTGATATCAATACAGAAAAAGCCGATGTCGATCCTGATCAAGGTGTCACCATGGGTCTGTTTGGTTATCCCGTGCTAATGGCGGCTGATATCTTGATGTTTAATGCGACCCATGTGCCTGTTGGTCGTGATCAAGTACAGCATATCGAGATGGCGCGTGATATCGCAGGTACTTTTAATCATCGTTATAAGTCGCTTTTCACGCTACCGTCAGCAGTCGTTGATAACGATATACCGCTGCTTACTGGACTTGATGGCCGCAAGATGAGTAAGAGCTATAGCAATACGATTCCCCTATTCGGTGAGCCAAATCCACAAATTAGTCCTGAAAAACAGATGCATAAAGCCATCATGAAAATTGTGACTAACTCACAGCTACCTGATGAGCCAAAAGATCCTGATGATTCAGCTATCTTTGAGATTTATAAAGCATTTGCGACCGCTGAAGAGATTGCTGATATGCGTGCGCGTTATGCCGCTGGTATTGGCTGGGGTGATGCAAAACAAGCTCTATTTGATAAGATTAATGATGAAGTCGCGCCATTCCGTGCACGTTATGAAGAGCTGATGGCCAATCCAAAAGAGCTAGAAGAAATCTTGCAGATGGGTGCGGATAAAGCCCGTCGCCATAGTCGTAAGCAACTAGACAAAGCTCGCCGTGCTATCGGTATCCGTCCGCTTGCTAAGCTTAAATAATCGTTGCTGGAATAGTCGTTTTACTGGCGCAATTTATTATCAAAGCGGGTGCTAAACGTGCAAACTGAACCAAACACCAAACAGGCGGCTTTGTCTAAAGCCGCCTTATCTGCTATGGCTGATTCAACTTCTGAGCCTATGGACAATCAGAATGAGCCTGATGAATCAGTCAACCATGATATGTCGCTACGTATCTATCAAACGCCTGTGCAGCATTTGCCAGAAGATCTATATGTACCACCGCAAGCCTTTGCTATTTGGTTAGAGCAATTCGCTGGTCCATTGGATTTTCTATTGTATTTGGTCAAAAAGAACAACGTCGATTTGACCCAGATGCCCATTCTGCCCATCACTGAGCAATATTTAGCTTATATCGGTGAATTGGATACCGAGCACTTTGAATTAGCGGGTGATTATCTGCTAATGGCATCAACGCTCATCGCTATCAAAACCGAACTACTATTACCCGCCCCTGACACCCCAACCGATGAGCGTGACCCAAAAGCAGAACTGATCGAACGCCTCGAAGAATACGCGCAAATCAAAGTGGTCAGTCAGCGCTTAGACAATCTAGTACGTCTAGAGCGCGATGTGTTTTTGGCAATGGTTAGTATGCCTGGTCAAGATGTTATGAATGCGGAACTGCCAAGCTACTCACCTAACTTGCTGATTGATAGCTTATTTAAAATGCAACTACAGCCTGACTATCAAATGCATACAATCAAAGTTGATGCAGTACCCCTTGCCGATCGTATTGCCAGTATTAGCAGGCAATTAAGTACAGATGGGGCGCGCTCCTTTTATGAACTACTAGACAAGGCACAAGGTAAAATAGGCGTGGTCGTGAGTTTCGTCGCCGTACTTGAGCTTATAAAGCGACAGTTGGTTGGTGTTGTCCATACTGAGGTAGATAGCGATATCGTCAACTCTGCTCTCAATGACGAACCTTCTGATATGAATAGTGAGCCTACCGCACTCACATTACAGTGGCTAGCCTAGCAGGCTCTAAGACTGTCTCCTAGCCCATTCTCTATCAAAATCACAAAATCGAAATAAGAGCGTACTTTAGATGGTAGATATTGAAGACCCAAAGCAAGATGACGAGAACCAAGAATCAACAGCTATGACTACATCACCACCAGCTGACGCGCAGCATGATTCTTTGGAAGAGATGAGTAAACGTATCGAGGTGCTGTTGCATGCGTCAGAGGCACCGCTGACAGCTCACTCGTTAAAAAAACATTTGTCATTATCTACTAAAGAATTAAAGCAAACTTTGGAAGTACTCCAACAACGCTTAGATACAGGTGTGCTTAGGCTACATGAGACAGCCAGCGGTTATCGCTTACAGATATCTGATGACTATAGCAGTCTAATTCAGCGTACTTTTCCGCAGCGTCAAGAACGCCTGAGCCAAGCCCTACTTGAAACCCTAAGTGTCATTGCATACAAGCAACCTGTGACGCGTAGTGATATCGAGCATGTGCGCGGAGTAACATTATCGAGCAATATACTGCGCCAGCTGTTTGATAAAGGATGGATTGTGGAGAAAGGCTTTAAAGATACTCTAGGCCACCCTGCATTGCTTCATACTACTGCGCAGTTTTTAGATGCGTTTGGATTAAGCCATCGGGATGAACTACCACCTATGCCAGATATGGACACCATACGATCTATGTCTTAAGTTTTCTGCTGAACAAACTATAGTTACTCACATAAAAAAGGACAGACCACATAGGGTCTGTCCTTTTTATTGCGTTGCTGATTTTGAACTGATATCAAAACCTAGCAATACGTCTGCTAATTACTGATTAATCACATCAACACCCTTTGGCGGTGTAAATTTAAACTGACTGCTACCAATACTTGGGTTCATCTTAATACCGCTAAACTTAATAGAGGTTGTCTGTCCCAAAGTATCATTCAATACCATCATGACAGGTTTGCCACCACTAAAGCTTATTGAAAGACTTTTGAAACTTGCACTGTCTGACTTAGGATAGAGTACATAGTAGTTTTTGTTGTCATATGGCTGAGTGATTTTGAAGTTTTGATCAATTTTGCTCGGATCACCTGACAGTAGCAAAGCTGGCGTATTACCTACTTGGCTGTCGACGTTTTGCTTGGTCGCTTGCTCTAAATCCTTGTCATAAACCCACATAGAATTACCATTAGCAACGATCAGCTGCTCTGATGGTGACTTGGTTTCCCAGCGGAAGTTATTTGGACGTTGGACACTCATAGAGCCTTTAAACGTACCACTACTCGCGCCTTTAGTTGTTTGACTAAAATTGGCTGTCATACTCTTGGTATTGGTCAGCAATTTGTTCAAACGTTTAGCAGCTGTTAGGTTGTCAGCAGGAGCTGCTGTAGCCGTTTGAGTCAACGCCATCATTGGCGCTGCGACACCTAGCGATGTCATTAATACACCTGCTAAAGCCCCACTCATCATTTTTTGTTTGGTTGATTTTTTCGTAGATAAGTTCATCATAAATCCTCTCTAAAAAAGCATAATCGCTTTAAAGTTGTCGCTAAAAATAAAATATTCTATTGAAATTTTTGTTTTCTATAAATACTGATTTTACCAAGCTAAAGCTGGTAACCATCAGCAATGGCAACAGTGTGCCAGTTTTTTTATTACGCGCCTAGTCATGATTTGCAATCTTTACTACGGCTGC
Source organism: Psychrobacter sp. 4Bb (assembly GCF_002836735.1). Lineage (GTDB taxonomy): Bacteria > Pseudomonadota > Gammaproteobacteria > Pseudomonadales > Moraxellaceae > Psychrobacter. Next base: position 44,498 of record NZ_PJAS01000054.1, on the reverse strand, counting down.
CATACACGCTTGTAACCAATACAGTTACACGGTAAAAGTTTGCATTTATAATTATTAGCTACAGTAATTATGCTAATAGTGGCTTTAAAGATATCGCTTAGAATTATTATTAATTTATATCACCCTACAAACGTAAAAAGCCCTTACTACCATAAGGCAGTAAGGGCTTTTTTAATTATCTGATCATTCTATCCAAAGAATAAAACGACCTAAATAGATAATTATGCGTTTTCAACCGTAACATAACGACGGTTAAATTTACCTTTGGTCGCAAACTTTACAACACCGTCATTCAGTGCAAATAAAGTATGGTCACGACCCATGCCAACGCCTTCGCCTGCATGGAATTCTGTACCACGTTGACGAACGATGATGTTACCAGCTGTGATAGCTTGGCCACCAAAGATTTTTACGCCTAGCATTTTTGGGTTTGAATCACGACCGTTACGGCTCGAACCGGCAGCTTTTTTATGTGCCATGAGAAAATCTCCTTGTTAATTTGACTTATCGCTGATGCGATAACTCTTAAGCATTTAGTGCGCTATTTAGCAATAATTGCTAAATGGATAATTAGGCATTAATCGCTTTGATTTTTAACAAGGTGTACCATTGGCGGTGACCTTGTTCTTTGTGATAATGCTTACGACGGTTGTGCTTGATGATACGGATTTTTTCGCCGCGACCATGCTCAACAACTTCAACTTCTACGCTAGCGCCGTCAACAACAGGCTGACCGATTTTGACGTTATCGCCGTCAACAACCATCAACACGTCTTCAAATTTGATTGTTTCGCCTTTTTCTGCTTTTAGTAGTTCAACTTTAAGCAACTCATCGACGACTACACGGTGTTGTTTACCACCAGTTTTGATTACTGCGTACATTGTATGACTCCGTTTAACCCGTGTGCCGTGGCTGATGTTATACCAACGCTTTTACGACGAACACGACAGGGAAAAATTAAAGGCAAGATTTTACGGCTTTTTGCTCATAAAAGCAAGCCGCGCCTCTTGTTTTTGCAAGGTGGTTACACTAATGACCATCTCTCATTTTGCTATAACGGCTGCTCATCAAAGAAAGTCGATAAACGACAATGCGAATATAAACATGAGAAATAGTAATGATAAGTGATAGATTAAGCCCAACAGCGGCCATTATAACTTATGCAATCAGTTACTTACAGCCTTTTATGAATCATTTATGTGACCAATAAGCTTAAAATGCGCTAGAAGATATATCTGTAAAAAATAAGACATTTTTTATCGTTTTTATTCTATTCAATAGGCATAGTAAGCCCTATATATCATACGCTTGACCTACTTGTGCTATATACTTTAACCAACAATTTAAGCAGATAGCTATGCTATCATAAGCGAAATAATACCTTACCTATAGATAGATAAAGTCAAGGTTACACCAACTCTCTTTACTCTTATTAATATGACTATTTATTATGACTAGTACCTCTTTAAATAATACCGTGCCTGCCTCTCAATCGACGCCTAGCTATGCTGATATTCAAAGTATTGTAGCCAATGACTTTGAGGTAATGGACAAGCAAGTGTTTGGCAGTTTGAACTCAAAAGTACAACTCGTCATGAGCGTCTCGCAACACGTGATCAATGCTGGCGGCAAACGTATGCGTCCGTTGATTACCTTGCTCTGCGCACGTATGTTTGATGATAATCCATCAGAAAAAGCCATGCATCTAGCTGCTATCACGGAAATGCTACATACCGCTACCCTAGTCCATGACGATGTCATCGATGAGTCAGGGCAACGCCGTGGAAAACCGACGGCAAACGCGACGTGGGATAATGCCACTGCTGTGTTGGTCGGTGACTATTTGATTGCTCGCGCGTTCAATCTGTTGGTTGGTTTTCAGAGCTTGCCGTTGTTGCAAGTGTTCTCTGATGGGACTTGTGATATTGCCGAAGGCGAAGTGTTACAGCTACAGCATCAGCATAACCCTGCCGCGACAGAGGAAGATTACTTACGCATTATCGATGGCAAAACTTCACGTCTTTTCATGATGGCGACCCAAGGTGCTGCTATCTTGCAAGACAAGACAGAATATATGACGGCATTGGGCGATTTCGGACAGCATTTTGGTAATGCGTTCCAAATTATCGATGATGTGCTTGATTATAGTGGCGATAGCGACGTAATGGGCAAAAACTTAGGCGATGACCTTGCTGAAGGCAAGCCTACCCTACCGACTATCAAAGCACTCGAACTACTCAAAGACAGCGACACTGAAGGCTATGAGCAGTTACGGATCGCCGTTCAGACAGGTAAGACACCAAATGCTGAGCAGCTGATTGAATTGGTACGTAGCTCTGGCTCATTGGCTTATTGTAAGCAGCGCGCGTTGGAAGAAACTAAACTGGCACAAGATGCACTGAGTACGCTACCAGACAACCGTTATCGTACAGGCTTATATCAATTGACTGAACTCGCTAGCGCCCGATTAGTATAATTAAAGCTGAGTCGTCTGTGTTATTAACTAATTAAGACGACTCTTTTTTTTGACAGAATTTTTTAGCATGGCTTTTTAGCAAATTTCTTTAGCAATTGCTGAATGATAAGTCCATAAATTAAGAAGTACCTTCTTAAAAACTAGCATGTCAGCCAAATCGTTACCTTTCTTTAAGTTTCATACATCCTTGCAGTACTATAATCGTATAAGGCTTTTTGACAGTCGTTTAAAGTTTGATAACGCTAGGTAGAGAGATACTGATAGTTATTTTTTATGACTGTAATTAGGGGTTGCTAAAATTGTCATTTTGTTGACAAAGTCGATTTTCTATCGTTAAAAAACCTTAGTTACTATAGGGTTTTAGATTTATAACAAAAGTTTACAATATATTTTGATACTAGGTTGTGCATGGTTCTATTAGCTGTTAATAGAGACGACGCTTACTATGACGGTAATCTATTAATTCGTAAACTGTAATATTACCGCTTTTCGATCCAGCTCGTATTGCAAACTACTTGACTGTGGGGTTACCCCAATAGTTTATAATGACTCATTAAATTTATTAATCCATTCTGTGGTTTGCTTAAACAATTAATGCTAAATAATCCTTTCGATACTTAATCCATATCGATGTCAGATTTTCTATTAGTCGTATTTCACTGACGGAAACATCTGAAACTGGAGTAAATAGCGCCAGCTTAGGCTATTTATGCTCTTTATTTAGCATTAGCAAGTTATTTAGCATTAGCAAGACCCTTATATTCAGTACGCCAAACTTATTGATCGATTTTTATACTGTCACTATTTATATATATTGCCGAGGACATTGATGAAGCACTCTTATCTTGCGCTTGTAATAGCATCTGTACTATCTGGAGCTGTACTGGTTGGCTGTGACAACAACGAGGACGCCGCTGGTGAGCAAGCCGCACAGCAGCAAATGCCGCCTGCGGTTGTCAACGTTCAGACAGTCACTCTCGATACCGTCCCTCAAGTACAAACTTTTTCTGGTCGTACTGCAGCTTATCAAACTGCTGACGTCCGCCCACAGGTCAACGGTGTGATTGACGAAGTACTATTCCGTGAAGGAAGCAACGTCAAAAAAGGTCAGCCACTGTATCGCATCAACACCGATAACTATGCCTCATCTGTAACGAGTGGCCAAGCTGCCGTACAGCAATCACAGGCTAACTATCAAACTGCTGTGGCAAACAATGCCAATGCAAAAGCTGAGCTAGTCAGTCGTCAAGCGTCATTAGCACAAGCACAAAATGACTTACAACGTCTGCAAGGTCTGGTCAGTATTGATGCCATCTCAAAGCAGCAGTACGATCAAGCACAAACAGCCGTACGTACGGCACAAGCAGCTGTACAAAGTGCCGCCGCCGCTGTCGGTCAAACTCAAGCAGGTATTGAGAGTGCAAAAGCAGGCATCCAGACCGCAAAAGCAGGTTTAGAAGCCAGTACCTTAGATCTAAACCGTACAATCGTACGCGCACCGCTTACCGGTCGTACTGATCGCTCTAGCGTTACTGCTGGTACTCTAGTCAGTGCTGGTCAAGCCGATCCATTGGTGACTATTTCACGCTTAGACCCTATCTACGTTGATATCAGCCAGTCTTCTTCTGAGTTGCTCAAGCTTCGTCAGCAGATTGCAGATGGTACTGCTCAGCCAGGTATGAACTCAGTTGAATTGGTGCTAGAAGACGGTTCTGTTTACCCAGTACGAGGTAAGCTTGCACTGTCGGAAGCCAAAGTTGACGAGTCAACAGGTGCTGTCACCTTGCGTGCTATTTTCCCAAACAGCAATAACATCCTGCTACCAGGTATGTATGTCACGGCACGTTTGACGCAGAGTGTTATTACCAACGCAGCCCTTGTCCCGCAAAGTGCAGTCACTCGTACGCCTAAGAGTGAGACGCAAGTCTATATCGTTGACGAAAATAACAAAATCCAGGTACGTCCGGTCACCATTAATGGTACTTACGATGGACAATGGGTCGTCACTGAAGGCTTGAAAGCAGGTGACAAAGTGGTTGTGATTGGTGGTGCTAAGGTCAAGCCTGACCAAGAAGTGGTCGCCAAACCATTAGAAAGTGCAAATCCAGCACCAGCTGCACAAAGTGCGCCTAATACCAAAACGCCGCAGCAAGCCGCAAAAACGATGGATAAAAAGCCAGCTGGCGATGAGACTTCTACCAAAAAACCAACAGAAGCCGCTGCCAACTAATTCCATTCAAGACAGGAAGACTTAGGGATATACTATGTCACGTTTTTTTATTAATCGCCCTATTTTTGCATGGGTGCTGGCTGTTTTGGTCATGCTCATCGGGGTAATATCCGTTATCAATCTACCGATTGAACAATATCCACGTATTGCACCGCCGACTATTTCGGTCAGTGCAAGCTATCCTGGTGCTAATGCGCAAACCGTAGAAAACTCAGTAGTACAGATCATTGAGCAGCGTATGAAAGGCCTCGATGGTCTGATGTATATGTCGTCATCGAGCTCGTCAAATGGTAGTGCTTCAGTGACGCTTACCTTTGAAAACGGCACAGATCCTGACACAGCTCAAGTACAAGTACAGAACAAACTGCAAGCAGCGATGAGCTCCTTGCCTGAGTCTGTTCAGCGTCAAGGTGTCAACGTCAATAAATCGTCTAGCAGCTTTTTGATGGTGCAAGCATTTATTTCTGAAGATGGCACCATGGATCGGGCAGATATTGCCGATTATATTAACTCTAATGTCGTCGATTCGATCAGTCGTGTAGAGGGTGTGGGTGAAGTTCAGGTCTTTGGTTCTACTTATGCGATGCGTGTTTGGTTAGACCCATCACGCCTACGTAGCTACAACATGATACCTTCAGATGTCGTCAATGCGATACGAGCACAGAATGCTCAGGTATCTGCTGGTCAATTGGGTCAAGCACCTGCCGACACAGACAAACAAGTTATCAACGCCACTGTTACTGTACAAAGCTATCTTCAAACGCCTGAAGAATTTAAAAACATTCTACTAAAAACAGATACCTCAGGCGCACAAGTGCGCTTAGGCGATGTGGCAGATGTCGAGATTGGCAGTGAAAACTATAGCGTTGTCTCTCTCTACAATGGTCAAGAAGCAGCCGGTTTAGGTATTTCACTCGCTGGTGGCGCAAACGCCCTTGAGACTCGTGAAGCCGTCGGCGCACGTATGGCTGAGCTGGAAAAAAACTTCCCAATTGGTCTAGCCTCAGTTGTTCCCTATGACACCACACCATTTGTACGCTTGTCTATCGAACAAGTCGTTATGACCCTCATTGAAGCGATTGTGTTGGTATTTATCGTTATGTTCATTTTCTTACAGAACTGGCGTGCCACCATTATCCCGACCCTTGCCGTACCTGTCGTACTCTTGGGTACCTTTGCAGTGTTGTATATTGCAGGCTTTAGTATCAACGTCTTGACCATGTTTGCCATGGTATTGTCCATCGGTCTGTTGGTCGATGATGCGATCGTCGTCGTAGAGAACGTCGAGCGAATACTAGAAGAAGATCCTCACATCTCTATCAAAGATGCAACTATCCAGTCGATGGGTGAAATCAGTAAAATCGTTATTGGTATTGCGCTTATCTTGTCTGCAGTATTCGTACCGATGGCGTTCTTTGGCGGCTCAACAGGTGTGATTTATCGTCAGTTCTCTATTACGCTGATTACCAGCATGGTGCTCTCTGCCATGGTCGCGCTTGTATTCACCCCTGCCCTATGTGTGACCTTGCTAAAACGTGGCAAAAGTCATGAAAAAGGCAGTACCGAAAAGCAAAAAGGCTTCTTCGGTTGGTTCAACCGCGGCTTCTTCAAACTTAGCCGTTCGTACGAAAACTTTGTCGGCAAAAGTATTCGTTTTAAATGGTTATACATGATTGGCTACGCAGCCATTATCGGTATCATGGCGGTCGTATTCTTACGTATTCCAGGCTCGTTTTTACCAGAAGAAGATCAAGGCATTATGTTTACCTTGGTTCAGCTTCCGGCTGGCTCTACGTTAGATGAGACGCAAGACGTATTGGATAAAGTTAGAAACTATTACGATACCCAAGAAACTGATAATATCGCTTCGGTCTTTACCATTGCAGGCTTTAGTTTTGCAGGTCAAGGTCAGAATATGGGTCTAGCGTTTGTGCGCTTATCAGACTGGGAGGAACGCTCGGGCGATGAAAATACCGCTCAGGCTGTCGCTGGTCGAGCGATGGGGTACTTCTTTACTCAGCTAAACGAAGCACAAGTATTTGCCATCGTACCACCAGCAATTACCGAGCTTGGTAATGCCAGTGGTTTTGACTTAATGATTCAGGACAGTGGCAACCTCGGACATGATGGGCTACTTGAAGCTCGAAATATGCTCTTAGGTATGGCTGCACAGAACGACCAAGTAGCTGGTGTACGTCCTAACGGTCAAGAAGATTCGCCACAACTTAAAGTAAACATCAATCAAGAACAAGCGGCGGCTTATGGCCTGTCACTAAGCAATATCAATAGTGTCATTTCAACAGCGTGGGGCTCAAGCTACGTTAACGACTTTATCGATCGTGGCCGTATCAAACGCGTCTATGTACAAGGTGAAGCCAGCAGCCGTACCAACCCTGATGATATTGGTAAATGGTATGTAAGAAATGACATGAACGATATGATTTCGTTCGATGCATTCTCTAGTAGTGAGTGGCAGTCAGGCTCACCGCGTCTTACTCGTTACAACAGCCTACCGTCCATGAACATCCAAGGTAGCGCCGCACCAGGACTAAGTACTGGTGAAGCAATGAGCTCGATGGAAGCGATGATAGACAAGTTACCTGAAGGTATCAGTTATGAGTGGACAGGCATGTCATTGGAAGAGCAAAAATCAGGTGCCCAAGCGCCGATGCTTTATGCGCTTTCAATCCTAGTTGTATTCTTATGTTTGGCAGCGTTGTATGAGAGCTGGTCTATTCCTGTCTCTGTGCTACTAGTGATTCCACTTGGGGTATTGGGTGCAGTGATATTTACCTGGCTACGTGGTTTTGCCAATGATATCTACTTGCAAGTTGGTCTACTGACTGTCGTTGGTCTATCCGCCAAAAACGCCATTTTGATTATCGAGTTTGCAAAAGAACACCAAGAGGAAGGTTACAGTCTCAGAGAGGCCGTCATGACCGCAGCACGCCAACGTTTGCGTCCGATTGTCATGACCTCACTTGCCTTTGGTTTGGGTGTTGTGCCATTATTCTTGGCGAATGGGCCAGGTTCAGGCAGTCAAAACGCTATTGGTACTAGTGTTGTTGGTGGGGTAATCACAGCAACCCTCTTAGGTATCTTCTTTATCCCAATGTTCTATATCTGGGTGCGTAGTGCGTTCCCGCATAAATATGAGAACAACACACCCAATGATAAAGATGATGGCAATGGTACGCCTAACTCGCATAACCCAACACCTTCTGAGAGTTATCAGCCTGCAAGTCTTGGAGACAATACACAATGAGTGCTCAAAAAACATCTATCATCAACTCGTCATCGGTAGCTATGACAGCTATCGATGCGCAGCCAGCACTATCTCGTTTGCGCAAAAACAGTGGCCGCCTGTTAGGGCTGACTGCATTGGCAATCAGCATGGCCGCTTGTAACACCATTCCAAAAGCGGATATGCGTCCTGTGCTAGCAGAGCCAAATATTCCTATGCAGCAATCTTACGGTGCATTTGATAAAGAGACTGTCAGTAGTGCTGACCAAGCAAGCATTGCCAGTCAACGCTGGCAGAATTTTTATAGCGATGAGCGTCTAAAAGGTCTGATTGCTCTCGGTCTTGAAAAAAACAAAGACTTTGAAAGTGCGCGCCTAGCGATTGAAAAAGCACGTGCACAGTATCAGATTACCGATATTAACGACTTACCAGCTATCAACGGCAGTGCTGGTTATACTCGCTCAGCACAGAATCGTACTGATCGAAACGCTAGTAGTAGCTACAGTGTCAACTTGGGCCTTGCCAATTACGAGCTCGACTTTTGGGGTAAAATCTCAAGCTTAAAAGATCAAGCATTGCAGAACTTTTTGGCGACGACAGCAGCTAAAGATGCGACCCAAATCAGCTTGATTAGTAATATTGCCCAAAGCTACGCCAATCTAAGCTATAGCTTAGCGCAATTAAAACTGGCTGAAGCTACAGTTGAAAGCCGTGAGCGTTCGCTATTTATCGCGGATAAACGTTTTGAAGCAGGTATTGACGCAAAACTGCCTTCATTGCAGGCTGCTGCCTCTCTTGAAAGTGCCAAGCTTGCCGTATTACGTGCACAGACCAGCGTTCTTCAATCACGCAATGCATTGCAGTATTTAGTTGGTGGCGCTATTCCAAACGAGCTTATCCCAACACCTGCTGTCAGCAATATCACCAGCCAGCAGATATTCAATGCCGGTCTACCAAGTGAATTACTACGTTATCGTCCTGACGTACTACAAGCGGAATACAATCTAAAAGCGGCTGGTGCGAATATCGAAGTGGCCCGTGCCTCTTACTTCCCATCTATTAGCTTAACCAGTAGTGTGGGCGTCAGTAGCGGCAGCTTGAATGACTTGTTTAAAAATGGTGCCGTTGGCTGGTCGTTTGGACCTAGCATTAGCGTCCCTATCTTTGACGCAGGTCGTTTAGACGCCAATTACGATGTGGCTCAAATCGAACGTGAGCAAACGCTTGCTAGTTATGAGAGCTCTATTCAAACGGCATTCCGCGAAGTGTCAGATGTACTTGCCACGCGTGCAACGCTCGGTGAGCAGTTAGAGGCGCAGTATCGTCTGCAGGATAATTTTGAGCAGACCTATCAGATAGCAGATGCGCGCTTCAAAGCAGGTCTGGACAATTACTTAGACGTACTTGATGCGCAGCGTTCACTATTCTCTACTCAACAAGGTATCCTAGATTTAGAGCTACAGAAAATCGTTAGCCAGATTGAGCTGTACCAAGCACTTGGTGGCGGTGCGAACCTTGATGTACCGTCTGTCATTCCTGTACCGCAGCACACCAACTTGGCGCAGATTGTCACTGGAACTGCTACTAGTGCAAAAACCAAAGCGACAAATGCCATCAAAGCAGCTGGTTCAGCGCGTGTGACTACGCCGCAAGAAGCTGTCGCCATTAAGCAGTCGCAAGCGGTAGAAACGACTACTTTCAAACCGACTGCTATCGTCGATGTGAATGAAGATGGTAAGAAGGATGCCGCTGTCGGTGTGGTCACTGAAGAGACTCGCTTCAATAACAATAGTGTTGAGCAAGTTCCTGTGACCCAGATTGTTGAGCCTTAAATGACCCAACCTTAATCTGATGACGCAGCTCTATCATCACATTGACAGTCGATACGTACTATCAGCCCTACCGACTTAACGTGGTGGGGATTTTTGCTTTTATTGACGTCTTTTGGTTATAGTAGGCTCACTTTATGTAAGCTCTCTTTATATGAGGTCGCTTTATATACAGCCACTTATAAAGCACAGATTTTGATAAGCTGATTCTATAAAATACCGCTTATAGCGATATTATTTTAACCATGTAATATGATAACTATTAAAACAATCATAAGGAATTATTATGAGCTATACCTTTAACCGTCAATACCCTGCTACTCGCTTACGTCGTCTACGCTACAATGACAATGTACGCTCAATGATTCGTGAAGTAGAGCTGCATCCTAAGCACTTTATTGCCCCTGTCTTTGTATTAGAAGGCGAAAACCAGCGCGAAACCATTGCTAGTATGCCGGGCGTTGAACGCTTATCGATTGATTTGCTAATCAACTATGCTAAAGAGTTACTAGCAGAAGGTGTCACGACCATCGACCTTTTTCCTGTGATTGATAACGCTTTAAAAACACCAGATGGTAGCGCCGCTTATGACGAAAACGCCCTGACTGCACGTACGATAAAAGCGGTCAAAGACGCTGTGCCAGAAATGGTCGTCATGACTGATGTAGCGCTAGACCCTTATACCTCACATGGTCAAGATGGTCTACTTGATGACAGCGGTTACGTCATCAATGATGCAACCATCGAAGTACTGGTCAAACAAGCGCTGGTACATGCGCGTGCCGGCGCAGATATCATCTCTCCTAGTGACATGATGGACGGCCGTATCAAGGCCATGCGTGATGCGTTTGAAGCAGAAGGTTTTGTGAATACGGCTATCATGGCTTACTCAGCCAAATATGCTTCTGCTTACTACGGCCCATTCCGTGATGCCGTCGGCAGTGCTGGCAACCTAAAAGGTGGCCATAAGAAACAGTATCAGATGGACTTTGGCAATCGTGCTGAGGCGCTACATGAAGTGGCTATGGATATCAACGAAGGCGCAGATATGGTCATGATTAAACCTGGTCAGCCGTATCTTGATTTGATTCGTGAAGTTAAAGATACTTTTGGCGTACCAACCTTTGCGTATCAAGTATCTGGCGAATATGCCATGCATATGGCAGCCATTCAAAACGGCTGGTTAAGTGATGCAGTGATTTTAGAATCTTTGATTGGCTTCCGCCGTGCTGGTGCTGATGGTATCTTGACCTACTTTGCTCTAGAAGCGGCCCGCCAGCTAAACAATGCCTAATAGTAGTTAAACTATCTTTTATAATGTAAAAGCCCCAGCTACCTATTAGTAGCTGGGGCTTTTTTATGCGGTTACTCTATTAAAATAAAACTATAGACGTGCACGATCATGTGGCTCATTAAAATCAATCACTGGGCCAGCAGGGACAATACATGTGGGATTAATATTGGCATGACTGGTGTAATAATGCTGCTTGATATGATTCATATTTACTGTCTCTGAGATACCAGGTACCTGATATAAATCACGCAGATAGCCCCAAAGATTTGGATAGTCAACGATACGACGCAGATTGCATTTAAAGTGCCCAACATAAACAGCATCAAAACGAACCAACGTCGTAAATAGTCGCCAATCTGCTTCAGTTATGGTGCTACCTGTTAGATAACGCTGATGTGCTAAGCGCGTCTCAAGTGTATCTAATGCTGCAAATAGCTCAATCACAGCCTCTTCGTAAGCCTGTTGTGTGGTAGAGAATCCTGTCTTATACACGCCATTGTTGATAGTTGAATAGACGAAGGTATTGATATCATCAATTTCTTGCAATAACTCTGCTGGCACAAAATTACCTGCTAGCGCCCCAACCTCATCAAAGGCAGAGTTAAACATACGAATAATTTCAGATGATTCATTACTCACGATTGTGTTTGTTTTTTTATCCCACAAGATAGGTACGGTGACACGACCTGTATAGTCTGGCTTGGCCTTGGTATACAGCTCATAGGCATAGTCTGCATTGATAACTGGATCAGCAACGACGCCTGCACCTTCTGCAAACGTCCAACCATACTCACCCATATATGGATGTACTACAGACAACGGAATGATGTCTTCTAAGCCTTTAAGCTTGCGGTAGATAAGGGTACGGTGTGCCCAAGGACAGGCTAGCGACACGTATAGATGATAGCGGTCAGGTTCGGCTTTGAAGCCTTCAATACCTGTGGGCCCTGCGCTACCATCTACCGTTACCCAGTTTCTAAAACCAGCATCTTCACGCTGAAAGCGGCCACCACTCTCTTTTGTCTCATACCACTTGTCTTGCCACTGCCCGTCTACCAAGAGACCCATGTTATTCTCCAACTATTTCTAATATTTGTTTAACGCTTACTCAACATGACTGACTTGAAGTCATTATTATCATGATGATTGCATCGCTTAGAAAGATATCATACCAGTTATAAGGGTTTAATCATTAGCGTCACCCTGTTTGTTAACAATAAAAACTAAACGTATTAAATTAAATGTTTAGTAAATATTTACAAAAATATATCCCCCTAACTGATATAAGCCTGAATAGCAGATATTATGATAATAAAAGAGGTTTATGCTAAAAAAGACTTGCAAAGTCTGGGAAACTTGCTAAAATGCTCAACCTAAATAGGCGTATAGCTCAGTTGGTTAGAGCGCTACCTTGACATGGTAGAGGTCGTTGGTTCGAATCCGATTACGCCTACCAGATTCGAAAAGCCCCAATCTTAAGATTGGGGCTTTTTTTTGTCCGTGAAATATGGGCTGTAGCGGAAAAGGAAACTATACGTCGATTCAAATTACCTCTTTTCTCACTTTCAGCAAACATCATCAAAAAACGTGTGTGCCCAAATTGTGCCTAAGTTGCGCCTGCTATCTATTTCGCCTTTCTTTCAGAGTAGCACTTTTGACCTCTACCCTAAACTATCTAAAGCAATCTCAAAATTGATTTACTTCTCTTTATCTAGCGACTCGTTAGGTACATAAGTAAATAAATCACCTACTTCAATATCTAGTGCCTCACAAATTTTATCCATAGTGTCAAAATCTATTCTTGAAGTCTGTTCGTTATAGATCTTGTGCACTGTCGACTTACTAATTCCTGTCATCCTTATTAGATCTGCCACCTTCATACGTCGTTCAGCTAGTAGCACTGGTAAATTACATAAAATCATTAATAATTCCTTAATAGACTAAAAAAGTACTTGCATCAACTAACAATAGCTAGTAAAGTAATTCTATCGAACAACAAATTACTTTTATAAAACTATTTGTTATCTCGATAAAACAACCTAGTTATTTAATTGGCTTACAGGGAATTTATTATGTCACATACCTACCTAACTACCCAAGAGCTTTCTGAGCTCATCAAATATAACCCTCGTACTATCCGTAATGAGCTCAAAGATAGCGTGCTTATCGAAGGCATTCATTATATACGCCCATTCGGTGGTCGTAAAATTTTGTACATTTGGGAAGAGATTGAAAAAGATATGCGCACTGGCATTGCCGGTAGCGTCAATGCCATGGCACTACAATAAGGAGGAATAGGATGGCTAGTATTAGAACCCGTAGAGGGAGCAATATGCTATTTGTCGATTTTTATTACATGGGTATACGCTGTCGGGAGACGACAAACCTAACAGACACACCAGCAAATCGCAAGAAGCTTGAAAAAGTGATTGAGAAGATGGAAGCAGAAATCATCTTAGGACTGTTCAACTACGCTAAGTACTTTCCAAAAAGTGATAAAGCGGCACAGATGGTAGCGTTAAACGACCGCAAGGAATGCATTAGTACCGATACGCCTTCTTTTGAACAGTTTGCAGAATTATGGTTTGCTGAAAAAGAAATTGAATGGCGTGATACTTACAAGCGCAAAATAAAGGAGATTATTGATATGTACTTGATTGTTAAGTTTGGGACTAAGCCCATTCATCTCATAAAAAAGACAGATGTATTAGCCTTCCGTTCATCGCTCGCCAAAGTAACGTACGGAAAAGCTAACAAACATCTGTCAGCGGCACGCATCAATTCGATAATGGTACCTTTGGGTATGATACTAAAAGAAGCGGCTAAACGCTATAAATTTGATAATCCTTACTACGATATCAATGCGCTCAAGCAACCTAAAACGGATATCCAACCATTCACACTAAGTGAGGTTTGGACGTTTATTAATGGGGTGAGAGCAGACTATCGCAATTATTATCTGGTACGTTTTTTTACAGGTATGCGTACGAGTGAGATTGATGGGTTAACGTGGGAGAACATTGACTTTAATCGACGTGAGATTGTGATCAAACAAGCTTATGTTAAAGGCAAAATTGTTCCTCCTAAAACTCAAGAGTCTTATCGTGCAATTCAAATGTCACCTTGGGTCTACGATGCTCTGAAGGAACAGCAGACCATCACTTATAAGCGATCTGACTATGTGTTTTGCGCACATACGGGTGAGCCACTTGATTACAACAATGTGAATAAGCGTGTTTGGCACCCTACTCTTAAGATTTTAGGTCTGAAGAAGCGCAATGCTTATCAGACCCGTCATACCGCAGCAACGCTATGGTTGGCTGCTGGCGAAAGTCCTGAATGGATTGCCAGTCAAATGGGACACTCTACAACCAAGATGCTGTTTAATACATATAGTCGCTATGTACCGAACATGACTCGACAGGATGGTAGTGCGTTTGAAGCATTGGTCAATCGCAGTCAGATTGCTCAGGTATCTACCGATAAGGGGCCTCACAATGAAAATGATTGATTACGATAAACTGCATGCGACGTTTAAACCTAGTGGCTATGTCAGTAATGGCGCAGATAATATTGCTAACTACCTCATCTGTGAGCTCTGCATTCAGTCAGGTACTGGTTTGGCTAGGTTCCTAAGTATTGATAGTTGCTTTGATAATCATATGGCGCTGCGCATATGGGTTCAAATGCGCTTAGAGGCCAATCCTGACTATGTCGTTGATGATATGTGTAGTCAGCTACAGAGTAAGCTTTACGAGCTCCTACCTCAAACTGGCTATGGATACTAAGGAGGGTATTATGAGTATGAACTTCGTCTTTGATTCAGCTCTGGAGGATACAGCAAAGCGTCTGTGCTATGAGTATTGGTCCTATGCGTCGCCCAGTGATTATATAGCGCATTTAGAACTGCTTTGTTATGACCACAACACGGAGACTGATGTTTTATTTGCTACACTTGCAAAATGTCAGGTTTATTTAGATGACGTACACTGTGAGTACTGTGGTCGTCCCTATCAATTAGATGTCCCAGCAGATGTACCTTATGCAAGGAGATTAAATTCTTGGTTTTGTGAGGGGTGTATTAGCTTTTCTGGTGGACAGCTTATTGTAGACAGATAGGTTTTTAGAAAAAATTTATTGCCAGACAACTTAGGTTGTCTGGTTTCTTATTGCTTTTTAAAACTTTAACGACATCTGTTGTCGCTAATGTCCTTTTAAATATTGTTTTGTCAACAAAGTTTCGTTAAAGTGAATTCATATTCAATTTTTTATCACTGTTAATAGACGGAACTATAATGGCGAAACCCAATAATGCCTATACCGACAATAGCTTTGTCTCTTCAGATCTCAAAACCATTTTGCACTCCAAACGTGCCAATATCTACTACCTGTCGCATTGCCGAGTCATGCAAAAGAACGGACGTGTGTTATATCTTACTGAAGATGACAAAGCTAACCTCTATTATAATATTCCTATCGCTAACACTACCTCCATTCTACTTGGTACAGGCACCTCCATTACTCAAGCGGCGATGCGCCTTCTATCACAAGCAGGCGTGTTAGTTGGCTTTTGCGGCGGTGGTGGTATGCCGTTATTTATGGGCACAGAGCGTGAGGTCTATGTTGAGTGGATGACTCCGCAAAGCGAGTATCGACCGACTGGATATATTCAAGGTTGGATGAGCTGGTGGTGGGATGATGATAAACGCCTTGCTGCAGCCAAGCAGTTGCAAATAGCTCGCGTTGCTTATCTGCAAGCGGTATGGAATAAAGACAGCGACCTTAAACGGTGGGGTTTTGACAGCAATATCGATGCGATACAGAAACTGCTCAATGATAATATTCAGCAAATCGATAAGCAGACAGAGGTTATGCATTTATTGCAATTGGAAGCCCGCCTGACCAAGCAACTGTATAAGCTAGCTGCCAAAAATACGGGTTATGATGGCTTTACCCGTGAGCACGATGGTATCGATAAAGCTAACGGCTTCTTAAATCATGGCAACTATCTGGCGTACGGTCTCGGTGCCACGACCTCATGGACGCTTGGCATTCCGCACGGTTTTGCGGTGATGCATGGTAAGACACGGCGCGGTGCCTTGGTGTTCGATATTGCCGATATTATCAAGGACGCACTGGTGCTACCCCTCGCCTTTATCTGCGCTAGCGAAAACATGAGCGAGCAAGAGTTTCGTCAAGAGTGCATTAATATGTTTACCAAGCACAAAGCGCTGGATTATCAGTTTGAGGTGGTTAAACAGTTGGCGATGACTAAGTGGAAAGTGTAGAAAATGATTGTTACCTTTGTCTCTCAATGTGAGAAGAAATCACTTAAGCGTACACGGCGTATCTTAGACTCCTTTGCTAACCGCATTGGTGATAACGTTTGGCAGACGGCTATTACTGAGGATGGGCTACAGACGGTTAAGCAGCTCTTGCGTAAGTCAGCGACCAAATCTACGGCGGTCAGCTGTCATCGTAATAAGACTCGTCAGCTGACGGAGTTGGTATGGATTGTGGGTAATAAGCGGCGGTTTAATGAGGTTGGTGTGGTTCCTGTGAACCGTACTAAGCGTAATATCTTACACAGTGAATGGGAGAATGATTGGACGTATGCCAGTAGTATCCAAATCATTGCTACCATTGCTGCGCTACTGCACGACATTGGCAAATCAACGATTGGTTTTCAAAAGAAACTCCTTGTCGGTAGTAAACAAGGCGACTCTTATCGGCATGAATGGATATCATTAAAACTGTTTGAGCTGATGATTGGCGATTGCAGCACTGACGAAGCATGGCTTGACCATTTAATGAATTTAAATGAATGGTTAGAAAATAACAATATAGACAATCTACTATCTAATGCTAATAAAGATGTCGTCAATATAAAAGCTATGCCGCCCCTAGCACAGTGGGTTGCTTGGCTGATTGTCACTCATCACCGCTTGCCACCTATCAAAAAGGTTTTTTACCCTTACAAAGATATTCAACGTTTGCAATTACCTCAAAATACGTTAGAGATTAAAAGAGACTTAAATCAGTTTTATGGAAAAATTGAGCCTTTCGACTATTGGGTAAAAAACCCTAAGTCTTTAGAGGAGATGACCAAAGCGCAATTAAAGGACTTTTGGCAATTTGAGCATTTAGTCATTAATAGTCCAGCTTGGCAAAAGAATATCAAGCGTTGGTCTAAAAAAGCCTTAAATGACGCGACCTTAATGCAATTAAGTCAACAAGCTTCTGAGGATAAGAAAGCCATCAGCGACCCGTTTTTATTACATTTATCACGTCTGTGTTTAATGGTAGGTGACCACAATTACTCTAGTCTCAAAGAAGACGACTCTCGCTGTATCACAGTCGATAGCAGCTTTAAAAATTTAGCCGCTAATACCGACCGAACCGCCAGCACGCCAACCGTTAAGCAATCTCTTGAGGAGCATCTATTAGGTGTCGGAGCTTTTACAGCACATTTTTGTCGTGCACTTCCTATCATTGCCAGTGAAATGCCAACACTACGTAATCATGATCCATTAGCTAAACCTACTGGGATTGAACGTTTTAAATGGCAGAATCAAGCTTTCAAGATGACTTATGGTTTGCAAGAAGCCACGCGCGAGCATGGGTTTTTCGGAGTTAATATGGCATCGACAGGCGCAGGTAAAACCATCGGTAATGCACGTATCATGTACGCTCTAGCTGACCCAAAAAAAGGAGCGCGCTTTACTATCGCTTTAGGACTGCGGATTCTAACCTTGCAGACCGGTTTAAGCTTTCGTAAAAACTTAAAATTGGCAGGTGACCAGTTAGCCATATTAGTCGGTGGTAGTGCCAATAAAAAATTGTTTGAGCTGGCATACGATAACAAGACTAATGATATTACTGACATTATCGGTGAATATAAAAAGGACGATGAGCCTGATAATGAGTCTGAAACTTTCGGTAGTGAGTCCAGCGAAGATTTGTTAGATGAAATCGTCGATAGCGACATTGACTATCAAGACTATGAGGCGCTGAATCTCGATACGGTCATCGCTAGCCCTAAAGCACGCGATTTAATATTTGCGCCTATCGTGACCTGCACCGTTGACCATATTATCCAAGCCTCTGAGTGCAAACGTGGTGGTAAATATATTGCCCCCATGCTGCGACTGCTCAGTAGTGACTTAATACTCGATGAACCTGATGACTTTGATCAAGCTGACTTGCCTGCGCTGTCGCGTTTAGTGCATCTAGCAGGACTTTTTGGTACGCGAGTGCTGCTTTCATCTGCAACCTTGACCCCTGACTTGGTGACAGGACTGTTTGAAGCCTATATGGAGGGGCGAAAACTATTTAATCAAAGTCAGAATAAACCTACGCCAAAAGTAGTTTGCGCATGGTTCGATGAACAGCCCAAAGCGATGCTATCGGAACAATGCAGCGACGTTAATGGCTTTCAAAACAGTCATAAACAATTTTGTGAAAAACGTGCCAGCTATTTAGCCCAGCAACCTATCAGACGTAAGGCAGAAATACTGCCTTTTTCAGCTAACTATACAAAGGATAAAGCGTCGCAGTTTTATAGCACTTTGGCACAGACTTTGGTTGATGCTGCCATAGGCTTGCACTATAAGTATCATGAAGTGTCTGATAATAAGCTTCAAGCTGATAAAGATGTGCGGGTAAGCATTGGACTCATTCGCGTTGCCAATATTAACAACATTACCAGTATCGCTATGCAGTTATTTAAAGCAGACAGCATAACGGTGCCAGATGACACGGTTATACATGTAGCGTGCTATCACGCTAAGCAGCTTTTACTACTGCGCAATGCTTTGGAGAATAAGCTGGATAGAATTTTAGACCGTAGCGATAGTAAAGTTGGCATTTTTGATCATTCTGAGATTAAGCAAGCCATTGCTAATAACCCTAATAAAAATCATATCTTTATGGTACTGGCTACTCCTGTCGCAGAAGTCGGGCGCGACCATGATTATGACTGGGCAATCGTAGAACCTTCCTCTATGCGCTCTATCATCCAGCTGGCTGGGCGTGTCTGGCGACATCGTCCTGACAAGGTTGCTAATGAGCCAAATATCCTGCTGCTGCAATACAATATTCGCTACTTTAAGCACCCTAATGGCAAGCGCCCTATCTTTACCCATCCAGGGTTTGAGACCACGCTGTTTAAACCACCAAGCTACGATTTGAATGAGCTAATGATAGCAGAACAATTAGCACAAGTTGATGCCAGACCTAGAATTAAAGCTGCTCATGATAAAACAGTAGAAACGCTGAGCGACCTCGAACACCAAGTTATGCGGCATCTACTTAACAACCCTAAGCTCAACTACGTTAATGCTTACTGGGATAGCAAAGCCACAGCCAATCGTACGCATACTCATCTACAGCAAATCAGTCCTTTTCGAGCGGGCACTCCGCAAGACGATTGGTTATTAATTCCGCGCATGGTTAATGATGATGAAGAAACTGATGTGCCAACGACAGGGTTTGATGCTTACTATGCAGAAGATGTATTTGAAAAAGGTTTAGTTAAATCTACCATTCATAATAAAACCATTCAGCCGCTAGACTTTAATTTTGAGCACGCGCAAATAAAGCCGTGGTTGAGTACTTCATTGAATGACGTCTTGCAAGACTTGAAAGTGGCTCAGCCTGATAAGAGCTTGCGTTCGTTAGCCATTACCTACTCATCGGTATCTCTTGATAGCATCAAGGCTAATAACAGTCGAGGCTGGGCGTTTTGTGAGTTTTTTGGTTTTGTGCGGGAGTGAGTTATTGGCATGGAAAAGCATGATTCTAAGTAAATACTTTCTATTTTTTCTAATAATTACAAATACTTCAGCTAAACATAGCATCACGGATTACTAATTTAAATGACTAAAATTTGCAAATGATAAAAGGAGCTAATCTTGAACGATATACCCCCAGAGCTGGCTAGCAATAATGCAGTCAAAGCCTTTCTTGCTAGTCAATACGACAAAAAGACTGAAACCGAGCAAAAGCAGCTCGCTAAAGCCATTGAAAATAAGGAGCATGAAAAGGCTTCAGAGTTAAAAGAAACCTTAGCAGATGCTAAAGATAAATATAGCGTCAATAATTGGATTGCTGACGCTGCAACGCGCATGGCAAAGCAATTAAATTTTGGTACGCATATCTCAAAAGGTGTACATCCTGACGCTAAGGGCGATAACGTCAGTTTTGAAGTCATAAATAATTTACCCAAAACCATCGTCGGTACGCACTCAATAGATAGTAGCTATATCGATGCCAATGGCAATGCCGCTGCTTTGCCCCTGGCCGCTTTTTTCGATTTTGAAATAAATGAGACAACTAAAATTCGTGACCTTATCTTAGCAGATAATACTGACTTTGTTGCTTCACTTAACAGTGACCAAACTCTTGCAAATACTTACCACCAAACCTTTAAAGAGGCTTTGCAAAATAACATTACTGAGCCAGTCACTCATGAGCGTAACAAACAGACCTTATGGGTCATTAACGCTTATGAAGAGACCGATATTGAGCAGCTTAATTATATTAATATAGTCCCGCTTTATCCTTCTGTACTTACCCATGAAGTTTACCAACGCATCAATCATCTTAAATTTTCTGATGACAATAAAGCCGCACGCGATAATCGCTTTAAGAAAACTGCCGAACAGCGTCCTTATGTGAGCTTGAATAATTTAGCAACCGTTCAGCTTGGTGGCACTAAGCCGCAAAACGTCAGCCTGCTCATGAGTAAACAAGGTGGCCGTAATTACCTCCTCCCCTCTCTGCCTCCCATCATTAAACAAGACCGCGCTTTTAAGTTGTCTAAATTTGCCAATAGTATCTTTAGCACTGGCATGGAATATAATGCCCGCGAAGCCATCCAAAATATTTTTAAGTCCATTAAAGATACGCGCAATATTGTCGATGTCAGAAACGCGCGCAAACGAGCTATCGATGAAGTGTTATATCAGATATTTGCCGCAGCAGAAGATATACGCACTACCCTACATGCTGGCTGGTCAAAAGACTATGAGCTTGACCGCATTGAGAAGCTTTGGCTCGATCCCAAACGCGCCGACCTTGATGGTGAAGCTGAGTTCAAAGCAGAACGTGAAGAAGATGACGCTTGGCATAGTCAAATTATTCACAGTTTTGCGCGTTGGCTCAATACCTTAATGCAAGCTGAATTTAAGCAAATTGCTAGCGATTTTGGTGATGCTGAGCATTTGGAATGGGAGCGTGAGATTGAGGATATGAAAAAACGCTACGAGCGCGCAGGCAAAGGAGTATTTTTATGACCCGCATAGATGATGACAATAATATTGGTGTGGTTGGCTATTTGATGTTTAAAAAGGTCGTCATTGAAGGAGCGAATACTATCTCAAGTCCGCTGACTTATGGCTTCCCTGCTATCACTGGGTTTTTGGGTAGCTTTCATGCGATGTCACGAAAAATGGTAGATGATGAGCTGCTCTCTGATATCTGCTTAGGCGGTGTGCTGCTTGCCTGTCACGACTGCCAACCACAAATGTATCGTCCTAACAGTTATAACAACTACACTTTTAACCAAACTCGCAATCCCATCAAAAAAGATGGCAAAACCGCCTCTATAATTGAAGAAGGCAAATGCCGATTGGTGATGACCTTTGTAGTCGAGATATTAGGTACAGATACCTTAACTAATGAGCAGCAAGATTATGCCATGCAAAAAACCAAGCAGTGGCTACAGCAGCAGCGTATGGCTGGTGGTAGCGTAAGGGGCTTGGCAAGGTTTGAGCCCGTGCAATTCTTTGATAAAGATGATGTCAACTCTATTACTGCGCAATTACTACCGGCTTTTGTGTTGATGGACGCACAGGACGACTTTGTCGAGATTATCGACAAGATGCAAGCAGACAACCCAGACGCAACGCCACTAGACGCTTTGATAGATGTTTGTACACTACATCATATTCCTGAAACCCAAAAAAACGGCGATACAAAGTGGCTAACTACCTCACGTAAAAGCGGACACGGCTGGTTAGTGCCTATGCCGATAGGTTATCAAGGTATCTCTGATTTATATGACGCTGGCATGATGCAAAACGTGCGCAATCCTGAATATCCTAGTCAATATGTTGAAGCTATATATAGCCTTGGTAGGTGGGTTTATCCGCAGCGTCTAAATAGTGTCGGCGGTGATAATGATATTGCTAATGCGTTTTGGCGTTACCGTTATGATGCTGATGAATCACTTTATTTAGTCACTCAAAATCGAGAGTTTTAATTTTACTTTGTTCTAATCAATCATTAACCCGTTCAATTAATTTTTAATTTCTTACAACCATGGAGAATAATATGTCAAAAACAGCCCTAAAAACTGCATCCGTCCTAGCCTTTGAGCGTAACCTTGATATCTCAGATGGTTTCTTTGCACAAACAGACAGCCAAACTGCTAACGCTAAAATTAGTCCTGTAACCATTAACGAAAAATCTGTCAGAGGTACGATTAGCAACCGTCAAAAAAGCGCCATTGCTAAAGACCCTGCCAAGCTCGATGCCGAGATTCAAAAAGCCAATCTACAAACGGTAGATTCAGCCTCATTAGATGAAACCAATGATACTCTAATTGTAACGTGGAGCTGTAAGGTATTGCCGTTCACCGGTAAGCCTAGCGTCTGTAACGACCAAGATTATCAACAGGCCTTAGTCTCAACGGTACAGGATTATTTGGATAACCAAGGCGTTAATGAGTTGGCTCGTCGCTACGCTAGTAATATTGCCAATGCCCGCTGGTTGTGGCGCAATCGTGTAGGCGCTGAAAGCATTAAGGTTAATGTTAAATGTGATATTGATGGCACTAAACACGACTTCGAATTTGATGCAAAGTCCATTTCACTAAAAGACTTCAATACAAACGATAGCAAAATCAATGAATTGGCTAAGCTGATTGAAAAGGGTTTAAATGGCGACGCTTTTATCATTTTATACGTCAAAGCCGCTGCCATAATGGGTTACGGTCAAGAAGTTTATCCCTCGCAAGAACTGGTACTCGATACGGGCAAGAGCAAAAGTAAAATCTTGTATGAGATTAATGGTAAAGCAGGCATGCACTCTCAAAAAGTCAGCAATGCTATTCGCACTATCGATGACTGGTATCCTGAAGCCGAGTTCCCTATCGCTATCGAACCTTATGGTGCGGTCACGACTTTGGGTACAGCGTTTCGCCAACCTAAAGATAAAATGGACTTCTACAGCCTGTTTGATAACTGGGTATTAAAAGGTGAATCACCAGACGTAAACCAGCAGCATTATGTCATGGGCGTACTTATTCGGGGCGGCGTATTCGGTGCCAGCGGCAAGGAGTAAATTATGAGTCAGATGACCCATTTCCAAGAAATCACCATCATCCCTGACCCTGAGATTGCACCTTACTTTATTTGGAGCAAACTATTTACCCAGTTTCATATTGCATTAGCGGAGATGAAAAATGAGCACGGCATCGACTCCGTCGGTGTCAGCTTTCCTGATTATTATTTTGACGAAAAGGGTAAATCCTCCAAGCTTGGTCTAAAACTTCGAGTCTTTGCTCCCAGTAAAGAGGATTTAGAGACTTTAGATCTCGATAAATGGCTAGAGCGATTGACGGACTATGTGCATATAAAGCGCATCAATGAGGTTGGTGACAAAAACAAAGGGCACGTTGTGATCAGACGCTACCGCCATAAAAACGTGCTTAAGCAGGCTGAAGCATTCGCCGAGCACAAAGGCATTACGCTGGAGGCGGCACTGATACACTGCGCCAAACACAAGCAGGATAACAAACCCTATCCGTATATCAACTTAAGGAGCATCAGCAACAATCAACCCTACTCATTATCTATCATTCAAGAAATGGCAGATAACGAAACTCAAGGGACGTTTAACAGCTATGGCATTAACAATGCGGCAGATAAGGTTACTGTGCCCCATTGGTAAGCTACTTATAAGGTAATGACAAATTACCCAAAAATTGGGACAAAAAACCCTTTTTTTGAGCTATTTAAAAACTTGTAATAAAATCAATTATTTACACTAGGTCGAAAAACGGAGGGTAAGATAGGGTGTTTCACTCTCCACGCCTTATTGTAACTGAGTTTTTTCAGGTATAATTCCTCTTCCTCACCGCATAGGTGACTTAGAAATTGTAATATAATTTACGGAGTTTATTAAATGTCTTCCTCACCGCATAGGTGACTTAGAAATGACTTGCTTGCTGAGCGTATATGCACGTTACCTTCCTCACCGCATAGGTGACTTAGAAAAACGTATGCAGAGCCAAAAGGTAAGGCATTATCTTCCTCACCGCATAGGTGACTTAGAAATTTACCAACAAGTTTGGATTGCTCAAATAAAGCTTCCTCACCGCATAGGTGACTTAGAAAACAGAAACGTGCTGAGAATAAGCCGAACGGCGCTTCCTCACCGCATAGGTGACTTAGAAAGACAAAGATAGTTTCTCCAAATGGCTGCTAAGCTTCCTCACCGCATAGGTGACTTAGAAAAATAGTGCGTAACGACGATGAGAGGTTAAAACCTTCCTCACCGCATAGGTGACTTAGAAATTATGCGTAAACTTCGTGGTAAAACTCGGTATCTTCCTCACCGCATAGGTGACTTAGAAAGTACAGCCGTTTGAAGTTGCAAGTGATGCAAGCTTCCTCACCGCATAGGTGACTTAGAAAATAAGAGCGCCAAACGTGATAAATATTAGCCACTTCCTCACCGCATAGGTGACTTAGAAATCTACAATCCGCTTGCCTGTCGCTGTGTCCGTCTTCCTCACCGCATAGGTGACTTAGAAATTGCGTAGCTCTCGCTCTCGCTTAGTCTCACCCTTCCTCACCGCATAGGTGACTTAGAAAGATGTCGAATAATCGCATATCGGTCACATGGCCTTCCTCACCGCATAGGTGACTTAGAAAATAGACATACCAAAGACCGACTCGACTAATTCCTTCCTCACCGCATAGGTGACTTAGAAACTACCCCTCGACCTAAATTGGGCTGATGGAATCTTCCTCACCGCATAGTTATTACTAGTACCGATAAGTATATAAAACACATAAGAGACTCTCCTAAAGAGTCTCTTTTTAGGTAATATTAAATGTGTTAATTCTAGTAAAAAGTGTATAATATATAGATTGGTTTAACACATATAGAGTTGAGTATATGAAGACTGTCAGAGTTAGAGCAAAAGTAGTTCAAGATGATTCGGGAGTCTATTCAGAAATTCCTGTTCTAATTAGTGACAGTAATGAAATCCTAAAACCATTAATGGACTATGCATTAAAGTTAAAACGAGATGGTAAGAGTCATTCCACAATTAATAATTATATAAAAGCTACTCAGCTTCTAATTGAATATATGACTGCTAATACAAGTGGCTTCGAATCGCCTGAAAACTTATTTGAAATATTTAGTAGCCGCTTGTATATAGGAACTATTAATGAAGAAGGTTTAGACCCATCAGGCTTATATTGGTTACCTTGTAGTAAGCAGGTTGCAAGATTACACATAAATGCCTTAAGCAAATTAACTGATTGGATGGTAGAAGAATATAATCTAAATTCAATCAACCCAATGGTTGAAGCAGATAGTGTTACGCAAAGGCTCAATTACGCAGCTTGGTTTCGTAAAAATCAGTATGATTTTCTAGGTCATATTAAAGATAAACAGATTAATTCCACCTCTAGAAATGCTCGTAGGGTTCAAGGTAAACGTTCGTTAGGTAAGCAAAAACAAGAAGCGATAGAATTTCCAGAGCACTATTTTGAAAGTTTTTATATTGATGGCTTAGGAGGTGCAAAAGACCTTAGGGTTGCTATTCGTGATCAGCTAATCCTATTACTTCTACACGGTGGTGGTTTAAGGGAATCCGAAGCTTTACACCTTTGGATTGAAGATGTTCTTATAGATCCCTTTGACTCTGATAATGTGAAAGTTCGTATTTATCATCCTGAAGATGGAAAAGCTCCTAATGGGTGGCGTGGACGCTCTGGAAAGACCACTAGAGCGGCTTATCTAAAAGAAAAATATGCTCTAAGCCCCCGTAATGAATTGATAGGTAAAAAACGTGTTGGATGGAAAGCTAGAGTTACAGATAGTAAAGACGAATACATTGAAGTACATTGGTTCCCTACAATTTTTGGTAAGGTATTTGCGAAGCTTTGGCAAGATTATACTCGACTTCTAATAAGTGTTGATCGTCACCATCCTTACGCTTTCATAAGCTTTCACCACAGTCACCTTGGTAACCCTTATACTTTGAATGCTTTTCATGACAGTTATCGCCAAGGTCTTAAGCGGATTGGTCTCAATCCCAGTAAACCTGACGGTTTATCACCACATTCTCATCGTCATAGCTACGGAAGACGTTTGCGTCGCGCAGGTGTGCAAGAGATAGTCATTAAGAAATGCTTGCACCATGCGTCTATAGAATCACAAGCTGTCTACACTACACCAACATCTATGGAAATTACAGCAGATCTAAATGCTGCTACAGAGAAACTTATGCTTTCTAAAGAGGACTCTAAACAAAACAGTAATTTGAGTTGGAACGCACTAATGCGACATGGTTTTGATGACATTGATCCTAACGGATTATTAATAGGAAAGAATCCAAGGTTGGGAAAAAACAATGAGTGCAATTAATGAAAGTAAATATGATGGTAGAACTAGAGATCTTACTCTTAGATGGATGACAGAGAAGCATGGTCAGACTTGGGAGCTATGGCGTCAGTTTGCAGAAGAATGGATGAGTACTCAGGATACATCACAGCATATAAAATTAGATGCTTTATGCATATTTTTTGATGCTTATCTGATTAAAGATGTAGCTTGGGCGTCAGATATAACTATGTTTTTCGAAGCGAAACGAAGTGGCTTGCAAATTACGACTGATGATTTTAAATTTTCCATACTAGAAAATACTAAACGCTCTGATAACTCGGCTACTATAGTATTAATTAATCATATTTTTGATTTTATTGAGTGGATACTAGTAGAGCATTTCAGCGAAGAGAATGATAACGGATCTGCTATTAGACTATATAGTAATCCTTTTGAAAAACAACAAAGAAAAAAGCATTACAGTGAAACTGTTTATAACCCCTTACCCTATCGTTATATATGTGATCTTCGCAATATTTTATGTCCAAAGCCAAGAGGTCATTTTAGAGATTGGGTGTGGGCATATGAAGAGAAAACACCTGAAGGCCTAGTATCTAGTAGCAGTTGGTTTAGAGTTGAACAGAAGTTGATAGATGAAAACGATAATGATTGTTTGTGGCGGCGTAGAAGCATTAGGGAAAATAAGAAAAACATTATTATTTATGAAATTTGGTCACCTGTTGTAGCCATGTGTTTATTCATCAAACTAAATTTACCTCTTCGAACATACCAAGTTAGAATGTTGGACTCAGGTGAAGCAGATACTATGCGTTATGAAAATAGTAAATGGATAAAAAATACTAAGCACTTATTTGCATACAAAAATTATAAAAAGGGAGTTTTTCGTCAATTTAAGAACAATGCGATGGAAACAGAATCTACAGGACTATACATTAGCACTAATAAGACAGCAGACCAAAATAAAGATGAAGTAGAGCGTGGCTATGAAATTCCATGGCAGAACGAAAATGTGTTGTATTGGTTGGAGAAGCTAAGAAACTGGCAAGAAAAATATAATCCTATTACAAAGCCTACAGATTGTACTGAGTTATTACCTAAGCATACACAACGTAAAGTATCTGAAGCTTACCTTAAAGCAATGCAGCATAGTTGTTTTCTAATGCGCGATGCGACTGCAACTCATATCGATGATAGGAGCAAACCGATTAATGATGCTTCAATTGCAACTCTTTGGTATAAGCTGCTAGCCCAACTTGAGCATAACCTTCGTGTATCCAATGACACTTTAGAAGATGGTACATATTTTAAATTGGTTCATGATTATGGTAAAGGTTATAAAACTTCTAGAACTAAAACTGAGTTTCCTCTGCATAGCCTCAGAGTCTCTCTAATCACTTGTTATATCATGGATGCCAAATTACCTTTACCAGTAGTTTCTAAGCTATTGGCAGGCCATTCACGCCTACTTATGACCGTTTACTACGCCAAACTCACCCCAGCCATCATGAAAGAAAAAATGATTGAGGCGGATAATCGTCTTGAAGATGCATCAGAAAAAAGTGTTCAAACTTTTCTTAAAAATGCTGAAATGAGTCAGATCGAATGTAAAATGGCTTATCATGATGACAAGTCGATTCAAGCTGCTTTGGTTAATCGTAATCCTATAGGATGGGAAAAACGACATCATGGTCTATGTCTGGTTGGTGGCAATACAGTTAAATCTGATGAAGTTGGAACTGTAGCAGGCTGCTGGAATGGCGGAGAACTTATTAAGGACTCAAGTGTTGTTTCGCGAAAAATTTATGGAGCTGTGCCTCATGGTCCTGAAAATTGCGTTCGCTGTCGTTGGTTTATCACTGACGCTCAATACTTACCTGCACTCACTGCACACTTGAACTTTATGAGTTACAAAGCCTCTGAAGCTGCAAATTTAGCTATAGAACTAGAGGGAGAGATAGAAAATGTTGAAGAAATAAAGTACGAATCAGAAGCTAAAGGTAAGCCTTTTACTCATCATAACAAATTACAGGAATTGCAGCGACGATGTGAGAAGCAATTGGTAGAAGCAGATGAGTATACTAAGGACTTAATTGCAACTCTCAATCTCATTTATCGTTTGGTTGAGATTGAGCAAGGACGGGATAAAGACGATCATAAAAATAAAATAGTAGCAGTTGGTTCCAAGAACGATATCAGAATTGGATTTATAGAAACAAAATCTGAAATGCTACAACTATCTTTAATTTGCGATGATGCAGAAATTTATCCAGATATACTTGATGATGTTAAGAAGACTTCAATCATTCAGGATATGACTCAAATTATCAGTCGAATGATGATACGTCAGGGTTATATGCCACCGTTTCTAAGTTTGAATAAGAATCAGCAACTTATTGCTGCGAACGCTATGGTTAGACAAATGGCATTACAAGTTAATTCAAAAGACAAGTTAGATGGCCTTAGTAAAGTTGCAAACTATATTGAATTAGAAGAGTTTATGCAAGATAGTAAACTCTTAGATGACAGTATCAGTGTATTACAGGAAACCGTTAAGCAGCCTATTAATTATATCAATATTAAATCCCTAACCTAGGTACTTAAGAGGAGAAATATCTTATGGATATCAATATCGACATAATTTTAGATAATTTAAAGGAAAGTAAAAGTCAACGTACAAAAGAGTCGTTAGACAACCTGAATACTTTACTAGAAACTGAATTCAACAAAAATGAACACAATTATTCTATTGCTCATATTGGAAGACTGTCTAAAGCTAGTGGTGGTATCAGCACTGTTAGCATTCGTAATAAGTCAGGTAATCACTATAGGCTTCTAATTGACGCTTGGGCGACTAAAGCTAATAAGACCATGAAGAAACCACCCTCTCCTCAATCTAGGAAATATGACGTTGCATCAGATATGGAGTTATTAAAATATCTGTCTGACCCTGCAATGCGAGCTGTTTTTGGTCAAATTATTGCAGAAAAAAATAAATTGAAGTCAGAGAATCGCATCCTCAAACAAAACATTGAGGTGAATATAGATATGCGTCCTAATAAGATTGCTCCTATAGATAGAAACTCACAAGCTGTGCAAGTATTACCTTCATTAAGTGGGATACTGTTAGATAGTGACATTGAAGCCCTACAGGATTCTATCAAGGAGGAGAAAATCAATAAATTAGGCTGGACTGTATCAAAGTATGGTGCAATTAAAGATGAAGTCGGCCGAACACTATTTAAAACTGGTTTCGTTTTAGCTATAAAAAAA
Organism: Psychrobacter sp. 4Bb; assembly: GCF_002836735.1. GTDB lineage: Bacteria > Pseudomonadota > Gammaproteobacteria > Pseudomonadales > Moraxellaceae > Psychrobacter. Next base: position 14,506 of record NZ_PJAS01000054.1, on the reverse strand, counting down.
GTGTTAGCTCAAGTTTAATAATAAGTAAGTTTTTATATCTCCAAAATAAATCGTCTTATTCAGTGTCAGTTTTTATGGATAAAGCACAAAACGATATGTAGCGGCTCTAAAAGAATTAAAATTTTGCAGTTAACCTTCTTTCAATTTTCTTTTCAAGTCCGAGAATTTCTTTTGAGTTAATTGCAACGCCAATATTATTAGATACTTGAGTGATAGAAATAGGGATATTAACATTGGGCTCTATCATAGCTATCTCACCTGTCGCAGTATTGTACATTCCGGTACGGTGAATACCTAAAATAAGCTCTTTAAGACGTGAGATTAAAGAAGCATTCATACCGCCGTATTTAGAACGCCAGTTATAAAAGGTGCTTTGTCCAATATTGTGGTCACGGCATAGCTCAGTAATAGGGACACCTTGCTCTGCTTACTTCAAGATGTTGACGATTTGGTTGTCGCTAAAGCCGGGCTTTTTCATAGGGTTCTTCTGCTGATATTTTAAATCTCTATTGCTAAGCGTTCTTATTTATCGGGAGTTTTTACCAAAACTGCTCAGGTGCACTCGCTTATTTGTTCCACTAACATAAACAACTTCTACTACCCTCAATAGCCATGGCTATTGAGGGTAGTATAAAAAATAAAACTAGAGATTTTTTGAGCATCAGATAACGCCTTTTTTAAATCTAATTTCATTGATAATCATGGAGTGGCGCGCTGTCGTATACCTACCTCTGCCCATTTTAAAAATAGCATTTTTTTGGTTTTATTAATCGTAACTAGTATGAAGAAGACAATAAAAAACCAACAATATTGCGCCTGACCCAAATGGAACTCAATGTAGCGGTCAAGAAATGCAACACTACTTATAACGATACAACTCTTGCTCTTTCTCCAATCATTTAAGGAAAGTCACTATCAATCCAATTGTTAAATTCGCCCATAATAATTCCTGATTCATAAGCATTTAACTCACTTTTGTAAGAAAACCAATTTTTTACATTAACATCTGGATATGCATCCTCAAAACGCTCGATAAAATTACTGTAAGATAGTGGAGAATACATCAATCTTGAGTGATAAAACTTATCGCCATAAGAGGATAATTTTGAAGCTATGGTTACAGCTTCTCCTATCCATACCTTACTATTAATACCTACTCCTTTCCTACCAGCTTTGACTACCAACTCTTTTTCGCTAGCCATACCTACTCCCACTCTAATTTTATCTTTACCTTTATCCTCAAGTAGTTTATTAAACATATTAATAAATGTATTTACATAAGCAGTATTCTTAGCACATTCGAATATTTCTTCTTTAGAAGGAGTCGTGTAAATAGCATAAACGCAATCTCCACGGATACCTATCTCACGCATATTTTCATCATTCCTGAGAATTTCGATAATCTCTGAGGTAAAAGCTCTAACTAACTTAGCAGTGTCTTCATCGTTTTTAGAAAATAGTGTTGTAGAGTCTCTTATGTCAACAAAGATTGCGGTAACCCATGAGATGTACCCATTTTCAAAAGTGAAGTTAGCGTCACTTGGTAGCTTATCTCTTTCTTCTATTTTCATGTAATTGTCAAGGATAGACTCAACTCTATTTTTGCCTTGCTTATAATCATATTCAGACATTAATTACTCCTAACTTAAAATAGATAACACCAAGAAATTATAAGGAACGGTAGACTAAGAAGAATAAATTTAAAACCTTTATTATATTTTTCGAATTTCTCTGTGCATATTTTGGAATTAATATATATCTGGCAAGCTAAATCCTCTCTGTAGCTATAATCAGTCTTCTCAATACTCTGTAAGTAATCATGACTACCTGCTTGAGCTGATATCGCACCAAAGAAGATCATAGAGCTGCTATTTCCAGAATGTATTTTTGTTCGTGCTGTTAATGCTTGTGATAACTGATAGACCCCTTGTAGAAAATAGAATAAAGACAAAATAATTGCTAACATACTAAATCCAAGGAGTACATTCGTCTCATCACTACCTAGAGCTGACTTTAAAAAAGTTAGATTCATAGGCTTCACGGTGAATAGGATAGTAAGGATAACTCCTACAGCAGAGAGTAAGTAGGATACTTTACTATCACAGTTCGCAACAAAGCCTATTATTCTCTCTAAATTTTTCTCTAGTATTTCATTACCTATTCGAGGCCTATCTTCCATCATACAATCTCCTGATCAACTAACACCCACCTCTTGCTCGTCAACAACTTCTGCGTTATAAACTGATAGTCCAGTGCGGTCAGCAAATTTAAAATATGAATTTTTGAGACAAATTCCTTTTGGAAGTTGATCGTACTATTAGTTATTAAGCCACCCATTGGCGCAAAACATTTATCGCGATCGATGTGAAAGCTTCAAGCTGATTGTTTTTTGGTTCAGATAAATCATCAATGACCATTTGGATCAAATCGCTATCGCCTACAATGTCATCTGAATCAACCCCTTGTCCCAACAAAAGAGTGAACCGCCCCGAGTATATCGGAGAGTGTTTTACTTGAGTCAAGCAGCAATGCCTGACAGGATTAAATTATCATAATACCGCTTTTCAAACTCAAAAGGTGACACATAACCAATCGTGCTATGCAATCGTGTTTTATTAAACCAATCAACCCATTCAAGGGTCGCCAATTCAACATCATTCACGCCATGCCATTGCTCTTTTAAATACTCAATCACCTCAGACTTATAAAGTCCATTGACCGTTTCAGCCATTGCATTATCGTATGAATCGCCTGTTGTACCGACAGAGGCAATCACGCCAGAGTCCGTCATCTTATCTGTGTAGCGAATGGATAAGTACTGAACCCCGCGATCACTGTGATAAATCACATCTTTAGGGTTGTTCCTGTCTGCTATTGCTTGATTCAATGCCGCTATTACCATATCCGTGTTCATGCGATTAGAGACTTTCCAGTCCACAATAGCGCGGGCAAACACATCGATAATAAAAGCAGTATACACCCAGCCGCTCGTTGTCTTGATATAAGTAAAATCTGCAACCCACAGCTGCTTAGGGCGATAGGCATTAAAGTTAAGATTGACTAAGTCATCAGCCCTTTGCTGGTCATTACGGCTGTTGGTGGTGATCTTACCCTTACCGCGCCAAACCCCTTGCAAACCATACTGCTTCATTAAACGATATAAGATGCAACCCTTAACCCGTCAGCCTTCATCTGCTGCCAGACCTTACAGGCGCCGTAACGCCATTTGCTGACCTGCCAGATGCGTTTGATTTCGCTTATGTAGAAGTCGTCATGCTGACTGCGCAGTGAGCGCTTGTCAGGGCACTCTTCTAAGTCTTTGGTACGGTGATAGGTTAACGGGGCAATCGGTAGTACTCTACAGATTGGCTCGATCCCATATTCTTGCTTGTTAACATCAATAAAGTCGACCATTATTTCGGTGGGCGGTCGAGCTCCGCCTGGGCGAAAAAAGCAGCTGCCTTCCTGATAATTTCATTGGCTTGTCTGAGCTCTCTGCATTCGCGTTCAAGCTCTTTAATGGGCTGCTCTTGATTTTGAGCTTGAATATTGGCAGGAATGGTTTGATCGATGTGCTTTTTATGCCATGATCGCAGGGTTTCAGGCGTACAGCCAATCTTGGGTGCAATGACTTGAATAGCTGACCAGATAGAAGGATAATCGCCTGCTGCTTCTATCAGCATGCGAACAGCGCGTTCTTTAATCTCAGGAATGTAGGTTTGTCTTTTCATTGTCGTACTCTCTCAGAATATTGATTCTCCGACAATCCCAAGGCGGTTCACATGCCACCATCATGCAAATCTGTTTCAATTCTTACAGTACTGTGGGTAAGTTGATCTATCAAACCTAGATTCATTGCATATCCTTATTTTTTATAAAAGCATGACGTTAAATATTCAGAATGGAGCACTTTTACAACAGTGAACCGTCTCTGTCTGCGAGTAATAAAGTATCATACTGGTCTTTCAAAAGTTAATATTTATAGTTTGATGCCAACAGAATTTATTATTGATCGTTTCCTAAATAAATAATTTGAACAAAACCTACTTAACTCCTTTCTCTTTAATAATTTTAACCAGTTGTGTTGCTAAATTTTTTGTATCAACCTTATCGGGTGTGTCTTTGTAGGTTAACGGTGTCAAACCCTGTAAATCACTTGCAAGTTTAGATTCATGACCCCTTGGAAAAGCTATTAATGTACGTTCTCTGCCTAAAGAACCCATAAATAGACCCAATTCGAATATAACATTGTCACGCGGTGCAGCTAACTCTACCTTTCTTGATATAACAACATCATCAGCACTCATAATAGCCAAGCCAAAGTCATGGCTTTTAATGGCTTTCTCTAGAGATTCTAATGTATAAGAACCAGCTTGAAAAGTATCTGGTTGGCTCCAAAGCGTCACATCTATATCTGCATGATCTAAATTAAGCTTTATATCTTCAGCTACAGGTAAGGCTTCAACGGTGCTGACGATAAACAACCGGGGTGTTGGATTGCATGCTTTTATTAAATCGTTTCTCTGCTCGAGCCTATCAGCCAAATCGATTGATATGAATTTGTAAGCTTCTGGGTGAGCTTCTATTAATTCAATAAATGAATCAACATCGACCTTCACAGTGACAGTTTCTTGGGTGGCAATAAGCGTTGCCGACCTCGCTCTTGAAGGATTTATTGCTGCCATTTCACCAATACTGATACCCGGTCCCCGAGAATATAATTCTGACCCATTAATAATCATGTTGGCTTCACCTGCAATTATGAAGTAAACATCTTGGTCATGCTCTCCTTGGGTGATAATACTATCACCAGCATCAAAACCTACAATCTCACCTTTTTGTGCAAGAGCAGCTGCAAATTCCTTATTTCCGTTAACTAGCTTTTGCTTTAATAGCTCGTTTACGACAGATTGTTCTTTACCTTTAAATTTTGATAAAAGTGACATAATAGTTCCCTATGTATTATTATTTATGTTATTTAATTTACAGTCATTCATGGTCATACAGCATTTCTCACCCTCGAAGTACTCCCAAAATTTATTGTCTTCCAAAACCCTCCTTTTTTCATTAAAAGGTATTTGGTATAACGTCTTTGAACACTCATTTTTACAACCACCAATCGTTTTATGCTTATGCTTTGCACTACCGTCTGTGGTACAAATGCATGCAGCTCGCTTGTTGAGTATCTTATTACCAATACCCGTAGCGACCAGTTCCGAATCATAATATAGATGGTAATGTGGTTGATTCGGATAGCATTTAGCAGGACTGACCTCTCTAAGCTCAATCTTCTTAAAGTCGATGTTGACGTTATTGCCTCTTAGCTTACGCAACGCATTCTCAACAAACTGTTGATAGTATGCTGCATTTCCATGGCTCCACTCTTTAACCTGCTTTGGCCATTTTCTATGCTTATTTACATACTCTTGAGCTCTTAAATAGTCCTTAATATAAGAGACCCAATCATGTATTGGCAGACCCTCTATTTCAAACCCCAAGCAAAAGTCACCACCCATGTTTATATGTCTGTTAGGACAGAAATTTGGCAAACAACCGCCGCTCTCTTTAATCAACAATCCAGAATCAGATTGAGTGGCTGTTAGCTCAAAAGCCTTTCTTTTACCGCTAGTCATCGGTACATTCAATACAAAACACAGAGTGGATGCATTGTCTTTTTTGGAGGCTATACCAGCAGCATTAAGATACTGCTCAAGCTCATTTAAACTGGGCATGAGGCTTAAACGCAGGTCGTGATGGTGTAAACTCTTCATCCGATGGAGCCGGTACAGAAGAAGAGATATCGTCGTACATTGCCCCTTCGTTTTTAGCGGTATCTTCTTCTATCGCTTCATTATCAACCTCTTCAATACGCTCAAAGGTTATGTCTGTAGCTGATCTATCAGAAAATAAATCTTCATATTTAGAACCTTCTAATACTTCAAACGCTGTTTCACCGATGCGCGTCTCTGTTTCGTGTTCGCACTGCATTTGTTCTTTTTCGGAGGCTATCGTAGATGTCCCTAATGAAAAACGCGTACTATTATCCAAACCCTCTTGGCCCACTCTAAGATTAGACACATCACCCAGCTCATAACCAATCGCCAAACCCAAATCGTCGGTTTGAATACCAAATCTATCGTTAAGCTTTTCTAGTGATAGGTTAAAGCTGCTTCTAATACCGCCTGACGCCTCAGTGCCAACTTCCACTGTCTTTAGTCTGTCTGTCTGTTTATTACTACCTTCGCAGATAATGGCATGCATGCAGTCGCCAATAAAACGAACCCGCTTACCTTTAAAATCAGTATTGATGCAATCATCCATCTCTGATCTGATTACGTGCAAACAGCGGACAATGTTCTTTTTACCTTGCTCTGAACCCATATTGACGTTTACATAGTTTGTAAATCCATCAATATCGGCATACAAAGAAACCAACTCCTGTCTTTTAGCCGTCTTATAGTAGTACTTATTAAAGTCAAAATCCTCTAAAGGTGATGCTGCCCGCGAGAACTGAAAATCTTTTAATAGTTTAGGCTCAGGCGCGTTCTCGTTAACACTCTCAAGGGACAAACCATTCGGTAGCGTTGTGCGCTCAACTGATAATTTGATCTCATCAGAAGTCAACGCTGATGTCTTTGTTTTGTCAGCAGCCACTTTGGACAGTTCAAGAACATCCCTTGCATTAGCAGTGAGGTAAATCCCTTTTTTGTCACCTGCAGCATGCTTTGCAGCATGATTGGCGGGGTTACCTAAAAACAAAGGCTCTTTATTCTTGGCTCGGCCATTATTAACAGCTAAAGCGATACCAGAATCGATACCCACTCTGATCGTCGCTGCATCGATGTAATTGTCGTTACTATCTTGTTTCTGCTGAGCGACGGCATCAATAATCAAATCACTAAGGGCAACGGCTATATCTAAGCGCTCTTTCTCATTATCATAAGGCTTTGTGACGACTGCATGTAAGCGCTGATTATGGAAGTCTACAAATAAAGACTCGGACTCATCCAATATGTATCTGATGGTTCTAAAATGTGAATCGAAGAATCTAATAGCCCTTTTATGTGAAGTTTCATTCTCATCACCATCTTTGACCAATAGATCTTCAAGATTTAAAATATCAACATAGATATGAACAGCATCCATTTCATAGGCTTTGTTGACAGGTATCTTATCCAAATCCATCTTACGAGTATAATTTGCTATTTCAACATCTTTTACTGAGTCACATAGCTTATCTATATGACTTTCCGCTCTATCTACATCCCAAATGTAATGCATTTTATATCCTTATTTTAAATGATTAGTTTTGATATATATGGTTGCTAATAAACAAATTTTCAATATTAAGAGAAGATACTTTTCACTTGAGCTTAAGATATAATTTATCGTATTTGATAGTCTACTTTCATAAAAATATATGTCTGTTAATAACGTAAAGCGTAACCATGTATTCAGATATCACTTACCTTCAGTAGAGTTCTTCTCACTATTAATATCTATAATCATATCAGTATTGCCGTATTATTAGGAGATTCAGACATCAGTTTGCATTGATCACCAAACAGTACACGACAATTATTGTCGCATCGCTCTCTAGGCTATTATTAAAATCATTAAAAAAGCCAAATACATTTAGTATTTGGCCTTGATAGTTTTAGCTGCAATCGACTAAATGATAACTCACGGGCTTTCTCTAATAGTGAAAATTTCTATGTTGAAAGACAAATTGGTGAGGATGAAAGCATTTTTGCTAGTAAAGTGGCAGAAAGATTGGATGAAGGCTATATGACTTATCTCAGACACAAGCGCATGGAGGATTAGAAATCATACCCACCTGCATGAAAAAACTGTTAGCGAGTGATAAGTATTATACTGAGGCTTTAGTAAAAGAAGAGATGTTGATTAATTATCTCCTAGTGCTATCTTAGTATAGTGAGCGTGTAGCAAAGCTTTTACTTCTCTGCTAGTTGCAATCTTACCTTCCTCAAAGTCTTTAAAAATATGCTGAGTATCTGGATTGATAGGAATGTTATCTACTGCGAAACTGGCCAAAGTGGATGCAGTTATACGGCGTCGCTTTTCTATCTCTTTTTGACTTACTAGAATAGGACTGTAAATACCCCATTCTTAACACAACATCATCGTAGAATAATTAAGCCACCTGTCTGTACTCGGCAGGTGTCATATCATTAAGTGAATCATGGGGTCTTTCGGTGTTATAAACCTTGATCCAGTCTTCAGTCAGCATATTGACCTCGTTTAAATTGTTAAAAAGATAACAGTCTAAAACCTCATTGCGGTAACTGCGATTAAATCGTTCAATATAAGCATTCTGATAAGGACAGCCAGGCTCGATATAATCAATATAGATGCCATGAGCTGATGCCCAGTCAGTGAATGTGCTAGATGTAAACTCACTGCCGTTATCTACCCTTATTTGCTTAGGATAACCATGCCACTCGGCTAACTGGTCGAGGTAGCGAATCACTCGGAGTGATGGAATGCTGGTACCAATATCAATGCCTAATACTTCACGGTTGTAATCATCAATCACATTAAAGGTTCGAAAGCGAATATTGTTGTGCAGCTTATCGCTCATAAAGTCCATAGACCAAGTATGACCTAATGCGTTTGGCACACTTAACGGCTGGGGGTTACGTGTTGGTAGCCGTCTTTTAGACTTACGGCGTAGGTTTAAGTTTAACGCGGTATAAACACGGTGTACTCGCTTATGATTCCAAGAATATCCAAGCTTACGTATGCGTTTAAAGCACTTAGGGAAACTCCAACGATTGTGCTTGTCAGTAAGCTTGTTTAAGACATCAATAATCTCACTATCATCAGATAGCTTAGGCTTATAGTAGTAAGCGGTTCGACTCATGCAGACAACCTGACAGCTCAATGCAATACTAACACCATACTGCGCCTGTAATTCTTGCGCCCAGACTTTGCGCTCGGGTACAGGCGCTATAGCTTTTTTATGATATCTTCTTGCATTTGCGCTTTAAGGCTTAAATCAGCATACATCTGTTTAAGCCTACGGTTTTCTTCTTCAAGCTCTTTTAGTCGCTTGACATCAGAGGCTTCCATACCGCCGTATTTAGACTTCCATTTGTAAAATGTCGAGCTAGCAATTCCGTATTTACGACACAGCTCTTTAGCAGGTATCCCAGCTTCTGCTTCTTTTAATATGGATACTATTTGCGTCTCAGTCATTCGTTTGCTCATATTAAAACTCCTTATGTGTATTTTATAAGAAATTCTACGTTTGAGCTGTGTTAGTTTAGGGGATAGTTACACTTTAAGACACGATAAACGGTAGCCACCCCAACACCAACCGCATTAGCGATTTCCTCTTTTGTCATATTATTTTGACTGGCCAATTCTTTAATACGATTGTGTTTTTCGGTATTGGCTTTCTTACCAGTGGGCTTATAGCCACTGTTGGCTAACCCTTGTTTAATGCGCTCTCTACGCTTATCGTTATCAAGCTTTGCCATGGTCGCCAATAAATCGATCAGCATATCGTTAATCACTCTTAGGATCTCACCTGTCATACCCTCGTTAACTGTATGCGTGGTTGGTAGATCAGCCACCACCAATCGTAAGCCCTTATCTTTGATACGTTGCTTTAGAATCGCAAAATCATCTTGAGATAGTCTACTTAATCTATCCACGCTTTCAACTAGTAGTATATCGTCTTGCTCAGCGTCGTCTAGCAGCTTAGCTAATGCTGGTCTATCGAGCTTAGTACCACTGAAGTGCTCAATGTAATCAATGTAGTTATCATCATAGCTTCTACTGAAAGTAATCAAATCAGCCAATGCTCTGGTAGCATCTTGATCCTTAGTACTGGCTCTCACATAAATACGAACGGTCATAGCGTCACCTCTACTGTTTAGACTTAACAATCAATGTTCATTGATAAAAGCAAGATATTACTATCGTTTAATAATAGAAACAAGTCTAATGATAGATAGATTATCGTTTAGAGGTTTTATATTTTGGGTATAGACTAATGATAAGGGGTTGAAATGGTTCCATTACATCAGTCTATTTTAAGTAGTTTATTGACGAGTTTAAGAGACAAAATAACCGGTCCCGTTGAGGTATAGCTTAGCCTGAAATATCTGTGCTAATTGGTGTTACGCCCTAAATCTAATTTCATAATCTCATCAAAGAGAAAGAGCATCCCCAATAAAAGCTGATCGAACTCAGAAGAGTAATCCCCATCATTAATTTTCAGCTTGGAAATGGTCTTTTCGTATTCAGTGCCTTTTCTATGTGCAACACCAGTTGATCTAACCGATTGAACTCCTCTCAGCAGACTGGATAGAGCGGATAAATTTTGAGATTCTAACCTTTCAAGAAGAATTTCCATTAATGATATAGATTTGATCGACTTATCTATTACTTCGAGGTGATCTCTAAGTGATTTAACATTTATTGAGTCTATAGTTGCTTTTGTAAGAGCAAGTACTTGCGCATCAAATTCTGATTGCTCGTTAGTTAGCATTGATCGTATAGACTCATAAAAATGCTCATCTTTAATTGAAAGCGGTAAGAAAAGATACCACCCATATTTTTTATTCCAATATTCTTGAATATCTCTAAACTTTTGCTTGAATCTGTGCTCTGGGTTTTCTGCATCGTAGAAATTACCTAGGAAGCTCCGCTCAAAATTTGTTCTACTTATTTTTCTTTCATCGGGTATCAAATTAAAGCTTTTCCAATAAACCTGCTCCTTGCTAGGTAAATCCTGACCTAGATCACCCAAAAATACTGATACATGATTTGGTGAGTTATTGTCAAATCTCAATCTCCACACGCCTGTTCTATCTAGATACCCATCTGTAATTTTATAGTCAGAAGAACTATAGTATTTCTGCATAACTTCCTTTCGAAAAAATACAGGCGTTAAGTAATGTGGAGAATCTGGATTGGCACCGAAATAATTAGCTAATTCATCAGGGTTACAAGAAAATATTTCAGGTTCATCAGTATCCCCACCAATAATGAAACTCTGATATTCTTTCTCTTGCTCAAATGGCCATACGCCACACTTTTCCACTGTTTCACATCTAATTAGTTTTTTTCCTAATATCCTAGAAAAAGATGTGTATCCATCCGAATAAGAGTCACCCGAATAGATTGTATATGTAAGTGCCGCATCTTTTATGTCATTAGAAAAGCCCACGCTTTCATGGTAGTGCCGAGTAAGCTCAAAGTATAAGAGTAAGTTCATTTGACGGGCCGCCATAAAAGAACGCAAGTATCGCCTTCGAATTTTTACTTCATTATGTTCGATCTTTATCACTTCAACTTCGTCACCCACTTCGTCAAAACTAATAAATGAACCACTTTCATTGTCATGGTATAAATTATGAAACAAGCGGAACTCTTCAAGTATTTCAATGTAATCTTCTTTCCTACCGTGAAAGTCACGAACCAGAACTGGCCTCAAAAAGTCATCGTCTGGATTAGTGTAGTAAGTAGTAATTTCTTCACCATCCTCGTATGACATACTAAAACCTGGCCCTCCACTACCTACCATCAAATCCCAGCTAGGCCTTTCCATTGTACGTTCTGATTTTTCTTTCTTAACAAGTGCACAATACATTGTGCCATCATGGGCTGTATTGTTGATCGGATCGCGCTTATAAACGGTGACCCAGAGTTCTTCGCCGTGCTTATTAGATAAAAAATCGATAAAGTCTTCAAAAAGGTTTTGTGACATATTTAAAAATCCTTCCTTGTTCTAAAGTAGCGTCTTATTAAGCATTTTATGGCCTCTTAGCCCAAGATGCATTTTCAAAATAGCCTAGCTCTTTTTGTATTTTATTTACTTGTTCTTCGAAATCATCATCCCATTCTGGAATGTTCACATAAACAATATCATGAGAATAACCAACTACTGACGGGCCTAGATTATCTCTGGAAATACCAACTACAATTTTGATATCGGGAAGTCGACCTCTAACAACTAAGCACCTTAACCCTAGCTCTTGAACCCGAGCTTCTCGATCACTACTTGGCCCTAAATGGAATACAAATGCTGTGTTTTGGTGTGCCAGTACTACTCTGGCAGCAATTTTTAACTCGGGTTTTTGCAAAAATTCAGAAAATGCATCGACTAGATTTGCTCGATGACCACGGGGCTGGAGAGCCATTTGGATAAGAGCATATTGGTTATCAGTTGCCTGATTTGCGCCGTATTCAAACATACCGTCTGTAAGAAGATCACCAATAAAGTGCTCTATTAGCTTATCCCAAAAATACGAATCCTTATATGACTCCTGCATGGATTTATAGTCATCAGAGTCTATGAATCCTTTAAAAACTGTATCATCAATTATTAGTAAATCAGCCTCTTCATAAGGGAATGAATGGTTATTTAATAAATAAATCGCCAGTAAGTCTTCTATTCCTCCACCATTGAAAACTATATTAGCTCTATTTATTAGAGCCTCAACTTCGGTTAAAAAACTAACAAAATCTGTAATCGTATCTAGTAGACCAAAAATTGCTCCAAGACTGAACTCATCGCAGACATGCACGATATCATTTCCTAAATCACCTGACTGTGTTGGTATTTTACGCTGTGAGCCAAGTGATACTGATACTCGATGTACGATTCGATTTTCTTTTGGAGGCAATTCGACTTGTCGGCCATCGTGCCTAGTGAATTCAACTGAAGAATTCAACCATCTTTCAGCGCCCCATATTTGAGAAGCCGATTTATCTATTGCAGCCTTAGTCCACCTTTTCCAACCTGCTTCATCCCCTGTATCTTTGTACTTAATATCTTTTACAGAAATGATGACGATGTGTTTACCACAGACAATTAAGCAATCGCAAAGCTCTTTTCCTTTTTTTCCAATCGGATTTGGATGAGTCCAAAGATTGAGAAAAGCTCTCTCACATATAGAGTTCACAAATTTTTCTGATTCAGTCAATCCTTCGGACATAACATTCTCTCTGCTTGGTAACTAACGTTCATGTTTTCAGCTGTTTCGGAGCGAGTGGAACTAGTCCAACAATGATTAGATTAAGTCTTCACCTAGCCAACTATCCGTAATAATAACTGCTGCTAATTTTCCCTTAAAAACGGTATCTTTGAAAGCGTCAATGACGTTGATTTCGAGTCCTCACTAGGGAATTGAACCAGAGCAAACACCTGACTGGTTAGCTACGTTCAAACTTATGATGTTTTAATAACTCAAACCCAGATGGACACTCATTCATTTTATAAAGTAAATAAGAATCTATTATTCTTGAATAGTGTATTTCCAAGAATTGAAATACATCATCTGCCTCTAGCTTTTCTCCGCTGAAATTTATTCCATTAAAATGAAAATCCCATTCATGTAGTATCACCCCAGAGTCATAAAGAAAGGCTGTTTTATCTACATTATTAACAGCATATACTAAAATATACGCAACGTTATCGGTGTAAACAACATCGTTGAACCTGTTAATTTTTTTCGAAATTTTCATATAGTCAAAAGCTAATGTCTTATGTGGCTTTGCCCTACACTTTATTATCTTATCATCTGATTCAATATGAATTTCTGCATCCCAAAATTCAGGGGAATATCTATCTTCACCAACACTAAGGTAACTGTACTCTTCTGTCTCTACGCTGATAGATTCGTAAGGCTTTAGAATCAGTGGAGGAGAGCACTTATATATTTCTAAACAATAGTTCTTATCAAGAATAGCAAATATCTTATAAATACTTAGAGGTTTATCTTTCTTATTTTGAAAGACCATATTATTTATTCTTGCTTCAGATGTACCAGCAAGTGTAATGTCATAAGTGACATTTACTTTATATCCTATTTTTCTCCAAGCGAAGAAAATAGCAAAAAAAGAAGCGGATATGGCTGCAACTGGCCTAAAATGTTGATCAATCAATTCCCAAATTATTGATAAATATTCCAATGATGTCTACTCTTTTAAAAAGAATCTATTATAAATATTAATACTGCTATAAACCATCTCAGTATATCTGAGTCAAATTTATTCAGGGTAACGACCAAGCCCGTTTACTAAATCGGTAATCCTTCATCAAATTCTTATCTCCCTGTCTGCTTAAAAAATCCAATAGATTATTAGCTGTATACTCCTTTAAACCATCTATACATCCTCCTCTAAAGCATCTACAAGAAAATCACCCAGTAGTATTTCTTTAAATGTATACGTGTTCTAAGCCTTTAGTAAAAATCATACTATGAAAGACGCAGTATTTAGTTAGAGTATGGACTAGTCTGCAATTCGCAAGTATCTCCAAAAACTAAATATTGTTCTCATAAGAAATGTTATGGTAAATATTTTCAGAGAGGAAAAGGGAATTTCCTAAAGCTGTGTAACTGCTTATAATCCATTAATAGGAAAATAAGCAATGACTAACCAAACTGACCTTAAAAAACTGGCTAGCAGCATGAACAGCTTCGATGATATCAAAGACTTTCAGAAGCAACTCATGCAATCCTTATAGGTC
>NZ_PJAS01000053.1 GCF_002836735.1 Psychrobacter sp. 4Bb | reverse complement strand
TGTGACACCCTGTGTAATTATTGCGAATAAAAACCCAAGCTATCAAATCAAATGTTCTTAACACTTTATGCTATAAATCCTAGCTTAAACGGTTAGATGCTTTGCAGCTCTAGTTTGATAGTCAGCCCATAATGAGCTGACCATTTTTAAACCACCAATCTTTAGAACCGTCAACACTTATGGTTAAGCTATCAACGCTAGAGTGTGGCTTCATGAAGGCATAGTTAGGGCTTCGTTAAGACTTAGGTTCGTTATTACTATCTTCATACTGCTCATCATCGCTGAGCTTCATGCCCAAACGCTCTACCCGTCTATCCATCATCTGGCGAGCCAAGGCCTGCATGTCTTCGACGCGGTCTATCTCATCGACAATCTCAAGACCTAACAATGTCTCAAATACATCTTCTAACGTGACAAGTCCTTTAACTTCACCATATTCACCGACTGTAATCGCAATATGAATACGGTTTTTTAGCATCAATTCTAACAAGTCAAACAGCTTCATTTTAGAGAAAACAAAGGTGATGTCGCGCTGAAATTGCGTCAACGGCTTGTGCATAGCATGGTTAACTTTAGCCAGTAGCATGTCGGTTTTTAGGACAAAACCTGTAATGTTATCCAAATCACCATCATAGATTGGCAAGCGAGAAAACGTCAGCTTTGGACGATCAACCAATAGCTCAGCGACGGTCTTATTCTCTTCGAATGCGAGCATCACCGAGCGCGGTGTCATGATATCTTCGACTTTAATAGCGCCAAACGCGAGCAAGTTACGAATGATACGCGACTCTAGTGGGTCAATTTGTCCTGACTCTTCACCGATACTAGCAAGAGCAGCAAACTCACGGCGGCTAAATGTTTGCGGCTCTTTACCGCGTACTAATAGTTTCGTCAGACGCTCTGAGAACCAGATTAATGGATACAAGAGCATGATGATGCCGCGAACGAAGTAAGCAACCAGACCACTTAGTTGACGCCAGTAAACTGTACCCAAAGTTTTTGGGATAATCTCAGACAAGAATAAGATAGCAAGCGTCATAAGGGCAGAAAACAGACCAAACCACGCACTACCAAAGACGATCGTAGCCTGTGCACCCGCACCGATAGAGCCAAGTGTATGGGCAACGGTATTTAACGTTAAAATAGCGGCTAGTGACTGGTCAATATTGTCCACTTTCAGGCTTTTAAGCATTTCTGCTTTTTTGGGACTGGTTTCTTGCACATCCGCAATAAACGATGGCGTCATGCTTAGCAAAACAGACTCTGCTAATGAACAGACGAAAGAGACACCAATAGCAAGTAAGACAAAAAATATCAACAGAGAAACGCTAAGCGCAGTTGGTGCTGCCGCCTCGCTAGATGTTGATACAGCACCAGCTGCCCACACTGCCTGCGGTAGCATAAGAATTGCTAATGCAGATAGTGCTGAAAAAGAAGTATAACCAAATCGAGAACTAGTAGTCATTCTCGGGGGAGGTTCTGCAGATGCGTCTTTACGATGAGCGCGCGGACGACATAAACGAGGTACAAACATAAAAGTGGTGAACAAGTTAGGTAACCTAAAAAGAGAAAAAGGAAGATAATGTCATGAGTAATTTATATCGATTTTCAGATTACTATTAATAAAGCAATAGAATGAATCTGTCTATTGTATAAATAGTTACTCAAAGCTGATTTAGCTGATTTAATCGCTATTTCAAAGCCATACTATGCTTCAATAAGCCGTAATATGGTTCAAGATATAGCATACTAAATACAGGCAATCATTGCCATTTGATAGTAGCATTGATGATACCATTTCACAATAAGTCACCATTTTTAAGTTTTTGTTTTTTGATGACTTTTATTACCCTACTATTAACGGTTGTATGACGACATCTTTACTAGCCAATTCATGACAGCTATTTAGCCTGAGGCTTTATATGGATTATCTGAATATAGTAAAATCATTGTTGTCCTATTCGTTGGCTGATAGTATGCCTTGCGCTAAGAAAAACACACTCAGCCTATGATTAACAGTTACCAAGTCTGGGATTTTTTGTTACTATGCGTCTAATTTTATTATTGTCTATGACTTACTGAGAGATATTATGAGCTTATTTATTCAAGCTGCCCATGCTGCGCCAGAGACTGCAGGTGCTGCAGGTCTATTCGGTCAGATTTTACTGCCTGTTGCGTTTTTTGCGATTTTTTACTTCTTGGTCATTCGCCCGCAGTCTAAGCGTACCAAAGAGCACCGTGCCATGGTTAACGCATTGACCGTGGGTAGTGAAATCATTTTTGCTGGTGGCTTAATGGGTCGTATCAAAGCAATCGAAGGCGACTATGCCGTTGTGAGCCTAAACAACAATACTGACGTGAAAGTACAACGTGCTTCTGTTATTTCAGTATTGCCTGCTGGCACGATTGAAAGCGTCTAATGAGAATGTTCACTATTTTTTATTAGTGAAAATTTATTAGTGAACATTCAATAGTCGTCACATTAACGAATGTAATGACTAAAAAATGACCGTATATGATTTACGGTCATTTTTCGCTATTAACACAGTAAGGTAAAATTGCTATATAAATTAGGCTTACTGTTTAGATGTCCTATCTTTATCCAAGTCAGCCATATGATTTTTGGTGACCAGATAAACAGACATCTGTATTATTTGCTTTACTGTTTTATGCGTTACTATCATCGCGGATGATCGCAATGGTGCATGATGACGGCTGCTGAACATAGCACTCGACCGTTGCTATCGCTAACTTCCCATCTGCTAACTTGTGGCCTACGTCGCCAGTCGTTTATCAACTTAAAGAAGTGATTATGCAATATCCCGCTTGGAAATACTTACTAATTGCCGTCGTGCTACTCGTTGCCGGTCTATATGCTGCCCCCAACCTTTATCCTGACGAACCTGCTGTGCAGATTACGAGCGCAGCCGCAGGAACTCAGCTATCTGAAGGCATCTTAACCGAGTCTCAAAGCTTACTCGAAGAGGCAGGTCTAGATAACCACGATGGTACGTTTGAGGGCAACAGCGCGCTGGTACGCCTCAACAATCCAGTCGATCAGCTAAAAGCGCAAGAAGTGCTACGTCAAAACTTGGGCGAAGACTATGTCGTTGCCCTTAACCTAGCACAGACTACCCCGCAGTGGCTACGCGATACTGGTGCAAGACCGATGAAGCTTGGTCTCGATTTGCGTGGTGGTGTACGCTTTGTACTCGAAGTCGATATGGACAAGGCGCTTGAACAGCGTTTGACCAGTGCCAGTCGCGATATGCGACGTGAGCTACGTGCTGAGCGAGTAGCAATCAAAGGTATCAAAACCGAAGATCGCGGCGTAGTATTGCATTTTGCTGATACTGATACTCGTAACCGTGCCCAAAATGTATTGCAAGGCTCGATGAGCAATACGTTTAACTTGCAGTCTTCTATTGATGATCAAGGTCCTGCATTGGTCTTATCGTATAACGATGCGACACTTGACGAAATCAATAGCTACGCGGTCAATCAGAACTTAACGACTCTACGTAACCGTATTGCTGAGCTGGGTGTTACCGAAGCTTTGGTACAGTCGCAAGGCGCTAGCCGTATCGTCGTTGAGCTACCTGGTGTACAAGATACTGCTGAAGCGAAACGTGTACTTGGTCGTACTGCAAACCTTGAGTTCCGTATGGTGGCAGAAGATGCCGATACCTATACTGGTGGCATACCTCCAGCGGGCACAGAAGCATTCCCATTCGAAACACTTGATGGTCCTCCTGTACTGTTAGATCGTCAAGCGATCGTCACCGGGGACAAAGTAACCAATGCACAAACTGGCTTGGATGAAAGTGGTCTACCTGAAGTAAGTATTACCTTGGACAGTGCTGGCGGCAAGCTCATGCAGAACGCCACTCGTACAGCGGTTGGTCAACAGATGGCTGTATTGTTCATTGAAAACAAACAAAGAATCACTTACGAAGAAGATCCAGCCACTGGTGAGACGACTGAAGTACGCACACCTTACGCTGAAACCAAAGTCATCAACCGCGCTAATATTCAAGCGGTACTGGGTTCATCATTCCGTATTACGGGTCTAGATAGTAGTGCTGAAGCAGCTGAGCTTGCGCTATTGCTACGTTCAGGCGCACTTGCTGCACCGATGTACTTCGTAGAAGAGCGCACTATTGGTCCATCACTCGGTCAAGAAAACATTGATAAAGGATTGTTCTCTACGCAGGTCGGCTATCTATTAGTCTTCGCGTTTATGATTATCTTCTATCGCCTGTTTGGGGTGATTGCCAACGTTGCGCTAGCCGTGAACGTTATTATTATCATTGCGATTATGTCAATTTTGGGTTCATCACTTACCCTACCTGGTATCGCAGGTATCGTTTTGACCATCGGTATGGCAGTTGATGCCAACGTACTGATTTTTGAGCGAATACGAGAAGAGATTGCCAACGGTGTACGGCCAAAATCAGCCATCGTGGCAGGTTTTGATCGCGCATTTAGCAGTATTTTTGATGCCAACATTACAACCTTATTGGTCGCGTTTATCCTATTTGCGATTGGTACTGGTCCGATTAAAGGCTTTGCGATTACGCTAGCTATTGGTATTGTCAGCTCGCTATTCACTGCAATTTTGGTGACACGTGCACTAGTACAAATTGCTTATGGTAAGCGTAAATCCATCAAAAGTCTGAGCATCGGTTAGGAGAATATTATGGCGATTGATAATAACAACCCTTTAGAACAGCAGAATAATCCTGATCGAAATGGCTCAAACGGTGACACGACCAATGCAAGTACGCGTCGCCGTAACAAACCGCGTCGTGATGGTAAAGGTAGCAATACTAAAACCAATAACCCTACTACCGCAAAGTCAGGCAAAAGCTCTAGTCGTCGCGGTGGTAAAGGTAAAAATGCCAAAGACAATCAAGCACTATCTACCGCTGTTGATTCTGACGTAATATCAGGTGACGCCGCTGATGATGCCGCAGCTGTCGCTGAAGGTGGCATCAAGGCAGTTGGTAACCAGCGTATTATTCCATTTATGAAGATAGAAAAGCCGATGGCATTACTATCTTTATTTATGGTGATCGGTAGTATCATTGCTATCGCGGTAAACGGACTGAACTTAGGTCTTGATTTTACTGGTGGTGTCTCTGCTGATGTGCGCTATGAGCAGCCTGTTGAGCAAGTTGCTGTTGTACAAGCACTAGCAGACAATGGCTTTGATGATGCAGTTGTACAATACCTAGGTACTCGTGAAGAGCTACTCGTACGTCTACCACCTCAGTCTGATAACGTCGATGGGCTAAGTGCAAATCTGACGCAAGCATTGGCCCTACCTAGCAACACCGCTACAATTAGCAACGTGAATATCATCGGTAGCCAAGTTGGTAATGAGGTTTATTTAAACTCCGTCATGGCATTGGTGTTAGCACTGGTATGTATGCTTGGCTATGTTGCCCTACGATTCCAGTTCAAATTGTCTCTAGGTGCCGTACTATCACTATTCCATGATGCTGTCGTAACCATCGGTGTATTTGCACTATTCGGCTTTCCGTTTGATTTGACGGTATTGGCTGCGGTATTGGCATTGATTGGTTATTCATTGAACGATACCATCGTTGTCTATGACCGTATTCGTGAAAACTTCCGCCGTGTTCGCGGAATTACGCCTGAACAGACGATTGATTTATCGTTGACCGAGACGCTACGCCGTACGATTATGACCATTTCAACTGTTTTGTTGGTCGTACTAGCCATGCTCTTCTTGGGCGGTGATGGACTATACTGGTTCTCAGTAGCTCTGTTTATTGGTTTACTTGCGGGTACTTACTCATCGACTTATATCGCCAGCTCAATTCCGCTGCGCATGGGTCTGTCGCGTGATGACTTTATCGTAAAAGTAAAACCAGAGTTTGAAGAAGAAATCGTTACTTTCAACGATCCAAAAATGTTTGAGCAAGACAACGTTTAGTAAGGTATATTAGATGGATTAATACGTTGAAATAGCGTGGTATCACACTCTATATAATTACTGATTATACAGCTACAACGTTTAAATAAGAGCACCTGACTCATGAATAATGAGTCTAGGTGCTTTTGTCTTTATAGCTATTTTGTCTCTTATATTAAATGTACTGCCTTACAATTTTATTATCATTTAACGAATACACCTCTTTATCGTTCACGTATAAACGAGTTACCCATGTCAGCTAATTCCGCAACTTCTCAAGCGATACCACCTATTGACACAAGCTATAAGCGTATTGTCGCGATTGCATTGCCTGTGCTACTCGCCAATTTGGCTATGCCATTGCAGAGCGTGATTGATACGGCCATTGTAGGCAATATGAATGACACGGCGAAACTTGCTGGCATGGGTCTAGCCATACAGCTGCTGTCGCTATTGCTTGTTAGTTTTAACTTTTTGCAGTATGCATCATCTGGACTTGCTGCGCAGGCATTGGGACAACTCGCGAATAATACTAGCAATACATCAGCTGTATCAGTGCCCACGCCTTTACTGTCTATCTTGCAACGCGCGTTACTATTGGCGTTTGTTATCGGAGCAATATTGCTACTGGCAAAGCCATGGCTGATTGATTTTGGCTTACAAGCACTATCAGCCAATCCTGAAAGTGGACGCGCAGCAAAAACCTACTTAGACGTACGCTTTTGGGGCGTGATCGCAGAACTGATGAACTTTGCATTTATTGGTTGGTTTGCAGGACAAGGTAAGACCCGTTATATGCTTTATCAGCAAGGCTTTATTGCCGTACTTAATATCGTACTGACTCTGTTTTTTGTATTTGCAATGCAGATGGGATTGGCTGGTGTCGCACTAGGAACCACTATCGCATTTTGGTTTGGGATAATGATGGCAGTATGGTTGAGCCGCCAACATTTAAAAGTATCGTGGTCTGTATTGTTCAAAGCGGATCGACAATATTTTACGAAAGAAAAAATGCTTAGGCTATTTTCTTTAAACAAAGATATCTTTGTACGTACCCTTATCTTAACGCTAAGCTTTGCTTGGATTACTCGACTATCGGCCCAAAGCGGTGACGTTATACTGGCTGCTAATGCTATTTTATTGCAAGTATTAAGCATATCTGCCTTCGCTTTAGATGGCGTCGCTGTGTCTGCTGAAACGTTAAGTGGACAAGCTGCAGGACGACGTGATTGGCCACGGTTTCGTATTATCGTCAAACGTACAGGCGTGGTTAGTTATGGCCTTGCTATCGTGTTAAGCGCCATTTGGTGGCTTGCAATGCCTACGTATTTGGGATTCATGACCAATATTGAGTCAGTGTTTGCCCTCGCCTATGACTACCATTTATATGCTGTATTATTGCCTCTTGTCGGTGTTGGTGCCTATTGGCTGGATGGGATATTTTTCGGTTTGACGGCTGGTAGCGTGATCCGTAATGCGGCGCTGATACTGGCTGCTATTTTCTTTCCGTTGAGTTGGCTGCTCTATCAACAATGGGATATGACAGGTATTTGGCTTAGCGTGTGGTGCCTACTGCTATTGAGATTAATTATCTTGGGCGGGTTTTTGTTTCGTGCTCATCAATCACGCAGTTATGAAAACCTACAACCAGAGCAATAGCTATTTTTTATCACTCATCACGTGAGCTGGGTGATTGTTATGAAGTTCATTATTGATATTTACCTATCAATAATGAAGTTGACCAAAGTAAGAAAAATTTAGGATACGATGTGACTACTCATTCAAACGAACTCAGTCATCAACGAGCGCACACTCACGACTGGGCCGAAGGATTTAAGAAAAGCTTACCCGTTGCGATGGGATATCTACCTGCAGGTATTGCCTTTGGTGTACTGGCACAAGTTGCTGGCGTCCCTATATGGGCAACGATTATGCTCAGCATTGTGCTCTATGCTGGAGCGGCTCAATATGCTTGTTTGCCAATGCTCAGCGCTGGCCTACCGATCGGTAATATCGCCACCAATATCGCCGCCATTAATTTACGCCACGTGTTTTATGGTATGCCGTTATTGCAATATCTACCAAAACATAAACTGGCAAAAACGTATTGCTTATTTGCCCTGACTGACGAGACTTTTTCAGTCATGACCAGTTTGCCAAACGAGACACGACAAAAACTCATACTCCCTATTAGCTTATTTAACCAAAGCTGGTGGGTGCTTGCGAGTACCATTGGTGTGATGATTGGAAGTACGCTTAGTGACTTAATTCCACATTTGGATTTTGCCTTGGTTTGTCTGTTTGCGATTTTGGCATATGAACAATTCCAAAGTATCAAGCGTTATTTTCCTATTGGCATCGCTGTGATTGGCTTGATTGTCGCTTCTTTATTCACTAGCGATTGGTTATTATTGGTGGCTATCACTATCTGTATGCTGATGATTTTAGTACGTGGATTTTGGATGCAGCGTCATGAAATAGGAGAATCTCATGACCAGTAGTTATCTTATTTTTGCCACGCTTGCCATGGCAGCAGTGACCTTTATCACTCGTGCATTGCCAGCACTGATACCTAGAAAGCTGCTCGATACACCTTGGCTACATCGGTTAAATGAGAGTTTGCCATTATCAGTGATGGTGCTGCTAATTTTGACTAGCCTGTCCTATCAAGACGTATCGACGACTGTTACTTTGAATGACACCGAGTTGCATCTATTAATGGCTCAAATCGGCGCACTTATTTTGGTATTGTTTATCTATCATATCAGCCGCCAGCTCTTGGTTAGCATGGTCGTTGGTATTGCTGCAATCAATGGCTTTGTCTGGATATTTACCAACTTTTTGACCTGACAGCAGTCTATCTTATACCAACATTCAGTATTGATTTTACTTGTATTTTGGGCACAAAAAAGCTGGATTCTTAATAGAATCCAGCTTTTTATTTTCAAGCGATATATTTATTGCTATCTGGCTTAAAGCTCTTCAACACCCATCATATCAACTGGGGTATCAGCTACTATCTGCACGCCTTTTTTACCAGTCTTGGCTGTATCATTACGTTGCTCTTGCAAATGGTCAAGATAAGCTTCATTGATTTGGCCCGTGATGTAGCAGCCATTAAATACAGCGCAATCAAACCCTTCGACTCTGCTGTGCTTGGTATCTTTGACGGCATCGATCAAATCATCTAGATCTTGGAAGATCAAACGGTCAGCGCCAATGATCTCACGTACTTCCTCAACACTATTACCTGAAGCAATCAGCTCGGTACGCACTGGCATATCAATGCCGTATACGTTTGGAAACTTCACTGGTGGCGCGGCACTCGCAAAAAACACCTTATTAGCACCTGCATCACGTGCCATTTGAATGATCTCATGACACGTCGTACCAC
The DNA here is from genome assembly GCF_002836735.1 of Psychrobacter sp. 4Bb. Taxonomy (GTDB): domain Bacteria; phylum Pseudomonadota; class Gammaproteobacteria; order Pseudomonadales; family Moraxellaceae; genus Psychrobacter. The sequence goes on along the minus strand of NZ_PJAS01000053.1, from coordinate 84,200 downwards.
GAACGATTGAATCATCAACCAACAGTACGTTTTTGCCTTTGAACTCTAGCGGCACAGCGCTGAGTTTCTGGCGAACTGATTTTTTACGCTGCTGCTGACCTGGCATAATAAACGTACGACCGATGTAGCGGTTTTTCATAAACCCTTCACGGTACTTGACATTCATTTTTAGCGCCAGCTCCATCGCTGAAGTACGAGACGTATCTGGAATTGGAATGACCACGTCGATATCGTGATCTTCACCCCATTCAGCAAGGATTTTATCTGCCAGTTTTTCACCCATGCGTAGGCGTGATTTATAAACTGAGATATTGTCCATAATCGAATCTGGACGAGCAAAGTACACATATTCAAAGATACAAGGCGTGTATTCTTTTTGCTCGACGCACTGATGCGTATGCAGCTTATGGTTCAAATCAATGAAAATTGCTTCGCCTGGTTTTACATCACGAACGATAGTAAAGCCAGAACCTGTCAACGCCACTGATTCAGAGGCAACCATATACTCAGTGCCGCCATTCGGTGCCATACGCTTACCAAAGATAAGTGGACGGATACCATTTGGATCGCGGAATGCAAGTAGGCCATGACCAGTGATCAAAGCGACAACACCATAAGCGCCTTCACAGCGTTTATAGACGGCTTTTACTGCTTCAAAGATATCATCAGCCGTTGAATGTGTTTTGCCTAGATTCTGCATCTCATGTGCCAGTACATTTAACAGTACTTCAGAATCTGAGTCAGTATTAAGGTGGCGGCGATCTTCGATGTACAAAGATTTGGCCAAACTCTCAGCATTGGTCAGGTTACCATTGTGCGCAAGGGTAATACCATACGGTGAGTTGACATAAAATGGCTGAGCTTCAGCGCTGCTAGAAGTACCAGCTGTCGGGTAACGAACGTGACCGATACCGAACTTACCAACCAGTTTCATCATATGACGATTCATAAATACGTCACGTACCATGCCATTTTCTTTACGTAGATAGAGTCGCCCATCTTGCAAAGTGACAATACCTGCTGCATCTTGCCCGCGATGCTGTAGCATCGTCAAACCGTCATAAAGAATCTGATTGACTGGTTCGTGAGCTGCAACTCCAATGACTCCACACATAATAGCTATATCCTATTTTGACTCATACATTAGTACGACAATAACGGCAAACTTAACGACAGTATGTTGCTAAAATCATTCACTGTCGCACGCCGCTAACCTGATGATATTGTAAGAAACTTAACGAGATTTTTCGATAATCTATTTTTGATTATCAGTGACACGTGCAAACATTTAGAAGTATAAAAAGAAGTAAAATAATAGACAGTTATATAAAATAATAGGCAATTAAACAATTATGACTGATTGACCTGATCCCAAGCCATTCCTAGTACGTCCGATACCAACGCCTTGCCCATCGGTGCATATGGCATCAGCTCAGGCGCTAGTACTGAGGTTTGCCACTGCGGCATCTGTACTAGCAATGGCGCACTGACGCTCAATACAACCAAGACCATTAGTACGTTTTTGGCAGCACCCAGTACGCCGCCTGCCATTTTGTCCAAGACGCCCAAACGTAAGGTTTTGAGCACGCCTGAGAATACAAACGCCATCAGATGCATGACTGCCAATATGGCAATCACTACCAATAAAAAAGCCATGGCCATCTGTAGTACAGGGTTTTGTACGATACCCGTTAATTGGGGCGACACCACTCCTGCCAGCCTAGTAGCAGCGATGAGGGCGATAAACCAACCTACCAAGCCTATTGCTGTTTTAATCAGTCCTACTTGAAAGCCGCGCCATAAGCCAATCAAGACAACGATAGCAATCACAATATCTAAACCACTCATGCTTTACGCCTTATTACCTTATTTATTGGATTAGCTTTCCATGGCATCGTAATAGCCACCGATTGCCTGAATACAAGACTGCACCAGCCCAGGACCACGATAGATAAGCCCCGTATAGAGCTGTACCATGTCTGCGCCTGCTTCAATTTTTTTGACGGCTTTGGCACCACTATCGATACCGCCCACGCCTATCAAAGCGACTTTACCATCTAACTGATCAGAGAATTGTTGCAAAATCTGGGTACTAATATGACTCACAGGACGACCGGATAGGCCACCCATTTGATCACCATCACGCAAGTCTTCGACACCTACGCGGCTCAATGTCGTATTAGTCGCTATCAGACCATCAATTTCAAAGTCTATTAATTGCTGCGAGATATAATCAACTTGTAATGGTTCTAAATCTGGAGCAACTTTAAGCACTAATGGGACATAAAAACCATATTCAGTAGCTAACTGACTGTGACGGTTTTTAATCGTATCCATTAACTGAGTCAGTGCTTCACCACTTTGCAAATCACGTAAGTTTTTGGTGTTTGGCGATGAGATGTTGACTGTGATGTATGAGGCGTGCGGATACACACGCTCTAAACAATACACATAATCATCAGCGGCTTGCTCTACCGGCGTGTCGGCATTTTTACCAATATTGATACCGATATTGCCTTTATATTTACAGCGTTTGACATTGTTGATTAGATAATCAACGCCTTCGTTGTTAAAGCCCATACGATTGATAATCGCGTCTGCCTGCTTGATTCTAAACAGCCTTGGCTTGTCGTTGCCTACTTGCGGTCTTGGCGTGACGGTTCCTACTTCTATAAAACCAAACCCTAACTCAGCCAGCGCGTCAATGTAATCGCCGTTTTTGTCCATGCCTGCTGCCAGACCAACTGGGTTAGAAAACTGCAAACCCATACAGTCTGTTGGTTGCATTGACTGACCATACGCCAAGCCTAAAACACGCGCTTTATGCGCTTTATCCAATAAAGATAGCGTCATCTCATGGGCGTGTTCGGGATCCATATTAAACAAAAAAGGACGAAGTAAGGCATAAGACATAGTGATGGCAGACCCTGCTTGGAAGAAATAGTGAATAAAAAATGCGAATGAAATCGGGCGCAGCGATTATATCAGCTTAACAGAAATAAGAGCAAAGTTTCAGTCGCTAAATTTCTACATTTAAGCAGTAACCAATACTGATGAATCTCTACTAAATAACGATGAATTGTCGTTTTCTAAGCTAAAGACATAGCACAAAGGTACTCTTAAACATCTACGGTACTGGACGTCCATCAGTCAACGCAATCCAACCACGTATAATGCGATATAAATGCCAGATAAAGGTAAAGGTCATAATCAGCAAACCAAGCCCAGCCAATAATATTGAGCCAATAGCGATATTGCCACTATCCGCCAATACGCTAACGCCAAAGCCGCCTAATGCAAAGGTAATCAAAATAATGCCAATGACGAACCAAACGATACTGTACCAAAAGGTCTTGATTTGCCAGTCAAAATGCGTGGCCAACCATGACCCACTAGCATCATGGCGCTTAGCATAGTTCATGACAATCGGCACAATCCACAGTAAACCCGCAGTAAAGTAGCTGATCACATATAAGAAATAAGTGATATGGTTATAAGTAATTAACGAACGGCGCTTATCGTTGCTCATACTGTCCCGCATTATGTGAGGTTTTCCTTACTGGTAATATTTTTGTTCAATAGTCATATGATTAACTATTTAATGGAGCCAGATAAATGGCTTTTCAATGATACCAACGATAAAGCATTATTTTGCTGTCGAGGATTGAGTGTCGAGTACTAGACACACAGTATTATAAGTATCTAAAATTTCTATCACAGTCTGACGCGTTTTATGAAGTGACCGTTGCTTGTACCTGAATAGCTTTATTGGTCAGATCTTGCTGCATAGATAGCTGTGTAAATTGCCAACCTTGCTGTTCAAGCTTACCCAGTGCAGTGCTGACGACCGCTTGACTAGGATGCGTAAAGCTCAATTGCACTGCATCGCCAGTCGCAACCACCTGAGCACCTGCTATACCTGAGTTATTGAGCAGCGCATTGATACGACTAGTGGATGGCATATCAGCCTCTCCAGTAGCGTTATTCCTAGTATTCAATGCATTACTATCAATGTTACCTGCTTGAGCACGCAACCAAAAATAATCTGCCACTTGCTCCTGATAGTCACTCTTACTATCGCTCGCTGCTTGATGAACGCTATAGCCACCATAGCCGCCAATAAACAACAGTAAAAATATAGACAATATAGCTAATGCTAGCTGATCACGGGGAGGCAATGTTTGCCAGCGCGTCATTAGTACATTTTGATAATTGTTCATACGCTCTGAGAATACCTGAGCCTTAGTACTGGTTGCAGAAATAGCTGCATTACGTTTGGTACGGCGTTGTAATCGTTTCATGTTTTGACCTTTATTACCAATACCTTGATGAGTTACGACGCTGCCGCATTATTTGCCATGTCGCTGCTTTCTACAATATTATTTTCTACTACGTTGACAGTGACTTGACCACTAAACTGACCTTGCTCATTACTATTCACTTGCGCAAGTTTGGCATTTAAGCCTTGTGCTACCAGTGTGCTCGTAAATTTATCAAGGCTACCGCGATCTGGAGCAATCAAGGTAAAACTGAGCGCCGATGGTTGCATTACTAATGATTGTGCATGCAATGATGACTGTTTAATCAATGGTGATATGCGTGACAGTGCGGCCATATGTGATGCAGGCGCTTGGCTATCGCTACGCAGTTTTGGTTGCAGCTGTACTTGCAGTTTGGTGCGCGTACTCAGTGGCTCATCGGCGAACCAAGACTGATACTGTGCCGCAATTGCAGTCTTGGTTGCGGCGGTCGCTTCATTATACTTATACCACTGCACACCATCGGTTGCCATTTGCAGCACTAACGCTGATAACGCAACCATCATAGCCACTCGCAAATATGGTGATAGTTGTGAGTCAGTAGATTTCATAAAGAAATTAAGCGCGTGACGTTCAGGACTGTCAATTGGCTTAGGTACTGTAGGCAGGGTCGTCAGTAGCAGCTGATGATCAGCGATCAACGCTTTAGTTTGCGCCGCTAACTCTAGCGTCGATGAGGAATCTAGCGAGTCAAGCGATACGTCAATAGCTGCCTCAATAGAAGGCAACACCATTACCTCACTTAAATGCGGGAAACGCTCAAACATTAGTGGTAAATAGCTGACGGCCATACCTCGACGCAATGATTGGCGCAGCAGCATAGTCTGCGAATCTTGATAAAGAGTCACTTGCTGACCTGCGTCCTCTTCTGGCGGTGGCAACAATAAAAAATCTGGCAGTAACGCCACTATATTCATACCGGCTAGCTGCGCGCTTTGTTGCCAGGACTCAATGTCGTTTTGTGCCAGTGCATACAGTTGCGTCGTATCAGCATGGCTCAATTGGCGGATGTTTAATTGCTCAATAGGTGTTAATGACGTTTCTTCAAATAAGTACTGCTTGCCGCTATTACCCAGCTGTTTAAGCTGAGCAGCATTGAGCGCCGTGTCCACGTGCAATGCATGACTTGAGGGAAAATATAGACAAAGCGTCTTTTGGCTGCTGGACTTATAGTTACCATAGATTGTTTGCAGCTGTTGCCAACCATCAACCATTTGCCATTGCTGTACATCTTCGTGCCAGACAGCTAGCGGGCTATGCTGCGCTCGTAACCAAACATGTAACACTAAACGTGTCCTCAATTATTGCTGCAGTTATCAAAATATCGTTAAGGATTGATGCGGTTTTTGAAAGCATTGGATGACTTTATATGATTAATAACTGGCATGCTTCTCGCAAATACCACTTCAAATCCGTCATATCTAATCAATTCTGCTCTAGCAAGTTACATATAAACAAAATATTAGAAATCTAGTCTAATAAGGCTGATCAGGAACAAAACGATCAACTTCCGTTGCCATGCCAGTCATCACAAATTCCATATCAAACACTCTGGCTTCCGCTAGAGAGAACGACTCTGGATAATCGCCTGTCAGCAATCCCGCGATATAAGCGACGATAGACATATGACAAACAACGACCAAACACTCAGCTTCAATATTGGCAATATCTATCAAAGCTTGGCGCGCATCATCCGAGGGCGTGATATTGTCCTGCACAGATGAGGCTACTTGCGGTGCTCGCGATTGGAACGCAAATAAAGTTTGCTGTGCTCTCGTATAAGGGCTGACCACAAAACGATCTGGGCTATAGTGAGTGGTCACATATTCTGCCGTTTGTGCTGCCTGCTGCTGACCAAAGTCCGTCAGCTGACGCGCGCTATCTGGACGTGTTTCGTCTTCTGCTTGACCATGACGTACTAATATAATTTTCATAACCTTCCTTGGAGCGCTAAGTTCGACTCTCTTGATACTGATTTTTAATGATGTGTCTTACTTATCAGCATCGCTGTCTTTGCTTTTAGTATTGCTATTAGAGGTTTTCATATGAGCCGTAAGTGCTGCATTGCTATGATCATGCGCCATGACAAACTCAACATCGCTACGGAATCCTGCTTCCATTAGATGTAGCGCAACGCCTAGAGCGGCCTTGTCTTCATAAATGACTGCATAGAGCGCATGGGTAATTGGCATATAGATACCCGCTTTGGTCGCTTTTTCATGAACTTGCTGAATAGTATTTACCCCTTCAGCAGTTTGGCCAAGCTTTTTGACTGCGGCATCAATACTCATACCGCGACCAAGCATATTACCGATACGATAGTTACGGCTTAGCTCTGAGCTACAAGTAGCATATAAATCGCCTACGCCAGATAAGCCCAAGAAAGTGAGCGGATTGGCGCCTTCTTCAACACCAAAACGACTCATTTCTGCCAAAGCACGAGTAAGAATCATCGCTTTAGTATTTTCACCTACTTCATAAGCTGCCGCCATACCCATGGCAATTGCGTAGATGTTTTTTAGCGCGCCGCCAAGCTCGACGCCGCGTATATCATCACTAGCAAATACTCTAAAGAAGGCACTGTGTAACGCTGCTTGCACGGCATGACGCAATGGCTCCGACTCACTTGCGATAACCGTAGCAGACGGCATGTTTTTCATGATTTCGATAGCGAGGTTCGGCCCTGACATGACGCCAAAATTTACTTCTGGCAGCACCTCTTTGATGATATCACTCATCATCGCAAAGGTGTCTTTTTCCATACCTTTAGTCAACGATACAATGGACTGACCACTGATAAAAGGCGCGATGTTTTTTAGCGTTTCACGAAAGGCTAAACCTGGCACAGCAATAAAAATAATGTCTTTATCTTTGACACTTGCCGCCAAATCATGGCTGTATTTCAGTCGATCATCAAGCTTATAGCCTGGGAGATACTTTTTATTGGTCTGTGTTTTCGCCATTGCTTTTACCGTACGTTTGTTACGTACCCATAGCGTGGTATCACAGCCATTACGTGCGGCTAAATTTGCCATTGCCGTACCAAAGCTACCACCACCTAAAAACGCCAAGCGCAGCTTGGTAGGATTGCTATGAATGTCTGCCATATCCTTTGCCACAGCTGATCCAACAGGACTAGGGTTTGACTTTTTACGGCCAAGACCTGACTTGGTTGCTCGCTCAAGAATACCTGCAAGCATACCATTCTGCTTTTCAGACGACTCTTTGTCCGTCTCATTATTAGCACTGGTATTGTTTTTATTACTATTGTTAGGGCTTGTCATGTTCTTTTATCCGTGTTGACTGACGTATTATCAATAGAATCTATCGTGCTCAGCGACTGGCCTTATTATCTTTGAATTATAACTTTGTGCAATTATAATCTTATTAATAGACAGCACTGAGCTACATTACGACTCGAAGCGAACTAGCGGTTCGATATCGATAGGTTTGCGTTTGGACTCATCCTTGGGACTTGTGCCAGTATAAACAAAAGCGGTCACATAATCATCTGCACCCACTCCGAAATACGCTTTTACTGCAGGCTCATTACACAGCAGCCCAGTGCGCCAAACGGTACTAAACCCTTGAGCTTTTAATGCCAAGATTAGATTTTGTACAGCAGCACCTGCACTTAGCATTTGCTCAAAAGGTGGCACTTTTTTGTGTTCTTGCATTTGAGTCACAGCCGTTATGATCAGCGGCGCTCGCAGCGGCATATTTTGAGTTTTAGTGACGGTTTTTTCAGACAGCGTTTCGCCATCTTGTAGCGCTTTTGCTTGGGCTGCTTCGAGCAAGGCACGGCCTAACTCGTGGCGCGCTTCACCTTGCGTCACGATGAAGCGCCAAGGACGCAATTTTTTATGATCTGGCGCAGTTGCCGCACACTCAATGGCAGATTCAATCTGCGCCCGCGTCGGTGCTGGCTCATCTAGATTGCCCATACTGCGTCTTGAATTGATCCAACCTATCAGCTCGTCACTGGTAGATGAGATATCATTCGCTGCTACGTTCTTCACAGACAGTTTTTTGTCTTCTATTTCTTGGCTTTCATTATCAACATTGTCAGTTGTAGTCATTGTTTTATCCTTCTTTATTATTATCTATCACTACTTATTAATAATATCATTTTCTTATTTTTTAACAGCTATAGAGCAATTGAGAGCTACACATAGGCAGTCTCAATTCAGCGATAAACTACGCAACATCTTCGACTCGGTGGTCCATGCGTAGATAGTCCTCTGACTGCATCTCAAGCAGGCGTGAACGAGTACGTTCAATCTCAAACGCCAACTTCTCTCCTTGGTACAAGTCTAGAATCGGCTGCTCTGCCCGTACCAATAATTTTACACGGCGATCATAAAACTCATCGACGAGATAAATGAAACGGCGCGTTGGATCACGCAAGTCGTCATCTAACGCTGGCACGGAGTCAACTAAAACGGTGCTAAATCGTTTGGCAAGCTCAATAAAATCAGCGGCTGATCGCGGCGCCATACAGAGATGACGGAAGTCACAGAATAAGATATCTTCGGTACAAGCGTTGATTTTTACTTCTCGTCCATTGATAGTAATGGGCTCTTTACTGATTTTCTGATTATTCGACAAGCTCGCAAAACGGTTGGCTAACCAATGGTAGTTTGCCTTAGTAAGCGGCGCTTCGTATAGCTCAGCTTGCTGTAATACGCGCAGACGATAATCAATTCCCGAGTCGATATTCATTACCGTGGTATGACGCTCAACTTCCGCAATGGCAGGCATAAAACGGTCACGATGTAAGCCATCTTTATACAATCCAGCTGGCTCAATGTTTGAGGTAGCAACCAAAGTTATACCGCGATTGAACAGCATAGTGAACAAATCGCCCAATATCATAGCATCAGAGACGTTAGAAACAAAAAACTCATCAAAACAGATGATAACCGCTTCTTTATAAATAATATCAGCGACTTTCTCTAACGGATCACTCTCACCTTGTAGTTTGTTAAGCTCTCTATGGACACGCTGCATAAAATGATGGAAATGCAGACGCATCTTGCGCTCAATAGTCAACGAGTCATAAAACATATCCATCATCCACGTTTTGCCGCGGCCAACACCGCCCCACATATAAAGACCTGTTGGCGCGACTGGCTTGGATTTCAAAAAGCCAAAAAAACCTTTCTTTTGCGGTGCACTATTGATGAGCTGATGGTATATCTCATCAAGATAGCTCATGGCCTGAAATTGCTGCTCATCCCGAGTAAACTCATCTGTACTGACGGCTTTCTCGTAACGTTGCAATGGAGATAAACTCATAATACGACTCATCGTTGGATTAAATAAATATCAAAATAGTAGGATAATTTAGCACGGTACTGGTGCTGCCAAGCAAGCCATGCTAAACCATATCAAAGCAGAAGCTATTAAGATGGGCTAGGTAACAAATAAATTAGCTGTCCTGCCCAAAGCTATGCTTGTCTAGTAATCCTTTGAGCTCTGATAAGCGACCATGGAAGAAATGACCCGCGCCATCAACCACGCTGACTTCAATGCCTAATCGGTCTGCAAATGCCTGCATATTGTCAGGGTCAATCACCTCATCCGCATTACCATAAATCTCAAAAGTTCTATCCGCAGGCAAACTAATATCAGTACTGTCATTTTTTTCGACTGATGGTGCGATAAGGGCGATTTTCGTCACTTCAAAGTCACCCAATCCCCATATATGTGCGGCTTCAAGCACTTGCTCAGCCACGCGTGCCGTGACATAGCCACCAAAAGAAAAACCACCCAGCCATAGCTTTCGAGCATTGGTTTGTTCAGCAATCCATTGTAGCACGGTCATTGCATCGACCACTTCACCTTCCGCATAATCATGCTCGCCTGTCGATTGGCCAACACCGCGAAAGTTAAAGCGCACCACATGCATACCATTATCACGGGCAAAGCGATACATGGTGGTGACCACTTTGTTATTCATCGTACCATCAAACAACGGATTGGGATGGCACAGCAGCGCCACCGTGTCTGTATTTGGGTCATTAGGATTGTCATTTTGCCACAGTGCGTCAACCTCGAGCACGCCAGCAGGAGCAGGAATCAATTGCATAGTATTACTTATTAATAAAAAATGAATGGCTCAATTATCCTAGATACAATTTATATTTCAAGTGATTTGCTGTGTACGGATGCGACTTGTTTTATTTTTGGTCAATAACGGTTGTCTGCCGTTTTGGAATATTGCTGTTCTTAAGATATTAAACTTGTTTATATCTAGTGCATGGTTCATCGGCAATATACCGGTAATACAGCACACAATAACTGTCTAGACAGGTAATATCTAGATAAGCTACATTCATAAAGCTTTGCCTATAGCTAAGACGTTCTGCTTATATAAATCAGGAATTATTTATGAATACTTTTAATAAAACTGCCAGTTTGACGGCAACGTTAGTGGCTGCACTTGCTTTGAGCGCCTGTCAAAGTACGCCTTCCTCACCCGTGATTCAGCGTGCCAACTCTATCTATGAGACAACCGGTATCGCTGATACCAAAGTTAAGGCACAACAAAATGCGATCGATAGTGCGCAAAAAACCTGTCGAAGTAAGCAAGTGATTATCGTTGATGACAATGTAAAATATAATGGTATCTTAAATGAGCGTACTGGTCGTATGGTTGGTCAAGTAGGTGCTGTCGTTGGCTCGATATTTGGCACGGGTACACCAGATTTGTCACGTAGCGATGATTATGAATACACCATTAACTTCCGTTGCCAATAAAAATAACTACCTGCAGATAGAACCAGACTAACAATCCAATCGCTAACATTAAGTGACATACAATCTTTCTCTGATTAAACAGCCAACAAACTGCGATATAGATAATATATCAATCAAAGCTTGTTGGCTTCGCTTTTTGTGCTCTCCTTTTTAAGTTAAACTATCCGCTACGTATTCAGCACATCCTCGTCAGTCTTTATATTTTCATTATCTTTGGTCTAATATTATGCGCAAACCCAATCTTTCAAATATTAAACAGGCCAAAGTATTAGCACCTGCCAAAGATTTGGCTACCTTGGAAGCGGAACTCGCTGAGCAGGAAGACCATCTAGAAGATACGGTCCTACGCTTAAGTGATTATTTATCAGCGGTTGAAATGGTCATCAAACAAACTTTTGACCACCGTGTCTGGGTAAAAGCTGAAATCCGCAATCTGTCGAGTAAAGGTGGTCATTACTACTTTGAACTGGCCGAAAAAGACGACGATGGCAAAGTGGTCGCCAGCTGCCGTGGCAATCTCTGGCGTTTCAAAGCTGCTCGTGTATTAGCTAAGTTTGAACGTGCGACTGGCATGCCGCTTGAGCGTGATTTGACCGTACTCCTTAAAGTATCGGCAGGGTTTCATGCCCAGTACGGCTTTTCAATCACCATTGAAGATATCGACCCCAGTTATACCCTAGGCGACTTGGCACGGCAATATGCAGAAATGGTCGACCGCTTAACAGGTGAAGGGCTATTACATCTTAATCAACAGCTACCTGCCCCTTTTGATATCGAGCATGTACTGGTCATCGCTCCTGAAAAGGCAGCCGGATTGGGTGATTTTCAAGCAGATGCCGATCGCTTAGCCAGTACAGGTGCGTGTCACTTCCACTACCATAGTGCGACTTTTCAGGGCAATCATGCGCCCGCTGAAATCCGCCAAGCCATCGTTAGCGCCCAGCAGCAGTTTTACGATACTTATCAGCGTCTACCAGACTTGTTGGTTATTATTCGCGGCGGCGGTGCGGTTGGTGATTTGGCTTATCTCAATGATTATGAGTTGGCAGCTCTGGTTGCTGAGCAGCCTATTCCTATCTGGGTGGGCATCGGTCATGAACGTGACAAAGTCATCTTAGATGAAGTGGCGCATACCAGCTTTGACACACCCTCAAAGGTGATTGCTGCTATCCATAGCCACTTGGCCCAGCTCGTCACTCAGACGCTACAATATCAGGCACAAATCAAGCAAGCGGCTCAACGTCAACTAAATACTGCTGAGCAACAAACTGCGCGACAGTTAAGCCAAATACAGTCGCAAACGATTGGGCAGCTCACCGCTCTACGAAAAGACAGTGACTATGCATGGCGCAGTATTCAACAAAGTGCCCAGCGCCAAGTAAAGCAAGCAGTCAGACTGACGGCTGAGCGATACACACAAACGCAAACCTTGGCGCATCAACAACTTGTAAAAGCCGCTACCAATAGCAAAAGTTATCAAGAGTCAATCATGCAAAACGCGCAGCAGCAAATTGTGCAAGCACAGCGCGATAGCGAACATCTACGTGACATCGTGCTATTACATCGACCGTCTCGCGTACTCAAGCAAGGCTATACCATGCTAACGGATGCTCAAAACAAGCAAACCCTCACTAGTAGTACCCAACTGTATCCTGAGCAAACTGTCAATATCATTTTAAAAGATGGCAACGCAAAAGCGCAGATTATAGATGTCAATATGGATAAAGAAGCGACGGAAACTTCAGGTACTCCAACTTGACCACATAATAATATCTAACGATTACTCATCGACTTACCTTTAAAAATTAGGAAATTTTATGACAACCCCTACTCGCCGACGCAAAAAAGCCGCCCCAAAAACCTTTAAGGCGGCTTACGATATCTTAAAAACCAATGCAGCTGAACTACAGCAACAGGATGAGCCTGATATTGATAATCTAATGACAACGGTCGAAGAATCTATTGCCGCTTATCGCGTTTGCGAGACTCGTATCAATGCTGTACAGCAAGCACTAGATGCGGCCTTTGCCGAAGAAAAATCTACCAGCAGTGTTGATAGTTAAACGAAAAGCAGCCAATAAATAGCAGTTGAGTAGTCAAGCCAAGCGTATCAATCTCATTTGGCACATTTGGCAACGCAACAGTTTGATATTCAGTTTACTCTGGCTCATCAACCTCAAAGACTTGGCGCAGATAGGCAAGATACGTGTCGTTATTGATCATGGTCTTGCCTGGGCTATCAGACAGCTTTGCAACTGGCTGACCATTGCACTCTACCAACTTGAGCACGATATTAATCGGCGTAATGCCCATATCATTGGTCAGATTGGTGCCGATGCCGAAACTGGTTCTAATGCGACCTTTAAAGTATTGATGCAGCTCCCACGCCTTCTCTAAATCTAACCCATCGCTAAAAGTTAGAATCTTGGTTTTTGGGTCTATCTTTAGCTTCTCATAATGGGCAATTGCCTTATCACCCCAAATATATGGGTCGCCGCTATCATGACGCAGACCGTCGAATAGTTTAGCAAAATACAAATCGAAATCACGTAAGAACGCATCCATGCCGACTACGTCTGTCAATGCAATACCCAAGTCGCCACGATACTCATGCACCCACGCTTCAAGCGCGGCCTTTTGTGAATCTCGCAGACGCACATCTAATGCTTGAAACGCCTGCATAAACTCGTGCGCCATGGTGCCTATTGGCGTCATTCCTAATTGCTTGGCCAAATATACGTTTGATGTACCACCAACTATCTTTGGCTCGGCTTTATGTAACGTTTTCACTACGTGTGCTTGCCAGCGTCGACTAAAGCGTCTACGCGTGCCAAAATCAGCGACGATAAATGGCGGTGTATCCTGATCGTACTGGGTTTGCTCTTCGGCATACTGATGTAATAGCGCTACTTTTGCATCGAGGCGACGTTGTCCTTCTTCAATCACGCTGTCATTAGATAGCGCATTAAAATACAGCTCATTGACAATGGCTAGTACAAATACTTCAAAGAACATCGCTTGAATCATTGGCCCTTCGATATCGATAAACAGGCGACCTTTATCGTCTGTACTTACCGTAATAAAACGACGTTTTAGCTTAAATAATTCTAGATAATCAACGAAATCTGAGCGAATAAAGCGTAAGCTACGTAAGTACTCTAGCTCATCTGGCAAAAAGCGCAATTCGCATAAGCTGTCTAGTTGCTGCTCTAGATCTTTTTGGATATCAGCCAACGGATAGGCTGCATCTTTGTTATTACGGCAGCGAAAGCGATAAACACCATGGGTTTGCGGGAACTGATGCAGCATGGCTTGTAACATCGTAAATTTGTACAAATCATTATCAAGCAATGAAGTAATAATAGGTGCATAAGAAACGGTCATACTATGGCCTTAAAAGTGCAAAATAAGAAACAAACGTCATTTGATAGACAAAGCGACATCATATGTGGACGATAAACAATACACGCTCATTCATTATGAGCCATCGATAAACCGTTCAGTATAACGAAGTTTGGTATTTATTTCAGAGTTCACTTTTGATTACCGTAAAATGACAGTGAAAAGCCAGCAAAATGATTGCGATTATTTAAACCATTTATCAAAACATCGTATAAGTCTATCCAGACAACCTATTCATAGATGATTATCACAGCTTACGCTTTTGCACTCATAAACTGCTCGACATAGTCATCAGCAGGATTGTGCCGCAACTCGCTTGGCGTCCCCGTTTGTATGAGTCGACCACCATTTAGCATACTGATACGCTGACCTACTTTGACAGCTTCATCGATGTCATGGGTAATAAACACAATGGTCTTGTTCAATCGTTCTTGTAATTCGAGTAGTTGGTCTTGCAGCTGGGCGCGAATGAGCGGATCAAGTGCAGAGAACGCTTCATCCATTAGCAAAATTGGATTGTCCGTCGCTAAAGCTCGAGCTAGCCCGACTCGCTGCTGCATACCCCCTGATAGCTCATCAGGGTAGCTGTTTTCCAAATTGGACAGCCCTACTTCATTCAGCCAATGTCGTGCCGTTTCATGTCGCTCGTTTGCGCTCATTTTTCGGACACGCAGACCATAAGCGACGTTTTGTATGACCGTCATGTGCGGCACTAAGCCGAAATGCTGAAAAACCATACTGACTGTCTGCTGACGATAATGCTGCAACTGCTTATCGTTGAGCGCTAAAATATTAATAGCGGTAGCAGAACGCTCTTCTACTACCGTACTTATATTAGCTGTCGCTGATTGCCTATCAGCTGTTGTGTGAGTCGCATGTTCTCTATTCAGAGCAGTATCTACCCATATCTCGCCACTGGTTGGATCTATCAAACGATTAATATGGCGTATCAGCGTTGATTTTCCTGAGCCTGACAGACCCATGATGCAATGCAACTCGCCTGCCTTGATATCTAGATTGATATCATACAGACCAACTGAATAGTCCGTTTGCTCTTTTACTTTGATGCTATCCATACCCTCAGCCAGCAATGCCAATGCAGACTGTGCTTGCGTACTACTGGCGTTATAAATCTTACTGATATTTTTTAATTGGATATGATTCATCGGTGCTCTCACTATTCACGTGGTTTTTATCATTATGGCTTCGGTCGATTACCATAGGTTCAGTCGTATGCCACTAGATAATTTTTTATCCAATCGGACGTCTGCCTGCTTCGATGGTTTTTTGACGGGTACGCTTACCTTGACCAAATGCTTGTGTGATACGGTCAATGATAATAGCAACGATAACGATGGCCGTACCTGCTTGTAGACCTTGACCGATATTGAGCGTTTGGATAGATTGCAATACATCTTCACCAAGCCCCGGAGCACCAATCATTGAGGCCAATACCACCATGGCAAGTGACATCATCACAGCCTGATTGATACCTGCCATAATACTGGGCAATGCTTGTGGCAATTTAATCCAGAGAAGTAGCTGTAAATGCGTACTACCAAAAGAGCGCCCTGCCTCGACCATTTCATGATTGACTTGCGTAATCCCTAATGTCGTCAGACGAATCAAGGGTGGCAAAGCATAAATCACGGTCGCGAATAACGCAGGCACTTTACCAATACCAAACAACATCAGCACTGGTATGAGATATACAAAACTCGGCATGGTCTGCATGATATCTAGCACTGGCGTCACAGTCTTGCGTAGCAGTTTGCTACCTGACATAGCGATACCAATAGGAATACCAATCACCACCGTGACCAGTACCGATACGATAAGCAGCGCTAAAGTATCAATCAGTGCGCCCCATAAGCCAAAAGCACCAATCAAAAACAACCCTGCACCACATGCCAGCGCGAACCAAACCTTGCGGACACCAAACCAGCCAAGCACAGTCACAAATGCAATAATAAGCCAAGGCGGGACAACCGTTAATAATCGTTCAATAGGTAATAGCAGGTAAGTAAGCGCCATTGTGCTAATAGTACGAAATACATCACCATAGTTTTGGACCACATTTGCTAAGGCATTATTGAGTGGGGTCTCAAGCGACCATGAAGGAAAGCTTGAGGCGAGCGCTGACGCATTGATACTAGATGCAGTTGTAGAGACAGCACCCGTTGAGCTAAGGCCTAACTTGGTAGCGAGGTTGGTAGCGGCCTCATCGGATAACCATGCTTGCCAAACCTCTGGGTTGTCACGCAAAAACACCATGGCTTGCTCATCGCCAGTGCGTTTACTTTCGCTCATCTCCAAGATAGCACCGTTGAGCTCATCAGAGGTAAATTGCACCTTTTCAAAGACAGCTGCTAGTTCGGGATTGGATTCGACAAACGGGGTAGAAACGGCAATACCTAACGGCGATACTGGGAATCCTGACACGCAATCCATCTTACCATCAGCGAGCAGCAGATTTTGCCAACAAGCATCCTCATAAGCTGGGAACTCTAATGGCGCAAGGTCATATTTTGCCATTAGCCCAGTAGGTTGCCAGTAGTAAAACAACAGTGGCTTATGCTGCTCGAAAGCGGAGGCAATTTCGGCATCGAGAGCAGCACCTGTACCAGGGTGTGCGTTGTTAAAAAGACTGTCTAGACCGGTGGTTTTTAGCAAACGTGTGTTGAAAATCTCACACGTCCAACCAGAGGGACAGTTCATAAAGCGTGATCTACCAGGATCTTCAGGGTCTTTAAATAGCTCAGTATATTTAGGCAAATCTTGATAGCTGCGTAGTCCTGGGTTCTCTTCCAAGACGTATCGCGGGACATACCAGCCTTGAGTTGCACCACCTTTTAGCGTATCGCCGATGATGGCCACTTTATTCTGCTCAATGGCTTTTTCCATGATTGGCGAGCGACCAACCCACTGCTCCCCGATGACCTGAATGTCATTTTGTGATAGTGCTGTATCAAGTGCAGGCCCTGCTCCTGGTACTTCCTCTACCGTACAACCGTATCCATCTTCTACGATATGTCTGAGTACGCTGGAGGTAAATTGTCCACTCTCCCATGTCAGTGCCCCAAATTTAATCAGTGATTCACATGCCGCTGACGCCGATACAGGCAGTAGTATCGCGCTCATCCACAGTAAGCTTAATGCAATCCATTGGCGCATACTCTTTCCTATTATTATGTTGCATCGGCATGAAATCACTATTAAAACAATAGAACTAAAAAACAGCTAAACGTCGCTATATCAAGTTTACCAATGCTGACCATAGGCCATTCAGCTACTATCCACTGTTGTTTAGACTTACTACAAAGTGTAGCGATTTATAGAAGTGATGACAAACGCTTATTTGTCGATTAACGCATTAGATAAATTTACGATAATTTTGATAAAGCTCTTATGACAAGTCGCTCTTAATTTGAGAAATCTATATTCGAGAAGTCATATTTTAGATAAAAAAATAGCACCTATCTGGATAGGTGCTATTGGTTATGGTATCGATTAAAAAGGTCACTATTAATTTCTATAGCTACTATAAAATGTCTAACTCAAGAATTGTTATTTTAAAGACTGTTATTTCAAGAACAGTTATTTCAAAAAAAGCGCCATCGCCTTTTTAAACAGTCCACCATAAGGCGGCAATAATAAATTCAAGCCATTGAGCTTAGTTTGGACAAAAATCGGCTTCATATGGCTGAGACGTTCAAAGCCAGCCTTACCATGGTACGCACCAGTACCAGAGTCACCCACGCCACCAAATGGCAAATCGTGCTGAGCCACATGTATCAAAACTTCGTTGATACACAGACCACCCGAGACCGTATTGTTACGCACGTTTTCGATACTGCTGTAGTTGTCACTAAACACATATAGCGCCAATGGACGTGGACGCGAGTTTACAAAGTAAATGGCATCATCAAGCGTCTCATAATGCATTAGCGGCAATATCGGAGCAAAAATCTCGTTTTGCATGAGGTCGCTGTCAGGCGCAGGCTCGCTGACGATGACTGGCGGCATTAGACGGGTTTCTATATTGGGTTCGGCGCCAGTTAACGCATGTACCTCGCCACCTGTTAGCGCATCTAGATAGCCTTTTACCCGTTTAAACTGCTCACCATTAATAATGCGAGAGTAATCTGGGTTTTCTTCGATATCAGGATAATGCTTGGTCATCCACTCTTTTGCGAGTTCGATAAACTGGTCATGGTATTGGCGCTGAATCAAGACATAATCTGGCGCAATACACGTCTGTCCAGCATTTAGTGTCTTACCCATCATCACTCGATTGACGACAGACTCTAGATTGGCATCATCTAGTACGATTACAGGTGATTTACCACCAAGCTCAAGCGTCACTGGTGTTAAATTGGGCGCAGCGGCAGCCATGACTTTTTTGCCCACCGCAGTCGATCCGGTATATAGCAGATGGTCAAATGGTAGCTCACTAAAGGCGGCGGCAATCTCAACTTCACCGAGCACCACACAGATCATATCTGGCGAAAAATAACGAGCAATGGCATCAGCAAACGTCTGAGCAAATTGCGGTGCGGCTTCACTCATCTTGACCATAATGCGATTGCCTGCGGTGAGTGCATCAATCATCGGGCCAATTGCTAAAAATAACGGATAGTTCCAAGGCACCATGATACCGACCACACCCAATGGCTGCGGCTGAATTTCATTATGAGCTGGCATATATAGCGCTGAAATAGGCGCACGATGTGCTTGCATCCATTTTTTGCCGTGTTTTTTGGCGTGGCTGATACCGGTAAAGCTAGGAAACAACTCAGCAAACTGCGTCTCTGACTGGCTACGATAGCCAAAGTCTGCACTAATCGCCTTTGCAAAACTCTCTTGGTTATCGCTAAGCATCACTTCTAGATTGTCTAGCTGCGTCGTACGTGTGCCCCAATCATTGATTGGCTGGGTACGGCTTAACATTTGCAAGCGTGCAAATTGCGCTTTCATCTCATCGATAGTCTTCGCCGTACTTAGTGCTTCAGGCACACGCTGCAGCGCAAAACCGGTCTCGGTCACTGGCTGCTCATGGGCGCTTTGGTTGCTATCTGTCATTTGTCTTCCTTGTCATAATCATAATAATAGTCATAAGGTTTGTAATCACTATACTATATTGGGTTAGAGGCTCTATCTTTCTTTCTAGTCAGGTGCACTCTTTGATAACCTACTCTGACTATAAACTTCATCAGATTCCATTCATCACACTTTAATGTAGCGCATCGACTGAGCAATGAACAGCATCTTTGGTTGACTACTGCGTCTGTACTAGCAGTACTTTTATAAGCGACTTACCACTGTTCTATACCTATTATTTCATCATCAATTGCTAGCTGATTGCTATTAGTATTTACACCATTTACAGACATTGCGCCAGTATATATCTTTGGGCGATAGTCGCCAAAACTGCTACACTACCGATGAGCATTATTTATTTTAAACTTGATAATAATAAGACAGATACTCTCATGCAAAATGACACACAACCCCTTAATGACACGCTTGTCAGCAAATCTCTCTCAGCCGCCGATTATGTCCCTACTCTCGATGCGATGCTGGCACGCACCCTCGAACGTATCGATCTAAAAAAACAACAAGGGCTGCGTACGCCTGATGAATTGTGGATTGTCGATCATAACGATGTCTACACGCTTGGACAGGCAGGTAAAGAAGAGCACATATTACAGCGTACTGATACACCTATCATCAAGACCGATCGCGGTGGTCAGGTGACATGGCACGGGCATGGACAGCTGGTTATCTATTGGTTGTTTGACTTGGACAGCCTCAAATGGAGTGTGCGCAATCTTGTCTCCCATGCTGAGCAAGCGATAGAAGACGTCATCAATGACTGTTTGCGTAGCTCACCGTCTAATAGTGACAATATCAGTGCTCATGCGCGCCGCGATGCCCCAGGTGTCTACCTATATGCAGATACTGCTGCAACAGATGACAGTTCTCTTGATAATAAAATTATGCTTGGAAAAATGGCTTCGCTAGGCTTTAAGATTAAGCATGGCTTTAGCTACCATGGTATTGCGATTAATCTAAATTGTGACTTGTCTTCATTTAACGCTATCAATCCTTGTGGCTATGCCGGCATGCAGATGTTGCGATTGTCTGACTTTGTAGCCATGCAAACAGATTCAGAGCAAACAGAGCCAGAGCAAACAGAGCCAGAGCAAACAGAGCCAGAGCAAACAGAGCCAGAGGCGCAAACCGAACAGCAAATGAGTCATTCATTCAGCTATGAGACAGTCACTCAAAAACTTATTGATAACATCGCCAAGCGCCATGCTGGACTGATTGAGTTGCGAGCTATCGCACCTAAGTAAGTTTTGAGCCTATTTTTGCATAATCTTTTTTTGCATAATATCTTGCACGCTTAGACTTAAGCATTAAGAGAAAATTCAGTACAAACTTGCTATAATCGCATGCAGTACAAATCGGACGCAGCAACTATCCTTGCTGTACCCCTAGCTCAACCCCTTATTCAAATATTTAAAACAAAAGCAAATTGGAGCATTTTATGGCAGATTTTAACAAAATTTTGGACGCAGGCGACGTAGACGGCGGCATCATCAACGTAGTAGTAGAGATCCCAGCTGGTAGCAGCCATAAAATTGAGTGGAATCGCGAATTAGCAGTATTTGAGCTTGACCGTATTGACCCACAGATTTTTGCCAAACCTTGTAACTATGGTTTCATCCCACAAACACTTGACGAAGACGGCGATGAGCTTGACGTATTGCTATTGACTGAGCAGCCACTACCGACTGGTATTTTCTTAAAAGCCAAAGTTATCGGTGTGATGAAGTTTGTCGATGATGGCGAAGTAGATGACAAAATCGTTGTTGTCCCTGCTGATGACCGTGACACAGGCAATGCTTACAACAGCTTAGAAGACCTACCAAAGCAGTTGATCAACCAGTTAGAGTTCCATTTCAGTCATTATAAAGACTTGAAAAAAGCTGGTACGACGGTTGTTGAATCTTGGGGCGATGTCGCAGAAGCGAAAGAAGTCATCAAAGAGTCTATCCAACGCTGGAAAGATCTATAATTATCAAATATTGGCAAAAATGCCAGTAACGATAAATAATAAAATACCGCAGTCACCATAGTGGCCGCGGTATTTTTTTGCTTGAACATTGCTTATCTAACATGGTTATAATGAGCATATCACTCATTCACACTTATACGCCGTAATAAGGACAGTCATGTTTAACCCCGACCCTAGCGCAAAAACGGTCAATACCAAGTTGCCAAGAGACGTCATTATGATGGTCGAAAAAAACAACCTAGTAATGGCTATTAAAACTTTGGCAGCAGACGAAAACATCAGTATGGATGAAGCCAAAAGTAGAATTGATGCTTATGAGACCCAGCTGAAAGTAAAGCAACAACAGAAGCTCAACACCATCGCTAGTAAACAAGGCATTCCAAATCAAGCCATCAGCTTTGATAGAGAGCAAGAGGAAGACGAGCCTGGACCATTGGTAAAAAACCGTGTTAAAACCACCAAACAGAGTCAAGGGTTTAAGGGGCTGCAAGATGGTGTCGATAGTCAATTGAATGACTTAGGCTACAAGAAACCTCTACTACCTTATTGGCTAAAACGACTGCTCGTGATCGCTGTCTTGATGATAGGAATGTTTTGGATATTGTGGCGAGTATTTGGTTAAGTGATTTAGCTAAATAAGAAACTGGCTCAACATATTCCCCATATAGCCACATACCGACTAGCTATAATTTAAGAATGTAGCTAGTCGAATAGTTCATTGGAAACCTGCCTTTGAATCCTTTCAAGTGTCAATTAATCTCAAATTACTTAGAGCAATCCTTTATATAAGAAGTAACAGCCTACGACGGTCAACAGTACTGCAAAGCATTTTTTCAGCAACTGCGGCGATAATGCGTGAGCGACTTTTGCGCCTAGCTTGGCGGTAAAGAAGCTCATAATGCTAATGCCTAAAAAAGCATAGATGTGAACAAAGCCAATCGTATTGGGCACGTCGACTTGAGCTTGCATACCAAAGAACATAAACCCTAGCGCACCTGCAATCGCGATAGGCAATCCACATGCGGCTGAGGTTCCAACGGCTTTTTGCATAACCACACCGTAACGTGTGAGATAAGGTACAGTTAAGCTACCACCGCCAATCCCAAAAATAGCAGAAGCAATACCGATACCCGCCCCTGCTGCTAGTTGCTTAGGCTTTGAAGGCAAAGCTATATGAACATTACCAGCATCGCTATCTGCTTTCTTTTTGCCACCCATAAACATTTTATAAGCGACCCAAAGCAAAAACACACCAACAATCAACTGAAGATACAACCCAGATATCTGTCCTGCGATCCCCGCCCCTAAAAAGCACCCTATCGCCAAACCTGGCGTCAGATTTTTAAAGACAGGCCACATGACTGCGCCCTTTTTGTTATGCGCCATGAGCGAGCTTATGGATGTAACAATAATAGTCGCCAGTGAAGTACCCAAGGCCAAGTGCATAATACTATCAGGACTGTAACCCATTTGCGTAAAGACGATAAATAGCAGTGGTACGATAATAGTGCCACCGCCTACTCCAAATAGCCCCGCAGCAAATCCTGCTAGCGCCCCTATTATTAAAAAAGTTATTAATTCCACAGGATATTTACTTCTTATTTAGATTTAATGAGATGATTATTATAGTTAAATGACTGCTTAATCTTGCACGAGCAATAGTCCATAGGCTTAGGTATTGGATAATAGATATTGGATTAAATAAGCTCCACTTGCCCAACTCTAGAATAGGCACGGTTAAAGTAAACCAACCCTTCATCAGTTCCGCCTTGTGGCTCAGCCTGATTGATTGCGACAACGCGGCACATAAAGACGCTATGCGTGCCGACTTCTTGAATTTGTTCAATCTCACAATCAAAACTGACCAAGGCATCCTCCAACACAGGAGCGCCTGTTTGTAATTGTGTCCAAGAACCATATTCAAATCGTTCTTCTGAACACAGTTTAGAGGCAAAAGCATTGGACAGCTGCTCATGTTGCGCGCCTAACACATTGACAGTTAAAATCTTATTTTCCAGAAAGTAGCTATGTGACCGAGACGTTTGATTCATACAGACAAGCAAGGTCGGCGGTGTGTCTGTGACACTACATACTGCCGATGCTGTAAACCCATGCACGCCCGTTGCACCTGATGTGGTCACCACATTGACCGCTGTCGTTAGCAAAGACATGGCATCTCTAAAGTCGGTCGCGTCAATCCTATCTTTAATCATTGCTTCAATCCCGAGAAACGTTAAAAAATAACGTTAAAAAATTGTGCTTCAATTTTAGTTTTGCAAGGGAAATTCTTTAAATAGAATTTCCTAAACAGCTAAACTCTAAGCAGTCAGCTCTTGACGAACGATTTGAGCACCAGCGCTTAAGGCTGCGAGCTTACCACGTGCGACTTGGCGAGACAAAGGTGCCATGCCGCAGTTGGTCGCAGGATACAGCTTGTCAGCATCGACAAATTGTAGCGCTTTGCGTAGCGTATCTGCCACCTCTTCTGGTGTCTCGATAGTGTTGGTTGCCACGTCAATGGCACCGACCATCACTTTCTTACCGCGAATCAGCTCGATCAGATCCATAGGCACACGTGAGTTTTGACACTCAAGGGAAATGATATCGATTTTCGACTGTTGCAGTTTAGGGAACGCTTTTTCGTATTCGCGCCACTCTGAGCCCAGTGTCTTTTTCCAATCGGTATTGGCTTTGATGCCATAACCGTAGCAAATATGCACAGCTGTCTCACATTTTAGACCTTCAATGGCGCGCTCTAAAGTTGCAATACCCCAGTCGTTCACATCATCAAAGAACACGTTAAATGCTGGCTCATCAAACTGGATAATATCAACGCCAGCCGCTTCTAATTCTTTTGCTTCTTGGTTCAGGATTTTAGCAAATTCCCAAGCCAATTTTTCACGGCTTTTATAATGACCGTCATATAACGTATCAATCATCGTCATCGGCCCTGGCAACGCCCATTTGATTGGCTGATCGGTTTGCTGACGTAAAAACTTGGCATCATCAACGAATACGGACTTCGGACGGCTCACCGCACCAACGACTGATGGCACGCTCGCATCATAGCGATTACGGATTTTGACCGTCTCACGCTTCTCAAAGTCGACACCATCAAGGTGTTCGATGAACGTAGTCACAAAGTGCTGACGGGTCTGCTCGCCATCACTCACAATATCAATCCCTGCATGCTGCTGCTCTTGCAATGATACACGCAGCGCATCTTGCTTGGCTTCAAGCAACTGCTCGCCCTCTAACGC
Source organism: Psychrobacter sp. 4Bb (assembly GCF_002836735.1). Lineage (GTDB taxonomy): Bacteria > Pseudomonadota > Gammaproteobacteria > Pseudomonadales > Moraxellaceae > Psychrobacter. The sequence continues at coordinate 59,373 of NZ_PJAS01000053.1, read as the reverse complement.
CCAAGGTGACCAAATTTTCTCTGGTTCTGCTAGCCAAGAAGGTTTTGGTAAGCTGCCAGCGGTAGACGTCGGTAATAGTAGTTTCATACGATTTATCTTCTAGTTAATTTATTTTTTATTATGTTGATGAGTGATGCTCAGTTAAGCGGCTTGCTTCCTAGCCGCTTTCTTGTCAGCGGCTTCTTTTTGAGCAGTCTCGCCTGTTACATCATAGCTTGCAGCCCATTCCTCAAGGATGGTTTGATACGGCTTGATAAAATGCGTCTCTGTAAATCTGCCTTGGGTTACTGCCATCTGACTACGTTCGGCGCGGTCATAGACTACTTGCGTCAATGAATAGTCTTGGTAATTCAGGCTAGGTTGATACACTTGTCCAGCGCTTGAGTTGGCATTGTAAATCTCAGGACGGTAGATCTTCTGAAAGGTCTCCATGGTACTGATTGCACTAATCAGCTCAAGATCAGTGTAATCACTGAGCAAGTCCCCTGCAAAATAAAATGCTAATGGCGCGGCGCTACCCTCAGGCTTAAAATAACGTACCGTTAAGCCCATTTTATAAAAATAGTCGTCGGTCAACGAGTATTCATCTTGCTTGTATTCAATACCCAATACAGGATGCTGATTGACAGTACGATAGTAAGTCTTGCTGGTTGACACGCTCAGGCAAATCACAGGTTTTTTGTGAAAATGAGCGTTGTAAGCCTCTGAGTTCAATAAATATTGAAACAGCTTGCCGTGCAACTCACCAAAATTATCTGGCGTTATGGATGCTAGGTTTTTGTCGCGATGCTCTGGTAACACAATACTAAAATCATAATCACGCACGTAAGAGGAGAAACTGTTGCCAACCATACCGTCGATACGCTTGTTTTCTTTGTGATCCACAATCGTTGTTTTTAGCGTTTCGATAATAGGAAACGTCTGACCATTGCCTTTAACATCTAGATCGACAGAGATGATATCAACTTCAACAGAATAACGATCTGCTGTCAGATTATCCCAATGCGCCAATGCATTAAAGCGGTTATTGATCATGGTTAACGTTTTGCGTAAGTTCTCTTGGCGGTGCTCGCCGCGTGCCAAATTTGCAAAGTTAGTCGTCAAACGCGTGCTATCTGCAGGCTGATAGTTTTCGTCAAAACGAATGTGCTTAATTGAACAATTGAATTCTTTACTCATGGTGATCCGCTACCTTATTTATCTGAGATAAAACCAAATCTGTGTATGAGGTGAATCATACCTAAATCTAAACATGAATAAAAACGATACAATTTAAACATAAGATGAATTTTATTCATCTTTCTTAGAATTAAAGATACGTAGGAAATTTAACAGCGGAAGTTTTAAGGATTTATTTAACGTATAACTAAGTCTTTCACACAATGGCAGCGAAGAGGCTTTTATACTGCTTAATAGTATTTTTAAGGCATAAAAAAAGGATACCGTAGTATCCTTTTTTTCAAATTCGAGCCTGATAACGAATTGATTCTAGTGATGCTCACCAGGAAGAATTTTGGCAAAGGCACGCTGAGCAAGGTTAGGCTTGCTATCCGTCGTTTGTGCAGCAGTCGAACTTGGGAAAATGCGATAGCCAATGGACTGAACGCCAACGTTAAAGGCTGGTACCAGTGAATAAGTCGCCGAGGCAAATTTACCCATATTACTAGCAATGCTATTTGGCTTATGAACGATGGCTTTTGCGACCATCATCGCGGCTTCGTCAGGCATCAATGCTGGCATATAGCGATACAGCTTGGTTGGCGCAATCATCGGGGTACGCACAAGTGGCATAAAGATATTGGTTACTTTGATGTTATCGCCTTTGACTTCAGCAGCCAAACAGCGACTAAATGCATCTAAAGCTGCCTTTGACGCGACATACGCTGAAAAGCGAGGGCTATTAGCCAATACCCCAATTGAGGATATATTCACGATTTGACCAGTTTGACGACCAATCATCGTTGGCAAGAAACCAAGAATGATTTTGACCGCGCCAAAATAATTAATCTCCATGGTACGTTCAAAGTCATGAAAACGGTTGACCGATTCATGCACTGAACGGCGAATCGAACGACCCGCATTGTTGACTAGTACATCGACATGCTTAAAGTCAGCCAAAATCTTTTCACTGGCTTTTTCAATCTCATCCATATTGGTCAGATCACATGGATAGTAGCTAGCCGCGCCGCCAAGCGTTTCAATGTTTTCCTTGACCATTTTTAGCTTATCTTCAGTACGGGCCAGCAAAATAACATGCGCACCACATTCACTGAGCAAAAAAGCCGTACGCTCGCCGATACCACTTGAAGCGCCTGTGATGATAATATTCTTGCCTTTGACGGCTTTGGTAATTGCTTTTTTCGAGAGATTGGCCATAAAAAGTCCTTTTCGTTTATTCTATAGTTATTGGTATTCGGTTATAGCATAGCAAAAAAATGTCGTATGGAGTGAACAAAACCATAGTGGGCGTTAGCTAACGGGACCTTTACAAATTTCGTCGTCGACATAAATATTTATAAATACATTTTTAGCTTATTGTTAATTCCTAAGTGCTAAGTGCCAAGTGTTAAGTGCTAAGCTTTTTTCTGATTAATTATTAGGAGTATCTGCTTTGATAGACACACTAACTCACTATATCGACTTAATTGCCAAAATGATCGAAGTCATTGGCGTCCTCATTATGTTTTTTGGGCTATTTCTTGCTTTATATAGGGCTTTTCGATCGTCGAGGCATTTTAATAATGATACTTATGTAGAGATCAGACAGACCGTAGGCAAGTCTATATTGTTGGGATTAGAGGTGCTAATCGCCGCTGATATCGTGGCTACTGTCGTCACCGAGCCATCGCTACGCAGCGTACTGGTGCTAGGTTTTATCGTACTGATTCGAACCTTTTTAAGCTTATCGCTACAAGTTGAACTAGAAGGTCGATTCCCTTGGCAAAAAAGAAAACCTGTGCCTGACAAACAGTCTGATACTGACAATCATACTGTGCCAATTGATAAAGCATAGCTGTTGGACAAAAATGCCATCAAGAAACGATGCATAGAAATAACTAGCACTGATTTATAAAACAATATTTAAGCGATTACTACTCGTGCGCCTGCAAAAAAGTCTCGACCACTTTAAATTGCCCAACCGTACTTTCTTCACCATACATCGCCTGTCTAAAGGCGTTAGAATTTGGAATGCCTGTCGTATACCAAGCGATATGTTTGCGAGCGATGCGGCAGCCTGAGTACTCCCCGTAGAAATCATAAAGCTCTTGCAAATGGGCCAGTACGATCTCTTTTATCTCACTAACGCTTGGTGCCTCTAGGCGCTCGCCAGTACGCAAAAAATGCTCAATATCACGAAATATCCACGGCTGACCTTGTGCAGCACGCCCAATCATCACCGCATCACAGCCAGTCATCTCATACACGTGTTGAGCTTTTTGTGCGCTATCGATATCGCCATTGGCAATAACAGGAATGCTAATGCTTTCTTTGACTTCGCGTATTAGCTCATAGCGTGCACTGCCTGTGTACATGTCTTCACGCGTACGTCCATGAATAGCAATTGCTGCAATGCCGGCCTGCTCAGCACGCTTGGCGACTCGTAAGATGTTTTCACGACCATTCTCAAACCCTAGACGTGTCTTTAGCGTGACAGGTGCATCCACCGCATTGACCGTGGCATCTAGCAAGCGCGCGACCAAATCTTCGTCTTGCAACAATGCAGAGCCTGCCAGCTTACGACAGACCTTTTTGGCTGGACAGCCCATATTGATATCGATAATCTGTGCGCCATTATCAATTTGATAACGAGCCGCTTCAGCCAGTTTGTCCGGCTCAGCACCTGCTATCTGTGCCGAGATAGGCGCAATCTCATTGTCAAAATTGGCACGGTACAAGGATTTTTTGCGTGCATAAAGGGCCGTATCAGCGATGATCATTTCGCTGACCGCATGACCTGCGCCAAATGATTTGCACAATCGGCGAAAAGGGTTGTCCGTCACGCCTGCCATCGGTGCGACCATTAGACGGTTTTCAATCGTCAGGCCACCGATATTTAATGGCTGCAACAATGGATGATCAGACAAAGTCGAGGACGAAGATAAAATGGGAAAATCAATAGACATAAGAAAACGGCTTGATTTGTAAGGAAAACAAGCCGTTATTCTAAGGATTCCTGCGTTTATTGCAAGCGCTTAACGTGAATAGCTTGCATAAGCATTACTCGTTTTTAATAAATCCCATGCATTATTTATCAAGCACACTGCCCTGCTCTAGCGTGATGTCATCATCATGCTCTTGCATGCGCCACGGCAGACTATCAGGTGATACATTGAGGAAATGTAAATACTTCTCAAACTGATCAATAATGTCATTAATCACTGATTCAGATTTGTAGCCGTATAAGTCATAGGTCTGACCACCACGGCGTAGATACACCTCAGCGCGATGATGGTGCTCTTGTGGCAAGGTATCTGCGCTGTCTTCAGTATAATAATCAGGCGCATCATGCTCTGATAAGCGCACCTCATACCAAAACTCGACATCGTCACCGCGCTGTAGCTCTAATACAGCTCGGTTATTGACCGCATCATAATTGACCTCAGTCGTCCAGCCGGTTTCTGCAAATTTAGACGACACCTCCATCATCGAAGGCATAACTACTTCTTTAATATAACTTAAGACCTTTTCACGCGTTGGCTTATCGGTCATATAATCGATACGCTCGCGCCATGCAGACGGTTTGAGTAGATGCGGCGGCAATCTGTTGTCATTACCAAGGCTTTGATTACGATGTCCTTCGATACGCAGCGCACGCCACATACCAAACATAGAAATCAGAATAATAATCGCAAATGGTAATGCACTAACGATAGCCGCTGTTTGTAGGGCTTCTAAACCACCTGCAAGTAGCAATACTGCTGCGACAGCACCTTCAGTCACTACCCAAAAGCTACGCTGCCACCATGGTGTATCACTGCGACCACCTGCCGCTAGCGAGTCGATTACCAATGAGCCAGAATCCGATGACGTCACAAAAAAGGTAATAATCAATAAAATGGTCAACGACGACACAAATTCAGTAAAAGGTAGATTCTCTAACAGTTTAAACAAAGCAATCGCTTGGTTGTTTTGTACTTCACTAATTAATGAGGTATAACCATCGACCATAATCATATGTAGTGCGGTATCGCCAAACACCGAAAACCAAAAGAATGTAAAGAAAGTCGGTACCAGCATCACACCCAATACGAACTCACGGATGGTACGGCCACGGCTGATCTTGGCGATAAACAGACCTACAAAAGGTGCCCATGCAATCGTCCATGCAAAAATAAACAAGGTCCAGCTGCCGATCCAATTGCTATTCTCGTATGCCTGCAAGCTAAAGGTACGCTCAACGATATTACCCAAATAGCTGCCTGTATTTTCCATAAAGGCATTTAGGATAAAGATCGTCGGCCCTACTACAAATACAAACACCATCAACGCGGTTGCCAATACCATATTTAGAATAGACAAGCGTTTTACCCCTTTGTCCATCCCTGCCAATACGGACACCAGTGCTGCTGATGTCACTAATGCAATCGCCACGACCTGTATGGTAGTATTCACGGGGATAATATCAGGTAACAAGTAGTTTAGACCTGCATTGATTTGCGACACTGATAAGCCAAGACTGGTAGCAATACCAAACATCGTACCTAATATCGCAAACACATCGACTGTATGACCGATAGGGCCATGAATCCTGTCACCGATAATCGGGTATAGCGTCGAGCGTATTGATAGTGGTAAACCATGACGAAATGCAAAATAAGCTAGTGATAAACCAACGACACCATAAATCGCCCAAATATGAAAGCCCCAATGGAAATACGCAATTTGCATCGCCTCTTTTGCCGCGGCGATAGTCTGCGGATCCGACATTGGCGGACTAGAAAAGTGCATTACTGGTTCCGCTACCCCATAAAACAGTAGCGCAATCCCGTAACCTGCCGAAAACAGCATGGCAAACCATTCAAGGAATCCGTACTCCGCTTCAGCATGATCAGGGCCCAGCTTGATACTGCCATAAGACGAAAACGCCAGTACAATAATGAACATCAAAAACAGTGCCACTGCCAGCATATAAAACCAGCCGAATGTCTCAGTCGTAAAACTAAGCACATCACTAAACAGAGCACCCGCTGCTTCAGGATTGATAGCCGTACCAATGACCAATAGCAGCATAATAATGGCTGCAGGTACAAAGACTGGTAATAAAATAGTCGAACGAGGTAATTTACTCATGAAAGATAATATCCTCAAAAGTTGACGATGCCTTTTTATAGAAAGTTTTAATTAAGGCAAAGATTAGAAAATGTGTGTGAATGGTTATAATAATTATCACACTCTTTTCCAAAACCCTAGACAAGCGTTCAACTCGTAACACGACTTTAACGAATGTTACATGAATATTACCAAGAAAATAAAAAAGGCAGCTTGCTAGCTGCCTTTTGATTGTATATATATTCTATTTTAATAGTTTCTAACCTGTAAACACTCGCTAATTCGTAAATACCAGTATTTGTTGTACCTAAACAGAAGCAATCTAGTTCCTATCTAGGCATCAATCACTGCCGCCAACTTCTGCGCAATATTTGCCAAATCATTATTATCAGCTTGGGTTACTGCATGACGACCCAATTCATGGATACTTGATGGAATGAGGTGCACATGATAATGAAAGACTGTTTGACCTGCTTGTGAGCCATTTAACTGCATTTGGATAACGCCTTCACGCTCGAACACTTGACGTTGGGCTTGCATGACCTTTTTAGAGGTCATTAATACAGCAGCGGCATACTCTGGCTCAAGATCGGCCAAATCAACAGCTTTTTGCTTCGGTATCACCAATACATGGCCTTCTGCTTGTGGCATGATATCCATAAAGGCGAGCGTTTTATCATCTTCATATACTTTGTGATATGGAATATCACCATCTAACATTTTGGCAAAAATATTATTGTCGTCATAAGCAGTCTTTTGATTTACTTCAGTCATTATTTTTTCCTTTAAGAGTTTTATTATTAGTTAATTAATAGCTCAATAGCTATCCAAAATAGATAAAAGCATCTGTCATATAGTGGACGAAATATAACTTTAGTACAAGTCAGTATGACAACCGAATTTGAAAAATATCAAGCCATATTCCAACCATGCTAGCTCACTAATTTATTGGCGAGTCATACCTTTTAAATGTTATATTAGCCCTCTATTTTAACAACGCTATGTTTATGGATTTGCCTACTTTGCCGACTGAACCAGATATGGATAACACTGCTATAACCCTTGATAATCAGGAAGAATACTCTGATATTGAGAGTGAAAGTGATACTCAAACCATCGATCCGAACGCTATCATATTAGCAGAAGCATTGACTGATAAAGCCATCAGCTGGCAGATACACAATTGTAAAATTATAAAGAAGACTGTCACGCAAGATTTGCCACTGCCTTTTTTGTATCACTATGACAGTTTAGATGATGCGATCAAACAAACGCACCCGCTTACTCCTGAGCTACTAATTCAATTCAACACACCCATGTCGGCTCATGAGGCTGCCAAATTAATCGGCATTGACGAGGAGCTGCTGACCAGCCCTTGGCATGTGAAAATTATCGGCTCATTGGTCGTCTTTAGTGAGGCATTGCAATTGGCTGTACGCCTACATTGGACCAATACGGGTAAAGAGACGCAGCAGGTATATACCAAGGATGCCGCCGACGCTATTATTGCCGCTTTTAAAGACTGGCAGTTTTTTGGTCGTGTAGACGTCCTCTATAAAAACAATAAGCAAATATTAATTAGTATTGACGAGCTAAACCCTAACACGCAAGCACTACCTACCGAATCATTGCTGACGATTGACGCTAGTGGCGATTATCAACAGCTACTGGCTACTCATGCGCTTGCAACCATTGTAAAACTAGAAGCAGACAAAGCTGATCTTCCTTGGTTTGATAAAGCCATATTAGAACGTATTGAGTAGCTATTTTGAATAACGGTTTTTTCGCTCATCGCTTATGATTATTAATTCGTTATTATTAATTCACTATTATTAGCATATTGTTTTTAGTTATTCATATCTAATGGTATGGTAACGAATTAGTATTATTCACTAGTACTCACTCTCTATAAAAAGCACACTATCCCTATTAAAACTGAGGGTGCACATTTTTATAACCCCGCCTATTTGTAAGGAATATCACATGGATTATCGCTCAAAAACCTCTACCGGCGGTCGTAATATGGCAGGCGCGCGCGCATTATGGCGTGCAACCGGCATGACTGACGGCGACTTTGGCAAGCCAATCATTGCGATTGCTAACTCTTTTACCCAGTTTGTACCCGGCCATGTGCATCTAAAAGACCTTGGACAACTGGTCGCCCGTGAGATTGAGCAAGCAGGCGGCGTTGCAAAAGAGTTCAATACCATTGCGGTCGATGATGGTATTGCGATGGGCCATAGCGGTATGTTGTACTCGCTACCAAGTCGTGATTTGATCGCTGATTCTGTCGAGTATATGGTCAATGCCCACTGTGCAGATGCGCTAGTTTGTATTTCTAACTGTGACAAAATCACTCCGGGTATGTTGATGGCCGCCATGCGCCTTAACATTCCAGTGGTATTTATCTCAGGTGGGCCAATGGAAGCAGGCAAAATCTTAGCCAGTACCGTTGGTAAGAGCCACAATACCGATAGTAGTGACAGTAGCGCTGTTCGCAAACTTGACCTTGTCGATGCCATGATGGACGCGGCTGATGATAGCATCAGTGATGAAGACGTCGCCGCTATCGAAGCCTCAGCCTGCCCTACTTGTGGTTCGTGCTCTGGTATGTTTACCGCCAACTCGATGAACTGCTTGACCGAAGCTTTAGGCCTAGCACTACCAGGTAATGGCTCACTGCTAGCTACTCATTCATTGCGCCGCGAGCTATTTTTAGAAGCGGGTCGTACCATTGTGTCGCTTGCTAAGCGTCGTTATGAGCAAGATGATGACTCTGTGCTACCACGCTCTATCGCTACCAAAGCCGCTTTTGAAAATGCCATGAGCTTAGACATCGCTATGGGTGGTTCAACCAATACCATCTTGCATCTACTTGCTGCGGCCAATGAAGCAGAGATCGATTTTAAGATGGCTGATATTGACCGTTTAAGTCGCGGTGTACCTTGTCTGGCAAAAGTAGCCCCTGCCTCACAGAAATACCATATGGAAGATGTGCATCGTGCTGGCGGTGTCTTTGCATTACTCGCTGAGCTTGATCGCGCTGAGTTACTAAAAACTGACGTGCCAACTATCCATAGCGCCACGATGAAAGAAGCGATCGATAAGTGGGACATCATGAACCCTGACAATCATGAGGCACGCGCTCGCTTCCTTGCTGCTCCTGGTGGCGTACGTACCACAGAAGCGTTTTCACAATCAAAAGAGTGGTCAAACCTCGACGTCAACCGTGAGTCAGGCTGTATCCGTAGTGCCAAACACGCCTACTCTACAGATGGCGGCTTAGCCGTACTATATGGCAATATCGCTGAGCGCGGCTGCGTGGTCAAAACTGCAGGCGTTGACGAAAGCATCTTGACCTTTACTGGTCGTGCGCGACTATTTGAATCACAAGATGATGCGGTTGCTGCGGTATTGGCTGATCAAATCGTTGCAGGCGATGTGGTCATCATTCGCTACGAAGGCCCTAAAGGCGGCCCTGGTATGCAAGAAATGCTTTATCCAACGACTTATCTCAAGTCAAAAGGATTGGGTAAAGAATGCGCCCTACTGACTGATGGTCGTTTCTCTGGTGGTACATCAGGTCTATCAATTGGTCATGCTAGCCCAGAAGCTGCTGAAGGCGGTGCGATTGGTTTGGTTGAAGAAGGCGATAGTATTCATATCGATATCCCAAATCGTACCATCAACATGCAAGTAAGCGATGCAGACTTAGCTGCTCGCCGAGAAGCTATGGAAGCGCGTGGTCGTGATGCATGGAAGCCTGTCAACCGTGATCGTCATGTCTCGCCAGCATTACGTGCTTATGCGGCTATGACTACCAGCGCTGATACTGGTGCCGTACGTGACGTGAGTCAAGTGGAGCGCTAGTCTGTAAGCTATCAATGCTCCAGACATACTGATAAAAACATATTAAGCCTGCGCAATGCAGGCTTTTTTTTCACCAAAAAACAACGTAGCTGTCGTTTTGATAACTATTTTTTGCGGTAATTATTTTATTTTGACGTCATGATAAAGAGTATCAGTGACTGACTATCAACTATTGCTGTTAATTGTCATCAATATATAGAATTACCCTCATAAAATCGACCCTTAAAACATAACGACGTGCGTAAACCTTATGATTGAAAAATATAACTTATTCTTATTAATCTGCGGGATTGCCTTTTTACTAGGGGCATTGTTTCCTGTTATTTTTAAGCGCACCTCTATCTCATTACCGATGCTCCAAGTCAGCTTCGGTCTGATGATGGGCTACTGGTGGACGTCTTTATCCTTTTTAGACCCACTTGATAACGGTTTACTCATCGAAAAACTGACTGAGATTGTTGTATTGGTCTCATTGGTTGGTGCTGGTATTAAAATCGACACTGAGTTGTCTTGGCGATTGTGGCGACCAACAGTAAGACTGCTACTCATTACCATGCCTATTGGTATTTTTGCGATGGCAGTCTTGGGATATTACGCGTTTGGTTTAAGTCTTGGTGCTGCTATTCTGTTGGGTGCAGTGTTAGCACCTACTGATCCCGTGTTAGCTTCGAGCATTCAAGTGGGACCTCCCAATACAGGAGGAGAAGACACACCGCGCTTTACCTTAACGTCAGAGGCAGGGTTGAACGATGGTCTGGCTTTTCCGTTTGTGTATCTAGCGATTAAGATCGCAGAAGCGTTCAGTGAAGGCAAAACCTTTACTTACGAGATGCTATGGTCGTGGTTTACTCATGATGTCTTATGGAAGATTGGCGCAGGCGTAGTGGTGGGTGTATTGGTTGGTAAATTATTGGCCAAAGTCGTATTTTCTAAACATACCCGTGAGACTACCATCTCGCAAGGTTATGTGGTTATTGCATTGACGCTACTAGCCTATGGTCTTGCAGAGTATGTACACAGTTATGGCTTCATCGCTGTATTCGTGGCCGCATTTGCGTTTCGTCGCTCGGAGTGTGAGCATACTTATCACCAAAAACTGCATGATTTCGCTGAGCAATCAGAAGGCTTATTGATGTCATTAGTGCTAGTTATCTTTGGCATGTTCCTCGGTCAAGGGTTACAGGCAGGCGTCGAGTTGACATGGCGCGTCTATATTGTCAGCTTTACCTTCTTACTACTTATACGTCCAATTGGTGGATTTATTGCTTTATCAGGATTGAACTTACCACATACCGAGAAATACGCAATATCGGCTTTGGGTATTCGCGGTATCGGTACTTTGTATTATCTGTCCTATGCGCTCAATCAAGGTTTCTTCGCGGATGAAGATGCGCTCAAATTGTGGATTGTCTGTTCGATTGTCATTTTGACTTCTATCTTTATCCATGGTCTCAGCGCATCAAGATTGCTTAAAATGACACCAAAAAAGCAGCATTAAAATTAATGCTGCTTATATTTGAAATAGAATAAATTCGCGATTAAAAATAGCATTATTAAAACATCTCTTCTACCCAGCTCAAGACGGCTTCTGTCAATGCAAACTGACGAACGTCATTGAGCATAGTGGTATCAAAATTATGGATAAAAGCGAATGACAATTGGCGCTCAGGGTCGCACCAAGCAACCGAACTGTTATATCCCATATGCCCAAATCCTGATAATGCAGGACTCATTCCCTTATCCGTATCATCGTTGTTAGCATACAAGCTAAATAATCTATGGTAGCCCAATCGCCATTTCATAGCTGCTGGCATAACCGCATCTAAACCCTCAACCTGCGGAGTAGATAACTGCTCAAAAGTAGCACTATCAATCAACGTCTTTCCTTGCCATATACCGCCATTAGCGAGCATTGCGTAAATCGTTGCCAGTGCTTTAGCAGAAGCGACACCATTTGCCGCTGGAATGACAGCCTGTAATGTCTGGCGGTTATGATAATCAAGAGCATGTTTGCCAGCAGGTATCAGCGCTGCCTTATAGTTTTTTAGATTGAGCTGACTGGTATTGAAATATAAGCTATTGATACGCGCCGTATTTAAGATAGGTTGTACGCTATCATTGTCAGAGCTATCTAGCTTTTCATCAAGGCTGTCATCAAGGCTACTTTGCGTCTCAGCTGTACGCTTGTCACTTAGCATTTTCTGTTGCCAGTAATGATAACTAGGTAAGCTTGCATAAGTACGTAAAGTTTCTTGAGAGTCTACTTTTAAGGTTGGTTTTTGGCGTCTCGATTTTAATTGGGAGCTCGTATCCTCTGTTTCTTCAAAATCTTTGGCCAATTTTGCCACCTGATCTACTTTGCTATCTGGCACACCAAAATAGCAGCTGTCGGCAATGCCCAAAGGCTCCGTTAGATACTGGCGCAGTGCTGCAGCGAACGGTAGATTCGTAACCGCCTCTACTAAGCCGCCCAATACCCAACCGTAGACCAATGCACTATAAGCGCTGTCATACTTAGTAGCATCTTCGGGAGAGGTAATGGGCATCGCTGCAATATGGCTCAGCATCGTATCCCAATCGAGTACTGTCTCACTATCGACATCGATACTTTGAATCGAAAACAAATCGGCCTGATGTGACATGACTTGTCGCAAGGTAATTTGGTCTTTGCCGTTTGCAGCAAACTCTGGCCAGTAATGAGCAATAGGTTTGTCATATTCGATCAGTTGCTGCGAAACCAGCACATGAACCAACGTTGCCAATACCCCTTTACCAGTAGAAAAGTTAATTGCCAACGTATCGGGTAGCCACGACATATCGGGACGCGCCATACCTGTACTGGCTTGCGCAATGCATTGACCTGCTTGATACACGGCCACAGCCCCGCCAGCAGGTGCATCATCAAGCTGTAAATCTGTCAGTAATTGCTGTAATCTTTTTTGAAAGTCAGCGTTTATGGGTGTATTAGAATTCTCTGTATTATGATCCATTATTATTACCTTGCTCCAGTGATATAAATTATTCTATTTTTAAGATGATAGTAATACACAAGCTATATAAAATATTCGAACCAGTATAAATGAATTGTGAACCAATAAAAAAGGCCACCCATTGGTCGCCTTTTTTATTATTTATTTCGATGGTATTTTTAGAGTTTGCCAACGTCTAAGACAGCACTAATATTCAATGCCACAAATCTAGTTAACGCGGTACTAGCAAACGATTATGAACTTCTTGTTCAAGCTTGGTCAAACCATGACTGCGACCACGTTCCATCGCTGTATCCATCTTACGTCCACGCAACCATCCTGCCCGCAGCGCTATTGCAGCTCCTACTCTATTACCCGACCCACAGTGCATAGCGACTTTTTTGCCATGATGTTGACGTAGCACATTATCAAACGCCAATATCTTAAGCTGCTTTAGCTCTTTGGCACCGCTGATAGGCAGCTGTTCGTAGTGCATACCTGCTTGCTCAACTGCTGATGCCTCATCAAAGCTTAATTCGTCATCAGGCTGCAGGTTGATGACCAGCTCGACGCCCGATTTCGCTAAAGCTGCAACTTTTTCGTCATCTAATGCACCGCACACGATAGTGTTTGCATCTGGACGAAAATAAGGCTCAAAGATATCGGCCAAATCAACGCCATTATCGGCACTAATATAGATGTTAGCGCCGCTATCATTAGCGGCGACCGTATCGGTTGCTATCGAGCTATCTGTTTGATCTACGTCTATCGCGTTTTCTTCTGAAGGCATGTTTTGTGAAGTCATAATAATAAATATGTACGTTAAATATGGCTGTAAAATAGAAGCTTTATGATGTTTATATTACTTGCTGTCGCTCTTTAAGGTTACAACACCCGCCAAATGCGGTTTATTGTTTTTAGAGCTATATAATCCAAACTCACAAGTATCATCTACGTTTGTAAGTTGGGCTACTGGCTCAGCAATCAGCTCTACTTCAGCTGGCAAAAAGATAGGCAGCTTAAATGAGACGTCAATTGTGTAAGCATCAGGCAAGTCACCCATCAGAGCAAGGCACTTAGCCTTTGACCACATACCGTGCGCAATCGCTTTAGGGAAACCAAACGCACGTGCTGATAGTGGATGCAAATGAATCAAGTTAAAATCGCCTGAGACAAAAGCATAACGACGACCGATATCTTCTGGCACTTCAAAAATGCTATGAACACCCTCTTCGTTTACTTCAGGCTTGACCATTACCGGACGCGGCGCGCTCTTTTTATCTTTACTGCTAGGTTTTTTGCTACGTGATAAATAAGTCGATGTACCTTCCCAGATGACTTCATCTTCTGACTTTACGATAGTGACAAAGTCAAACTGCTGACCTTGGGCATGATCGCGTAGGTTATCAAAAGTGACCGACATTGCTACTGTTTCACGTTCTCCAATCGGGCGATACTGGGTAACGCTATTATCAACGTGAACAAGACCTAACATGGCAAATGGGAATGGCTCTTTGACCATCATGTTCATTTGTAGCGTCTGTGACAATACCGAGAAGTAAGTCGCTGGCACTTTGCCATCATCAGCAAAACCGCAAATTTTGCGATAGTCATCTAGGTTTTCTTGATCGATATGCAAGTCATCTACATAGTAAGTAGATTGTGGCAACTGGTCTCTACTAACCTTGCCACCATTACCGATAGGCAATAAGCTTTTGACAATATTGGCATAAGTGGTGTGCGCTTTTGGCAACGCATCATAATGTTTGTCTGACATAAGTACATCCTAAGTGTGGCTTGAACAAGTTCTTTAACGTTTATAAAGACAATCTGCAGTCATTGACTAAAGCCTACTATTAAATCATCTAATAAGCATTAAATTTAATCAACCTCATGAGTATCTTTAATAGCAAAAAATAGTTTGGCTATTGGTTCTTGTGTTTTTATCATAAAAAAGCCACCCTTGGGCAGCTTTATTACACTTTATCAGAGATTATTTCGTAAGCATATGTGATACAAACGAGGAATAATAGCTCATATGATACAACTACTGTCTCTATCTGTACCTTATTTCTCACATATACCTGTCAATTAATCAACATTATGCACCAAGTAAGCTTTGACCACAGACGCGAACCGTGTTGCCATTTAGACCGCCAGACGCAGGTGAAGCAAACCATGCGATAGTCTCAGCCACATCTACTGGTAAGCCGCCTTGGCTCATTGAGTTCATGCGGCGACCAGCTTCACGAATAGCAAATGGAATGGCTTCTGTCATTTGGGTTTCGATGAAACCAGGAGCGACTGCATTGATCGTCATGCCTTTAGCATTGTCTTCTAATTGCTTAGCAGTTGCGTTAACCAAACCAATTACCCCAGCTTTAGAAGTGGCATAGTTGGTCTGACCCATGTTGCCCGCGATACCTGAAATTGAAGACACACATACGATACGTGCGTTTTCTTTCAGTACGTCATTGTCCAACAAGTAGCGGTTCAATCTAGCGATACTGCCTAAGTTGATATCAATGACCATGTTCCATTTTTTCTCATCCATCTTAGCCAACGTCTTATCACGAGTCACGCCAGCATTATGGATGATTGAATCTAGACCACCACGTTTTTGAGCAGCGTCAGCGATTTCTGCACCAGCATCTTCACTAGTGATATCTACCGTCAAAGCAGAACCACTGATTTCGCTAGCAACTTTTTGTAAGTCAGCTTGCTGCTGTGGTACATCTAGACAGATAACATGAGCCCCTTCACGAGCCAACACACGAGCGATAGCTTCACCAATACCGCGACTTGCGCCAGTCACTAGCATCGTCTTGCCGCCCAAAGGCTGGTTCCAGTCAACATCGACTGAGCTGCCTTTACTGACACGTACTACTTGTCCTGATACATAAGCTGAACGAGCTGAGGTAAAAAAGCGTAAGGTTGAATCTAGGTTTTGCTCTGCGCCTTCTTCAACATAAATCAGCTGCGCTGTAATACCGCGCTTGAACTCTTTGCCCACTGACTTCACAAAACCTTCAAGCGAGCGTTGAGCCATTGCAGATTCAATATCCGTGATGTTCTCTGGCGTACGACCAACCACAACCACACGGCCTGATTTTTCTACGCGGCGTGCAACTGTATGGAAAAACTCATAAAGCTCTTTTAGCTGTTCAGCATTGCTGATATTACTGGCATCAAAAAGCAGTACTTTGAATTGATCGTCGCCGCCCGTGTTGGCTTTTGCCTCTACGCCTGCATCAGCAAGTGCGTCTTTGATGTCATCGCTGCTGTTTACATATACTTCGGCATGGACGTCTGACAGGATACGTGCAACAGACTCACTGACACTCTTGTCATCACCAGTAGCACGGCCAACCAATACGCTACCACGCACCAAACGCTCACCGCTTTCGAAACGATCAAGCGTCGTTGGCATTGGCAAACCTAAGTTTTTTGCTACTTTTTTGCCAATAGAAGATTGAACAAAATCACCGTAACGGTCTGACATAATATAATCCTTATAATTAATGATTCGTATAATAATAAAAAATGCAATGAATCTATTATATAGAGACATTGACATCGTCATTATTTAAATTTAGTAAATCGCCTCAAAACTAGCCTAACTATACACTTCCCTTATAAACAAGTCCAAAAACAGATAATGTCTACAACAATCTGTAAACAAGTCAGTATACAAGCCAGTCGTTTTTAGCAGCGTTAAGCGCCACTATAACATGTTAAAATCCGACCTATAGGTTATGGCATACTTAATTATTGATAACAATATATTATCAAACGTACTGTTATGCAATGCTAATATTTCTTACTAGTCAGTCTATTAGAGCGGTGCGTCATGGTCATGAATCTACTACCGACCTCATACAAGCGTCACATAGTTTGCTAAAGAGATACATTAAGTGAATAAAAACGCCTTATGATAAACAGCTGTACTGCGTAATAAATGATAATATTTGCTTGTATAAAATAACTTAACTATTTTTTATTATTACCTATCACTTTTTACTTCTACCCATACTTTTTAAGGATAATATTATGAGTAATAAAAACAATCATCCAGATAGCCCTGTTGTTGAAAGTACAGTTGTTAAAGCAACGGATACAAAATCAGATACAGCAAAAAAAGAAAACGCTGCAAAAAGCACCACGACTAAAGACACCAGCGCTAAAGAAACTGCTAGCAAAAAAACGGTCGATGGAAAAGTGGAAACCACTGCTGCTAAAAAACCTGCTCCAGCTAAAAAAGCCAGCGCGAGCAAACCAGCTTCAAACCTAAACCGTGTTGCGATCTTAGGTGGTAACCGTATTCCATTCGCGCGCTCAAATGGATCATACGCTGATGTTAGCAACACAGACATGCTAACCGCTGCATTGGACGGTTTGGTTGAGCGTTATAACCTACAAGGCGAAACCGTAGGTGAAGTGGTATCTGGCGCAGTTATGAAACTTAGCCGTGATATCAACCTTACTCGTGAAGCCACATTAAATACCGCGCTAAACCCGCATACGCCAACTTATGATATTTCACAAGCTTGCGGTACTGGCTTACAAGCGACCTTTGCTTCTGCTAACAAGATTGCACTTGGTCTGATCGATTCGGCAATCACTGGCGGTGTAGATACTACTTCTGACGCTCCTATTGCTGTCGGCGATGGCTTGCGTAAAGTACTGATCAAACTTGGTGCGGCAAAAGACAACAAGCAACGTCTAAAAGCGTTAATGGGTCTAAACCCAAAAGACTTAATCGATTCACCGCAAAATGGTGAGCCGCGCACTGGTCTATCAATGGGCGATCATCAAGCGATTACCACGCTTGAATGGAATATCAGCCGTGAAGCGCAGGATGAGCTTGCATTTAACAGCCATCAAAACCTAGCACGCGCTTATGACGAAGGTTTCTTTGACGACTTGATCACGCCGTACAAAGGCCTGACTCGTGATAACAACTTGCGTCCAGATACTACATTAGAAAAACTGGGTAAATTAAAGCCAGTTTTTGGTAGAAAAAATGCTAACCCAACGATGACAGCTGCCAACTCTACGCCGCTTACTGACGGTGCTTCTTGTGTACTACTAGGTACTGATGAGTGGGCAAAAGAGCACGGTCTAAAGCCACTTGCTTATATCGTCCACCAAGAAACCGCAGCGGTAGACTTTATTGGTAAATCTGGCACGACAGAAGGCTTACTAATGGCACCAGCTTATGCGGTACCACGTATGCTTGAGCGCGCTGGTCTGACTCTACAAGACTTTGACTTTTATGAGATTCATGAAGCCTTCGCTTCACAAGTACTATCAACCCTAGCTGCTTGGGAAGATGAGAAATTCTGTGAAGAGCGCTTAGGCTTAGATGCCCCGCTAGGGTCCATTGATCGTAGCAAATTAAACGTAAACGGTTCATCACTAGCGGCAGGTCATCCATTTGCGGCAACTGGTGGTCGTATTTTAGCTACTGCTGCTAAATTATTGGATCAAAAAGGTTCAGGTCGTGCACTTATTTCTATCTGCGCAGCAGGTGGTCAAGGCGTGACTTGTATCCTAGAAAAATAAGCTTGGTCACTTTTAAGTGAACAAGATACGCTGACTTATTATTTTAATCAGTACATATCTATCAATAAAAAATGCCCTTTAATTTATTTAAAGGGCATTTTTTATTGTCTGTACTTTGCTATGATAGAAACGACCTAGATAGTAGCCTCTTAAAAAAGCCGATACGCAAAACAAAGGTAATATTTATGGGTAAGACAAAAATTTTATTAAGAAAAATGAGGCAAGTCATTTTTGGCTCTGAAAAACTGGTGATGACAGAACCGCTTACAACCGCTGATTTTCAATCTCTAACGACTGAGGAGGATTTAGATCGGTACCATCAGGAACAAGCCATTCTTACTGAACGCATCGAAAAAGACATTCTTGATGATGATTTACGTCGAAAAATGCACCAAGACTTAATCGATACATATGATGAAGAACTAGAAAATGAAATAGATGACTATGCACGTGACTTTCGTTTTAACGGACGTGAGATGAGCGAGCAAGAAAAACTGGATCGACGCACCTACTTTCAAGAGTTGGTACGACTACAGCGAGAACTGATAAAACTACAAGATTGGGTCGTTGATCGCGGTGAGCGTATCGTCGTTATCTTTGAAGGGCGGGATTCTGCTGGTAAAGGTGGTGCCATTAAACGCATTACCCAACGATTAAACCCACGCGTGTGCAGGGTAGCTGCCCTGCCGGCTCCCACTGAGCGTGAGCAAACACAGTGGTACTTCCAACGTTACGTAGCCCACTTGCCTGCAGCAGGCGAAATCGTATTGTTTGACCGTAGTTGGTACAACCGCGGAGGCGTTGAGCGTGTTATGGGGTTTTGTACTGACGCGCAATATGAAGAATTTTTTCAATCAGTACCAGAGTTTGAGCGTATGCTCGTACGCTCAGGCATTCGCTTAGTAAAATACTGGTTTTCTATCACTGATGATGAGCAACATGCACGATTTATGAGCCGAATATATGATCCGCTTAAGCAGTGGAAACTCTCACCAATGGACCTACAGTCGCGCCGACGCTGGGAAGATTACACTAAAGCGAAAGAAACCATGTTTGAGCGCACTCATATTCCTGAAGCACCTTGGTGGGTTGTCGAAGGCAATAATAAAAAACGTGCTAGGCTGAACTGTATTGCCCATTTGCTCGACCAAATCCCTTACAAAGAAGTGCCTCGTGACGAAATTGAGTTACCCAATCGCAAACGCGATGATGAGTACTACCGCGAACCTATTCCCGATGATATGTATGTGCCGCCTCGTTATTAAGCGACTAGCGCCTACTACTATAAAAATCTAAAGAAACTTGATCTAAAAAAGCAGCCTTACTAATTAATAAAGCTGCTTTTTTTTATATTTATAAGTTAAAAATCACAGCCAAACTCATCAAAGATACAGGTGTGATTTCTAGATACTACCTAGTTATTAATAGATACTACATAGTATAAGTCGATTGCAAGCTATCGATTTTTCCCGCTAGCAAGCGCTCAACTTCATTCTTGATTCTTTGGCCAGAGACATCATTACCAATTTGCACAGCAAACCCTGCAGGTCGACTGCCCTGACTCTTAGAGTTAATCCAAACCACCTTACCATTCATTGGTAGGCGCTCACTAGAGTTGGGTAGCGTGATAGCGATAAACACCTCATCACCCAATTGCTGAGATTTGTCAGATGGTACAAACAAAGCGCCATTACTGACAAAAGATAAATAGCTGGCATATAACATTTCGATACTTTCATAATGACAGGTTAAAATCCCGCCACGTCCTGGCATTGCCATAGTCAGCTTCCTTCATCAACTGGGTTTAATATGTGTATATAAATAATTGATAGTATATAGTTAAGAACAATTGTAAATTTTCGAGCACTAATTAAATGCTCAAGCATGGCTCTATAAGCTTGCCAACTCTTGCATTAGCTTATCATAGGCAAATTTTTCTTGCACATTTTGTTGCAGTGCGATTTTGGTCTGCTGCACGCTGTTGGCAAATGCCTCTAACCCGCTATCAGTAGGATGATAAGTCGCCAATATCGTTGATAGATTGACATCCGTTTGTAGTTCACTCAGCCCCAAACAGACACGGCGTATATCAAGGAGCATCAGCTCAGACAGCTGTATAAATTCTTTAATATTAAGCTGACCTTGCCAATAATCACTCGCCGCCACACCACTGCGTTTACCGCTACGTAGCGCCTGCCATGTGGTCAACCATAAGCTGCGCTTGCTATACCATGGTGCTTGTGCCAAAGCTATAGCAGCTAACGGCGCACCATTGGCCAGTTGTATCAACTGCTCAATCGCAGCGGTACCGACGGCTTCGCGGTTAATCGTATGACCTAGCGCCTGCGTCACATAATCGACAGCAACAGTCGGCTCAATTGTCTGTAATGCTAACTGTTGCACACGACTCTTAATCGTTGGCAATAGTTGAGCAGGCGTATCACTAATCAAAAACAGATGCACCTGCGCTTGCGGTTCTTCCAATGTCTTAAGCAGCGCATTAGCAGCGGCCACCGTCATTTTTTCAGCGTGATCTAATACACAGATGCGCATCCCTTGCCCGCCTTGATAAATAAAAGGCTGCAAAGCACGAATATCATCTACTTTGATCTTAAGTGCGCTATTGCTAGTAGCTTTAGCGCCTTTTTTATCTTTTGCGCTATTTGATTTTTCTTGAAGCGCATCGCTTTCGGCACTGATCGGCATACTAACGAGTGGTAATACTTGCAAGCTCGGATGAGTTCCCGACTTGAGCCACTGACAACTCTCACATACTTCACAAGCACCTAGTGGGTGTGTACCACGCTCACGGCACAATAGCCAAGCGACCAATCGCCATACAAAGGCGCGTTTGCCCATACCTTGCATACCAGCAGCGAGCAATGCATGCGGCAAGGACTGCTGCTTAATTACGCGCTCGGTCAACTGTAACCACAGTACTTTTTGCCATGGCAATAGTGGCGCAAAATATATACGGTCTGTGTTATCTAGTGCGTCCATATTTCCTGTCAAATTATTCATGGTTATGGCTCTATCACATTGATTAAGTATTTTAGGTATAGCCACGACAACAATACTTTAGCGTTGTAGGAAACTTAGAATCGCACGCAACTTTGCTCAGACTATTACTTAGTAGAGTTTTGAAAGTTATCTAAGCTCATCGCGTTTAGACGGTCTAAATCTTCTTGTGTATCGACACCCGCTGGTAACTGACAGGCAGCTTCTGCGATAGCGATATGCTGACCGTTTTCTAAAACACGTAACTGCTCTAAGCTTTCAAGTATCTCAAGTGGCGTTTGTGGCCAGTTTACGAACTGCTGTAATAGACTGACACGATAAGCGTATAAACCCAAATGGCGATAGGCGTTCTTTGGTGGTTGCATCTGGTTATTATCAGCTAATACAACATCACGATCACAAGGAATCGGTGCACGGCTAAAATAGAGCGCACGTTGTGAGTTATTAGCAAATTGGCTGACTACTTTTACTACCGATGGTTTTTGGAACGTATCATAGTCATCGATAGGCTCACAGAGTGTGGCCATCACGCTATCATCATCCGCTACCAAGAGCGCCTGTACTTGCTCCAAAAGCAATGGCGGTACAAGGGGTTCATCGCCTTGCATATTCACCACAATATCATGCTCAGCCCAACCTTTGATAGCTGCTACTTCTGCCAAGCGATCCGTCCCTGAAGCATGCTCACTACTGGTCATAACCACATCAAAACCTGCATCGATGCAAACTTTTGCAATTTGCTCATCATCGGTCGCTATACACATGTCATCAGCAAAACTTGCTGTCTGCGCTTTTTCTGCTACCCAAAGTATCATCGGCTTACCATGAATAGTTAGCAATGGCTTACCAGGTAAACGCGTACTCTTGAAACGTGCAGGAATCACGATATGGGTTTTGGCGGGCGTGGTGGCGAACGACATGGCGTATTCCTATAAAAGTGGTACGGAAATTTAAGATATTAGTTGATATTTATAATGAGGCTGACGTGTTCATATCATGGTCGATGCGAATCCCTAGCGCCTTTAGCTGCGCATCTAGATTATGATAACTATTCTCTGATAATACAGCCGTCACTGGCAACACCCATAGTCTACTGACAAGTTCTACATACTCACCACTGAGTGCTTGTGTCGCTGTATAGTCTGCCAATAATGCGCTGATTTTTACCGCATCTTTACTGGTTACGATGATAGGATAGTCACCATATTGTAAAAGCTCAGCCAAACTAAAATCATAGTGATCAGGGTAAGGATGCCCTATGACCTCAAAGCCAATAGATTCCAAGGTATCAAAAAACCGCTGTGGATAGCCGATACCACTAACAGCATGGACGCGGCTATTATTAGTAGGTTTAACACTATTTAGTTGAGCTGTGCTCGATGTATGACTCCATAGGCGCTGTAACTCAGCTGGTTGCAAATGCATGGTCAAACGGTCAGTAGACTGTATCTTATTACCACCTCTAGAAGTCTGAGTTAAATGCGTACTTGGCTTTTCATGATAGATAACATTTGCACCCTCTAATCGTGACATTGGCTCACGCAAAAAGCCCGTTGGCAATAGTTGCTTGTTACCAAACCCACGGGCGGCATCTACCACAATCCATTCGATATCGCGCTGTAGTGCATAATGCTGCAAACCATCATCTGCAATAATCAATTGCAAATCAGGCTCTGCCTTTAATAGAGTAGCAATCGCTTGCTGGCGATCGGGGCACACTGCTATAGCAGTGCCTGTCATATGAGCAATCAAGCACGGCTCATCCCCGACTATATGGGGTAAGCTGGTAGCACTAACCAATGCAGGCATTTGACTCGTATCACCGCCATACCCACGACTGATTATCCCTACCTTTACGCCTTTTTTCTGTAAGTAGCTAACCAGAGCAATAATCAGCGGCGTCTTACCACTACCGCCCACACTGATATTACCAATGACCATCACGGGAATAGGTGCTCGATAGCTTGATAGTAGGCCAGCCTTATAAGCTTGGCGACGCAGCATCGTAATTAGACCGTATAACCAACTGATAGGCAGCAACAACCACAACCAAACAGCTTGACGTTGCCATGCGCGGGTGACTGTCGTCTCAATACTCATTAATCAATGTCGCTTATCTTATTGGTTCATGGCTGCGTGAAAATTGGCTAAAAATTTCTAAACTGGCTACTCGAAATCTCGAGCATACATTTGCGCATAGTGGCCTTGCAGCTGCATTAGCTCATTATGCGTTCCTAACTCAACAATCTGGCCGCCATCCATCACAGCAATACGATCCGCTGATTCGATAGTCGTCAGTCGATGGGCAATGACCAATGTAGTACGGTCTTTCATCACATTATCTAGCGCTTGCTGGATATAATATTCAGACTCATTGTCAAGCGCGCTAGTGGCTTCATCTAAAATTAGAATCGGTGCATCTTTTAGTAGCGCACGAGCAATAGATAATCGCTGACGCTGACCACCAGATAGTTGCAACCCTTCGGCACCAATTTCACTCTGATAGCCATTTGGCATTTTCATAATAAAGTCATGAGCGAAGGCATCTTTTGCTGCTTGTTCAACCTCAGCTTGAGTCTTGTCAGCTAGGCTGCCGTAAGCAATATTATTAAATACGGTGGTATTAAACAATACTACCTGCTGGTTCACCATTGCAATCTGAGCACGCAAACTCTCTAACTTAATATCTTCAATTGGTATACCATCCAATGTGATTTGCCCTGAAGACGCCTCTAGAGTGCGTGTTAATAAATTGACCAATGACGACTTGCCCGCGCCACTTCGCCCGACTAATGCAACTGTCTCGCCTGCTTTGATATTCAAGGTAAAGTCACGTAGAGCCACCGTCGAATCTGGATATACCAAGCTGATATTATCTAACGACATTTGCCCTGATAGCGCTTTGCTGATTGTGCCCGTGTCTTCTTCTTCTGGCTCATCAAGTAGCGCAAAAATCGACTCACCAGCAGCCAGACCTTTTTGCAGCTTCTGATTAATATCAGTTAGTGAACGTACTGGCTTACTCAATAAACCTGCTGCTGCAATGTAGGAGATGAACTCACCTGCTGAAATATCATCTATTACTGCAGGTCGCAACGCAAGCCAGACGACAACGGCCATCGCAACCGCCATCAACAGCTGTACGGCTGGCGTATTAATACTATTGGTAACAACTACCTTCATACCTTGGCGTAAGTTTTTCTTGGATGTCTTATCAAAACGTGCTGATTCGTATGATTGACCACCGTAATTTTTGACCACTTGATAGCCGCCGATGACTTCATTAGTAATGTGACTGACATTACCCATCGTCTCTTGGATACCTTTTGAGAGTCGTAGATAGCGCTTTGATGCAATGCGCACCAGCCATAGTATTGGTGGCAATACCACAAATAAAATAAGCGTTAGACGCCAATTGCTATAGAACAAAAAACCAATCAACGCGACGACGGTCAAACCATCACGCAGCAAAGTCTTCATTGAGTCTGTACTGGCGGCCGTGACCTGTTCAACATCAAATATCAATTTCGATGAAATCGTACCGGCTGGATTGGCCAAATAAAACGAACTAGGCAAGCGCAGTAACTTATTAAAAACTTCTACGCGTAGCTCATAGACTAAGTTGCGTGAGACCAATGCAGAGTAATAGTTACCCAAAAAACTACCAACCCCGCGCACAAAGAATAGCAATATAATCAATAGCGGAAATAAGGCTTGTTTGCTTCGATCATTCTGATTGATAGCATCAGTAATATATTGCAAGAGCTTGGCAGTCCAAATCTCTGTCCCTGCATTAATCGCAAAACCTAAAGCTGTCAATAGCAATGCCCACCAGTAAGGCTTTAAATACCTTAACAAGCGTAATAACGTCTTGCTCTTAGGGATAACGGGCGATACTGCCGATGCATTTTTATCAGAAGATTTTTTAGAGTCAGGTAAATAAGCTTGGCTCATAAAAGCCTCAATTTGGGTATCGTGGTATGGATGGGCTGTGTGTCACACAGTTTTATGATGGTAAGGCTGTCTATGTTACTGCGGTAGCGTTTGGCCAAGTGGCACCACTGTACTGATGTTTAAATTCAAAAATCCGAGCTTTCCAGCGATATCCATTACTCGTACCACAGACTGATGAGTTGCATTGGCATCCGCTGCAATGACAAATAGCATATCGCGATTACTGCCCGCCTCTTGCTGCAACATGCTGGTCAGTTCAGCCTCATTGCTACTAGCAAGTGTAATGCCGTTGACCAAATAGCTGCCATCCTCTTGCACAGCTACTTCGATACTGTTGTTTTGTTCTGTCAGTGCGACACCTTCCGCTTCCGGAAGAATAATATTTAAACGACTAAAATGATTGAATGAGGTAGCAAGTAATAAAAACACAATCAAAAACAGTAAACAATCAATCATCGGTGTTAGATTAATTTCAAGTGGTTCAACCGTTGGTTTTCTAAAACGCATATCAATCTCTTTAATTCATCTACCATATATAGGCTCAAGACTTCTATTCTCTAAAACCGTATTGACTACACTGCCGCTATGCTAGTCTTATCCGAATCCAACCCACCGAATGAACGTTCTTGCACAATACTATCTTCTATTGCCATACGGCCCGAAGATGTAGATGCCTGCGTACTAGCAAGCAAGTGATAATCATACAGCTCTTGAATCATGAGCCCTGCTTGAGTCTCAAACTGAGCATTAATATCAATGATACGGCGCTGAAAATAACGATAAGCAACCAACGCAGGGATAGCAACAATCATACCAGCAGCGGTAGTGATTAGTGCCTGTGATACGCCAGCAGCTAGCATCGTCGGGTCTTGCATGGCACCATCGGTAATCGCCAAGAACGAAGAGATGATCCCTAGTACCGTACCTAACAGGCCAAGTAACGGCGCTATCGCACCGATAGTTCCTAACATATTGATGTTTTTTTCTAACTGATGAACCTGGACACTGGCACGATTTTGCATGTGCATCGTCATCGACTCTAGCCCATACTGGCGATATAGCAAACCCGTTGCCAAGATATCGCCAAGCGCCGTCTTTTCTTTTACATTCATCAACTGTGTGCGGCCAATATCACCATTTTCACGTAAACGAGTTATCAGCTGTTCGCGCAACCTGCTAGGAGCAACTTTGTTAAACTGTAGCGTATGACTACGTTCAATGATGATGACTAATGCCAATATAGAACAGACCACGATAGGTGTCATCAGCCAGCCACCTGCTTTTACCAACTCCCACATACCCACTCTCTTCCATATTTTTGCAAAAATAGTTATTCAAAAGCGACTTAGCATTTAGATAGATACGGCTAACTCGCAAACGTTATTAAGCCTGAGCTTCTATATGTTTGATCAACGCAGCTAATTGGTCTTGATTGTGGAAAAATATCTCAACACTACCTTGACCATCTTTTTTATGTTTGAGTTTGACTTCAGCACCAAGCATGTCTGTCAATCTTTGGGTCAAACGCTCTACATCACGAGATTGTGCTTGTTCAGCACGATTGATTTTGGGCGCTGGCTGCAAGATTGATTTGACCAACTTTTCAGCTTCTCGCACGGTCATACCGCCATCAATAATTTTTTGCGCGATGATAGGTTGTTGTTCAGAGGACAATGCTAAAAGTGTACGAGCATGACCCATATCTAGCGCACTATTGGCCAAATGGTCTTTTACTGCATCATGCAGCTGATTTAAACGCAGTAGATTCGATACTGTCGTACGCGCTTTGCCAACGACTTCAGCAATCATGGCATGACTCATACCAAATTCGGTATGAAAGCGCTGCAATGCTGCTGCCTGCTCAATTACTGATAAGTCTTCGCGCTGAATGTTTTCAATCAGTGCCAATGCAATCGCTAACTCATCAGATAAGGCGCGCTCAATCGCAGGGATAACCGCTTTTCCTGCCATTTTTGCTGCGCGCCAGCGACGTTCACCAGCGATAATTTCGTGAGTGACAAATGCTTCACTCTTATCTTCGTTTGCCAACAGTGGACGGATAACGATAGGCTGCATCACGCCATGCTGCTCAATAGAAGACGCCAATTCTGCAAGTGCTGTCTCACTCATATCACGACGAGGCTGATACTTACCTGCTTGCAAGCGTGTGACATCGATTTGTACAAGGCTAATCTGGTCTTCAGTTGCGCTCGTATCTGCACTATTGCCGCGCGATTTGTTGAGCGACGCCTTGCTGGTAGCACGAGATGAACGTGGCGCGCGAGTGCTATTCTCACTAGCAGTATCGTTATCAGTAATCTTCGCAGATGATTTTTTACTGGCTTTTGTTGGAGTGATATCAGGCGCTATATCTGTGGATACAGTATCTATAGGCGCATTAGTATCTACAGGCACATTAATATCTGGCGCAGCATTTTCACGCGCCACCATGTCGTCTTGCAAGGCAGAGGCGGTAATTTGCTTTTCTTTTTTGATTGACCCTAATAAGGCATCTAAGCCCCGATTAGCAGCCAACCCTCTTTTCTTCGCCATGATTACCTATCCTCTAACGCTAAAATAAAAGCCAATTGATTACTGATGCGGCTTACTAAATACAATGTTAAGTGTTCTATACTTATGCTGTTCATTTACTGTCTTGATCAGTGACACTTTTTATCTAAAAACCCTTTGTAAGAGACTTTAGATAAAAACTAGTTGCTTTGTTTCATCACTTCAGCGGCCAGCTTTTGATACGCGCGTGCGCCTTTTGACCACCTCTCATACGCAATAACTGGTAAGCCGTGCGCAGGAGCTTCTGCCAAGCGAATATTTCTTGGAATATGAGTCTTGTACATGATATCGCCAAAATGCGCTTCTAGCTCAGTAGATACATCACGGGCAAGCGTGTTACGCGCATCAAATAGCGTTCTGACCACACCGCGAATATATAGCTTAGGGTTCAACTCTGTAAGACGTTCAATCGTTTGTGATAAGTCAGCCAACCCTTCTAGTGCATAGTACTCACACTGCATAGGGATAATCACACTGTCCGTAGCCACCAACGCATTAATCGTCAGCAGGTTCAAACTAGGCGCACAATCGATAATCACATAATCGTATGGCTGCTTTTGCGTAGATATCTGATCGTTAACCAATTCAGCCATCGCAGTTTTGAACAGTTCATGACTGTCCGTCTTGCTCATTAGCGTAATGTCCATGCCAGCCAAATCGCGATTGGCACCGATGACATCGAACCCTGCAGGACTAGTAACAATTGCTTCAGACAACGCGACGCCATCTAGCAAAACGTCCGCTATGGTAAGATCCAACTCGTTTTTGTCAACACCTGTACCACTGGTCGCATTACCTTGTGGGTCTAAGTCAATCAGCAGTACATGCTTGCGTTTAGCGGCCAAGCTGGCGGTCAAATTTACTGCCGTTGTGGTTTTACCCACACCGCCTTTTTGATTCGCAATTGCTATGATTTCCATACACTCACTCAATTTTATTAGGGTCTATTACTTTTGACTCGGTTGGTACGATTATTTTTATTCAATCTTATACAGCGACACTCGCTCAATATTTAAAAATAAGCAATTTATGGTCTAAAATGCTCAGTTTGCGATCGAGCATTTTAAATGCTTTTAAATACTATGTCATTTAGATAAAGACGTAAACTGTGTTTCACAAAAAACAGTGCCTGTTTCATGACTGCGAAGTGTTTATACCTTAGCTATCTTTGGCAGACATTTCAATTAAATGACGACTGTCGTGCAAACGTGGTACCGTCAGCTTGATGGTTTTGATATGCCAATCGCTATCGAGTGCTTGTAGCTCTTCTTTACTCGGCACTTTGCCTTTCATAGCACATAAGAAGCCACCATCTGCTAATCTTGGCTGCGCTACTTCTACAAAATCTATCAAACTGGCAAAAGCTCGCGATGTCACCACCGCATAACTTGCTTCATGCGCTTCAATACGAGATGCAATCGGCTGCATATTACTCAAACCAAGCTCGCTGCTGATTTGCTTAATAAAGCGAATTTTCTTCTGATTGCTATCAAGCGCAGTACACTGGCGCTCAGGCTGACAAATGGCAATAATAACTGCCGGCAACCCTGCTCCCGTGCCGATATCTAGCAACGATCCAGCGGGTAAATGCGTTATAATAGACAGACAATCTATCACATGCTTGATCAGCGCTTCTTCTGGATCAGTGATCGCGGTCAGATTATACGCTTTATTCCATAGTAAAAGCTGGTCTAAGTACAATAATAACGTACGCTGCTGCGTTTCACTTAACGGCAGACCCAGCTCATTTATCGCTTGCGCCAAGATATTAGCCAGCTTTGGCAATTGCGAACCAAGCTTTACGAAACCAGCCGGATCAATATTAGTATTACCCATACTAGCAGACGATGAAGAGTTTTTAGCGGAAGCTGACATACAACGAGTTATCCAGTTTTGACTTGTGAACCGTTTATTTTATCATGCAGTCTGCCCATTGAATAGTTGCAGATTGCGCCAATGTGGGACATCTTATACTATCTACGCTTATCATGAGGCGTTATTCTGCTTTGATTGCCTCCAATTCGCTGATTAATTCATTCGTTTTTTACCAGTTTTACTCAGGCATTTGTCTAAATATGATACAAAACTGCGCTTAATGACTTCGCTAATAGGTGACTATATCTTGTAAGATGTCATGATTGATTATAAAAAACTCAGAATACGCATGACTAGATAAAACCAATCACTTCTCATATTCCTTTAATACTTTTTAAGATGATTTTTCAAACGCCTATGACAGAACAACCCTACACCCCTATATCGCAAGTATCAAAAGACGCTAACAATATGGTAGTACCTACTACCGATACAAAAAATACTAAGCAAACAGCACCTGATATCCCAAACCCTATCTTCATAGAAGTTCAGCAAAATTGTCGCATTTCCGCTGAGCAATTAAAACGCTATAGCGACCCTGATGAGTTGCCTACAGACACACGTACTGCGCCCGACTTAGATGTGGGTTTCGGCCAACAACGCGCGCTTAAAGCATTGCATACAGCGCTGGATATTAAAGCCAGTGGTTACCATGTGTTTGCCGCTGGTGAGAACGGTTTGGGTAAGCGTACTGTGATTAGTCGTCTTTTGACGCGTATTGCCGTCGACGCACCGACGCCTGATGATTGGGTATACGTGCATAATTTCACCGATCCACGCACACCATTGGCGCTGCGTCTACCAGCTGGTCAAGCCTCGCTATTACAACAGCAAGTTAATAACTTATGGCAGCAAGCAAAAAAGCGTTTAAGCCAACGCTTTCGTAGTGATCAATACCAAAGCAAAATCGAAGCCATCAAAAACAGTACTCATCAAAAAGAAAGTCATGCCTATGACGCGCTTAATGCTGAAGGCAAGCAATATGACCTAGCATTGACGTTTCGCTCGTTTGATAATAAAGCCGTATTTGTTCATCCTAGTCAACTGCCTACAGAAAGCAACAGCGGTGATAACAAACAGGTAGAAACACCTAACAAGCAAAAAAATTCAGAAAAGCTCGATGATAGCGAAAAAGTTAACATTTTGAGCGATGAAAATAATGAGCGTAAGGAAAACCAAGATTCTACATATGGCAATAATGAGTATGAAGCTGAGCTGAATAACTTTGTACAAAAAAACCATATGCAAAAGCGTCTGAGTCAATTGACCATCGCTTTAGAGCAACTAGAAGACGAAGCCAACGATGAGATCGAGGCATTACATCGTAGTATTGCCCAACGTGCTTTACAGCCATTATTTACTCCTATTTATGAGCAATTTGCGACTCATCCACTTGTCGTAGCATATCTCAAGGCTGTATTTGATGACATGGTCACTCACGTAGAGCGTATCGTCAATGGCGATGATGAGGAGTTTGTGACGGCAGTGTTGGCTACGACGCCCAGTCGTTATGCAGTCAATGTTATTGTCAGTCACACACCTGACAGTGGCGCGCCCGTGGTTTTTGAGGATTTGCCAACCCATCTCAATTTGTTAGGGCATGTCGAGCAAATCACCCAATTAGGCACAGTAACCACTGACGTGAGTATGATTCGTGCAGGTGCGCTACATCGCGCTAATGGCGGCTATTTACTGTTAGAAGCTAGCCACGTTCTTGAGCATCCTTATGCATGGCAGGGCTTAAAGCGCGCATTACAATCACGAAAAATCAAACTATCAAGTCTAGAGCAAATGCTAACGCTAACCGGTAGCTTGTCTCTCTCACCAGCGCCTATTGATTTAGATATCAAAGTTATCTTATTAGGTGAAGCAGATTTATATTATGAGCTGCTAGAGCTTGAGCCTGAATTTGATGCGGTATTCAAAGTCCGAGCTGACTTTCATGATGATGTGCCTCGTACTACTGAGCATGAATTGGCATTGGTTGCAAAAATGGCTGATATCATCGACTATGCCGACCTTTATCCGTTTGATAGCAGTGCGCAAGCCACGCTACTTGAACATCTAAGCTTGCAAGCTGAAGAGCAAGACCGTTTGAGCCTACACAGTGACTTATTGATTAAACTATTGCATGAATCAAACCGTCACGCGCGTTTAAATAGCGATGATATGGTAACGGCAGATCATGTCACTCAAGCAATCGATGACATGGATGAGCGTTCAGGATATTTGCGCGATCTATACTGGGACGAGCTTAAAAACGGCCAGCAGCTGATCCAAACACAAGGCGATGCTATCGGACAAGTTAATGCGCTTACCGTGGTCAGTTATGCCGATAGTGAGTTTGGCATGCCAGCACGGCTTACTGCGGTCATTCAGCCCAATATTGGCACAGGTGAAATTCTTGATATTGAGCGTGATGTAGACTTGGGCGGTAGTTTACACGCCAAAGGCATGCTGATTATGACCAGCTATTTGCGCGCGCTGTTTAGTCAACATCATGCACTGAATTTTAGTGCCTCACTGGCGTTCGAGCAGAGCTACGCGCAAATCGATGGCGATAGTGCCACCGTTAGCGAAGGCTGTGCATTGCTATCCGCATTAGCAAACGTCCCCATCAATCAGTCTCTTGCGATTACTGGATCTATGAACCAGTTAGGCGAAGTACAGGCAGTTGGTGGCATCAATGCTAAAATCGCAGGTTTCTTCGACGCCTGCCGCGAGCAAGAGCTAACAGGCGATCAAGGCGTCGTCATTCCGATGGCTAATGTCAAACAGCTGATGTTACGTGACGATATTATCGATGCAGTAAATAGAGGCAAATTTCATATCTATGGCGTTTATACTCTCAGTGAGGCCCTGACGCTGATGACTGGCTTGCCCATCGACACCATGAATAAGAAAGGCCGTTATCGTAAAGATACTTTATTTGGCAAAGTATTAAGCCGTCTGATGCTATGGGATGAAAATCAAGAAAGCACGGACGACATCGATGATGAAAAGTCCAAAAAGAAAGCGAAGAAAAAGCGTAAAGAAAAACGCCAAAAGAAAGAAAACAAGAGAATAAAAGAAAAGCGTAAAGGTGAGAGAAGTAATGAGAAAAACAGCGAGGAAAGTAGTAAAAAAAGCGATGCTGAGCCTATTGATGACGCCCTAAACGATACTGAGACAACAGCTATCGATGAAGATGGCAATTAAAATTTGAACGGTACTGCTGATACGCACGCACATTGCTGTTCGACTAGATTCATTGTTATGTCTATGGCTAGATCGAGCAGCAACCATCGAATAGCAACTATTAAATAAACATACGCATGCATGAACGTCGCTAGACGCTACGCTGCTTTTCTGCGATGATTAACGGTTCCTGATCGAGCAATATCGTGCCAGAAACCGACTTGTAACTTCATAAAGGGTATCTCTTAATGACTGTACATCCTACTGATGCTGATAACATCCAAGCTCAGTCCAATCCTAGTGAGCAGGCAGGTGCGCTTGCAGCTGTAGACACTGGCACCTCAAAAGAGGCCAATGCCGCCAATATTAGTGACAATCGACATGGTGCGGCAACGACTGCTCGGCAATGGCAGGTACTATCACAACTACAGCGCAATCGCTGGGTAGGCACAACGCATATTTATGAGCAACTGATGATGGCAGGCTTTGATATCAGCCTACGTACTGTCCAACGTGATTTGAATGCCCTTGCCAAACGCTTCCCTATCGAAAAAAACAATGCCAATCCTCAGGGTTGGCGCTGGAAAGAAGACGCACCATTACAAAGCTTGCCGCATATGAACTTATCACAAGCGGTTGCTTTTAATATGGTCGAGGCAAATCTGACCCAGCTACTGCCACCTGTTATTTTAGATGAATTGTTTCCTTGGTTTGACTTAGCACGGCGACAGCTCAAGAACAGCAAAGTGACCCACTCTTGGATAGACAGAGTGCGTATTGAGCCTGCCACACAGCCGCTTATTGCACCAGATATAGATTTGGACAGTAAAGACAATATTTACCACGCGCTATTTTATCAACTGCAGATTCATGCTTGTTATACTCGTAGCAACAAATTACAAGCCAGCGAATACATCCTAAATCCAATCGCAATTATCCAGCGTGGCGTGATTATCTATCTACTGGCAACTCGTACCGACGACCCAGAAGCCACCATTCGCACCTTTGCCTTACATCGGTTTGATAGTGTTGAGATTCTCGAAACCGCTGCAAAAACGCCAGAGAATTTTCAACTTGATACGTATTTGGATGAAGGCAGCATGGGCTTTAGTCACCCACTGTTTGGCGAATTGGACGAGCGTGGCAAGAATACCGCTGTTGAGCTTAGATTCACTAGGCAAGCTGGTAAGAGTCTGACCGAAAGTAAACTTAATGACGATCAAACCGTTACGCTAAATGAGGATAATACCCTTACTGTAAAAGCTACTGTTAATTTAACCTCACAGCTGGTCTGGTGGCTGCGTGGATTTGGTAGTGGCTTATTAGATGCTAAGCCTGAGCTGCTCTATCAAGCGGTATTAGACAAACCTGCGACAGCAACCAGTGAGTGACATCGCTGACGTGAGACAGGCTAACATCCGCACGCCTTAAGTAAGCAAACATCAAATCTAGATAACGGTTAGAAACTAAGAATAAAAAAGGAAAGTTATGTCGACCACTGCCCCATCACCACTGTTGTCAGATAGTTTACGAGGACTGGGACTAGACGCAGGGACTTTGTTCTTTGCGCTCAATTATGAATTTACCAAAATTGAGCCAAAAGGCATGTTTAAGCGCTTTAAGAAAAATAAAAGCGCGATGGATATTGATTTGGCTTGCGTGTTATATGATGACAATTGCGTCATCAGTGACATCGTTTGGTTTAAGCAATTACGAGATAAAGCTGAGTCGGTCAAGCATCAAGGTGACAGCTTAAACGGTAAGGATCGCGGAGAGCAAGCCATGTATCTTGCCCCCCTTGATCAAGAGCAAATCAGATTGGAGCTTGAGAAAATTCCCGCTCATATTACTCATATTGGTTTAATTGCCAACTCATACCACGGTCATTCGTTCTCTAGGGTGAAAAAAGGCGAAATTCACCTGAGTGACGATGAAGGAAACCGTTGTTTTGAAGTCAACCTTAAGCAGCTCCCACGCGACTGCATCACGTTATGGGTAGCGCATTTGCGTCGATCTGTTGACGACTGGCATTTAACATTGCAAAACTTACCACTTACTGCAGAAGATCTAGCCGATGCAGCACAAGAAGTGGCTCATGAGTTAGCACGTGCACTGCCCATTCCTCAGGGGATATAAGAGCAACTAGTCATCGAATATAAAAGAGGTCTTATGCTATGCAAACATAAGACTTCTTTTATGGTCAAAATATTAACTACAATTAACTGCTAAAAACCTATCTCTCATAAATCATTTAATACTTGCCTATAAAACTTCACCGCAATGCGGACAGAAGTTCTTTTGGCGCGCTTCAACTTCTTTTTCACGCCGTTCAAGCTCTTGCTCTCGCAGTACCTGTAAGACGATATTTTGTGCCTGTTCTTTATCTAAACCCAGCTCTCGACGAATTTTATCAATCATCATCTGATTCTGTACCAGATCGAAATCGCTATCAATTAACTGCTCACGAAAGTGCTGTTCAAGCTCTTCACGGCGCTGAGCCAGTTCATTCGCTAATCCTGTCGCTAGAATACCAGCCGGTAGGGCTGCGAGACCAACGCCCAATATCGTAATGACGGCACCCAATATTTTGCCCGCATTAGTAATTGGCGTGACATCTCCATAGCCTACTGTTGTCAGTGTCACTACAGCCCACCACATCGCTTTAGGTATGGACTCAAACTCGTCTGGCTGTGCGTGATTCTCCACCAGATAAATACCGCTAGAGGCAGTCACAATCATAATAATAAGAATAAAGATAACAGCCTGAAATGAGCCTCGCTCCTTGCTAATCACGACTAGCAAGATGCGCATTGAAGCAAAATAACGAGTCAATTTTAGGATTCGAAACAAACGTAAAATACGTAAGAAACGCAAATCAATATTGACAAAGAAATTCAAAAAGGCGGGCACGATGGCTACTAAATCAATCAACGCTGATGGGCTTCTAATCCAATCCCAACGCTGTTTCCACGTAGTATTGTCAGGCTTGGCTTCAGCAACACTCCACAAACGCAATAAGTACTCAACAGAAAAAACAACGATAGAAAAGTTTTCAAATAAGGTGAAGTAATCTTGATAAGGGTAATACCATTGATCGACAGACTCCGCTATCACAGCGGCTACGTTAGTCATGATCAAAAATATGAGAAAATAATCGACGTAACGGCTAAATAACGTGTCATGTTCTTCATTTTGTAAAATATCATAAACAAAATGACGCAAGCGCCGTATAGATTGGAATAACATGCCAGCCCTATGCGGTGAAATACCGATTTGATATTAGTAGAATAAAACAACGGTCAAACCATAAAAACCAAACTTTCATCACAGGACATAGGATATATTTGCAGCAATCATCCGTGACTTTTATCAGAAGCACTTCATTTCAGTACTGACCTATCCATTATTAGCCATGACTATCGGCTATACAAAATGCAGATAATAAATATAGACCGATACCAGCAGTATAAACACAATTAGTAGAATAGAGAACCTTAAGAACTGTTCGTCAGCGCGAAGCTGTTGGCTAATATCTTGCGCAGGTATCAAAAACAAGTGACATTCAGGACAACAAGAGTCTACCTGACTCAGTATTTTCATCGTACGCGCATTCGTACAGCGTAGAGGGGAGTTACTGCAATAGCCAAGCATAATATATTGCACCTCTTGTTGAATCATAAATAAGAGATACCGACTTACGTCAATGACACTTACTTAAAAAGCAGCTTTTGCTGTGTTTAATTATAGACTGTAGACAATTGAATTACACTTAAATGTAATTTATTGCAGAAACATTGCTAATTTACATTCAAAACCTTACCAACAATAATGATTTTCGTATTATAATAGAGATTAAATGTTACAGATTAAACTTTAATCATGACATTATGTATCAGTAGCTAATGCCATCCCTCATTAGCAAACTGCTGATAATTTTTTATTACGTTAAGGAATGAAATGATGAAACTACAATCCCTAGTTTTAGTAACTGCTGCTGCACTTACAATGACAACTGCTTTTGCTGTCCCAGCTGGTACTTGGTCTGTTGCTGCTGGTGCACACTATGTTGATCCTAAAAGCAACAACGGTACTCTAGATAACGGTTTATCTGTTGATGTTGATGGTGATGTACGTCCTACTATCAGTGGTGAGTATTTTATCGCTAACAACGTTGGTGTCGAACTACTAGCGGCGCTTCCATTCCATCATGATTTTGATTTAAATAGTGCTGATGGTACAAAAGTTTTAACAGGTAAAACACAGCACTTACCACCTACTCTTTCTGTACAGTATCACTTCGATAACGGCAGTATGCCAATGAATATCAAGCCTTTCATTGGCGTTGGTGTGAACTACACAACCTTTTTCAAAGAAAGAATTTCTACTGGTGGTGACTTAGACCTTGATGATAGCGTTGGTGTGGCTGGTCATGTTGGTCTTGATATTCCTTTTGCTCCTACCGAAGCTTTCCGTATCGATGCTCGTTATATGGATATCAAAACGGACGCTACTTTAGATGGTACAAACCTTGGAGAAATTGACATTAGTCCTTGGGTATATGGCGTAGCATTCGTTAAACAGTTCTAAATTAGTCAAAATATTATGTGTAATAAAAGCCAGCTACCAGGCTGGCTTTTTTGTGCCCATTAATGATGGCTATTACTAGTTACTCTAGCTACTAAGCAATTATTTGCAAAAACGGCTAGGATCCTATAATGACAAACAATCTTCATAAAAAAAGACCACCCGTGGGCAGTCTTTTCTAATTACTAGTTAGCTTTAGATCAAGATACGACGTGGGTCTGCTAATAGCGTTGCGATATAACGAGTAAATACAGCAGCGTCTGCGCCATTGATCACACGGTGATCATAAGACAAAGACAGTGGCAGCATCAAACGTGGCTCAAAGCTTTGTGTCTTCGCATCCCAACGTGGCTGCATACTTGCTTCAGAGACACCTAAAATACCAACTTGTGGCCAGTTGACTAGTGGCGTAAATGCCGTACCGCCCAAGTTACCTTGGCTCGATATGGTAAAGCTTGCCCCTTGCAAGTCTTTAGTGCTGAGCTTCTTATCACGAGCTTTTACTGCAAGCTCGCCGATCTCAATCGCAATTTGCTTCAGACCTTTATCTTGTACGTTTTTGATAACCGGTACAATAAGACCATCATCTGTTGCCACAGCAATACCCATATTGACACTTTTACGCAATATAACCTGAGTATTGTCATCGCTTAAATGACTGTTGAATCGTGGATGCTGGGTCAACGCGTAAGCAGTAGCTTTAACCACAAATGCCAAGATAGTAAAGCCAACACCTTCTGCTTTCATGCCACCTTTTAGCTCACCGCGTAGTTTTTCGGTCTCAGTGATATCAGACAGATCGAACTGCGTTACTTGCGGTAGCAAAGTATTGTAGTTGAGCTGTGGTATCGAGACTTTCTGCAAGCGGCTGAGGTCTTGTGTTTCTGTTTCACCCCAGATTTCAGCATTACTCATGTCAGGCAGCTTCGGTAGACCTGAGCTAACAGGATTACTGCTCACAGGTGCCGCTTTCTGCTTGGTTAGACTATTCTTAACATGTGCAAACAAGTCTTCTTTTAGAATGCGATCGTTTAGAGCTGAACCATTCACTTGTGTGATATCCACACCTAACTGACGCGCTAGTTTACGGACGGCAGGACCTGCATACACATCAACCAATTTTTCATTGACCTGTGCTTCAGTTAACTTACCCTCTGTTTTGCTAGCAGCTGTATCAGTATTGGTCGGTTTGGCCGCTTGCTTTGGCTCACCAGTAGTTTTAGCAGCTGGCTTATCTTCTGTTTTGGCTGGTGCTGACTCTTGTGTCTTAGGATCTTCAGATTTACTATCACTAGCATCATCTGTACCACTTGCTATGATGACGATAAAGTCCTGACCATTAGCAACCATATCACCTGCTTCGACCAAGATTTTTTCAATCTTACCGGCAACTGGCGCTGGTACTTCAACCGAAGCTTTATCTGATTCGATTAGCAAAATCGACTGTTCAGCGCTAACAGTATCACCAACGCTCACCATAATTTCAGAAACTTGTGCCTCATCAACACCTAAGTCAGGTAATGCATGAGTAGTTGCTTTACCAGCATTAGCGGCTGGCTTGGCAGCAGACTCTGATTGCTTTGACTCAGTTGTAGCAGGTTCAGGTTTTGATTCTGGTTTAACATCGTCTGTGCTGTTCGCTTCTTGCTCTTCAGCAGCAGCACTGTCATCGTTGCTTTCTGCGCTATCATCTGCGCTTTCAAGCTCAATCAGCACCATACCTTCGCTGACTTGATCACCGATAGCAACGCTAATCTTAGTCACTTTACCAGCAGCAGAGCTTGGTACTTCAACCGATGCTTTGTCAGATTCTAATAATACAATGTTGTCGTCTTTTGCAATGACATCACCAACTTCTACCATAATCTCGCTGACTTCGGCGCTATCCACACCTAAATCGGGGGCTTTAATGTCCATGATTTATTTCCTCGTCTTATGGTTATTATTATTTGACATCTTTATCATCAAGTACGTTTGCATCTGCTTGATCTTCAGCACGGCCTTCATTACTGATTTCATCATCGTCTTCAGCGATAAATTCAGGTACAGGATTTGGATTTACGTTACCTGGCGCTGGTGCATCTGGAGACTGATCATAGTAAGACTGCTGTTGCCATGCAGGTGGATGATCCACATCGATACCTAAGCTTGAAATCGCGTCTTTAACCAAACGCATCTCAACTTCGCCTTCATCGGCTAGACGTTTAAGCGTTGCCACAACGATATGCGCAGCATCAACGTTAAAGAAACTACGTAGGTTTTCGCGCGTATCAGAACGGCCATAACCATCGGTACCCAGAGTCGTATAAGGACGGTTATCTGGTAACCAAGCACGGATTTGCTCTGAATAGTTACGCATATAATCTGTCGCTGCGACCACAATACCTTCGTGCGGTGCTAATTGCTCAGTAACCCAAGGTACTTTCTCTTCGTCCATTGGATGTAGACGATTGTAGTCATCACAAACCATACCGTCACGAGTCAGCTCGTTAAAGCTGGTTACACTCCAGACGTTAGACGTAATATTAAACTCGTCTTTTAGTATCTGTGATGCTTTTTGTACTTCGCGTAAGATAACGCCAGAACCTAATAGCTGTACTTGTGTTGAACCATTGTCCTCTAACAAGTACATACCACGTTTGATACCTTCTTCGGCACCTTCTGGCATTTCAGGTTGCTCATAGTTTTCGTTCATCAACGTCAAGTAATAGTAAACGCGCTCGCCTTCACCATACATACGGCGTAAACCGTCATGCATAACCACAGCTAACTCATAACCAAAGCAAGGATCATAGCTGACACAGTTTGGCACGACATTGAACAGAATTTGTGAATGACCATCTTGATGCTGTAAGCCTTCGCCATTAAGTGTCGTACGACCAGCAGTTGCGCCTAACAAGAAGCCCTGTGCTTGGCAATCACCTGCCGCCCAAGCCAAATCACCCACACGTTGGAAACCAAACATTGAGTAATAGATATACATCGGAATCATCGGTAATGCGTTCACAGAATAACTGGTCGCTAATGCAATCCAAGTACTCATTGCGCCC
This sequence comes from Psychrobacter sp. 4Bb, assembly GCF_002836735.1. Taxonomy (GTDB): domain Bacteria; phylum Pseudomonadota; class Gammaproteobacteria; order Pseudomonadales; family Moraxellaceae; genus Psychrobacter. Next base: position 18,470 of record NZ_PJAS01000053.1, on the reverse strand, counting down.
GCTTCGTTGATACCTTCTTCTAACATATGGCCATCGATGGCTTCTTTATAGCCCATCAATGCTTCGCTATCTTCTGGCGTATATTTTTGTCCGACCGCAGAGTAAATACCCAATTGACGAAACATACCTTCTAGACCGAAAGTACGCGCTTCGTCAGGTACGATTGGTACGACGCGATCTTGGATGTCTTTGTTTTTAAGCATTGCAGATAGCAAGCGCACAAATACCATCGTTGTAGATTGCTCTTTACCATTGCTGCCTTTTAATACCCGATCGAACATTGATAGTTCAGGGATATTTAGTGGAATATGACCACTACGGCGGTTTGGTAAATGACCACCTAACGACTCACGACGACCTTTTAGATACTTCATCTCCGCCGAACCTTCTTCAGGGCGGTAGAACGGTAGAGTCTCTAACTGCTCATCAGTAAATGGCAAATCAAAACGATCACGGAAATACATGAGCGCCTCTTGATCAAGCTTTTTCACCTGATGCGATTTGTTGACTGCTTGCGTTTGTGCAGATAGACCATAACCTTTAACGGTCTTAACCAAGATAACCGTCGGTTGGCCTTTGGTTTTCATAGCTTCGCTAAAGGCAGCATAAACTTTAACTGGATCATGGCCACCGCGGTTCAGACGCGAGATTTCTTCGTCAGTCAACGCATCTGCCATTTCTTCTAGCTCTGGATATTTACCAAAGAATTCTTTGCGAGTAAATTCAGGCGTACGAGCTTCATATAGCTGATACTCACCATCCACCACTTCTTCCATACGTTGTTTAAGCACGCCCGTATGATCTTTACCAAGTAATGAATCCCAGTTGCCGCCCCAAATAACTTTGATGACTCGCCAGCCTGCGCCGCGGAATACTGACTCTAGCTCTTGAATGATTTTACCGTTACCACGGACTGGACCATCAAGACGCTGCAAGTTACAGTTAACTACCCATATTAGGTTGTCCAGCTTCTCACGACCAGCAAGAGAAATGGCACCTAGGCTTTCTGGCTCATCCGTTTCACCATCACCTAAGAATGTCCAAATCTTACGACCTTCTTTTTCTAGCAACCCACGGTTTTCCATATAGCGATGTACATGGGCGTGATAGATAGACATGATTGGGCCAAGTCCCATTGATACCGTTGGGAACTGCCAATAATCAGGCATTAGGTATGGATGCGGATAGCTTGATAAACCTTTACCACCGACTTCACGGCGGAAGTTATCAAGTTGATCTTCGGTCAAACGACCTTCTAGATAAGAGCGTGCATAGATACCTGGTGCTGAGTGACCTTGATAATAGATCATGTCACCACCGAAGTGATCGCTAGCGGCGCGGAAAAAATGGTTAAAACCTGTTTCATAAAGCGTTGCACTAGAGGCAAATGTCGCTAAATGACCACCCAAGTCGTCATCATTTTTATTGGCACGCATGACCATGGCAAGTGCATTATAACGAATCAAAGCACGTATCTTACGCTCCATGCCTAGATCGCCTGGGTACATTGGCTCATCTTCAACAGCGATACTATTGACGTACGCAGTGTCTAGTCTGTTGAACGGAAGACCTTCTTGAACTGCCATATTGTATAAGGCTTTTAGGAGGAACTGAGCACGGTCCTTGTCTGCGTGTTTAACCACAGACTCAAAGGCTGCTAGCCATTCCTGAGTTTCGGTGCTATCAGCATCCTTATAATAATTCATTCTTGTTAATCCTTTTATATCAGTCATACCTACCTAATGGCAGGGCTTCATTGAAAAATGCATGATGAGAGATTGGTTTACTTATGACATCCTTGCTACGTCCAAGCATTCCATTGTTTTGTGCGATGATATACAGCTTGATTATAAAAATAGTATTACTTGTACCGACAAATGCATCAAATTAACACACCTATCAAATCGTCATAATGCTATAGCTATTCGTTTAATCGTTATTTGACTATGACATTCCATTATAAGCGTTTACGGGCTAGTTGTTTATGGCTGTAGAGAAATGATGAAATAACAAGTATTTTTTAAATAAATAATGATTAGTTGTTAGGTAAATATTTATGTAACATGACTGTAACTGGTCATAACAAAAGTACCATTTATCTATTTAATATACTTTTTTACAGAATTATCTAGTAATATGTTAACTTACATAATATATACATTTTACCAACTAACGAAAATAATTAGTATATGTATGGAACTGAGATATAGAGATACATATAACAAGCCTCGATTTATGGGATAAGTAATATGCGCCAGACTCAATGCTTTTTAAACTTAACAATATCAGAATTATTCGATAAATACGTATTTAAGATATTGGCGTCATTAATGCTTGTTTTCATGCTTTTAGGCAGCAACTTAGCTTTTGCCGAAAGCGCTCCAATATGTCCGAGTGGACATGCTATGTACTATTTGGGTGCAAAAAATCTTGGTACTACTCCAGAAGATAAGTTAACGTTAAGCTGGTCTGGTAATACAAGCAATTATAGTACTACTTATACATTTAAAAATAATACGACCATTAAACTATCTTTTTCTGATATTAATTACCTCAGAGATGGTTATCCAGAAGCTAGTATTTTCGCTGGCGTTACAACTAATGCTATTAACATGCGTCACAGCAGCCAACAGATTGCTATCAACCATCGGTTAACTGCTCTTATAAATAAGCCTGTATCAAAATATGGTTTTGTTGTTCAAGATTTGGATTCAAATGCAAGTGGCAGATATACTGAGTCAATGTCTATTGTCACTGCAGGTGGTTCTTTTAGCAATTACAATACTAATTTTACCCTAACTAATTTAAATAAGACTATTACAGGTAACCAATGGCCAAACTGTAATCCTAGTAGTCCATGTAATTTTAACATTGAGTGGGAAGCTAAATCGGCAAATACCCCATTTGTCGCTACGCATGGTAATCCATACTCTGGTGCATCTACGACTACATCAACCGGTGATCATGCAGTAGGTTATTCCGATTTCTACTTCTGCCTCGCGCCGCCCAAACTTATCGTAAAAAAAGCGTTGAGTAGTACACGTGTCAACACTAACGATCAGTTTGAAATAGCAGTTAGTGGTGGAGCGTTAGCTGCCAATAGCTTTACTACTACTGGTACAGGATCGACAATCACTAACGGAACCAGTGCAACGTTTACATTAGCAGATAGTACAAGTTATACCATTACTGAGCGTGTGATGAACGGTACGACCCTAGGTGATATAGCAAACTATAATGCGACTTACGTTTGTAGTAATGCCACAACAGGTAGTACCACAGTAATGCCTACTGCTGCTATGACTTATAATGCCACAGCTAAAACTCGCTCATTTACCCTTGCCAATGCCACTTTTGGTGATGAGATAACTTGTACGATTACCAATACCCCAGGTAACTATACTTTTACTGGCTTTGTATTCAATGATAATGGTGGTATAGCTAGAAGCACTAACCCTGATACAAAATCTGATATTTCTACTACTTTTACTGGCAACTCAAAATATTTCAATGGTATTTTTGACAATGGCGAAACCGGAATTGGAAGTACCATTGGTCTAACTATAAGTCTAACCAATTGTGACGGTGTCAATATAGGCGGTACTACCTCTCAAACTAACTCTGACAATCCATTAGGGCAATATAAATTTACTGTGCCAGTAAACGTTATAGCAGCACTATCGCCTCAAAAAGTTTGTATTGTACAAGCAGAGCCAGATCCTTGGGTTTTCAGTGTTGATACTACGCCAAATATTCGTAATATTGACTTGCAAGCTGGTAAGTTAGATTACAAGACAGAAGGCTCGCTAAACTTAGACTTTGGAGAGGTTGAGGGAGATTACGCAGCATTAGTACTTAGAAAAGCACAATACGTTAATGACTGCCGTTCAACGCTCAATTATACCGCTACTAATATAAATACTGCAGGAAATACAGATCCTAGATCTGGCTTTAGCGAGAGTGGAATCAGCGGCAGTGATTTAACTCCTGGTCAATGTATTGCCTATAGGATCACGGCGACTAATCGTGCAAATCTTACGATTAATAATTTCGTGATGCGCGATGTATTGCAGAAGAAAGGAGAGAATAATGCTTTAGTTACCTCAGTATTAATAGGTGTATCTAATGCTTCCGACTATGCTAATGATAATGTCCCTATCGGTAAGAACGGAACCGTTAAAACTACAGAATTTGTATTAAATCCAAAAACTTTTCGTAACTTCTATTTCAATACTAAGTACGGTACTACTGTAGATGTTCAGTAACTATTATTTCTTGCAACTTTAAAATATTACTGATTTTTTTCTAACCCAAAAAGGCCCTGTCTACCCAGACAGGGCCTTTTACCGTTTAGCTACCTCGAATTACCATTTGTCGTCTTTATAATGAATATTTGTATTGGTTACGTGACAATAGCCTAAAGGGAAGATGTGTGCTTTTTACAGACGATCCTGATATCAAATTATAGACAGTTTCACTATAGCCCAAAGCATTAACATCCCAATGATAGCAACGATATAAGAAAGGATTTTATATGAAACGTTTCAAGATTCTACGCAATGTTCTATTGGCCACTATAGCGTCTAGCTCTTTACTAAATATAGCGCATGCTGAAGACGCTCTAAAAATGGAGTTAACGTCTAATCAAGTTGTAAAAAACTCGGAAGGTAAGACGATTTATACACCAGTACGTACCGCACCAGCAGGTACAGTAATCCAATATAAAGCAACTTATACCAATACCATCAACAAAGATATTAATGACTTGATGGTAACTTTGCCTATTCCTACTAACATGGCATTTACTGGTGAATCAATCCCTGCAAGCGCACAAGCTAGCACGGATGGTAAAAACTACGCTGATATGCCACTGATGCGTAAAGTAGATGGCAAAATGGTCAAAGTTCCATATTCTGAATACCGTATGTTACGCTGGAATATCAAGCTGTTACCAGCTAAGAAATCTGCAGCCGTTGCTCTTAATACTACCGTCAATTAGTTCAGTAGCTATTAAGCCCTCAACTCTTTCAAAACTCTACTTTTTAATCTAAGTCCTTACCATCTCTTTTGGAGCATTACATGAAATCAAATACTTTTAACTACAGCATGCTTGCTGTCGGTGTTGCGGCTGTTATGGGTCTATCTACTGGAGCGAATGCTGCAAACCCTACTGGCGGCACTTCAGGCTCTTTTAACGTTACTAACAAAGCGACAGCTTCTTATACAGTTGCAGGTAGTGATGCTCCACAGAATGCCGAGTCAAACGTAGTTACAGTAAATGTTACTGAAACAGGGTCGTTCTCTCTAGTCTCAACCGTAGTGGATGATACAAAAGATGATGATTTTGGTAAAGACCGTCCTATCAACGCACAAGCAAACTCAACAGTAGACTTCACTCATACACTAACTAACGGTGGTAACGTTAACGACACTTATAAAATAACGCTTGCTAATGCAGTTGGTGATAACTTTGATTACAACCTTGGTAATAGTGTCATAAAGTATCAAAAGGTTAATGCTGCTGGTACTAACGTTGGTAATGAAATCACTATTGTTAATAATGAATCAATTGCGCTAGCGCCAGGTGAAAAAGCTCTAATCACAATTACTGCTCAAGCTGATACTAAGCGTGTTGCTGATACTAACGGTATCCTTACGGTTACTGCTGAAAGTACTTATTTAAAGTCTAAGCCTGCAAACACTGCTTCTACTACTTATACAGCTGTCAACACTGATAATGCTTTAACTAAAACACCAATCTATGCGATTACCAAGTCAGCTACGACCAACCTTGGTAACAAAAACTTTGACTTAAATAATACCAGTGCTTTTGTTGACTACACTATTACTGTCAAAAACGAAGGTAATCTCGACGGTACTGCAATTAGCATCTCAGATGATCTACCATCAGGTTTGGTAGCGATAGCATCAGGAGAAGCAAACTATAAAGCGCCTACTGTTGCAACGTCTAACGGTAGTGCGACTGGTACAGCTGTTCTCTCAAACAGTAATAAAACCGTCACTGTAGCTGGTCAAAACGTCAAAGTAGGCGAAACTATTACAGTTACTTTCCGTGCGAAAAAGGCTACTGACGCAACAACTAATAGCTTATTTACTAACTATGCAGTTGTCAAAGACAATACTAATAGTGATGTAAATGCTAATACCCCTGATATCATCGATAGATCTGATGATGGTGTGACGCCGGGTGGCCTAACAGAAAGCACTTATGAAAATACAGCTACACCTCTAATAGGTAAGGATGATAATACCAACGCGACGGTAACAACGACTAATCAGACTCGTGCTATTGCTATCACCCCAGGTGCGAACAAAGAAGTAGCTCTAATCACACCTACAACAAATAACGATGTTGCCAACACTTACACTTATACCATTACAAACAACGGTACTGATATCACGGAAGCAGCAGGTACAGGTGACAACGATAGTTCTGTCAAACTTTCTATCAAGCCAACTGCGACTAGAAATTCTGGCATTATCGATGATCCTAATATCAGTATTACACGTGTATATGTAGATGCCAACAATAATGGTAAGTTTGACACGGGTGAAACTGAACTTGTAGGCGTAAACGGTATTTATGAGTTGAATGCTGCTACTCCATTTGTGACAGGTAGTACTACCAATCGCAAAGGCTTAGCTCCTGGTGAGAGTGTCAAAATTGGCGTGCAAGTTACCACGTCAGGTGAAGGGAGTAACGATTCAAACTCTACACAAGCTAATGTAAATAACATAGGCGATTTTGAAACTTTAACCCTATCTATCCAACCTAAGGGTCCAGTTAACGGTACCGCTGTACCTACTAGTACTTCTGATAATCCATTGTCTACAACGTCTACTACGATCATGCAGGGCATTAATCTAGCGAAATACCAAATAGTAGATAGTTGTGGTGCAAGTCCTGCTGTTAACTCTGCTGCATGGGTGACTGGAAATCTAACAGCGACTGCTGCTCAATGTATCTTCTATAAATTAGAATCTAAGAACACTTTCACTGATAGCGCTAGAGTTATTAATAATCTTGTCGTATCAGATACTTTGGCACCTACGCTAACGTATCAAGCCAACAGCTTTTCAGCCTCGCCGACGGCAACTGACCAGTCCCTTGGTCAGACAATAAAGGTTACATTTGCAACGGTAAATGCTGGTGCAACAGCCAACGTTGTATTCTCTGCAAAACCTTCACAAACTGGTACTAATCAATAAATAATTCAATCTATTTATCTACGAGTAGTAAATGCTACTCATAGATAAACCCTCTAGCTTGACCTAATCGATTTTGATGAACCAAGCTAGAGATTTATTACCTCTTTATGTTTTATTGGATAAGCGACATATGACTCTATCAATTATGACACCGTCTAATCGTACTACGTTGCATACAGCGAAGATCTCTGCGCTGACGGCTGCAATGTTGCTTATGCAATCAAATATGGCATTTGCTGCGCCAAATACTCTTGTACAAACTATCAATAACATTGCTAATGTAGATTATGCTGTTGAGTCTCTCAAACAAAACGGCATTTCAAATCAGGTAGAGGCCAAAGTATCAGATCTACCTGAATATGGTATTAGTTTGACTCAGCAAGCTCTACTTACTGTCATGCCTAATACAGAGGTAAGTTGGGTCAACGTATTAAGCAACACTAGTTATAGTAATCAGACTGTTGAGCTAAGGCTAAGTGGTATATCACCAACTCTATCTAATTTGAAGGTCTATCAAGATCTGAATAAAAACGGCATCGTCGACAGCACCGATAGACAGCTTATTTTTGATAACATGAGTGCTCAGATTAAGCTCGGTCAGAGTGAAAGCATTCAGTTTATCGTACAAGCTCTATCAGATGCTAATGGTAAAGATGGTGATACTGCTGACATCAAGATCGGTGCAGTTGTCGTAGAAGATAAGTCAGTAACAGCAGCAAGCGATAACACTACCAACAGCTTGGTCATCGTTGAATCTGGCATCAAATTCACCACTCCTAAGTTTGATGAGAATAAAACCACTTCACAAATCGATGAAAACGTCTATATCGATGCCAGCTATGTACAATGTAATATTAACTCTAATGACCGCGACGAAGTATGGCTCACTATTAAGTCAGCTAACCCGCCCGTTGGTAGTGGTGATAGCTATACCCTGAAGGCTATTGAAACGGGAAACAATACTGGTAAGTATCGTATAGATGCCTCTACACAGAACAATGCTAATGCTATTAACGACAGTATCATCCAAACCTTAAAAGGTGACATCTTAACTGCTACGCTAGATGCCTGCGTTGAACCTAGCGCTGACCCCATTCTCATTGATATCAGCAGCAGTATTGCTATCGTCGATGACACTCCTTCTTTAAGCGTCACCAAAGAAAGCGATGTCAAAACTGCAGAGCTTGGTGATTATGTCAGCTATACCATCGATATTACCAATAACGGCAAATCAACTGCCTATGATGTACAACTAAAAGACGCTTTACCACGTGGTTTTGACTACGTTGAGAACAGTGTAAGTGTTAGTCCAACGGCTGATATTGATATCAATCAAGCGCAGACTACTGAGTTTAAAGCTGATGGTAAATATCAGGTATTGAACTTAGGAAACATGGCAGTTAACGAAAGTAAAAAAGTTACTTATCGTGTACTCATTGGTGCGTCATCGCTAGGTGGCGATGGTATCAACCGCGCCACCGCTATTGCTAAAAATGACCAAGGTCAAAGCGTCGGCTCAAGAGAAGCTCAGTGGAAGATTGATGTAGAGCGCGGCGTGATGAATACCGATGGTATTATCGTTGGTAAGGTCTATCATGATATCAACCGCGATGGTATTCAACAGAAAGAAGACGGCGAGCTTGGTGTCGCTGGTGTACGTATCTATATGGAGAACGGCAACTTCATCGTGACTGATCCTGAAGGTAAATATAACTTCTATGGTATCAGTGCCAAAACACACGTACTAAAAGTCGATCGTACTACTATCCCTAGAGAGACTGAACTGGTTACCCAAAGCAATCGCAATGCTGGTGATGCCGGTAGTCGTTTTGTTGATTTGAAATACGGCGAATTACATCGTGCTGATTTTGCAATCGTTGGTGGCATGGCAGATAGCCCTGAGCGCTTAAATCAAGAGTTGGTTACTCGTAGTAAATCAGTAGGTGCTAAGAACGATACCCTTGAGCAAGCTATCAAGACTGAGCTAACACTAGAGCCAGACTACGATACCGACAACACTGACAATGTAGATGCTAGTGGCTGTAATATTAATGGCGACTTAGATATCGGCAACAGCTGTGATTCAGCTATCGTTAATGACATGGCCAATCCAGCAGATAGCCATGTTGATATGACAGTCACCACTATTGCGCCGCCAGTAGAGAAAGAGCTCGAAGAATACTTAAAAGAAGTGGCGAGTAACGATGTTACCTTCATCAACCTAAACGAAGGTCAGCAGCTTAGCACTTATAAACAAATGGTACAGGTTCAGGCACCCCTTGGATCTGTGTTCACACTATATGCCAACGGCAAAGCTGTATCAGAACAAAAAATAGGTAAAACTGCTGAGCAAGAAAAACAGAATGTAACGGCTTTCGATTACTATGCTGTTGACTTACAACGTGGTAAAAACTCCTTGCGCGGTGTCGCGACTGATATAAATGGTCAGGTCATTTCTGAGCAAACTATCAAGATATTAACGCCTGATAGCTTACAAGCGATTGACTATCGTACTCAAGATAGCTTAGTCCCAGCCGATGGCATGAGTGAATATCAAATCGTCATCAGCCTAAAAGATCGTGATGGTCGTCCATATATTGCATCAACTCCGATTACTATCGATACAAATATCGGTCGAGTTAATCTAAAAGATGGCAGTAAAGACCAATCTGGTACTCAAGTAACCGTATCCGGTGGTGAGCTACTAATACCAGTAACCGCACCTAGCGTACCAGGTAAGGGCGAGCTAGTAATTGACACTGGTAGTAGCAAACAAATCATTCCGTTACAGTTTACTGCTCAACTACGTCCACTACTTGCTGTTGGTATTGTAGAAGGTGCTATTTCACTAAAAGACTTTGATGGTAGCAGCATTACCGATGCTCAAGGTGCATTTGAGCAAGAGCTAAATGACTTTGCTGGTAATGATGATTACACAGCTTCTGGTCGTGCCGCGATGTTCCTCAAAGGAAAAGTACGCGGCGACTATCTGCTAACACTTGCATATGATAGTGATAAAAAAGGCGAGCGTTTGTTCCGTGATATCGATCCTGGCGAATACTATCCTGTCTATGGCGATTCATCAGCTAAAGGCTTCGATGCGCAGTCTACTAGCAAGCTTTACGTGCGCCTTGACAAAGGTCGTTCGTTCGCTATGTATGGTGATTTAAAAACGCAAATTGATAACGATGAAGGTATCAAGCTTGGTCAATACAACCGTACATTAACTGGTCTAAAAGCTCAATTTGAAGATAGCAACACTCGTGTTACTGCCTTTTTAGCAGAGACCAGTACTAGCCAACGTGTAAATGAGACTCGCGGTTTGGGCATTTCAGGCCCATATCCATTGGCTGAGAACTTCGATGCGGTATTAGAAAACTCTGAAACGGTTGAAGTTATTACTCGTGACGCTAACAACCCTGGGCTTATTATCAATCGTGAGACGCTTACTCGCTTTGCTGACTATGAGATTGACCCTATCAGCCGTAGCTTATTCTTGACGGCACCGATTGCTAGTCAAGATATCGAAGGCAACCCTATCTATATCCGTGTCACTGTAGAAGTTGATGAAGGTGGTGAAGATTATTTGGTCGGTGGTATTGCAGCGAAGCAGCAACTAACGAATAAAGTCGCCATCGGTGGTAGCTATGTGAATAGCGATGACCCATTGAACAAAGAAGAGTTGGCTAGTGTCAATAGTGTTGTTAAATTCAATGATAAGCTAAAGCTGGTCGCTGAATATGCGATGAACAAAGCTGAGAATCCAAACTTTCAGTCAAGCAATCAAATCAACGCGACAGAATTGACTGATAGTGATGTTGAAGGTAACGCACTACGTATTGAGCTTGATTTTGATAATAAGAAAAATACGCGAGCTAAAGCTTATTATAATGATGCTGACGAAGGTTTTGTCACTGGTGCATCACCGCTTACTGCTGGACGTACTGAGTCTGGTGTAGAGTTTACTCATACTTTAAATGATAAGCAGACTGCTCTTAAGTTAGAAGGCGTACGCACAGAAGAGCATACTACTGACGCTAGCCGCGAAGGCGTGCAAGCAAGCGTTGAGCATCGTTTAAGCGAAAACATCGTTGGTGAAATTGGGGTTCGTTATTATAAACAAGACGCGACTGCTGCCTCACGTAATACTCAAGCGGCGACAGACGTTGTAGATATTACAGACGACACTCTGTTTAATGATGACATCATCAATCAGTCAGCGTTAAGCAGCGTTAGTAACGCTGAAGAAGATATTGAAGGTACGACTGTTCGTGCTCGTATTACCTCTCGTCTACCTAAGTTGAATGATAGCTTGGTATTTGCAGAGTATGAGCAAGATATCGAAAACAGCTCACGTAATGCAACTTCTATCGGTGGTGAGACACCGCTCGGAAATCTAGGTCGACTATACGCACGTCATGATTTGATTAATAGCCTATCTGGCACTTATGGTCTTGATGATACAGATGAGCGTCAACGTACTGTTTTTGGTTTTGACGCGACTTACATGAAAGATGGTAAGGTTTATAGCGAATACCGTATGCGCGATGCCATCAGTGCACGCGAAGCAGAAGCAGCCATTGGTCTAAAAAACAAGTGGTATGTTCAAGAAGGTCTAACTTTAAATACTTTATTTGAGCGTGTCGAGTCTCTGGAAGGTGAAGAAAGCAACACTGCAACAGCGGCAGGTATCGGTGTTGAATATCTTGCCAAAGAGAACTATAAGGCATCAGGACGTATTGAAAAACGTTGGGGCGAAACAAGTGATACGCTACTTGGTAGCGCTGGTATCGCCTATCGCTATACCGATGAGGTTACTTTCTTAGCCAAAGACATCTACTCACGCACTGACTATAGTGATGGCGATCGCACTATCAATCGTTTTCAGCTAGGTGCTGCATATCGTGACTACGATAGCAATCAGTTAGATATGCTTGCAAAATTCGAATATCGTTTGGATGATAATAATACTGGCGATGACGCTTACCAAAAAGACACCATGATTTGGTCATGGAATGGTAATTACCATCCTACGCGTCCGTTGACGTTGTCTGGACGGTATGCTGGTAAGTATACAGAATACGAAGCAGACAGCTTAACCAGCGATAACACGGCTCACGCTGTTTATGGCCGCGGTCTTTATGACATCAGTGAGCGCTGGGATATTGGTTTACAAGCAGGTACTTACTGGAATGATCAGGCTAATGACTTGGCTTATATGCTTGGTGCAGAAGTGGGTTATAGCCCAATGACCAACCTTTGGTTATCACTTGGTTATAATTTCATGGGCTTTGAAGATGAAGATATTGCTTATGACGACAGTACTCAGCAAGGTGCTTACTTTAGATTGCGCTTTAAGTTCGATGAAGACTTATTCAAACGTGAAGACCCACGTAAGAACCAACGTCTGAGCAGCAATTCTGCATTTTAATTGATTGATACTAATGATACTGTCGTAAGTACAACCTTATAACAGTATCATGCTTGTCTTATGATGAGTTATTTTGTCATTCGATAAACAACTAAGTCAGCCCTAGTAATGGTAAATAATACCAACGTTTATTACCTTAACATAAGGTTTACACCATGTTTGATTCAGCCATCAAAGCAGCACCTTTCAAGCGCTCAGTATGCGTTACACTATCAGCTTTATTTTCGTTGACCTTTATGCAGCCAGCTTTAGCTAAGAGTGAGACTGTCCAAGTAGCTAACTCAACTAGCATGGGTGAATATTGCCGCGATGATAGTCAGACCCAAGCACGCTCTTATAGATATCAAAGCGAACAGCAGCGCCTATTAAATTGTATGGTAACGCAGTTAAAACCTTATCAACAAAAAGACAAGACAGTAGCTCAACAGTATTTCGCATATAAAGCGCAAGCGTGGTTGAACTATGCTATTCATCAAAACAGTATGAATAGCCGCTCATCTGCTGGTCAAGTTGCGTTAGAAATGGCAGAGCCTATATTGCAAGCGCTAGATAATGACACGGTACAAGACTTGGGCCTGCATCGAGATATTCCGTCTACCTCTGCCTTGATGCGCCCTGATTTATGGGCAACTTTAAGCGCGCTTAAAGACGGTGATGGCATAGCGTCAGCACCACGTGAGATGGCTTTTAGTGAAGTGGCTTTAATTTGGGCTGCGACCAATCAATGCGCGCGAGGCTGGCGCGAATCTGGCATGCATTTTCGCATGGCTGATCGCTGGCTTGAGCAGGCCCGCGAAGCTTACGTCAATGCCAATGACTCACAGACGAACGTAGCATTAGAGAAGTCAATAGTCAGTTACCATAAGCAGTACTCGCCTTTAGACGCGAGCGATGGTACTTGCCGTGGACAAGATTTGATATCTAATCGTTAAAAAACAGCTGTTTTATTAGAGATATTAATCTCTATTATTTCTAATCTTATGCTAAAAACTAGACGTAAAAAAGCCGACATATTTGTCGGCTTTTTTATTTTTAAAGTGAGCTCAATTAGCGGTTTTTACGTGGTAACTTTTCTGGTAGATAACAACGTAAATAAGCAATAAATGCTGTATTTGCTTCTTGGATATACTCTTCAGTAATACTCTGATGGCGGCGATATGACAAGGTGAATATGGCATTTACGATGCTATAAGCAATCAGCAATGTATCTTGGATATCATGGAAGTTTGGCATTTCATAACGCTCTGACAAACGCTTGTAAACTACATCAACAATTTGATGATCCATATCTTCACCAAAGCTATCACCTTCAAAATCAGGTGTATTAGTGTCATATATAAGCTTGGCTTTGGTCTCATCATTATGGAATATCGTAATACAATGATCGATAAGCGCCGTTAGATACCCTTGCCATCTGTCATAGTTACCAATATCGACCGTCTCTACCATCTCTAATATTTCAATCGCATTTAAAAAGCGTAATGCTAAAAATATTGCTTCAATATTAGGGAAGAAATGATAAGCAGAAGCTCTTGGTATGCCCGCTTCTTCACACACAGCTGCTAACGTAATATCGTTAATAGCATGTGTTTCGCTCAACTTTTTGGCACCAGCCAATAGTTTTTGACGACGTGCACGACCTTGCTGGCTAGTAAACTTAAACTTATTAGGTACAAGCTTCTTTGCCAATTCCGAATCTACCAACACATCTTCGATCTTTTCGTCTTTGTTATCACTCATTGTAAATCTCTTAATGTTACGCCCTATTTTATAAATATAATCTTCATTGAATAGTATTTATCCTCAAATAAAGGATGGTTGACTGTTGGCTAAAATATAAAGCCTATATGGTCACTACTATATTCAATGCAGAGGCATCATAAACGCTTGTATAGCATCAAGCAAGGGACATGAATAGGTTAAAAACAATAATACGCTCAGCAATTTAATAGAGCTAACCGTCTAATTTTATAAAGTTAATCTTTGAGTTTTATTTTCGCCCTTATAATACCATGATCGGTCACTCTATCGTCATAGTCCCATTTCAAATGATCATTAAAATAATCGACTCGTTCAACATGACCGAGCGAAAACTTACTATCAGGCAAAAACTCTTCTGAGACAAATAACTGGTCGATAACTTCTGGCATACCTTGATATATATGGGTATAGGCAACATCTTTCATCCAGCCATATCGTGCCTGAATCCGAGCAGCATCAAAAAGTGCAACATCACGCATACTTTTATCGTAATTAACCTCCCCAGTTTCTGTCATCAACTGAGTAGTCACGCTACCTGTGACATCATTCATATCGCCCAATAGAATCAATGGTTCACGGGTATGTTGCAATCGCTCTATGATAGACATACGGATAGAGGCCGCTTCTGCCGCGCGCATACACAAACTACGAAGCTTGGCGCGAACTCGAATATTTGGATCGTCCATGTCTTCTAATAAATCACCGTTTTCGTCACGTAAGAAGAAAGCACGCTTGCTTTTTAGATGCGCTGTAATAATAGTAATGGGCTGTCCATACGCGTCAACATGTAATACTAATGGAGGACGGTTGAAGCGTTGATAAGGACCGATATCAGGTACATCAATAATGGCTTTTGGTGCTATATTTTCTAGCAAACTGGTTTCTAACTGCTCAAATCTGCTGATAATACCGACAGCAGGTGTATTCTGTGCACCCATGCCTTTGGTGTATATACTCGCGCTATCATTACTTGCAAGTGGAATGACCGCATGCTCGGGCTTGAAACCTAGTGAAATAGCCAGTGCCTCTAATGCATTACTATCCCAAACCTCTTGTACTGCGATAATGTCAGCATGCGCTTTAGCCAATAAATCTGTAAGACCTCGCAGCTTATGTTCATAGGCTTTATCGTTATAAGCTGGCGCATTTTCATAATAAGTTCGATTAGGGTTCGCAAAGTTCAGCAAGTTTGCCGTTGCGATATAAAACTGTTTATTGCCTTCAGTGTTATTACTCATATATTCCCCATCGTTCTCATTATTATAGTACATAATATTCACGTATGTGTATACGCTGCAAATTTTATGCCTAAAAAAAACTCCCAAAGTTAAGCCTTGGAAGTTTTAAAATAGCATAAATGTTGATAAGTAGATTTACTAATAGAACTAGACATACAATTAATCTATTTTAGGTAATGGTATAGCAACCTCTAATGTTAGCTAATTACTAAATGCATTGGCTGCCAAGATGTTTGCCTAACCATTCTATTAGTTACCTAAAATTTCTTATGATACGCGGTTCCATGCATCACGTGATGCTTGACGCGCTTCGTTCCATTCCATACGAGACTCGCCTTTTACTTCGTGCCATGAACGCTCTAAATCTGCTTCATGATCTTCAAAACGAGCATCTACTGGATAACGAGCACGGTTCGCATAACCAACTGCATATGCTGGATGCAAGTCACGGTCGAAATCGTATTCTTCTCTATGATAATCTGCATTTGCGTACTCTGCACGCCAATACGCTTCTTCGTGAGTTGGGTCAATAGCTTCTGCTGCTGCATGACCTGCGCCGCCACCAACGATAGCACCAATAGCACCACCAATTAACGTACCTAATGGACCTGCCATCGTGCCAATCGCTGCACCTGCTGCTGCGCCGCCTACACCGCCGATACCTGTACCTACTGGATGCGAGCCTGGCTCACCAGTAATGATGTCTGCGTTTAAATCTTCTTTTGTCTCTTTTGACATATGTTTTACTTCACTGCGATCGATAGCATCATGGTTACTCATAGTATTTTCCTTAAATTATTTATTATTTATTGAATTATTTATTTGCTAATTATTAGCGGTCTTACTAAATCCAATTGAAGTATAGAAATTTATAGGTAAGGACAGATAGGCCGATTTTGTAAACTGTGTCCGTATTGCGATTATCTTGCGTTACAGCCTGTATCTTTATCACATTTGTGTACGGCAGCCTCATACTTTGAGTAATTATAAATGTACGATCACAATAAATTTACTAAGTAAATCAATCTTATAACGGCATTAGAGACCTTTTGATAGCCTGCTGCCATTTAGCAAGATGTCGCTCACGAGCATCAGCCGACATACTTGGTTCAAACACGCGATCTACCTGCCATGAAGCTTTCATGGTCGATTCGTCATATAACCCAGTTTTCAGTCCTGCGAGGAGTGCTGCGCCTTTTGCCGTAATCTCTGTATCTCTAGGACGTAATACCGGAACACCCAACAAATCTGCCTGAAATTGCATGAGCAAATCATTATTTGCAGCACCGCCATCTACTCTCAGCTCAGTCAAAGGATGAGGGCTGTCTTTTTGCATAGCGATAAGCACATCATAGGTTTGATAGGCAACGGCCTCCAATGCAGCGCGTGCAATATGTGCCTTAGTAGTACCGCGGCTCATACCAGTGATGCTAGCGCTGATATCAGAACGCCAATAAGGCGCGCCCAGTCCAGTAAAGGCCGGTAATAGAACGACATCTTCGCTACTGTCTACTTGACGGGCTAAGTCTTCGACATCACTACTTTGCTGAATCATACCCAAATTATCACGCAGCCATTGAACGATAGCCCCTGCCATAAAGACACTGCCCTCTAGAGCATAAGTGACTTCCTTTTTGGGCGGTTGTAGCATGCGTTTGCCTGACTGTACGATTTGATCAAATGACAAATTGTCTGGACGAATTGGTGACGTTTTACGTTGCCATGCGATGGTGGTTAGCAGTTTATGCTCACTCAATTTTGGCTGTTGGCCAATATTCATCAGCATAAAACAGCCTGTACCGTAAGTGTTCTTAGCCATGCCTGCATCAAGACAACCTTGCCCAAAGAGCGCTGCTTGCTGATCACCCAATACCGCTTGAATGGGTATTTGCTTTGCAAACAGACCTTTTTTGGTTTTGCCAAAATCACCGTCGGACGATAGTACTTTAGGCAATATATTCATAGGTATAGCAAATCGGTCACAAAGTGTCTCTGACCATGCCAGCTTATGGATATCAAATAACAATGTACGAGAAGCATTGGTCACATCGATGACATGCTCCCCGCCTGTGAGCTTATAAATCAGCCAACTATCAATCGTGCCGACCGCTATCTCACCTCTGCTGGCTCGTACACTCAGCTTCGGGTTGTTTTCGAGTAACCAAGCAATCTTACTGGCGCTAAAATACGGGTCTAGACGCAGACCTGTAATACGCTGTACTTCATGTGCCATGTTGACGCTATCAATGCTCTGATGCACAGGGTCATTCATGTTATTGCTAGCACTTTCAGCAGCGAGCGTCTTACAGTAATTTGCGGTACGCCTGTCTTGCCAAATGATGGCTGGAGCCAGTGGCTTACCAGTTTGCTTATCCCACATCACAATCGACTCACGCTGATTGGTAATTGCAATACTGGTAACATCTGTGGCAAGCAGCCCTGCCCGATTAATAACATCATGTGCACAGCTAATCTGAGTTTGCCAAATCTGCTGTGCATCTTGTTCAACGAATCCAGCTCTTGGTGTTTGCAGCGTCGTTGGCTGTTGTACCATTTTGATAGGACGCGCATGATCATCGTACAATATCGCGCGACTCGATGTGGTCCCTTGATCCAACGCTAAAATATACCCTGCCATGACACATCCTCTACTAATATTATTTATTCTACTTAATAGCCATTTAGTGACTATTCATTGACTGATGCTTATTAATTGCTACTGATTGAGTATTTTCTATTTGTTAATTACTACCTAAATGTTTTCATAGTGAGATTAAAAACAAAATCTATCTAAAAATAAATCGCGCGAA
>NZ_PJAS01000077.1 GCF_002836735.1 Psychrobacter sp. 4Bb | reverse complement strand
CAAGTCAGCCAATGTGGCTTATCCTATTTAGCGAGCTGACCATCATATCATGTTTTAATAGTCTGTCAACTTCTTTTTTTAATTTGTTTCAACAAGTTAACTGGGTTATTAATGTGCAATCTACACACTAGCTACTTCCAGCTCGTCTTGATGAGGTGCGTATTATAGACGCTATATTTATTTAGTCAAGAAGTATTTTCTATTTAATTTAAACAATCTACATCGTCCAAATTAGTAAACCACTTCCCTTTCGACTGGGTGGCATTATACGGAGTTTTAGATAGAAAACAAGGAAACTCTAGAAATAATCTCGGTTATTTTATATCAGCGATACTCTATTTACCTAACCTATTGTTATCGCTATCAAACTTTAAATACTGTCTTTTATATCTACAGATTTAGCTTTTTTATAGTGATTAACGTATTTCAGCAGTATATATAGCGCGTAAAAAAAGGAACTCACCTGACGGTAAGTTCCTTTTTGTAGAATCCAAATACAGCGTTTAACCTTTCACTTTCGTTTTAATCGTAGTCACGATACCTGATAACGCGTAGATAATGCCGATCGCTAAGATACCAACAGGAATATCATAGAGCACGATGCTCATGACTAGCACCCCAATGATAAGCACTACAAAAGGTACTTTCTTTTTATCAAACTCTTTAAAGCTATAGTATTTGACATTGCTGACCATCAGTAGACCACAAATCACTACCCAAGCTGCAAACAATAGCATGACAGCTGTATCGTATTGACCAATCCACTCGTTATGATCGACTGCGACCATCACAGCGGACGTTACCAATATAGCAGCCAGCGGACTTGCCAAGCCAACAAAGTACTTTTTATCGACGATGCCGACTTGAACATTAAAGCGTGCAAGGCGAAAAGCAGCACAAGCGGTAAAGACAAACGCACAGCCAATGCCGATACGACCCAATGGCTCTAAAGCGAAGCTATAAATCAAAATAGCAGGGGCAACACCAAACGCTAGCATATCTGCTAAAGAGTCGTATTGCTCACCAAATGGACTTTGCGCATTGAGCATACGTGCGACACGTCCATCTGCGCCATCAAGAATAGCGGATAAAAAGATAGCCAAAGCTGCCTTATAGAACTCGCCTTGGGTACTCGCCAAAATCGAGTAAAAGCCTGACAGTAGCGACAAGGTAGTGATCAGATTGGGTGCCAAATAAACACCGCGACTAACTACTCGCTTACCTTCGGCTACTTCAGCTTCAATCACCTCAAATGTCAAACCATCATAGCTGTCGTTATTCGCTAGGCGAATATTAAATTCGTGCTCATCAATAAATGGTGGCTGAGTCGCTGCATTATCTTGCAGCGAGCCGTCGTTTAGCGATGAATTGTTCAAAGGTGCATTATTCGGCTGGCCGATAGGTGGCTGAGTCGTCATCTTAATATCCTTATTGGCCGTTATTGCTATTCGCCGACGAGCCAGCGCACATTGGTCGCACTATCAGGCGTCAAGTTTGGCGCGTCTTCTACTTTTAGTACTGGCTGTAAGAAACGTAATATCTCACGTGCATGGTTATCAAACTGCCATGGCGGATTGATAACCAGTAGACCTGTACCGTTCAGACCAACTGCAACATCATTAGGATAAATGTTTAGCTCACAAACCAGCTGACGTCTCATTTCAGTACGTTTAAGCTTTTTGTAGAAGAGCTCTACGGCTTCGATATTTTTGATTGGGAACCAAAGCGCATAAGTTCCTTGTGGCCACTTGTTATAAGCCGCGACTAATAAATCGATCAGGCGCGTAAAGTCTTTATGCTCTTGCTCATAAGGGGGATCAAGGAAAATCAAACCGCGCTTTTCTTTTGGTGGAATAACAGCGGTGATACCTTCAAAAGCATCACGATGCTGAATACCAATTGGCAACTTATGTAGCTGATAGTTCAACGCATCGTATTCAGTCGCTTTGGCTTCAAAAGCCTCAGCACGCACGCCAGCATCAGGCTTTTTAGCTGCGGTTTTTTCGACGTGATGGGCTACCCACCATGGCGAACCAGGGTAGACTTTATTGTCGTAAGTGAATTTGGCTTGCTTAATGCCTTCCATATAATCTTTGACAGCAGCTGGCGCCTTTTCGGTATCTGCTTTTAGAAAAGCTTGAATACCGCCTTTGGCCTCACCTGTTTTGCGCGCTTCTTCACTGCTTAGTGAATACAGTCCACGACCGCCATAAGCGTCAAGCACATAAAAAGGTTTGTTTTTCTGCCCCAGTTGATTAAGCAGTTGTACCAATAAAATGTGTTTAACCACATCAGCAAAGTTACCAGCGTGGTAGGCGTGTTTATAGTTCATAATCTCAAAAGTTTAAATAAGAAAAATTGCATCTATGGTAGCATAGGCAGAGTAAAAGATAATGTGGTTTTAGTAAGTGCTTTCAATAAAAACGTATTGAATGACGGTATATTGACAGCTGATTGATAATAATGAGATGAAATGACGCAGATTATTAGCAACCTTAACAAGACAGCGTTGGTCATTGATCATCCGATAGGTCAGGATAATCCACCATTACTGCTGCCAGATACTCATAATGTTAGCCAAGAAACTCCTACTCAGCACGTATTGCAAATGTCTGACTTTGCAGTGGACTGGGAAGATAAGCTGACGGATAAACAGCTCGATACCTTTGTCACTGACGGCTGGCTCATTATTGATGATGTATTCAATAGTACTGCCTTATTAGCATTACAAGCAGAAAGCGGTTTTATTGACTATCGTGATGCAGAGCTGACCGCTGGTGTTCGCATCAGTGATATTCGCGGTGATAGAATACGCTGGATTACCGAAGACTTTTTTGCAGGTTATTACTATCTACAAAGCATTAATGCTTTGGCCTCGCTATTCAATCGTAGTTTATTTGCTGGTATTCGCCATAGCGAAGCGCATTATGCGTGCTATCCGACTGGCTTTGGCTATCAATGGCACAGTGACAACCCTACTGGACGTGATGAACGGGTGATCTCGGCAGTGTTTTATCTTAATGATAATTGGGAAGCAACCGATGGCGGTGCACTAGAGGTCGTTGACAAACATGGCACGCACCATGAAGTGATGCCAGTTGCCAATAGACTGATCATTTTCGACAGTGATTTACGTCATCAAGTACAAACTGCGCATCGCCAACGCTACTCTATCGCCACTTGGATGCGCCGAGATGGTTTAATACCTTTTGTTGAAGTAGCCATTTAGCATTTATCCTCTACTCTTTATTTATATTTACCATTTTAATTTATTATACAAAAGGCTTATCCATGTCTGACTCTCATAACCAATCAAGCGCATCTCAACACACAACTCATCAGCAAGAAACCTTAGATTTAAGTATTGCACTGTTAGAGCGCCCTTCAGTAACGCCCGATGACGATGGTTGCCAAGATATGTTGTCAGCACGGTTAGAACAAGCAGGCTTTGATTGCGAATTTATGTATTTTGGTGATAGAAAACAAAGCGGTGAACATGCTGAAGTCAAAAACTTGTGGGCACGCCGCGGTACTAGCGATCCAGTGATTTGTTTTGCTGGTCATACTGACGTCGTGCCAACGGGTGATGAGAAAAACTGGACATACCCTCCATTTACCCCAACTATCGCTGATGGGTATTTATGGGCACGCGGTGCCGCCGATATGAAAACGGGTATTGCAGCTTTTACTGTTGCAGCCGAACGTTTCGTCGCCAATCATCCCGAACATAATGGCTCTATTGCTTTTTTAATCACCTCAGATGAAGAAGGCCCGTCAATTAATGGTACGGTCAAAGTGATTGAGACTCTAGAAGCGCGTCAAGAAAAAATCACTTATTGTCTCGTTGGTGAGCCATCAAGTACTGATACGTTAGGCGATATCATCAAAAATGGGCGTCGTGGCTCACTAGGTGCAGAGCTTACCGTTACAGGTAAACAAGGCCATGTCGCCTATCCACATCTGGCATCTAATCCAATTCATGCGGCGATGTCTGCCCTTGCTGAATTGACTTCTACCGCATGGGACAACGGCAACGACTACTTCCCAGCCACATCATTACAAATATCGAATATCAACGGCGGCACTGGCGCAACCAATGTCATTCCTGAAACGCTAAACGTGGTTTTTAACTTCCGTTTCTCAACTGAAACGACTGAAGATGAACTAAAGGCAAAAACGCATGCTATCTTTGATAAGCACTTTGCCAACAGTAAAGCGAGCTACGATATTCATTGGAAGTTATCTGGTCAGCCGTTTTTGACCCCTGAAGGAAAACTGGTTTCGGCCTGTCAAAATGCCATCAAAAAAGTGACCGATGTCGATACCACCCTATCGACTTCTGGTGGTACCTCCGATGGACGCTTTATCGCGCCAACTGGTGCCCAAGTCGTTGAACTGGGTGTACGTAATGCAACGATTCACCAAGTAGATGAAAAAGTAGAAGTCGATGATCTAGGAAAGCTTGCGCGGATTTACGAAGGCATTTTGGAAAATTTATTGTTGGACTGATTGTAATGTTAGTTGCACCTATCTAATTGATTATATCTATCCAAAGAAAAAGCGCTACCTAATTTAGGTTAGCGCTTTTTTTGTCATTGTTTTATCGACAATGAATTGAGTGGCTTAAATTACTTAAGCCACTTACTAGATCTACTCGATACCAATATAGACATCAACTTGACCGTATTCTAAGTTACCACCGATATAATGCTCAAAGTCTACATTGAACGTTCGGGTATGCTCGCAATCGGGCGCATTGAAATATTCCCAAGCACTTTCCCATGCATTCATCACAGTGTTAGGCATATAACCTTCTTCAGAAAATACCAAGTACTTTCCTGCAGGAATATCAACCGTCACTACATTACTAGCATTGGCCACATTGTCGCTTTCTGACTGAGCATCTTGCTCGCTAGCTACTTTCCAACTGGCCACAACGTCAAACGCCCCTGCCAGATCATCGCTTTCGTAGTTGTGATAGACACCATAAATGTCTTCACCTTCAGGAAGTTCACCCGCGTGATTTTGATAAAATTTCTGCCATAATCTACCAAGTTTGGCAGTGTCATGGCTTATCTCAGCGTTATTGGTAGTACGAACGCTGATACCGCTACAAGCTATCGCTTCTGGTAGCTCTTTAATTTGTGAGGTCATGATGCGGCCTTTTTTATCTGTTTATTTAGTTTTCTGTTTGTAGCAATGCTGGCAGATCGAATCGATTAATCGGCTTCATCAATCCAGTTCATTTGAATGGCTTCTAGGATGCCTTCATTTGATTTTTGTGGATCATCATCAAAGCCTTCAAGTTCAGTGACCCAGCGATGCAAATCAGTAAAGCGAATGTACTGTGGATCTGTTTCTGGAAATTTTTCATAAAGCTCAATCGCGATATCTAAGCTGTCTGTCCATTTTAATTTTTGTGGGGTCATAACGGTACCTTATTTTTAGTCGTTTTGAGAATCATCGTCTTAAAAGTAATGCCATCGTCCTAATACTGACGACTTGATGGGCTCTATCCTACCAAAATTCAGCAAATGATTATAGCCAAGTTATTTTACGATGCTGTTTTTCAATACTGGGTTTCAATAATGGTTTGCGATATGGCTTAGACTGATTTAGTCGATTTTACCGCGACTTGGTGCTCATTCCATGTGTTAATCGTATCTGTCAATTGCTCGCCCATCATGTCTAATACTTCTGGTGTGCGCATACCTTTACTATCTGTAAAAACAAACTTGGTCATCCCAACGCCCATCAGCTGATTTTTAACAAAGAACCGATGTTCAAAATACACGTATTTATGATCCCATCCTGCGACTGCACTGCTAAGCGTCATTTTATCCAAAAATTTAATTTGCTTAAGGTAAATCATCTCCTGCATGGCAATCACCCAATTCAACGGTTTAATGCCTTTTTGGTGACAGCACGCCTTTACCCAGCGTGTGACGTTTAGCTCGATAAATGATAAATAACGATAATTGGGCAGATGATCGCGAAATCCCATATCGTGGGGCAAAATTCGATAATGACGGACGGTCGGTGCAGTCAATGTCTCTAGACTGATAGTTTCGCTCGTCGATTGATGCTTGAGCTGTTGTTTAAGTAAGCTGACCATAATAAAAAAACGCAGTAACATGTTCATAAATCTTTCTCTTATTTCATCGTATTTATAATTGGTAATCGTAAATCGTTAAAGCAGTTCAAATTAGCTAAAAAATTAATCAGGCGCATACCGTATAGTGAGTACATAAAGCGCAGTTAATATTGTGATCATTAAAAACTGACCGTAATTGGAAATAATCTCAATCCATAGTCGGCTCATAAATGTCGCCCACTTTAACGCAAAAAAAGCCACCTCAGTGACTTTCTTTATCTAAAAACTTATCTGTGCATAACAAGGATTAAAAACATAGCTTAGAGATTAATGACCGCCGCCATTGATAGTACGTACCATCTCTTCCACCATTTTCTTGGCATCACCAAAGATCATCATGGTTTTGTCCATGTAGAATAAGCTGTTATCCAGACCAGCATAACCGGTACTCATTGAACGCTTGATGACCATGACCGTCTGGGCTTTGCTGACTTCTAGAATCGGCATACCAAAGATTGGAGAAGTAGGATCATCTTTCGCAGATGGATTCACAACGTCATTTGCACCGATAACCAAGACCACATCTGTACTCGCGAAATCTGAGTTAATCTCGTCCATTTCTAAAATATCATCATAAGGGACATCAGCTTCAGCCAATAGGACGTTCATATGGCCTGGCATACGACCCGCAACTGGGTGGATAGCAAAACGAACGTTAACACCTTCTTCTTTTAACAACTCATATAGCTCTTTTACTGCATTCTGTGCGCGGCCCTGTGCCATACCATAACCTGGTACAATGACCACGCTACTAGCATTAGACATGAGAAATCCTGCGTCTTCTGCTGAGCCTGCTTTGTAGTTCTTCGGTGCTCCATCATCGCCGCCTGCTGCCACCGCTGATGTGCCCATGCCACCAAACAAGACATTAAGTAGTGAGCGGTTCATGGCTTTACACATGATGTAAGACAAGATCGCACCTGATGAACCGACCAGCGAACCTGCGATAATCAGCATCGAGTTGCCAAGGGTGAAACCAATACCTGCTGCTGCCCAACCTGAGAATGAGTTCAATAGTGATACAACTACTGGCATATCACCGCCGCCAATTGGCGCAATCCACATCCAACCGAAGATAACTGCAATCACTGCCATCGCGTAAAATGCTGGTAATGAATCAGTGACGAAATACACGCCACCGAACCCAATCATCGCAATGAATAGTAGCGCTTGGACCGGTTTTACCCAGCCCCCAACCAATGTTTTCGCCCAGCTTTTCGCTGCTAATTTACCAAAGGCAAAGACTGAGGCTGAGAACGTAATTGCACCGATGAAGCAACCGATAAATAGCTCGATGCGGGCAACGGCGCCATGCTGCTGTTCAGTGTGCAATACCGTCGCAAGTGCAATCGCAACCGCTGCCAAACCGACGAATGAATGCATTAAAGCAACCGTTTCTGGCATTTGGGTCATTGCGACTGTTTTTGCTTTCCACATACCAACAAGGGCACCCAACACCATCGCACCGATTATCAACCAAAGCACAGGGCCTTCTGCTAAAAAGAAGGTAGTCACAACGGCAATTGCCATCGCTGCCATACCAAAACGGTTACCGCGAATCGCTGTCTTTGGGCTAGACAAACCACGTAACGTTAAAACAAAGAGGATAGCGCCGACTAGATAGAACCAATCTGCATTTGCCGCAATCATTGTTGAGAAATCATTCATGCGTCACCTCCATTTTCTGTTGCTACAGGTGCTTTTTTCACTTTCGGCTTAAACATCGCAAGCATACGCTCAGTCACCGCAAAGCCACCGAAGATATTGATACTGGCTAAAAATACCGCGAAGGCACCAAGCAAGCTGGTCGGTGTAAACATTGAACCATCAATCGTGACAGTCTGTAGCATCGCACCCACGATGACGATACTTGATAGAGCGTTGGTTACCGCCATCAATGGCGTATGTAATGCAGGCGTTACGCCCCAAACCACGTAGTATCCGACAAAAATAGCGAGCACAAATACAGTGAAAATCGCTACAAATGGTGTGCTACTCATGGCCGCACCGGCTGGCGCTGCAGCTAAAATAGTGGCAATCATCTAATTCTCCTAAAAATTTATTCATTACTGGCAAATGTGTAGTGACAAAGTATGTGGTAATAGACTGTTCAAACTAACGTTTGGCTAGTCGTACCTGACTGTCATGTGTCACTGCCAGTGCGCCCTGAATCTCGTCTTCCATGTCTACGTTAAGTGCCAAGCTGGCTGATGCGTCATCGCTAGCAGGTGCAATCAATGTCGTAATAAAGTTAACAAGGTTATTGGCATACAAATCTGAAGACTGGGCGGCTAGCATAGATGGAATATTGGCAGCGCCAACGATACGTACGCCGTTGTCTGTCGTGATGGTTTGGTCCGGCACACTGCCTTCGACGTTACCACCAGTACCAGCCGCCATATCGATCAATACTGAACCTGCTTTCATTTTAGCGAGGGTTGCACCATGCACCAGACGCGGAGCATTACGACCAGGAATTTGTGCAGTAGTAATGACGATATCCGCATTGCTCAAGGCTTTGTCCACGACTGCCGCTTGATCTTTGACATACTGCTCGGATGGTGTCCACGCATAACCACCGGTAGACTTGGCTGTTTCAGCTTCCTCTGCACTCATCGGCACATCTAGCCACTTACCACCGAGTGACTCTACTTGCTCGCGAGCGGTCGGACGTAAGTCACTGGCTTCTACCACAGCGCCCAAACGCTTGGCGGTTGCGATGGCTTGTAGACCTGCAACACCAACACCTAGGATAACGACTTTGGCCGGCTTAACGGTACCTGCCGACGTCATAAACATCGGGAAAGGACGTGAATACTCATTGGCCGCGAGCAATACGGCTTTATAACCAGCAAGGTTGGCTTGTGATGACAATACATCCATATTTTGTGCACGTGACAGGGTGCGAGGCAATAACTCCATCGCAAAGACTGTCGCACCTTTGGCTGCATAAGTGTCAAGCTGAGTGTTGCGATACGGGTCAAGCATGCCAATGACGATCTGACCAGACGATAAGCTTTCAGTGGCTTCCGCTGGTAGGTCATTGACGGTGGTAATAATCTTAGACTGGGTGATCACCTCGGTGCGACTACTGGCAATGTCGGCACCCGCAGCCTGATACAACTCATCAGCATAGTATGCTGCTTGGCCTGCACCTGACTGAATGACGACTTCAAACCCAAGTTTACGCAATTTTTTTACTGCGTCTGGGGTTATGGCTACACGGCTCTCGCTCGTGATATCTGCACTGATTACACCGATTTTCATACCGTCTCCTTACTTACGTCCAATGACTATATTTACGTCTCACGACTACCTTTAATACCCTCAACGCACATCTAAAAAGCACAGGGGACAAAACCCATTGATCATGATTAATCCATTACAGCGACCAAAGGTTATCAATTTAATAAATGATAGCTACTTTACCATCATGCCTTTTTATTATAGAGATATCGTTCGTCAAGTTTCATTGTCTAATGATGACCCACAAGTAAAATAAAAATTTAGGTATTTACACCATTGGCATACTTTTTGTTGGTATATTAAAGCCTTTTATTTTTCCGAAAAACGCTTAGCCCTTATAGATACAGGCCTACCTCCATTTATTCTCTAACCCTAAATCTATTTTTTTATTAAAAATATAACGTCAATAAACATAAAATAAGCAAGGTGAAGTCAAGTTCCACCCATGCATACCGTATAATAAGAATACTTGACACTCGAAAAAACCCGTCATCGATTCATTATAATAAGGAATAACTATGTATTTTTTGCTTTCCCCTGCCAAATCCCTGAACGAAACAGACGCTATACCATTGAATTTAGGCAACTACTATAGCCAGCCCGAGCTAATCAAGCGCTCACAAGAATTGATGAAAGTACTGAAGTCAAAAGAGCCTGTTGACCTACAAGAGCTGATGAGCATATCTGACGATTTGGCTCAGCTTAATGCCACGCGCAATCAACAATGGCATTGGAGTGAAGAGCAGCCGTTTACTAACGATGCCTCTGATAATGCCGCCAAGCCTGCAGGCTATTTATTCGATGGTGATGTCTATACTGGGCTTGATATGTATCATATGGACAAAGATACCGCTACTTATGTCAATGAGCATTTAGGCATTTTGTCTGGACTGTATGGAGTACTAAAGCCCTTAGATCTGATTCAGCCATATCGCTTAGAGATGGGCACCAAGCTGAAAAATGAGCGCGGTGACAATCTTTATGAGTTTTGGGACGAGGAAGTGACTAACGTTATCAATGCGCGTATGGCTGACAGCGATAACAAGGTATTAGTGAATTTGGCTTCTAATGAATACTTCAAGGCGGTAAAGAAAAAAGCACTGAAGGCAGATATCATTACACCACGATTTGAAGACGAGAAAAACGGTCAATACAAAGTGATTAGCTTTTATGCCAAAAAAGCCCGTGGACTAATGGTGAAATATGCAGCTGATAATAAGCTGACCAATGCTGAACAGCTAAAGCAGTTTGACTTGGCAGGCTATTACTATTGTGAAGAAGCGTCCGATAATAAGACATGGACGTTTAGACGAGATGCGGCGGATCAGTAGCTTGAGATAATACGAGTCAAAATTATAAAAAACCTATCATAAGCCGAAACTTATCATGGGTTTTTTATTCTCCAACCACTAAATTTTTTAGGTCCTATACTCTAAAGCGCAACTTATCCCTTGAAACATCCAGTACCACTGTTTCATTATAAACATTATAGGTATGGAGACGATCAATGTCAGTCTCCCAATTCGGTTCGATATAACGTACAAAGGTTTCCTTATAAGAGATCGGTGTCAACTCTTCTACTAGGTATAAAGCCACCCTACGCCCATATCTAAGAGTACCATCCTGGGCAGTACGAAAGAGCTGACCGTTTTTTCGGAATAATGCGCCTGCTAATCGCGATCCACGCACGTCAATTTTTAGAGGCGCCGAGGGATGAATGGTCCAATTATCTGCTTGCAGCTTGTCAGACGTATAAATATACAACTCTAAATCCATAGTAAATGCTGAAATTGAACCGTGGGTTGTGAAAAGATACCATAATCCATTATGCTCAATCACGGCGCTATCCACGGCCTGAACGTCTGAAACTAACTCATGAACTTTTTCCCACTTACACGGAAAATCTGTCGCTTTTAATAAGCTAATACAATTGGTTTTTGCAGCCTCTGGAATCATATAGACAGCATCCTCATACTCGAATACATTGGGAAAGCTTAAGTGCGTGCTAATACCCAAATCAGCTTGTCCTGAACCAATAACTTGATGGCTTTCATTCAGCTCTATCCACTCTATTCGACCAACATTCTCTTTGTAATTTAAGCTTTCAAAAAATATGTAACGTCTTGAGTCGTGTTCAATATAAAAAGGATCGGCCCAAAAACATCCCTTTTCAGGCAGTATCTCCATGTATGTTTGTATCGGCTGATCCATAGAACCAATAAAAATACTCCAATTGTTTAGATAAAGACTTTTATAAAACCTTTTTATCATGTAGTTTTTGAGAAAATTCTGCAAATGTCGTACTGCTGTTAACTGTGGAGGCGTTTTATAAAGTGTGTGATCGTTAATTAAATTAATAAAATTCCCACTTTCGACGCCAATTTCATTTTTACGGAAGTACCAATACAGTACTGATGCTGCAACCCCTTTTAACTTGTCCTCAGTCAAATTATAGTCCCAGTAAAACAAAGTGCCATAACCTCTACCTACCACTTTGTGTACATCATGGTCATTACTCAATAGTTGCAGTGTCACGACGCTGTTCTCCCATTGTTCAGCAAACTGCCAATACAACGCAGGCTCACCTCGCTGTATCCTTTCATCACCATAATGAAGTAAGAGAATGCCATGCTTCGTAACACCTAGCGCTTTCCCTATTAAGGTTTGGAAATCCATACTCAGCAGGTAATCTAAATCTGTTGCCTGCAGTCTCTTAATCACTGAGACTTCAATTTCATCAGTGGATTTATTCTGTCTTGGTATTGATGTAATGACAGGCATTTTGCCATTAGGGACTAAATCATGAATAGAATAACGCTTGGTAGTCTTTTTAGCTCGAGAAAGAATAGAAAATAACTTTTGATTGATAGACGGTATAATCTTGGATATATGAGAGGGGTTAGACTGGTGGTCTGCACTTCGTTGGATGGCAATACAAACCTCAACTATACCTTCATCTACTAGAGACTTTAATGGCATAAATTTGTGCCATGCTAATGTTTCATCTTCTACAAATATTCCAAGCCTAATTTTTTTCATCGTGATCACATTAGATGGCACACGATAATTTGCGCATTCTGACCCGCAACACGTGTCCAAACTCCTTTTAATTGAATTATCATTCCACTATATATTCAAATAATAGCATATATAGTAGTACATGTTAAAAGAAACTTACCATTAAATTAGACACAAAAAAGCCCTGCTATCTTTCGATAACAGAATTTATAATAGCCAAATAGACTTTATGACAAAATCATACTTTTAGCGAAACGCTATTCATCGAGAAAGGTGAGAAAATGGTCAATATAAAGTGAAAGGCTGAGCAGCTAAAGCAGTTTGATTTGGCAGGATATTATTACTGTGAAGACGCGTCTGATGATAAGACGTGGACGTTTAGACGAGATGCGGCGCATCAGTAGCTTGATATAAAAACTATATTTACTACAATCGCTAGAAGTCACTAGAAGCATTGTATTCAGTGCTTCTAGTCCAGTCATTTAATATCTTTTAGTTGAACATATGAACAGATTACAACAATCCTTCTTGTGCCATCATTTCTTGTACCGAGGCACGGTTTAGCATGGCTTGATAATGTGTGTTTAAATGTGTCCAATCCTGTGCTCGACTCGCATATCGCTGACTCCAATGAGCAATCATAAATAAATGAAAATCAGCACCACTTAATTTATCGCCTAACAACCATGGACCATTATTTACTAATCCTTTTTCAACAATATCCCAGCAGTGGGTTAGTACATCATTCGCTTTATCTTTCACTTGCTGCAAATTGTGCTCGCCGTTGATGTACTGCTCGGGATGTGCCCAGTGATTGGCAGCTTCTTGTAGGGTAGAAGACATCCAAAACAAATATTGGTAATAAACACCGCGCCTAGGGCATCCTATGTCAGGTGCTAGCCCAGACTCTGAGTGCTGATCTAACACGTACATTAAAATTGCCGCAGACTCATAAATGACCTGCCCCTGATGCACCAACGTAGGTACTTTGCCATTTGGATTAATGGCTAGATACTCAGCTGATTTTTGCATGTTCTTAGACAGGTCTATTTCTATCATTTCATAAGACGCGCCTAACTCCTCAAAGACAGCATGGGTAGCCATATTGGCACCACCCTTATCCCAATATAAAGTATAAATAGTCGTGTCCTTCTTGCTGTGGCGATTGATGGATAAAACCATTGTACTGAGCGATAAAAATTAACCTCTAACGTGAAATAATCGACATGATAGCGTCAGCCAGTTGAGGGATTTCCGTCATTTTCAAACCTGCAATATTGATTCTACCATTTGGCATGCCGTAGATAGCGAACTCATCTTGCAGTATCAGCATTTGATTTTCTGTTAGCGGTAATAGAGAAAACATACCTTTTTGTTGCGAAATATCCAAAAACTCTGCAGGTGCACCTCTATCTTTTAATGCTGCGCACAATGCTTGGCGAATAGTATCTACCCTACTACGGTAGCTGGCCAGCTCGACTAGCCAAGCGTCTGGTTTGTCTAGCAAATAAGATGCCACTGCGGCACCGTGATTGGGCGGCATAGAGTAGTTGGCACGTGTGATGGTTTCTAAGAGTGTCTGTATATCTGCGTGACGCTCATGGTTCGTCGTTACCACAGTGGCAATACCCGTCCGCTCATTGTATAGACCCATATTTTTTGAACAGCTGGCGGCGATAAATGCAAAGTCAGCGTCTTCAATCATTAAACGAAGCCCTGCAGCATCGGTATCAGGATCATCTCCAAAACCTTGATATGCCATATCAATAAACGGGACAATATTTTTCTGTTTACACACATCAGAAAACAGTTGCCACTGCTCTAAAGAAGGATCTATACCCGTAGGATTGTGGCAGCACGCATGCAATAGCAGTACGTCCCCTTCTTTTGCTTTTTCTAGCTCGGCAAAACACGCATCAATGTCTAACTGGCCATTTTTATTTTGCCAAGGATACGTATTAACCGTTAACCCAGCCCCTTCCATCAGCGGACGATGATTGATATAGCCAGGGTCGCTGATCCAAACGGTTGAATATGGAGAGAGCGTGGCGATCAAATCCGCAATGAGTCGCAATGCACCTGATGCCCCAACCGTCTGAATCGTGCATTGGTTTTTTAGACTTGGACTGTCACCCAGTACAAATTTTGCTATTTGTTGATTAAAATTAGCGTTACCCGATAACATACCATAAGCCTTCGAATGAGCTTCATAAGCAAGATGTATTTCTGCATCTTGCACGGTTTTCATCACAGGTGTATTGCCATGCTCATCTCGATAGACACCAACCAATAGATCTATTTTATATTTACGCTGGTCAGCGCGAAACCTACCTAACAATGCCCATAGTGGATCACCATTGATGATAGGCATATTGTTTAACATCATGATACTTCCTTAATTAGTTTATTTCGCTCGATTGGACAAGATGACCCCAATGGTACTGAGTACGATGCCGCATATCATAATGACTGATAGAGACTCATTGAGTATCAGCGTAGCCAGTATAGCGGTTAATCCTGGCGACAAAGAGCCAAGTAATAAGGTACGAATGGAGCCCAGTTGTTTGACCGCATAAGAAAACGCAATGGTTGAAACCACCCCCACACCAAGTCCTTGTACTAGGATAAACGGAAGCGCTTCATCAAAAGATACAGAACCTATATTCGTCTCTACCATACCAGACAGAACCATCACTAATGTCAGAAAGAACGAGGTATAAGAAAGTACGATAGCGATAGCTATTGGATTTAACTTGGTGCTTTTTAACCCCAAGGTATAACCCGCCCAAATCAGGCTTGCCATCAACAATAACCCCACACCGTACAGAAGACTATTAGGCACTGACTGTGCACGCCCGCCAATCATCGTAGCGATACCAAAGAGAATAAGGATTAATGCGGCAAATTTCCTCAATGATATTCGTTGACGATAAAAAATAAAAGACAATATTGCGGCAAAGAAGACTGGCGTACCTGTCAAAATAGTACCAACGTAAGCTGCTGGTACCGTACTTGCACCAAAAGCGGCTAATAAAAGAAAAGGCACGCCACCAAGTAAAACAAACATGATATCTGGCAGTCTTATGTTTTTTACTTCATGCCAACTAGA
Source organism: Psychrobacter sp. 4Bb (assembly GCF_002836735.1). Classification (GTDB taxonomy): domain Bacteria; phylum Pseudomonadota; class Gammaproteobacteria; order Pseudomonadales; family Moraxellaceae; genus Psychrobacter. Next base: position 80,975 of record NZ_PJAS01000077.1, on the reverse strand, counting down.
GAGTACCCAAGGAGTCAATAAGACCAGCGGTACACTGAAGCGAATGAGCATGACATCCGCAATAGTTAGCGACGAGGCACTAACCGCTCGCACAGTCAAAGCAAATCCTGACCAAATCAACAATACGACGCTCATCGCCACATAGCCTTTGGTTAGTGGCGACATTACAAACAAAGGATTTTTGCGCGATGAGGGGTGGAATATCGTATTCATAGTCGTGTCTTATGCTTCTATACAAAGACCAATTATCGATTAAAATACGCGCTTTTATCTTTATTTATTCATTGCAATTTTGCAAATATTTGGTGGATAATGCTAACTAAATCAAAATTATTGGCTTAAAAAGCCAAAAGGTAAATTATGGATAAAATCGATCGCCATATTTTGGAAGTGCTCCAAAAAGAAGCGCGCTTATCTACGGCGGAACTGTCCGAACGTATAGGGCTGTCGCCGTCTCCTTGCGCGCGACGCCTAAAGCGTTTGGAAGACGAAGGCTATATAGAGAACTATCAAGCAAACGTAAATAAAGCCAAAGCGGGTATTGCGATGAGTTTCTTTGTGGAAGTCAGTCTCAACAGCCACCAAGAAGAATCTATCGCAGCCTTCGAACGCGCTCTGTCCAATATGGACGAGGTGATTAATGGACATGTGGTATCGGGTTCTTACGATTATTTACTAGAGGTAGTGAGCCCCAATCTCGATGGTTATGAGCGGTTCACCCGTAAGCTACACAAGCTTGCTAGCGTAAAAGATATACACACTCATCTATCGGTAAGAAAGGTAATCAATAAGACAACTTTACCTATTTTTGTGTGAGATTTTTTTATACCGACTAGCAGTACAATGTCTCGCTCGATAATTCGTGAGTAGCAAAACCCATAGTAAGTTCATTTGGATCTAACTAGATACGGTAAATTAGTGGATAGTAGCAGAGAAGATGTATATCTTATATTCCTTTTCTTGTATCAACCTTAATGATTTTTTAGTTTCTCTTTGAGCTGTTTCAGTGTAAGCGTAGGGTTATGGCGATGAATCATACGATGACAGTTTGAACAAAGTACACAAACATCGTCAGTTGAACTCTTATAGGAATCTTTTCTTTCAGATAAAGGGTTTAAATGATGGCACTCTATGTAATGTTTACCTAACTCTCCATAAGCTTCTTCAAAGTTGAATTTGCAAGCTTGGCATGTATAACCATAAATGTCTTTAGCAGCTTTTACTAACTGAGGATTTCTTGCAAAATAAGATACTTCCCTAAGCTTTCGTTCACCTTCTTCATATTCACTAGAGTAATCAGGGGCATCAATTTGGTACTGTGATACTGACTCACTTATCTTTAATCCATTTATTAAAAAATCAATGTATTTTTTAACATTGCCAAAATTTGATAGTTTATTGTCTGCTTCCTTAACTCTATACACATTACCACTAGGTCTAAAGTTCATCTTATAACCAACATGCTCTTTAAATTGATTCCAAGTGAGTTCAATTTCTTGTGTTTTAAAGAAAAAAACAAAAGGATAATGCCCACTCTCCCAGAGAAAGTTAGACAGTTCTGGCATTGGTTCTCGCCAAAACTCCTTAACTATGCAAAGAACTGGCAAATCTCCTAAACCACTTGTTGTTCTTATTAACAGCATTGCATCATTAATATTCAGATTTTTAACGACACTTTTAGCACCTTCAGGAACACCCCATACGTTGCAGAAACCATCAGGAAACCTCTCTCTTAATCGCTTACTCATTTCATCTTTTAAGTGAGTTGGAGCGTTCTGAAGAATATGCTCTACTGAGATTTCACTGAAAATAGTTCTAGGAAAATCTCTTGCTGAACCTTTCAAGCCAACATCATGGAAAAATAACTGCATATTTACTCCTTTAAAAACTTATTCATAATTATCTATATTTTAAGTCTAGTTTATACAATTATAATAATTTTATTTAAAATAATCGCTCGGTATGAAATTTAAACCTAAAAAACCCCAATAAGCCAATACTTATTGGGGTCTCATTTAGCAGAGTGCTATGAAACGAAAACTATAACACTAAGCCTTATATATGAATGGCATAAATTACATCATGCCGCCCATTCCACCCATACCGCCCATTCCAGCACCGCCGCCCATAGCAGCCATACCATCATCCCCTTGCGGTAAGTCAGTGATCATAACTTCAGTCGTTAGCATTAGACCTGCAACAGACGCTGCGTTCTCTAGCGCTGAACGAGCAACTTTAGCTGGATCAAGGATACCCATCTCTAGCATATCGCCATATTCGCCAGTCGCTGCGTTGTAACCGTAGTTACCACTGCCACTCTTCACTTCGTTAACCACAACTGAAGCTTCTTCGCCAGCGTTGGTTACAATTTGACGTAGTGGTGCTTCCATCGCGCGACGTAGGATGTTCATACCCGCGTTCTGGTCATCGTTGTCACCGCGTAGTTCAGACAATGCATTCATCGCACGAACTAAGGCAACACCGCCGCCAGGTACAACGCCTTCTTCAACCGCTGCACGAGTTGCATGTAGTGCATCGTCAACACGGTCTTTTTTCTCTTTCATTTCAGTTTCAGTTGCTGCGCCGACTTTGATCACTGCTACGCCGCCTGCTAGTTTAGCAACACGCTCTTGTAGCTTTTCTTTGTCATAGTCAGAAGTAGACTCTTCAATTTGACGGTTGATAGACTCAACACGGTTTTCGATGTCAGCTTTGTTGCCAGCGCCATCAACGATAACAGTGTTTTCTTTACCGACAGTCACTTTCTTAGCAGTACCAAGTTGCTCTAGAGTAGCAGTCTCTAGGCTTAGACCAATCTCTTCAGAGATTACAGTACCGCCAGTTAGCGTTGCGATGTCTTCTAGCATTGCTTTACGACGATCGCCGAAACCTGGTGCTTTAACGGCACAAGTTTTCAAGCCGCCACGCATGTTGTTCACAACTAGTGTTGCTAGTGCTTCGTTTTCTACATCTTCAGCAATGATTAGCAACGGCTTGCTCTGCTGCATTACTTGCTCAAGTAATGGCACGATTTCGCGAATGTTGCTGATTTTTTTGTCAACTAGCAAGATATATGGGTTTTCAAATTCAGCAGTCAGGCTGTCTTGCTTATTAGCAAAATACGGGCTGATATAACCACGGTCAAACTGCATACCTTCTACAACTTCTAGGGTATCTTCGAAGCTTGAACCTTCTTCAACAGTGATAACGCCTTGCTTACCTACTTTTTCCATCGCTTGCGAGATCAGCTCACCGATTTTGGTGTCTGAGTTTGCAGAGATAGAACCAACTTGAGCGATTGCTTTGTGATCGTCAGCTGGCGTTGATAGTTTATGGATCTCTTTAACTGCTTCACGTACCGCTTTGTCGATACCGCGTTTAAGATCCATTGGGTTCATGCCAGCAGCCACTGACTTCATGCCTTCTTGCAAGATTGACTGAGCCAATACCGTCGCAGTGGTTGTACCATCACCAGCGACATCGTTAGTGCGACTAGCCACTTCACGTACCAGCTGTGCACCCATGTTTTCAAATTTGTTTTCTAGCTCGATTTCTTTGGCAACGGATACACCATCTTTAGTGATGGTAGGTGCGCCAAATGATTTGTCGATAACAACGTTACGACCTTTAGGGCCTAGTGTTACACGTACTGCGTTTGCTAGAACGTTTACGCCGTCCATCATTTGTTTACGGGCATCAATGCCGAATTTTACGTCTTTTGCCATGTTAAATTACTCCACTATTATAAGTATGAGAATACAATTGATTGATTTGATAGTTGCTTATCAAAAGCGATTATCAGAAACTGCTATCAAAATGTGCTGAGTATAAAATAATACTCAAAAGGACTAGCCTTCTAGCACACCCAATACATCAGACTCTTTCATAATCAATAGTTCTTCACCGTCAACCTTTACGGTTTGACCAGCATATTGACCGAACAAAACTTTGTCGCCAGCTTTTACATCTAACGCACGAGTTTCACCGTTGTCACGAACTTGACCATTACCAACTGCAAGCACTTCACCTTGTGAAGGTTTCTCTTGTGCTGAACCAGGAAGCAAGATACCACCAGCAGTCTTTGTTTCTTCTTCTATACGGCGGACGACAATACGGTCATGTAAAGGACGAATGTTCATCGATATGACTCCAAAAGTTGGTTAATAAAATTAAGGGTTTATTTGAATTAATGGTCTCAATACCAGTATCTATAGGGAACACTGCCAAAAACAACGCTTTATAGATAAGCCTTGAGCTTGTAACAAAAAGTGGGGGCAAGGTGAGTTCGGTTCAAGTGTAAAGCCCAAAAATTTACAAGATTATTTTGCAAAAATTGATCAATCAACATCTCATATCGATGCTTTACGTTTAATAAAGCCGCTATGCTAGTTAGGTAAAGGACAAGAAGTAGGAATATTTAAAGATATTGAAGAGCTGAATTTGTATTTTAACCAATACTAAATTAACTATAGAAACATTTGCTACAAGCTCTACACGAAGCAGTATGACACCACGCTTGAAAATGTAACAGCGTATGACCATTATAGGTCTGGTAAACATAATAAGAACGAACGAAAAATAATTGCTATATCGGCAATAAATTACTGAAGGGGTATCTATGAGTTTTTCATCAATGCACAAAAAGTCATCAGGCGACAATGTTGATAATGCTAATAACGCAAAACGTAGTCCATCTAAATTTTTATCTGCCTTGGTAACAGGCATCAGTATCTCTACCGTTGGAGCTTTGAGTATGACCGCACCTACCCTTGCCAGCGCAAAAACTGTTCAACCATCGACTGCCAATTATAGTTTTACCGTTGAGGACAAATACAAAGGCACAGCAACTCGTACGCTAAGCAAATCTGGTAATACGTGGAAATATAACGTTAAGGCTCGCGTCGCTGGTGTGGCTAGCGCCTCGCAAAACAGCACTTTTATGATTAATGGCAACAATGTCAGTCCTACGCAGGCGAGCACCACTTACAAACTACTTGGCATGGGTCGCACGCATAAACTAGACTTCAACCCAAGCAGCAAAAAAGTCACCAGTAACTATAAGGGCAAGTCGACGACTATGAACATGTCGCAACAAGCCTTTGATGACTTGAGCCTTGAGGTACAGATTCGTCAGGATTTATTGAACGGTAAATTCTCTGGTAACTACTACATGGCGAAAAAAGACAAAATCGAGAAGACGCCATTTAAAAAATCAGGCAGCACTAAGATTACCGTACCAGCGGGTACCTTTGATACAGTACGTGTTGACCGCATCCACGATGACGATAGCCGCTCTACCAGCTTTTGGTTAGCCCCAAGCTTGGACTATATGCCAGTTAAAGTTAGCCAAATTAACGATGGCAAGAAAATGGATTTAGAGTTAACTAAGATTAACTAATCTACTTATCTTGAAAGTTATAAACAAAAAAGCGGTGCTCCAGACGGGGCGCCGCTTTTTTATGGCTTTAGATTAATGGATATAATTTATTAGGCTTCAGATAACTTCAATTATTGGCGAGGTTTCTTCACAACGTTGTTCATCGAAGGCAAACGTTTGAGCAAAATAAATAGCCAAATATTGATAGCAAGCAATAGTAGGAAATCCGCTAAATACACGGCGATTTCTGCCCAACTACTGCCATATATACGAGTAAACAGCACCACACCACTCGCACCCAAATATACCAAAGTAAACATACTGCTTATCAACAATGCATAAGGTGAACGACCGCGCAATATCCATGGCGTCAAAATCAACGCGGGCACTAGCCATAATGCCTGCCAAGCAATACCGCCAACAATATCAGGGCTACTAGGATTAAAGAAACTAATAAAAATAGGCAATCCGAGCAGTCTATAAACTAGCCAAATTAACCACGTCACCTTTAAGCGCTGTGCAATAGGTGCGATAGGCTTAACCGTTTTAAGAGGCTTTGTATTAGAGCGGGTTGTGGCCATTAGATATTTTGATTTCCTAAATGAATAATATACTGCTGAACATGAATAAGTAGCTCTTTGTTATAACCACTTGCTTGTAATCAGGTGGTTATAAACATTCAGTCATAGACTCTGAGACTCAGACGCTTCTAGACAGCAGGTTTATAAAAGTTACTTATAAGCTCCAATTAGCCTGTGCTAATGCAGCCGCCGTAATCGCTAAACGGCGACCCTGCGCAATACCCAAATCTCGCTCGTCAGCAGATATAGGCTGATCATGTGATGCACCGCTGACATGGCTGGCACCATAAGGCGTGCCGCCGCGATGAGTGCGGTTCAATGCTGGCTCTGCATAGGGCACACCTACGATGACCATACCGTGATGCATCAGTGGCAACATCATCGTCAACAATGTCGTTTCTTGGCCGCCATGCATAGAGCCTGTCGCCGTAAATACTGAAGCTGGTTTGTTTTGTAGGTTCCCTGCCAGCCATAGGGTCACGGTATTATCCCAAAAGTACTTCATGGGTGCGGCCATATTACCAAAGTGCGTTGGGCTACCAAGCGCAAGACCGCTACAGTCTTTTAGATCGTCCATTGTACAGTACAAATCACCTTCATCAGGTATCGCAGGCTTGCTTGACGTGGTTTCAGGTGCCACTGTCGGTACCGTACGGATACGCGCGGTCATGCCAGCATCCTCAATACCTTGAGCGATAGCATATGCTAATGTCTTAGTCGTACCGTAATTAGAATAATAAAGCACCAAAACATAAGGGTCGGTCTGACTCATTAGCAAAGCTTCCTTATAAAATCGTTTACCATACTAGCCACCAAAAATGCGGCGAAATATATGACTAACTGGCATTGTAGAATATGTGCACATTATGCCCGAGTCATTCACTGTCATGCAAATAACCATGATTGATAACCTGATTTATATTGTATCTGATGTGCTACGCAGTGCATTTTGACACAATTAAACCGCAGATGATAACCGTTCATCTTTGTTACACTATTGTCACTCTTACTTTTGCTTAATGGTCGACATGGAAAAATTATCTCAAAAACTCCCGTTTTTACAGCAGCGCTGGTTTCAGTTTTTACGGTTTTTGACTCGGCATTTTTTTGAAGATAATTGCCAGCAAAAGGCGGCTTCACTGACGTACACCACTATGCTGTCGATTGTGCCTGTATTGACGGTATTACTGATGATTTTATCATCCGTACCAGCACTCGCATCGGTTAGAGCGCAGATTTATGATGTCATTTATAGCAATTTGTTGCCGCAATCGAGCATGCAAGTTAGTGAGTACATTAATAGCTTTGCCGAAAAGTCATCTAACCTAACCATTATCGGTGCCATGATTTTATTCTTTACGACTATTATGACATTGACCACTATCGAGCGCGCGTTTAACCAGATTTGGCGAGTAGAAGATCGCTCTGGTGGCATCAAAAGCATGCTGCGTTATTGGACTATCGTTACTTTGGGACCATTGGTATTGGGCACCGCTTTTATCGCTTCAAGTACTGTACAGAGTCTGAGTTTTCTTAATCGTCAAATTGCTGGCTACGGTATCGACTGGAGCTTTTGGGTACAAATGGCATCGATTGGTATTACGATGGCGGGTTTTATCGGTATGTACTGGTTTATTCCAAAGGCGCGAGTACCAGCAAAAAATGCAGCCATCGCTGGCGTGTTCGTGGCCATTGTCTTTGAATTAATGAAGCATCTGTTTGGTACAGTGATGGCTAACTTTACTAGCTATGAAGCGATTTACGGCGCTTTTGCTGCCTTGCCTATTTTTCTACTATGGATTTATCTGTCGTGGAATTTGATTTTATTAGGCGTTGAAATCAGCTATACCTTGACGATTTTTGAGACAGAAGAAGTCTACCCTCGTCACCCGTTACTCAGCTTGTTAGATATGTTGAACTTGGTCTATACCCACCACTTAAAAGGTGAAGCCGTTAGCGAACAAGCGCTGCGTAATGTCTTAGGTCGCAAAGAGCTGCCGAAATGGTATACCTATATCAACTACCTGCAAGACAGCAATCTTATTACTATGACAGATGATGATGACTATGTACTCAAAAGAGACCTGAGTAGGATGACGTTATGGGACTTTTATCGTACCTTGCCCTACCCACTTCCTATCAAGGACGAGTTGGATGAGATGAAATTGGAAGGTCAAAAGCCTTGGCTAAGTTTATTGGTCAAACGTTTTGAGAATACTGAAGCGTACGCCAAACAGCAACTGCATCTGCCGCTAAATGCTATCTTTGCCAATAGCGAACCGCGTAAACAATCTACTAGTAAGCATGGCGATGACCGTAAGCTATTTAGAAAAACCTCTGCCGCCACTGAAAACGTACAACGACATGATAATCTAAATAGACATGGTGAGAGTGCTTACAACGGTAATAATCCACATCTAGAAGCCTCATCGCATCTAGAACCGATGGCTTATGACAAAGACAGTGATATTGAATATGACGATCACGACAATGAAGCCATCATACCTCTAGGGACTAGTGATAGTCATACTGAGACAGATATGACCAGACGTATGCACAAAAACGCTATTATTACAGAAGCAGATAACCCTAAGGCTCATCACAGTGAATAAAAATGATGGAGACAGTATCTGGATGCGTACGATCAATGCAGGTCAAAACAGGCTTAAGCAGTTCACTAAGTTGTGGTCAATACAAACGCTGACTGACTTACCTGATCGCCTAAATAATTTGTGGCAATGGCTGATTGGCTCCTATTGGTTTATTCCAACCGCTTGTGTCATTGTCGGTATTTTACTTGCTCCTTTGCTAGTCGCGATTGATCAGCATTTTGATCGTGAAACGGTAAAAGAGATCTCCTTTGCCTTTACTGGTGATGACGAGGCTGCGCGCGCGATTATGACTGCTATCGCTGGTGCGGTATTGGGCGTGGCCGGTACGACATTTTCGATTACAATCGCCGTCCTGTCGATGGCATCCTCACAGTTTGGTCCAAGACTGCTACGTAACTTTTTGACCGACACACCAAATCAGTTTGTCCTTGGCGCTTTTATCGGTACATTCAGCTATAGCTTACTGGTACTAAAGTCTATCCATAAGTCTGACGTGGCTTTTGGTGTGCCGCAATTGGCAGTGACCTTTGCTATTATCATGGCGATTATCTGTGCGCTGCTCTTAGTTTATTTTGTACAGCATATGGTGCATGCTATTCAGGCGTCACACGTCATTCAAAATGCTAGCAACGATGCAATCGCAAACATTTACTATTGGTATAATGATCGATGTGATATTCAACATCAACGCGATGCTGAGCACCATGATATCGAGCAGTTCCAAAACTGGCCTGCTATGCCGATTTATTCACCAAATTCAGGTTATCTACAGCAGATTTATCTTGAGTCATTGATTGCGCTGTCACAAGATTATGGTGGCGTGGTACAGATGCATGTCAACCTCGGTAATTACGTCACTGACAAAAACGTCATTGGTTACTTTTATCAGCGACCTGCATCTCATCCAAATAACCAACAGAAGACAGCGACCCCGCATCTAGCAGTAATACCGCGAGCGCCTGATGGACTATTTTTGCAACGTCTTGCAGGTTGCCTACGACTTGAGCAACGATTGGCGCACTCTAACGACATTGCCTATAGCTTAGGTCAGATGACGGAGATTGCTGTACGCGCGTTATCCCCTGGTATCAATGATCCAAAGACTGCGGTCAATTGCGTCCAATCTCTAACCAGCTGTCTAAGCATTATGATGCGTCGTCAGCCACCAAGCCCTTATCATTTTCACATACCGCAGTCAGACACTAACGATAGCTCTGAAACTACTATCAAACAGAAGCGACTGGCCATATTGGCACTAGTCACTCATATTCCAAAGATTTCTGACTTTATCAATGTATCACTCGGTGAGATACGTCGTTACGCAGCTGCTGACCTAATGGTCTTAAAAGCACTATGTCAGGCAATGGTCAATTTGAACTATGCACAAGTAAACAGCGCACAGCAGCAAACGCTATTACATGAATTGCATCTGATTCAGCGAGCTGGTGAAGAGAATTTAAATTATCAGGAGCTGGTCGATGATTTGGTCGCTATGTGCGAACAAGCCAAGCAATTTATCCTTGATAAGGATGCGCAGCACAAGCATTTTATTTATGTTAGCGAGTTTGAAGCGGATATTCGTCAAGCGTTACAGACACAGTCTAGTTAATGATATGACCAATTAGCTGTTTAAATATATGGCAATATCAGCCCTTATAAGCACTTTACTTATAAGCACTTTACTTATAAGCACTTTACTTATAATCACAAAACCGATAGCTAAAAACACTTATAACGTCCCTATAAGCCCTGCGCTTTAGATACTTTTTATATTCATATGAGACCTACTTTTTATGGCATCTGCAACCAGCCTTACTATCCTAGAAATCAGCGCCATATTTTTGTCGATTACTGCTTCGTTAACTTATATTAATCACCGTTTTATTGGTCTGCCGACCACTATCGGTGTCATGGTCATCTCTATCTTACTGTCAATCGGTGCGATATTTTTGGGCTTCTTAGGGTTTGATCAGCTGATTGATTACGAAGTCAGTTTATTGGAGCAACTTGATTTTACCGAAGTACTCTTAGACGGCATGCTATCGATGTTGCTATTTGCAGGCGCATTACACGTCAATATTGGTGACTTGAGACGCTACAAGCTACCTATCGGCATCCTTGCAGGACTTGGTACGATCATATCGGCGATGCTCATTGCGACCGCAATTTACTTTATGTTGCCGCTCTTCGGTTTCGGCCTGCCGTTTCTCTGGTGTCTGTTGTTTGGGGCGCTTATCTCCCCTACCGATCCTATTGCCGTCATGGGTATCCTGTCGTCAGCAGGCGCTCCAAAGAGCATCGAGACCGTCATCGCTGGCGAGTCATTGTTCAATGATGGTATCGGCGTGGTTATTTTTGTCTTACTGCTGGGGATTTTATCTAGCGGTGATATCCCTACTGCCAACTACGTCGCTCATACATTAGCGGTTGAAGCTGGTGGCGGCGTTGTATTCGGACTGGTACTTGGGGCGATTTTGTATTACTTGCTCAAGAGCATTGATAGCTATCAAGAAGAGGTGCTATTAACATTAGCAGGCGTCATCGGTGGCTACGCGCTGGCCAGTCATTGGCATTTATCAGGGCCACTCGCCATGGTCATGATGGGCCTAATGGTTGGTAATCGTGGTCGCGAGCTAGCCATGAGTGATAAGACACGGCACTATATTGATTTGTTTTGGGAATTGATTGACGAGATTTTAAATGCCATTTTGTTTGTGCTCATCGGTCTAGAAGTGGTGATGATTGCTTATTCAGGCAATTTATTTATCGCGAGCGGTTTGACGATTTTGATTGCGCTCGTTGCACGGTTTATCGTGGTAGGCATGACGACAAAAACCTTTCATCGTCAGCTTGATTTGCCTACGGGCGCATGGAAAGTCCTGACATGGGGCGGTTTACGCGGAGGTATCTCAGTCGCGTTAGTATTACAGCTACCGATCGGGGCTGAACGAGAGATTTTATTGGCACTCACTTATGCAGTGGTGATTTTCTCCATCTTGGTACAAGGTTTAAGCGTTGGAAAAGTCGCTAAAAGCATTCGTACGGATGAAAAAACAGTAGACGTATAAGCCAAAAATATAGCAGGCACAAAAAATCCAGCATAAGATACTTGTCTTATGCTGGATTTTTTAACTTAAATTTAAACGCTATATCAAGCCCTTTCGTTTCATATTACGATAAACCACAATAATAATGAGTAGATTAGAAACCAATATCCCAAGCTTAAACCAATCAAATGGGCTAACGATCAGATAGTAAATCTCTATAGGAATAAATACCCCGTAGCCTAATACCCCAAACCAATACGCCCATGTTTTGTCATGCCATAAGCCATAGGCTTCTAGGAAGCGCAAACTGGCATAAGCGAATATCAATAATAAAAACATCGGCCAGTTTTTACTTGCCTGCTGAGCAATACGTACGGCACTGTCAATTTGCGGGGCAAGCATATGGCCGAAACTGTGCTGCCAAGTAACGGTTGCGGTCGTCAGCCAATGCTCAAGATTGGTATGCCACCACCATAATGCCCCTGCTCCTAGTAACGCACCAACACCTTTGACTACCTCATAAATGGCCACCGCTTTGATAGACTCACTCGCCGTACTGCGCGATTTTTCTTGCTGACCATTCATAGTAACCCCTTTATCCTTCAAGGATGGCGGCAGACGGTCATCCTGTCGGGGCAAATTAGCCAAAGAATGTCTCCACAACACGTCCTTGCAACTGCTGATTGAAAAATGGCGTGTTTTTACCACTTGATAGCATAGATTGTGCCGTTACTTGCCACTCAAGGTTAGGATCGACTAATACTGCACCGCCGATAGCTTCATACTGCTCGCTAATACCTGCGATTTTTGCAGGATTCAGGCAGATTTTATCTACTAATTGCGAGAGTGTTAATACCTCATCATTGACCAGCTGACAAGCCAACGCCATAAACGTATCAAAGTTTGAGATACCGGGCGTACTCTCAGCAAACGGTGCTTTTTTGGCGGTACTATTCAGTGGCTCGTGATGACTACAGATAGCGTCGATAGTGCCATCTTTTAATCCGCGGCGGATTGCCTGCTGGTCCGTGTTACTACGCAGTGGTGGTAACACATATGCCTGAGCATTAAAGCCTTCAAGATTGTCATCAGTTAAATACAGCTGATGCATCGCAACATCACACGTAACAGGCAAGCCTTTATCTTTTGCCCAGCGCATAAGCTCAATGGAAGACTTACAGGATAACTGGCTAAAATGAGCAGCGATTCCGGTCTCTTCAACCATCAGTAGCTGCGTAGACAGTGCAACAGTTTCCGCAATCCAAGGAATCCCTTGCAAACCATGATAAGAAGCAATATAGCCCTCATGTGCCACGCCATCTCCAGACAGACTTGGCTCATCAGGATAAAAGAATACTTTCATACCAAAAGTTGCCGCGTACTCTAGTGTACGTAGCAATACTAAATCATTGCGAAAAGGTCTACGCGCATTAGATACTGCGATACAGCCGCCCTTTTTAAGCCCTGCGATATTAGACGGTCGTTCGCCCTCTAACCCTGTGGTCAATGCACCCAAAATATGCAAGTAAATCCCGCCATCACTCAAGGCTCGCTCACGTAAACCTTTCAAGAGTGAGCCATTTTCTAAAATAGGATTGGTATCAGGCGGCGTCACTACATGCAAAAACCCATTACCACGAGCAGCGCTGCCTTCTGATTTTAGCGTACCGTGTTGCTGTTGGCCTGGCTCACGCAAGCGCGCGCATAGATCTACCAATGGTGGTAATAACCACATCTCACGGCCAGAATCGAGTGTAGACAGTTTTTCTATTGCAGTTTGTGGCAATGCATCTTTAAATGCTTTTGGTAAATGGTCAAGAATGGGTGCATCCGTATTAAGCATGGTAGACATAACGTTATTACCGTATCAATAAAATGAAATAAATGAGAATAAGTCGCGCGGCAGCCTGTTACTTGCCAGCCGCTTGATGAGCACGCTGACCTTCCATCGCAAGTGATAAGACCGCCATACGAATGGCAATACCGTTATTTACCTGCTTTAAGATAACGGATTGCGCGCCATCAGCCACACTAGAGGCAATTTCAACACCGCGGTTCATCGGCCCCGGATGCATCACTAATGCATCAGGCTTAGCGAGAGCTACCCGCTCTGGCGTAATCCCATAATGCTTATAGTATTCACTTGAGGATGCCAAGAGCGGCGAACCGATACGCTCATTTTGTATTCTTAATCCCATGATCACATCACAGTCAGTGACACACTCATCCATGTTTTCATATACTTGTACACCGAAACGCTCGATACCTTTGGGCAGTAGAGTGCGCGGCGCACAAACACGGATGTCTGTCACACCTAGCGTTTGCAGTGCACTGATATCAGAGCGTGCTACGCGTGAGTGTTTAATATCACCAACGATTGCGATAGACAGCTCTTCAAATGGTCGCGGTGCTTCACGGTGAATGGTCAACATGTCGAGCATTCCTTGAGTAGGATGCGCATGCCAGCCATCGCCACCATTAATAATAGCAATATCAGGCGTCACTTCTGTCGCCATAAAATGCGCGGCACCTGATGCTGAATGTCGAACCACAAAGATATCCGCGGTCATTGCCTGTAGATTCCAAAGCGTGTCGCGCAGACTCTCGCCTTTTTTGGTACTAGAACGTTCGATATCGATATTGAGTACATTGGCACCCAAACGTTTTTCTGCCACCTCGAATGTCGTCCGTGTACGAGTCGATGGTTCAAAGAACAAATTCATGACCGTATAGCCGTCTAACTCAGGACGATTAATTAACTGTCCGTTTTCATCAAAGAAAGTCTCTGCTTTTGCGATAATAGCTTTGAGCTGTGCTTTGTTAAGACCTTCAACACCTAAGAAATGCCGGATACTGCCATCAGTGTTGAGCTGCGGACGACTTAGTGAAGTATTGAGCCTTTGATGAATCGTATTGGGATCAAATTTTGCATAATCAGTCGGTGAGACTGGTTGTGTAGCGCTACTATCGATAGGATTTGACATAATGGCGAGTCTTTATTGTGGGTTTATATGAGTCTATAGTAATCACTTATTCATCTTTGTTCGATCATTTATCACTGATAGGCATAGATACAAAGGACATTTTGACGCTTATTTGCTACAATTTACCGTAATCAAATTCGACCGAAAAATAGCCTCAGCAGACAATCAGAAAGCGTGAGTAGACATGCTGTATTCTCATAGAGAATAATTCTGACAAAACTATAAATGAATAACAATAGATATAGTGTAGCCGATTTTGTGGTCGGGACAAAGATGCCGTATTAGCTATTTAAGAATTTACCTATTTCAGGTGTGCTAAATGCCACCTACTTCTTTACTTTGACATCTATCCGTTCTTTTACTTTCCATACCATTTATTAGGAAGCCTTATGACGACCTTAGCAGACTATCTAAACCAACATGCCACTAGCCCTGCACTCAATGACGTGATTACCACTGTCACTGATGTCGGTAAGACGATTTCACAGTTGCTCAGAAAAGGCGCTCTGGCAGATATCTTGGGCGAAGCAGGTAATCAAAACGTCCAAGGCGAAGATCAGAAAAAGCTCGACGTACTAGCCAATGACTTATTGCTAGATGCATTGGCAAAAAATATACATTGTGCTGGTGTCGCTTCAGAAGAGCTTGATGACGCGACCCCTGCTAATGACGATGGTAGCCTATTGGTACTATTTGACCCATTAGATGGCTCATCAAATATCGATATCAATATGGCAGTAGGTACGATTTTTTCTATCTTACCGTATGAACGTCAAGGTCAAACCAGTGAAAACAGCGACTATCTACAGGCAGGTAACAAACAGCTAGCAGCCGGTTATCTGCTATATGGTACCTCTACTGTCCTAGCGTTAACCGTCGCTGATAAAGTTGTGATGTTTAGCCTAGATCCAGAGACTTCTGACTATGTGCTGATAGAAGACAATGTTCAAATCGATGCCGATACGAGCGAGTATGCTATCAATAGCTCAAATTATCGCTACTGGCGTGCGCCGATGCAGCAGTACATTGATGAGTTAATCGCTGGTGAAACAGGTGTACGTGGACGCGATTTTAATACGCGCTGGGTAGCAGCCATGGTTGGTGACGTCCATCGTATTTTATGTCGCGGTGGTCTGTTCACTTATCCGTTTGATACCAAATACGCTCATAAAGCGGGTAAACTACGCTTGATGTATGAAGCCAACCCAATGAGCTTATTGATTGAACGCGCGGGTGGCGGTGCGACAGACGCGGTCAATCGTATCTTAGATATCGAACCGACTGATATTCATCAGCGTGTTCCTGTGGTACTCGGTAGCAAAAACGAAGTCAATTACGTGAAAGACTTACACGTCAATTATTCTGAATAAATAATTAGGGCGTGTCCTCAATTCAAACGAGTGTCCTCTAAATGGGCTAAAAACAGCTAAATTTTGCCAAACATCGTCAAATAGTTGGTCAATATCTCGATATTATCTGCACTATTTTCCTCGTTTGACGGCAATTTATCTCATTTTTATCACCATTTTTAAAATGAGGACACGCCCTAATTTGCGCACCTGTTAAGAACAGCCAGCAGAATGCTAAATTAATAATAGGCATTGTGTTGGTTATCTAAACGACTCCTTTACTCTTCTCTAAGCGATCCACTATGGTATTAAATCCCACCGAGCTGATTACCTCAGATAAGAACACAACAGTGAAGCTTGTAAAAGCACTGTTGTCCCAAGCACGCCAGCGTAAAAAGAACGGTCAGACAGTCATAGAAGGCGTCCATTTGATAGATGCTGCGCTGCGTAGTGACTATCCTTTCGCCCAAATACTACTGTCTGAGTCAGCGCGTAGTCACCCTGAAGTTCGGCAGGTATTGACTCGCCTGCCCACTTATACGCCTATTCTTACTTTGTCAGACGCACTTTATGAGAGTATTCGTAGCTTAGGTACTGGCATCGATATCATGGCAGTGATCAAAGTGCCAACGCCTAGCCTATCGATGATCGATGAGGACTGCTTAATCTTGAACGACGTACAGGATAGTGGGAATGTTGGTACGCTACTACGCACAGCTGCAGCCGTTGGTATCCGCAATATCTTATGTACCAGTGCGACCGCTCAAGCTTGGTCTCCCAAGACGCTACGAGCAGGTATGGGTGCACAGTTTGCCCTGACTATCTATGAGGGCTTGAGTACGCAAGATATTTTGGATCACGTACAAGTGCCGCTTTTGGCGACTAGCTCACATACAGATACTATCATTTACGATCACGACTTATCTGCGCCTGTAGCTTGGATTATGGGTCATGAAGGCCAAGGCGTTAGCGACGAGCTAATGCAATGTGCCACGCCGATAGCATTACCGCAGCCAAATGGTCAAGAGAGCTTAAATGTAGCGATTGCAGGGTCTTTATGTCTATATGAGACCTTACGCCAAAGACAATACTCTTAGCCTGCATTTATAACTACTATCAAAACCCTATCTATCAAGCATAAAAAACCCACTACCAATTGATAGTGGGTTTTTTATTATACGTCTACTACTGATATAGTCAAAGAAGTCTAAAACGGATACAAGGCAGCCGACTACAGATTATACAAGTAGTAAATCTAAGGAGGGTAACGCCGTAGCCGTTTAGTAGTTCTGTGACTATATATTAAACCTTGCTAGTTAGCTCAGGCAATGCTTCGAACAAATCGGCTTCTAAGAAGTAGTCAGCAACGCTAGCGATAGGTGCTTCTGGGTCATTGTTGATAGCAACGATGACTTTAGAATCTTTCATACCAGCCAAATGCTGAATCGCGCCTGAGATACCAGCTGCGATATATAGCTGCGGTGCAACGATTTTACCCGTTTGACCGACCTGCATATCGTTTGGTACATATCCTGCGTCAACAGCAGCACGTGATGCACCAACAGCAGCGCCTAGCTTGTCAGCCAATGGCTCAATGTACTTGGTGAAGTTTTCACCGTTTGCCAAGGCACGACCACCAGAAACAACGATACCAGCTGAGGTCAATTCTGGACGATCAGACTTAGCCATTTCTTCGTTAACGAAGCTAGCTTTACCAGTTTCTTGTACGTTATCGATAGTTTCAACAGTAGCTGAACCGCCTTCGCTCGCCACTGGGTCAAACGCAGTAGTACGTACTGTTAGTACCACTTTGTCTTCTGTGGTTTTTACTGTCGCTGTTGCATTACCTGCATAGATAGGACGCTCAAACGTTTGCGCATCTACTACACCTGATATTTCAGACAGCATGCTGACGTCAAGTAACGCAGCAACGCGTGGCATAAAGTTTTTGCCAGTCGTGGTCGCAGCCGCTAGGATATGGCTATAATCACCAGCGATATCAGCAACCAATAGCGCCACGTTACCTGCCAATTGATGCTCATAAGCAGCATTGTCAGCCAATAGTACTTTAGTCACGCCTTCTGCTTTTGCCGCTTCATCAGCAACAGCTTGGCTACCACTACCAGCAACCAATACATGGATATCATCACCCATTTGTTTAGCAGCAGCGATGGTGTTTAAAGTTGCCTTTTTTAGACTGGCATTGTCATGTTCTGCATATACCAAAATTGCCATGGTTTTAGTCCTTTATATATTCGTATTATCTATTCATGCGGTTGTTTGCGTACAAAGCTATTTGAGCAACTATCGTTTAATATAAGATAAAGCAGTCAAATTTATAGCCTTGTACAGGATATGCCGTA
This sequence comes from Psychrobacter sp. 4Bb, assembly GCF_002836735.1. Lineage (GTDB taxonomy): Bacteria > Pseudomonadota > Gammaproteobacteria > Pseudomonadales > Moraxellaceae > Psychrobacter. The sequence continues at coordinate 62,662 of NZ_PJAS01000077.1, read as the reverse complement.
GCGAAGTATCCAATCATTAAAACATTAAATGACTTTTGCTTCGTTTCTTAGCTTATCGACCAACTCATCAACTGACCCTACTGTAATACCAGCTTTACGGTCAGCAGGTGGCACGACTTTAATAATCTCTTGCTTAGATGTCATATCAACACCGAAATCAGCTGGCGTTTTCTCATCAAGTGGCTTTTTCTTCGCTTTCATGATATTAGGCAATTTAGCATAACGTGGCTCATTCAAACGTAGATCAGTCGTGATGACTGCTGGCAAATCAAGTGCAACAGTTTGTAGGCCACCATCGATTTCACGCGTTACGTTTACTTTATCGCCTTCAACTTTCATTTCTGATGCAAACGTACCTTGACCGATACCCATCAATGCCGCTAGCATCTGACCCGTTTGGTTGTTGTCATCATCAATCGCTTGCTTACCTAATAGGATAATATCAGTGCTTTCAGCTTCAGCGATACTTTTTAGAATCTTAGCAACTTGTAGTGGATATGGTTTTTCGTCACTTACGACTAATACACCACGGTCAGCACCTAGCGCTAGGGCTGCACGAATCTGCTCTTGTGACTCTTTTGGACCGATTGAAGCAACAATGATCTCATCAATGATGCCAGCTTCTTTTAGACGAACCGCTTCTTCTACTGCGATTTCATCAAAAGGGTTGATTGACATTTTAGTGTTTGATAAGTCAACGCCAGAGTTGTCGGCTTTTACACGAACTTTTACGTTATAATCAATGACACGCTTGACCGCTACTAATGCTTTCATACGTTCCTCGTTTATTAATGTTATGAGTTAAAAATTGTCAGTTAAGAACCAAAGGTTCGTTGTGGTTCAAATTGTCGTTCAAAATACTGCTCAAGGTTATTACTACATCAACAGAATATAGTTAACTAAGAAAGATGAGCCAATACCTAAGAGCATATTAGCATTGTATCTCTTACTAATGAAATCTGCTAAAGCTAAGCCGACCGTTATTATCAGACCTATGTATCTTGCGTCAGCAGGCAGATAAGGTCAAGACAACGCCGTGAATAATGCGTCATAAATTTGTCAACACTCTACAATAAATACTCTATAAGCGCATCGTTTCAAGATTTTTATGGTTCAACAGCTCAAAATGCTCATACCCTTTATAGCATTCTAAGCCTTAGCTTTACTTAATATTTTGTTATTATTTATCTCTTCAAAGTTAACGGATAAGAATAGTTAATCGAGTCAGACCTGCGACTTACCATTCTTACTAGCACCAAGCAATAATTCGCTATCACGTATATCGTCAAATAAAGACCAATCAGGTTCGACATCATTGTTCTTGATGACACTCATATCACCTGTCGTCTCCATAATCACTGCAAACACTTCTGTTTTCGCTTTGATACCATTTTTACGTAGCACTTCCTGCACATCGCTGGTACTAAGATTAGCCTCTTTTAGATTATCATCTAAATACTCGCCATGAGCCATTAGGATAATAGCTTGATTATCTATCAGAGCTTTTAGTGGTTTTATTTTGCGTCTGATAATTGAAATAACACCCTGTATCAAGAATAGCACCGCAACAGCAAACAATCCTTGAAGTAGAGAGGGCTTATCTGACAACACTGTCGACGCTAATATACTACCAATACCAACGGTCATGGCAAAATCATGGCTTGATAACTTAGAAAAACTGCGTAAACCCATCAATCGAGTAAACAACATCAGCCCTACATAAAAGCCTACAGCAGATAAAGAAATCCCGAGCACCTGTTGCCAGTCAATTGAAAGCCAATTTTCCCACTTCATAATACAACCTTATCTATTACATTTTTATTAAATCATTGTTCGCTATTACCTGATGATGTTGACCGTCAAAATCAATAGTACCTTACATTACCAACACTTTGTCATGCCAAAAAAGCCCCATAAAAAAAGCAACCTGATAAGAGGTTGCTTTTTTTTAAAGTCGATACAGTATTTTTATTGTTTTAACAAACAAAGTAATCAATGCGTATTGATAATCTTATTGTCATTAAGCTTACTGGCAAGCAGTTAGCCTAATAATAAATGAGATTAGATAGCTTCGATTTGCTCAGCTTGTGGGCCTTTTTTGCCATCACCTAAGATGAAAGACACTTTTTGGCCTTCGGCTAGAGTTTTGAAACCGTTACCTTGGATAGCGCTGTAGTGAGCGAATACGTCTTGTCCGCCGTTGTCTTGAGCGATAAAACCAAAACCTTTAGCTTCATTAAACCACTTTACAGTGCCTTCAACTTTATCTGACATAAATTTTCCTGACTCTTTAACTGTTGGCGAGACTTGTGTCATCACCGATTAATTGATATATACCCTAATATTTTCTGCTAAATGCGGCGGCCAAAAATGCTAAATAATCTTAAAGAAAATTTGCATTTTTTGCCTCAAATATTTTGAGTACAGTCTGATTATAACAGTTTTCTATGGTAGGAACAGTCTAAATTGCTGATTTTTGTAAATAAATACTCACTATTGTTGCAAGCTAACATCGATATTAATCAGATCCATATCTTATTGATATGAAATAGTTTTTATTTATAAATGCACCATAACTCCATCAATAAACCACTAATTAAATAAGTCGACATAGATGATAGTAGGTTGGAATATCAATCACTGCAATGGTGATGTTGGTAACCATGCTGAACTCAATACGAGCAAACATAACGCAAAAAACACCAATGAAAATGACTGACTGTAGGCAATATATTTCGCTGGAATGACCAAGTCTTTAGGAGAGTCAGGGATGCCTTTACGCTTCAGTAGCTTGGTACCATATATCCAGCCAAAGGTCGTGTATATGCCATATGCTGCTGGCACTGCGATAGCTAATGGGGTCAAATCAATAACGTATAAAATCACCACTGATATGAAGAACCATAGAGTATCTAACAATGAACTGACTTTGAAGAATTTAGATTGAGGCAGTTTGCCATCAGTCTGTTTGAGCATCTCCCCTTCTATCCAAATTAAAACTGCTACCACAGCGCTAAGAGTAATATATACGAATTGCGGCGTTAGCCAGTCTGAATAAGATATTTGCACAGCATACAACCTATTATCTATAGAAAGTGAGAATGAAGCATCCGCCCGCTTCGAATATTTAGAAACGGGTAAGAACAATGATAAATGTTGATCGCAAAGGCGCTTTGGCCAATGTTAAGGTGCCTGCTTATATTGGGTAGCAATTAATAGTTTTCAACCGATAACCCCGATTCAAATCAAAGCGCAAAGCGCCTATCAAATACTTTGCATAAAAAAACCCATGCTATCAAGTGATAACATGGGCTATTTAATCTAAATCAGATTTTTATCTAAATAAGACTTTCATTTGTATAAAACTTAGTTTTTGTCTTTATCGATGATTTTGTTACCACCGATCCATGGCATCATGCCACGTAGCTTAGCACCAGTGATTTCGATTTGATGATCAGCGTTGTTACGACGACGCGCAGTCATTGATGGATAGTTGGTTGCGCCTTCAGAGATGAACATCTTCGCGTATTCACCAGACTGGATGCGTTTTAGTGCATTACGCATGGCTTCACGTGACTGCTCGTTGATAACTTCAGGGCCAGTAACATATTCGCCGTATTCAGCGTTGTTACTGATTGAGTAGTTCATGTCAGCGATTCCGCCTTCATACATCAAGTCAACGATAAGCTTTAGCTCATGTAGACATTCGAAATAAGCCATTTCTGGTGCATAGCCCGCTTCTGTTAGTGTCTCAAAGCCCATTTTAACTAGCTCTACTGCACCACCACAAAGTACGGCTTGCTCACCGAATAGATCCGTCTCAGTCTCATCTTTGAACGTTGTTTCGATGATGCCTGAACGACCACCACCTACGCCAGCAGCATACGATAATGCTAACTGTTTGGCTTGACCAGAAGCGTCTTGATAGATAGCGATAAGATCAGGAATACCGCCGCCTTTAGCGAACTCTGAACGTACAGTATGACCTGGTGCTTTTGGTGCAACCATGATGACATCAAGATCACCACGTGGGACAACTTGGTTGTAATGGATTGCGAAACCGTGAGCAAAAGCTAATGTCGCGCCTTCTTTAATGTTTGGCTCGATCACATCATTATAAAGCTCTTTTTGGAACTCATCAGGCGTCAAAATCATGATAACGTCAGCAGCTTTTACCGCTTCTTCTACTTCAGCGACTTTTAGACCCGCATTTTCAGCTTTTTTCCATGAGCTTGAGTTTGCACGTAGACCAACAGTTACATCGACGTCTGAATCTTGTAGGTTAAGCGCGTGTGCATGGCCTTGTGAACCGTAACCGATAATGGCAACTTTTTTACCTTGGATAATAGATAGGTCACAATCTTTGTCATAATAAACGTTCATAAATAGAGTCCTTGTTCTCAAGCATGGCTTGCCATGGATAGTAAACGCTTATGCTGTAGTCAATATAATAACTAAGATAAGCGCTTTGTTGATTAGATAAATAAATATTGGTTTAAACTGGTTTTGATAAATAATTAAATGCTTAGAGTCTTTTCACCGCGGGCAATACCGATAACACCTGAGCGAACCACTTCCATAATGCGCTCACGGCCAATCACATCGATAAAACCATCAAGTTTGGCTTTGTCACCCACGATTTGAATCGTATATAAGTTAGAATTTACATCGACGATTTGTGCGCGGAAAATGTCTGCGCTACGTTTAATCTCTTCACGCACACCGCCTGTTGCGCGGACTTTGATGAGCATCAATTCACGCTCAACGTGTACGTTCTCCGTCAGATTAAGCACTTTAACCACTTCAATCAATTTATGCAATTGTTTGGTGATCTGCTCAATTCTTTCAGGTGACGTAATGGTCGTAACTGTTAGACGTGAGATACTTGGATCATCAGTAGGCGCGACGTTCAAAGTTTCGATATTGTAGCCACGTTGTGAGAACAAGCCGACTAACCGCGACAACGAACCCGCTTCGTTTTCCATCAATACCGAAATCAGATGTTGTTGTTGCATTAGGTACGCTCCCCTTTTGTTAACCACATATCACGCATGGCCTGTCCAGCGATTTGCATTGGATATACATGCTCATTACGATCGACGTAAACATCGATAAATACCAGTTTGTCTTTCATAGCCATTGCTTCAGCCAATTGTGCTTCCATGGTTGCAGGGTCAGTAATTTTGATACCGACATGACCATAGCTTTCAGCCAATTTGACAAAATCTGGTAAGGAGTTCATATAAGACTGGGCATGACGACCTTCATACAGCATATCTTGCCACTGCTTCACCATACCAAGCTGCGCATTGTTAATGTTCAGAATTTTAACTGGTAAGTTATACTGTAAGCAGGTCGATAGCTCTTGGATATTCATCTGAATAGAGCCTTCACCAGTAATACAAACCACATCACGCTCAGGATTGGCAAGTTTGGCAGCCATTGCATACGGCAGACCAACACCCATGGTACCAAGACCACCTGAATTCAGCCATTGACGTGGCTCATTGTAAGTATAGTAAAGAGCTGCGAACATCTGATGCTGACCGACGTCACTTGTGATAATAGCGTTACTATTAGTCACTTTATCTAGAGCTTGTACGACACTTTGTGGCTTAATGCCATTATCTGTGCTGGTGTCATAACGTAAGCCATGACGCTTACGCCACTCATTAATTTGTGACCACCAATCGAGCAATGCGTGCTGCTCTAGCTGCTTGTCTTGACCAACAATCTCTAGCATGTCCGTTAAGACCGACTTCACATCACCTACGATAGGAATGTGCGCAAGAATCGTTTTTGAGATCGAAGCAGGATCGATATCGATATGAATGATGGTTGCGTTAGGGCAGAATTTTTTAACGTTGTTGGTCACACGATCATCGAAACGCGCGCCGACGGCCAAAATCACATCAGCATGGTGCATACTCATATTGGCTTCGTAAGTACCGTGCATGCCAAGCATACCTAAGAACTGACGATCAGAGCCAGGGAACGTACCAAGACCCATCAAGGTGTTGGTCACTGGTAAATTCAGACGATGTGCAAGATCTGTTAATTCTTCGTGCGCATTGCTCCAAATCACACCGCCGCCTGCATATACAACTGGACGCTGCGCTGCTAATAGCGTTTCAATGGCTTTTTTGATTTGACCACTATGACCTTTGAGTGAAGGCTGATACGAGCGTATAAATACTTCTTCTGGATATTCGTAAGCAAACTTTTCGCTAGGCGCAGTCATGTCTTTTGGCACATCAATGACTACAGGGCCTGGGCGACCAGTCTGGGCAATATAAAATGCCTTTTTCACAATCATTGGAATTTCGCTAGCATGGCGTACTTGAAAGCTATGCTTAACGATAGGACGTGATACACCTACCATATCTGTTTCTTGGAAAGCATCTTCACCGATTAGGCTGCTTGGTACCTGACCTGCGATTACAACCATTGGTACAGAATCCATAAAGGCAGTAGCAATAGCTGTCACGGTATTGGTCGCACCAGGGCCTGATGTGGCCAACACGACACCAGTATTACCAGTCACTCGCGAATAAGCATCGGCCATGTGGCCCGCTGCTTGCTCATGACGTACTAAGATGTGCTCAATATTTTCTTGCTGAAACAGCGCATCATAAATGTGTAAGACCGCACCACCTGGATAGCCAAAGATGTATTCGACACCTTCGTCAGTCAGTGCTTGCACCAGCATTTCAGCGCCCGATAGCATCACAGGCTGTGCACTACCTTCTGCAAGACGTTGTTGCTTTTGTTCAAAATTTTTGGCGGCATTACCCGTTTGGGTATGTCCCGTCATGTTCGGACTTTGCGTGGTTTGCGTCACTGTCATCACCTTTTTTTGCGGCGAGAATTTGCGGGATTCTATGAGTAAAAATAATTACTTACCGTCGTTATTTCCACTTACTGAATGATCGCTAATTCTTGTCCATATCAAGAATATCTGCCTAATAGGTTTAATTAACACTGTCTGATAGGACAATACTAATCAAACATAGCAGTGTATTTTAGGTCAGCTTTGTGATGGATGTTTATCGATATACAGTGACAAGATGCGAGTGCATCTATAAAAGAAGACGCTTATTATTGAGATTCGATACTAGCAAGTACCTATTGTGACTTTATTCGTGTGACTTTATTTGTACAGATGCATCGATATACACAGATATACACAAGCAAAAAAACTTCATAACCAATGCTAAATTATAAGATCTTTAGAACTTACAACAGGCTTTAGTGAAACCTCTTAACGGCGTACTATATCGCGTTTGATACAACTGCTAAAAACACATTTAGCACATTTCAAATAATAAGTTTATCTTAGTCATTGTAGACAGATAAGTCCGGAGACAATGTATCGCTATCAACAGTGGTCGTTATGCCACTATGCTTGCTATATCATTATCACAAAGGAAATAAAACTGCGTAAGCTACCGATAAGTAACTCGTCGTTTTCTTTCTCAAGTGCCACGGCAACATCGTAAAAGCCGCTCACTGACCAATCAACTGCTATTATATTCGATGGTTTACGAGTTATTGTCAAGAAAAACTTCTAAAGCCTATCCCAAACTATTAGTTATTAAATAATATACATTGATAAGTATTATTTGCTAGAATCGATAGTCGATACATTATTACTACCAATAAAACGTTCAAGTGTTATATTTACACCCATATACATTTGATTTTTATTAAATAAAAGGATTGCTACTATGGCATATGCGTCTAAGATAAATACCGCTGCCAAACTGTTGATGAGTACTGCGTGTATGCTAATGCTGTCCATGAATGCCAGTCAGGCTATTCAAGTTTATAAATCTATTGGGGCACATGGTGAAGTAAAATATAGCCAACATGCGCCGCAAGTCGGCAAAAATATTGAACTGATTGAGTTTCGTAGTGACGGCAGACAGAACAATGCAGGACAAATGGCAGGAAAAACAGATCCCAACCAGAGCAGCAATGCTCAAACGGCAGAAGAACAACGAGTAGCAGCACTTGAAGCACGTATTAAAGAACAAGAAGCTCAGGCTAATGCTCAACGCTGCCAATCACTACGTAACAATTTAACTAACCTCAATGTCGGCGGCCGTATCTATGAAATGGATGCCAACGGTAAACGTCAATACCTAGATGGCCGTGAGATTGAGCTTAAGCGCGAGCGTGTACAGCAAGCAATTACTCAGTATTGCTCCAACCCTTCTACCTAGTCAGACCTCTTGAAAGCAAATATTAAATTATCATAAGCTGCATGACGTGACGAATGGCTGCTGGCATATCTTGAGCTTGTAGCCCTCTTTGCCCCACTAGCAATGTATTGATATCGCTATTCGCTTGATTCACCAATACATCTCCTGCAAACCCATGTATAAGAACTGCTTGATGTAAGCTACGTGCCTCTGCTGATAAATCTTGCTGTGCCAATAGTCCAGCGGTTACCCCAGATAGCACATCACCCATGCCAGCGGTTGCCATACCAGCATTACCCACATCACAGACGTATACATTCTCTCTTCCCTCTTCTTGTTCTAGCACTAATGATCCTGCCCCTTTTAATACCCAGTTACCACCATATATTGCAGCGCACTGTTTTATAGCTTGCAGTCTATTGGACTCAATCTTACTTATCTTTTGATCAAGTAATCTAGCTGCTTCCCCACTATGTGGCGTCAAGCAAACCCGATGATTAGTACTATATTCTCGTAGCTCTGCTATTAGCTCATGATTGTCCATGTGCAGCGATGCCAAGTGATAAAGTCCATCTGCATCGATCACAATTGATTTTTCATTCTCTATAGCAGCCTGTACATAATCAATAAATAATGCTTTGGCTTTTTCGTCACGGCCAAGTCCCATCCCAATAGCAACGACACTAGCCTGCTTAATCAGACCTTTTACGCCGCTTGCGTCATGTAGATTAATAGTCATCGCATCTGGCAATGAAGTCAGTAACGACCCATGAAAAGCCTCATGACAGGCAACTGTTATTTTACCAGCACCTGTCGCCATCGTACTGGCCGCAGACAGTATGGCAGCTCCGCCCATACCTTGAGAGCCATCGACGCGATTTCCGCCAATGATTAATACATGACCATAGCTGCCTTTGTAGCTGTTCTGGCGACGTGGCTTCATACTATGTGCAGCCGTCAGCAGCGTAGCAACTGGCTCAAATGCTTGACTGGCATTTTTCTCAGCTATCGTATGATGGCTAGCTATTTGCTGGCATGCTTTTTGATAAGGTATCAACGGTATATCGATTACGTCTCCGCTATAATCTGTACCATCTTTAGTATGCAGACCAAACTTACGCGCAATCAAACATAGAGTCACGTCAGCTTGTATTGCTATGCGCTCGAACACTTCACCAGTAGAAGCCACTAAACCACTTGGAATATCAACTGCTATTGCTAGTGCGTTATTTTGCTGAGTAACGTTGTTAAAAGCGTTAATAGCTGCTTTATAGGCTCCCTCTGGTGCACGATCTAAGCCAATACCAAATAATGCATCGATATAAATGTCAGCTGGCAAGTTTACTTTATTCGCATCATCGTGATTAACAATGTCTTCAAACCGTTGATAGTGACAGCTGCTAGCTAGGGCTATTCGTAACGCCCTTGTCGCGTCAGTAATATTGCTACTATCGCTATCTTTATCGCTAGGAGTTTTAGAAGTTACTGATTGATCATGGAGATCAAAATCATCTTTAATAAAACCAACCGTTATTACTTCTACTTGCCAGCCAGCTTGCTGTAAATAATGAGCGATGAGCCAGCCATCACCACCATTGTTGCCTTTCCCTACCCAGATACTTGCTCGACGTGGATGAGCACTACGGTGATAAACGTTAGTATTGGCAGAATGGCTGGCACTGACGGTTTTTCGCTCATAAATCTGCTCTATTTGCTGTGTCATTTGCCAAGCGGCTTGTTTCATCAAACCAAAACTATCGTACCCCTCTGCAAACCAAGCCTGTTCCATCGCATAAATCTGCTTACTACTATATAGCGCAATAGGTTTTGTATTTTTTATAGGTGATAAATTGGTATTATTTCTCATAACTTATCCTTGGTGTTTCTACTCATTTTTTATTTTATCTAAATTTGGTTGCTCATTTCTCATATCAGCTTAGCAAAAGCTTATCTCGACTTATGTATCAATATGAATATGAGTTTATTTTCTTTTATACTTGCACTCATTGCTCACTGGCTTATCATAGCGGTATTTACATTATCTCTGATTGTCAGATATGAATAATCTGATTAAAACAAACGAGAAAACCATCTAATAAGCACCTACTATCTATGCCTACTGATAAAAACAAAATCACCATTACGAACCCAACTGTATTTGCAACCACAGCAGATGTTAAGCAGTGGATCAAAGCGCAAGCACAAACGCTGGGATTTGCTGACTGTGGATTTTTATCTGTCCACCATCCTTTGTTCACCCAGCAAATTGAACAGCTACAGCAGTGGCTCGGTAAAGGCTACGAGGGTCAATTACAGTTTATGCATAACAATCATCATCTGCGTGCTCACCCCGAGGAATTAGTAGATGGTGCAAAGACCATTATCAGTGTACGAATGGATTATCTAACTCAGGCACCGACACCACGTGCTGTCGCGGACAACGATCACCCTAATCAAGGCATCATCGCACGTTACGCCAGAGGACGTGACTATCATAAGACGATGCGTAGCCGTTTGAAGCAGTTGGCCTTGAATATTGAAGCAATGCTTCCTGCATGGCAACATCTAGGTATCGGTGCAGAAAGAGAATTTGTCTTCAGACCTTTTAGCGATTCTGCGCCTATATTTGAGCGGCCTATCGCAGATGCTGCAGGTCTTGGCTGGACAGGCAAGCATACGTTATTAATCAATAAACAAGCGGGCTCATTCTTTGTGCTGGGTGAGTTGTTTTTGAGCCTTGAGTTACCCGATGACGAACCTGTCAAAGAACACTGTGGTAGTTGCAGCGCTTGTATTGACATATGCCCTACTCAAGCAATTGTAGCGCCCCATGAGCTCAATGCATCTGCCTGCATCTCTTATTTAACGATTGAGCACGACGGTATTATCGATACTAAGTACCGACGCGCAATTGGCAATCGGGTTTTTGGCTGTGATGATTGTCAGTTAATCTGTCCATGGAATCGCTATGCAAACCTTACGACCGTCAATGACTTCGCACCAAGGCATGGATTGGATAATAGTAGCTTGCTTGAACTATGGCAGTGGCAAGAAGCCGACTTTATGAAGAACACTCAAGGTAGCCCACTAAGACGCACCGGCTATGTGAATTTTTTGCGCAATATTGCGATTGGTCTTGGTAACGCTAATGCCAGTTTAGAGGTGGTTGAGCAGTTGAAGTCCAAGTTAACTCTACATAACACTATGCTTGACGAACATATCGAATGGGCTCTAGCTGAGCAACATAATAAGCTAGACTTAACCAATTAACCAATTGTTTTATGATTATCAAATCTCCCTGAGATAAAATGGTTATTTGAAGTGTACAACATAAAAAAAACCTCTTAATAATAAGAGGCTTTTTTTATTAGAATATCATATTTAAAGTATTATTTTTCTATACGCTTCTCTTAACATTATGGCTTAGGAATACGTAGTACTTGACCTGGATAGATTTTATCTGGATCAGATAACATTGGCTTGTTCGCTTCAAATATTTTCATATAGTCGCCAGATGAACCATAAACTTCTTTAGCAATCTTAGATAAGCTGTCACCAGACTTTACCGTATACATTGTAGATTCAGGTGCATCTTCTTCAATATCGATGTTATCAATAACTTTTGCAACGTTTTGCACGTTACCGATAGCGATAATTGCTTTTTCACGATCAGCTTGAGTTTTAGCATTACCACTGATTTCTGCAGTATCTGTAGAACCATTATATTTGATTTTTAGGTTACTGATATTGAGGTTTTGCTGCTGAATACGGCGCAACAAAATATTTGCCACTGATTGTGCACTCGGCTCACTGCTTTGTACTGGTGTATTGGCATCTGCTTTCGTTTCTGTCTTAGCATCATGCTTTTCGTCATCACGGTTAAAAATCTTATCACCGATATCTTTTGCAAAGCTAAACATACCCATATATCTACTCCTTGAAATATTATTATTTATCATTCTTTTCATAAAACACATAGTCAGACAATATACTGAAAATCTAACTGGCGTCTTTTTCTACGACTTACTGTTATGAGTATAGATAAAAGGAGTCGATGTAGATAGTAATAGTATGTTGAATAATGTTGAATTGACGTAGTCAATGTTAAATTCGATTGCTGCATTTGAAAATAACAATCACGCACCCATAAAAAAACCGCCTATCTAATCAGATAAGCGGCATTATAAATCTGCTAAATAAGTAGCAAATTATAGTTGGGCTTGTACGTAATCGATTGCTTTTTGAACAGTAGTCAATTCTGCAGAATCTTCATCAGGAATAGTGATACCAAAATCACTTTCAAATGACATAACCAATTCAACTAGATCTAAAGAATCTGCACCTAGGTCTTCCATGAATGAAGCATCGTTGTTGATGTCTTCAACATTCATACCTAGTTGCTCAGCTACTGCTGCTTTTACTCTTAGCTCGATATCATTACTCATGTAGATCACTCCGTTATCATCTATTATTTTTAATAAACTGCTATATCGCCTTATTTAACGCTATAGCATGGTATATAAAATGCGTTTGCCAGACCAGCAATGCTGTCTGAGTACTCTATGACATGTTATACAGTTTGTCTGATGTCTAATAAAGCCCTGTTATCATACAGGGCTTTGACTCAAAAGTATCCGTCATTATAGCACCCTTTATTATAGTTTACACTCGTTCACACAGTTTTTTATTATAACTATGTAACGCTCGTATATTGACTACATATACATGCCACCATTGACAGGAATGACAGCACCTGTGATATAGCTGGCCTCATCGCTAGCTAAGAAATGTACCGCTGCAGCGATGTCTTCTGGCTGACCAAGACGACTAATAGGTACAGCATCTAACATAGAGTTCAATAGACGCTCATCAAGCTCATCTGTCATATCCGTTTCGATCAAGCCTGGTGCCACGCAGTTAATGGTCACTTGGCGTGAACCAATCTCACGTGCAAGCGTACGGCTAAACCCTTCTACGCCAGCTTTGGTCGCCGCATAGTTAGATTGGCCTGCATTGCCCATTTGAGCTACTACTGAGGTGATGTTGATAATACGGCCGCGGCGTGCTTTCATCATACCGCGTACGGCACGTTTGCTCATGCGATATACCGATGTCAGATTGGTATCAATAACGTTTTCCCAATCTTCATCTTTCATGCGCATCAGTAGACCATCTTGAGTGATACCGGCATTGTTAACCAATACTTGTACCGCGCCATAAACGCTTTCGATCTCTTCAAATAATTTGTCAATTTGAGCAGTATCACGTACGTCTAAAACACGACCAATACCACCAGTGTCATGAAGGTAGTCATCGATAAGCTCTGCGCCCTTTTCAGTGGTCGCAGTTCCAATGACAAAATGTCCTTCTTTAGCAAAACGTTTGGCCACTGCTTTGCCAATACCTCGGCTAGCGCCAGTCACTAATGTAATCGTACGGCTCATAATAACACCTCCAATAATTTTTCTAGACGGGCAGGCTTATCAGTAGGATAGCTTGCGATTGGCTGCGCTTGACGCTTCGCCAAATTGCTCAGTACATTACCACTGCCACATTCGATTAAGATATTGATTTGCTTGTCAGCTAACTCTTGCATGGTTTTTGACCACAGTACTGGCTCGCTCAGCTGTTCGGTCAATGCTTGCTTGATACCGACCGCACTGGTTTCAACGCGTGCATAACGATTTTGTATAACAGGAATGGTTGCCTGATCAAACTTGATACCCGCTAGTATTTCAGCCAATGCATTGCTGGCAGGTTCCATAAGTGCGCAATGAGACGGCACACTCACTTTTAGAGGAACAGATTTTTTGCCAGTATTTTTGACTTTATCAATAACAGCATTGACACCAGCAGCGTTACCCGAGATAACCACTTGTCCTGGACTATTAAAGTTGGCTGCACCGACTACTGCATCTTCGACATGTTCGGTTGCTTGCTCACACAAGTTTTCGACTCGGTTATCTTCTAGTCCTAATACTGCAGCCATAGCAGTATCAACACCTACAACGGCCTCTTGCATCAACTGACCGCGCTTATGTACTAAAGTGACTGCATCACCCAGCGATATCACATTGGCAGCACACAGGGCACTGTACTCGCCCAAAGAGTGACCAGCTAAATAACAAGGCGTCTCTTCTATTTTTTGTTGTAGGACACGCCAAATAGCAATACTAGCTGTCAAAAGCGCAGGCTGAGTATATTGGGTTTGATTGAGTTTTTCTTCGTCCTGACAGATTGCCCACAAATCCTCACCAAGCGCCTCACTCGCTTCGGTAAATGTATCGCGTATCTCTGGATAGATTTCAGCAAGCTCACTCGTCATTGCGACTGCTTGAGATCCTTGTCCAGGAAAAATAACCGCGATACGAGCGGGTTGCTTTTTTACCATATCGGGTACAGAAGCCATAACCAATATTCCTTATCTGATTAGAAATATCCCTAAAAACAATGGGGTGTATTATATTATTAGATGCTATACAAAGCCGCTACTTCAAGTATTTATGCAAGAAAACGGATTGTCAGTAAACTATACACTGACAGACACTATTATCATAGCGGATGCAAACCAAACAGCAAGAGTAACGCTGCCCAAATTAAACGAGCAGATTATATCAGCACATTTTTAAATCTACTAAAAATAACAAGCGAATTAAACAACAAGCCTAGCTATAAATAACAAAAAGCCAAGTTATCCAGCCACATAATATATGATAGCGAAATAACTTGGCTTTTTTTAGCTCAAAGCTTATTGACTAATAATAACTAGGCAAAAACAATAATAGTCACCAGTACTATTACTATCTTCGCCTAAGCTATCGTAGAGCCAATGTCTTAGGCGTCTTGGCTGACTTTGAACAGTTGACGACCACGGTAGAAACCATCTTTAGTCATGTGATGACGACGATGTTTTTCACCAGTAGTAGCATCTACGCTTAGTTCAGCAATTTCCATACGGTGATGTGAACGGCGCATGTCACGACGAGAACGGCTTTTACGACTTTTTTGAACAGCCATGATATAGCTCCTATACTTAAAAGGGATAAGCTTGAAATTCAGCTTAAGTCGATACTGACAGAGGCTATATAATCACAACAACCTAAGTCTTAAGCATCATTAGTTAAATAGATTGCCACTCACATAAAGCACTGACCAAGGCTGAATCTTATAAAAAATTTACCCAGTCAGTTTCTATCAGCAAGCAACAGGTTGCTCGAATGCAATAAACCGGACATTATACGCATGTTTATTAAATTAATAAAGCCCTGCCTCGCACTCTTCTGTACAAAGCTGATAAAAGGTTTTTTAAATGCATCGAGTAGATAGTTTTAGTGCTTATAGTTTGCCTTTTAGCGAGGCTAAAGCAGCGAAAGGATTTTCACCTTCCTCTTCTTCTGGTATTTCACCAAACTGCTCAACAGACATTTCACAATCGTCATGCTTTGGTGCCATTGGTGTTTTGAGCAAGATTTCGTCTTCTACCAATTTCTTAAATGGTAACAGACGCTCTGGAGATTGCTCGGTAACGATTTCATCCAGTAATAAATAATCTTGTTCATCTTTAACTAAACGAACCTGACTGTCGTTTTCGAGTAGCGCGATGTCATAATCATCAGACAAGTCTATCGCGATTGGTTGTAAACAGCGCTGACAAGTTAGCCAAACATCACCTGTCAAAGTAAATGCTAGATGCAAGACGTTGTTACGACGATATAAGTTAGCGTTGAGCTGTATGTCTGACTGCTCATGTTCAGTACTCAAAGTAGTAGCAAGACGATCAAACGAGCTTGGCTTGACCTCTCCTGACCATTCGTAACCAGTGTCTGCCCACTTATCTAAGGAGATGTGCTCAGGCATGCCAGTAGATACAGGCGCTTTTTTATTGTCAGCGTGAGGTGCTGACGGTTTAGTTTCTGGAGTGCTTGACATGCGCGGCCTCATTCATAAAAACGGTGTATAATATTGCCTGCCATACTAACGGAAAGTGCCATATTCTGCTAGCGCTAGTATGTTAAGATTTTTTGATAGTAAATTTGTTTAAGCTCTTCTACTACTTACCTTTTACCTAAAGTTTTTTGTCTTTAGTATTTATTAAGTCAATGTCTTCTCTATGAATCTATCCGATAATAAAATTAATTTTTCTGATTTACTTTCTTCTACTGGAGCAAGTTCATTGCTACAACAGCTCATTCAATTAAAGAATCATACTGAAAAATCATCTAACAATATACTCTCTCACAATAAAAATGAGTATTTAAAAGAATGGAGAAGTCAGTGGCAAAAATTGTCTAGTACTCAATCTGACAATACTCACACAGCAGAATTGATAATTGATAGCGAACGATTAGCTACCGACTGGCTCATACAATTATTTAATACTTTATTCGCTGATCAGCAAGTTATATTGGCTCGTAGCAATGATGAACCCGAGTATTTTCCAGCTCAAGATAATGAACCCGCTCGAATTGAATTTGCTCACGGATTTTTTGCCAGTGCTCTGCATGAAATCAGTCATTGGTGCGTAGCTGGTGACGCTCGTAGACAACTATCTGACTTTGGTTACTGGTATGCACCAGATGGACGATCAGCGGCGCAGCAACAAGCGTTTGAGCGTGTAGAAATCAAACCTCAAGCATTAGAGTGTCTATTCACCTTGGCGTGTGGACGAAATTTCCAAGTCTCACAAGATAACTTGTTTGCCGACTTCGACACCAGTAGTAGCACCTTTGCTATTGATGTCTATCAGCAAGTCCAAAGCTATATAGCCAAACCTCATACTCTGCCGCGTGACGCTAAGACTTTACTGATTGCTTTACTTAGCGCTTGCATTTCTCCATCTGAAATCAACGCTTAATTCAAATTACTAAGTGTTCCTACTTATTAACGATTTTCTACGGTTGGTAACGCCTTGCCACTAAACTTATATCTACTTTGAGCTATACTGATAACTGAAGTGGTATTTTGAAAATATTAATCTGCTTTAGTTCTAGAATAGTTTTTCTAATATATCCAGTGATTGAACCACATCTAATTAATGAAAAATTTGTCTCAATTAAAAACCAATAATTATAAAATAAGGAACCACTATGGAAGTCTTTTATATTCATCCCGATAATCCGCAGCCACGTCTCATTGAGCAAGCCGCTGACCTATTGCGCAGAGATCAGTTAATCATTTATCCAACGGATACCAGTTATGCTTTTGGTTGCCGTTTGGGTGCAAAGGATGCCCTAGCTAAACTCAAGCAAATCCGTGAACTCGATGATAAGCATCAATTTACCTTGCTATGCCGCGACCTAAGCGAAATTGCCAATTATGCAACAGTTGATAACGTGCAATTTAAACAGCTGAAAGCCCACACACCTGCCCCAATTACTTTTATTCTTACTGCCACCAAAGACGTACCGAAAAAACTGGCGCATGCAAAGAAAAAAACCATTGGTATTCGTGTACCTAGTAACCCCATTGCTCAAGCATTATTAGAAGCGATGGATGAACCTATCTTAACCAGCTCACTGATTTTGCCTAATCGAGACGATATTTTGGATGACCCATTTGAGATTGAAGATTTGCTAGGCAATCAAATCGACGGTCTCATCAATGCAGGTATAAAGACAACCAAGCTTACTACTATCGTGGATATGACTAGCAGCGTTCCTGAAGTTATCAGACAAGGTGCTGCCAATGTCGATTCGTTGTTACTCTAAACAGCTAGTTATTGCTTTAAACAACTACTAGTATATCTAGTCAAATTTAAGACAAAAAAAAGCTCCAATTGCATTGGAGCTTTTTTATGGGAATATGTCTTAGGTGTAAAACTAGTCACGATCAACCAATTCTACATAAGCCATTGGCGCATTGTCACCATCACGGTAACCGCATTTTACGATACGCAAATAACCACCTGGACGCGTCTGGTAACGAGGACCTAACGTGCCAAATAATTTGCCTACCATAGCTTTGCTACGCATACGGCTGAACGCTAAACGACGGTTAGCAACGCTGTCTTCTTTAGCCATAGTGATCAATGGCTCGGCAACGCGACGTAGTTCTTTAGCTTTTGGTAAAGTTGTTTTGATCAGTTCATGCTCAAATAATGAGTTAGTCATGTTCTGAAACATTGCCTTACGATGACTGCCGGTACGACCCAGCTTGACTCCACTCTTACGATGGCGCATAGTCAAAAATCCTTAAAGTTTAACGGCTACGATAAGAAAAGCGATCATCAACACGTAAATCAGCTGGTGGCCAGTTATCTAGGCGCATACCGAGCTCTAAATCTTTAGACGCTAATACGTCCTTGATTTCTGTCAATGATTTCTTACCAAGATTTGGGGTTTTTAGAAGTTCAGTCTCTGAACGCTGTACCAAATCACCGATATAGTAAATGTTTTCAGCTTTCAAGCAGTTGGCTGAGCGAACCGTTAGTTCAAGATCGTCCACAGGGCGTAATAGCACCGGATCAACCTCTTCTTTCTCTTTCACAGGCTCAGGCGCTTCTTCAGCTTCTAGGTCAACAAAGATAGAAATCTGTTGTTGTAAAATAGTGGCTGCTTTACGAATTGCTTCTTCTGGATCTATAGTGCCATTAGTTTCAAGCTCAATGATAAGACGATCAAGATCAGTACGCTGCTCTACACGAGCGTTCTCAACCTGATAAGCAACACGAAGCACAGGACTAAAACTTGCATCAAGCTTTAAGCGTCCAATTGCTTTAGTATCACCATCTTCACGGCGCTGGTTTGCTGGCTCATATCCACGACCCATCACTACACGCAAACGCATCTTAAGATGACCACGATCGCTCAATGTACCCAAGACCAATTCTGGATTGATGATGTCAACATTGTGCGGCAACGCGATGTCTGCAGCAGTAATAGTGCCTGGACCTTGTTTATCCAAGGTCAAAAATACTTCATTTTGGTCATGAAGCGTAATTGCTAAGCCTTTTAGGTTCAAAAGCAAATCAAGTACGTCTTCTTGCAGGCCTTCAAGCGTTGAGTATTCATGGTCAACACCATCAATCTCAGCTTCAATGACTGCAGCACCAGGTAATGAAGATAACAAGATGCGACGCAGAGCATTACCTAGGGTATGCCCAAAGCCGCGTTCTAACGGTTCGAGCGTGACTTTCGCAATCGTTTCGTTAACCGTATCCACATTAATGGCATTCGGCGTTAGAAACTCAGTTGCATTTAGCATCATGATGTCACCTCGATTTATTAAACTGGTTTAATTAACGTTAATTGCTCAATGCCATTTTCATAACATTGAGCATTACGTCATTACTTAGAGTATAGCTCAACGATCAAGCTTTCGTTGATTTCAGCAGGTAGATCAATACGATCAGGCGCATGTTTAAACGTGCCTTGTAGTTTGCTGTGGTCAACATCAAGCCATTCTGGAATACCACGTTGTGTCGCTAATTCGATAGCGTTTTTAATACGTAGCTGTTCGCGAGATTTCTCTTGGATAGCGATGACATCACCATCTTGAAGCTGAATTGAAGGAATGTTCACACGAACAAACTCATCACGACCAGCTTTTTTTACCATAACAGTACGATGACTGACTAGCTGACGTGCTTCTGCGCGAGTTGAGCCAAAGCCCATGCGATATACAACGTTATCTAGACGGCTCTCAAGCATTGCTAGTAGGTTTTCACCAGTAGCGCCACGCTTACGAGCAGCTTCTTTATAGTAGTTCGCGAATTGACGCTCTAGTACACCATAAATACGCTTAACTTTTTGCTTTTCACGCAACTGTAGAGCATATTCTGAGGTCTTATTACGGCTTACGCCATGCTGACCTGGTGGACGGCCAGCTTTCTTCGTTTTTACGTCATACGGTTTAACGCCAGACTTAAGGCCTAAATCCGTACCTTCACGACGTGATAATTTCAGTTTTGGTCCAATATAGCGGGCCATTGTTATGTCTCCTATAAGCTTTTAGTATAAAAAGCTTCGTCTTTAATATTAGACGCGGCGCTTTTTCGGCGCACGGCAACCATTGTGTGGGATTGGGGTTACATCAGAGATGCTGTTAACTTTATAACCCAATGCACCTAGTGCTCTTACCGCAGACTCACGACCCGGTCCTGGTCCTTTGACCAAAACATCGATATTCTTAACACCATATTCTTGGGCCGCTTTACCAGCGACTTCAGCTGCAACCTGAGCTGCAAATGGTGTAGATTTACGTGAACCACGGAAGCCTTGTCCACCTGAAGTGGCCCAAGCCAATGCATTACCTTGACGATCGGTAATCGTAACAATGGTGTTATTAAAAGACGCATGGATATGGGCAATGCCCTCCGATACTGAACGACGAGCCACCTTTTTGCGACTGCGAGTGTCTTTTGCCATCTTTTAGCTTCCTAAGTTAATTATCTTTTGAGAGGGCGTGTCGGACCCTTACGAGTACGAGCGTTGTTCTTGGTGTTCTGACCTCTAACTGGTAGGTTACGACGATGACGGATGCCACGGTAACAACCAAGATCAACTAAACGCTTGATGTTCATTGAAACTTCACGACGAAGGTCACCTTCAGTCATGTAGTTTGCAACTTGTGCACGGATAGCATCTAACTGTGTATCATCTAACTGACTGACTTTAGTAGTAGGGACGATGCCAACTGCTTCTAAGATTTTCTGAGCAGTGGTACGACCTACACCAAAGATGTAAGTTAGTGAAATAACAGCATGCTTATTATCCGGAATGTTTACGCCGGCAATACGAGCCATTGATTTCTCTCCATTAAAGAAAAATAAGCGTTATCTAGCGATAAGGCTTTACTCTTCAGATTTGTTGCTGTTAATACTAGAGCTTTTATAGTCATTATCGATGTTTTGACTATAAGTCTGCTCATCGATTCTATTATAAAAGATTTTGTATAAACACGGCAAGTGGCGGATGATATCGCATCCGCCGTTATTTTTCAAGTATTAATTTAATTAGCAGCGAAAACTAGATGTTTTCTAATACTAAATATTAACCTTGACGTTGCTTGTGGCGAGGTTCTGCTGTACAAATAATATGTACACGGCCTTTACGGCGCACAACTTTACAGCTACCACAAATCTTTTTAACTGATGCTTGAACTTTCATAGCATGCTCCTTGAAATATCGTACCGCTCATTTAAGGTTGAGTGGGCGATTGAATTAACGTCTGATCATGATATTGATGGGTCATCAAATGCGCTTGAATCTGCGAAATGAAGTCCATTACCACAACCACCATAATCAGTAAAGACGTACCACCGAGTTGAAACGGCACACCAAACGATGACTGGACGACCATTGGCATTAAACAAATAACCGTCATATACATCGCGCCAATAAAGGTCAGTCGGTTTAATACATGATCGAGGTAACGCTGAGTTTGTTGTCCTGGGCGAATACCTGGGATATACGCACCACTACGTTTAAGGTTCTCTGCTACTTCACGCGGACTAAATACCAATGCCGTATAAAAATAACAGAAGAAGATAATCATTGCGCCAAACAGTACTAAATATAGCGGCTGTCCTGGAGACAACACCAATGCCATATTTTGAAGTATTTTCTGTACAAAGGTAGGATCAGTCGATTGACCGACCCACTGCCCTAAACTTGCAGGAAACAATAACAAAGAACTGGCAAAAATAGCTGGGATAACCCCTGCCATATTTAGCTTAAGCGGCAAATGTGATTGCTGCTGAGCATAAATTTTGCGACCTTGTTGCTGTTTTTGTGCGTAGTTCACAGGAACACGGCGTTGAGCACGTTCAATATAAACGATACCCGCAGTAACCGCGATACCTAGCAGTACAAAAATAAATAGCACAATCAAGTTCATCTGACCTTGATTGACCTGTTCAATAGACTGCGAAATGATACCTGGAGTACCAGCCACAATACTCGCAAAAATGAGCATTGAAATACCATTACCTACGCCGCGTTCTGTAATTTGCTCACCAAGCCACATTAAGAACATTGCGCCTGCTACCAAAGAAGTAACAGCTGGAATATAAAAGGTAAGACCAGTAGATAAAGTAAGGTTTTGGCTGATTAAGCCGGCACACATTCCTAATGACTGTACTAGGGCTAAAGCAAGCGTTCCCTGACGGGTATACTTGTTTAACTTGCGTCGTCCCGCTTCACCTTCTTTTTTGAGGGCTTCAAGCGATGGCAATACTGCAGACATCATCTGTACGATAATCGATGCTGAGATATATGGCATAATGCCAAGTGCCATGATAGACATACGCTCTAGCGCACCACCTGAGAACATATTAAACATGCTCAAAATGGTGTTTTCGTTGCGCGAAAACAGATCAGCCAAGTTAACTGGGTTGATACCCGGAACTGGAATATGTGACCCTAAACGATAAACAATCAATGCGCCGATTAAAAATAATAAACGCGTCCATAACTCATCATACTTACGTATAAATGCGAATGGATTAAGCGGTATACCAGCCGATGACATTGATTGTTTTGACACGTTACTACTCCTCGATGCTACCACCAGCAGCTTCGATAGCTTGCTTAGCACCTTTAGTCACTTTAATACCTTTGAAAGTATAAGCTTTAGTGACTTCGCCTGATAGCATTACACGAGCACGTTTCATATCGTGACGGATAAGGTTAGCAGCTTTAAGTGTTTCAAGGCTAACTACATCGCCTTCAATTTTATTCAGTTCAGAAAGACGTACTTCAGCAGTCTTCATAGCCAGTTTACTGGTAAAACCAAATTTTGGTAGACGGCGATATAAAGGCATCTGACCACCTTCAAATCCTGAGCGAATGCTAGAACCTGAACGAGATTTCTGACCTTTTACACCACGACCACCAGTCTTACCAAGACCTGAACCGATACCACGACCACGACGTTGGGCAGTTTTCTTTGCGCCAACACCTGGTGATAATTCATTTAATCTAAGACCCATTACGCTTCCTCCACTTTTACCATGTAGTTAACGCGATTGACCATACCACGAGTCGAAGGAGTATCTTCTACTACTACAGTATGATTAATGCGGCGTAAACCCAATCCTTTCAAGCTCGCTTTGTGGCTCTTTAGGCGATGGGCACCCGATTTAAATTGAGTGACTTTCATTTTTTTCATCGTAACTCACCTAGTCTAAGTTAACCCAAGATTTCGTCTACAGATTTACCACGTTTAGCTGCCATCTTCTCTGGAGTTGACATATCACGTAAACCGTTAAACGTTGCGCGAACAACGTTAGCAGTATTGGTAGAACCATAACATTTAGTCAAAACATCTTTGACACCAGCAACTTCTAATACAGCACGCATTGCGCCACCAGCGATTACGCCAGTACCTTCAGATGCAGGTTGCATGTAGACTTTACTAGCACCATGACGTGCTTTGATTGGATGATGCAAAGTTGCATCATTTAGCTCAACAGTAATCATATTACGTTTGGCAGCTTCTAGTGCTTTTTGGATAGCAGCTGGCACTTCACGTGCTTTACCGCGACCAAAACCTACACGACCATTGCCATCGCCCACTACAGTCAATGCAGTGAAAGAGAAAATACGACCACCTTTAACAACTTTCGCTACGCGATCAACGGTAACTAAGCGTTCTACTAGACCGTCAGTCTGTTCATTTTTATCATTTTTATCATTTCTAGCCATGATTAAAACTCCAATCCGTTTTCGCGAGCAGCTTCTGCTAAAGCTTTAACTCGACCATGATATTTGAAACCACTACGGTCAAAGGCAACTTTAGTAATGCCAGCTGCTTTTGCGCGTTCTGCGATCATTTGGCCTACAGACGTTGCTGAATCAGCATTACCAGTCGCGCCTGAACGCAAGCTGCTGTCTAAGGTAGATGCCTGAGCAATCACTTCACCACCATTTGGAGAGATAATCTGGGCATAAATATGTTTTGACGTGCGGTTAACCGTTAAGCGATGAACGCCTAAGAAACGGATATGCGCGCGTGTTTTCTTAGCTCGACGCAGACGAGCTGCTTTTTTATCAAACATTTCAACTCACCTTATTTTTTCTTAGCTTCTTTGCGAATCACATGCTCGTCACTATAACGAATACCTTTACCTTTATAAGGCTCAGGTGGGCGGAAACCACGGATGTTGGCGGCTGCTTGACCAAGCTGCTGTTTATTGTTTGATTTCAAAACAATTTCAGTTTGCGTTGGTGTTTCAGCTGATACACCTTCAGGTAACGTATACTCTACTGGATGAGAATAACCAACGTTCAAGGTTACCTTGTTACCAGTAACTTGCGCGCGATAACCAACACCAATCAACTGAAGACGTCTTTCAAAGCCTTCATTTACGCCAGTAACATAGTTGTTAACAAGAGCGCGCATGGTGCCAGTGTGCATCATAGCTTCTTTTGAATCGACTGTAGGTGAGAAAATGATAGCATCATCTTCCTGTTTCAGCTCGACCAATTCATGCAGGCGTAAAGACATAGAACCGTTCTTGCCTTTAACTTCGACCTGCCGATCGTTCAAAGTAACGCTTACGCCGTTTGGCAGCGTCACTGGGGCTTTAGCCACACGAGACATAGGAATATTCCTTAAAAAATTTAACTTCTTTATATTAGCGAAAAAACTAACAGGCTAAAAAGCGTGTTAGTTTAGCATAGTTGACTGTGTTAGACATCTATCAATTCAAAATAATTTAATATTACTCAACCGATAGAAGCCTAACAACCATCAAATAGACTTCATCGTCGTATAGCTTACGCTACAAATGCGACGATTTCACCACCGATACCAGCAGCGCGTGCAGCACGATCGCTCATGATACCTTGGCTAGTAGATACGATAGCAACACCCATACCTTGCTTAACAGTAGGGATAGCGTCTTTACCGCGGAACTGGCGTAAACCAGGACGGCTATAACGTTGGATAGTTTCGATGACAGCACGGCCTTCGAAATATTTCAATTCAATAGTAAGGGTTGCTTTGTTGTTTTCTTCTTCAGCAACAACAGCGCTAGCCACATAACCTTCGCTAACTAGTAAATCAGCAATTGATTTACGTAATTTAGAGCTCGGCATTGCTACCGATACTTTGTTAGCCATTTGTGCGTTACGGATACGGGTTAGCATATCCCCAACGGTATCTTGCATACTCATATAGTTACTCCTTACCAGCTTGCTTTACGAACACCAGGCACATCGCCTTGCATGACACGCTCACGCAGCATATTGCGTGACAAGCCAAACTTGCGGAAGTAACCGTGAGGACGACCGGTGATAGCACAACGATTACGCAGACGTACTGGTGATGAGTTACGTGGAAGAGCTTGTAGCTCTAACATCGCTTCCATACGAGTTTCGTCACTTGCAGTCATATCACTGATAGTTTCTTTTAGCTTGATACGCTTTTCAGCATATTTAGCAACCATTTTTTCGCGCTTTAATTCGCGGTTAATCATGCTCTTCTTTGCCATAACGTCTTTACCTTATTTAAATGGGAAGCCGAATGCTTTAAGCAACGCACGACCTTCTTCATCAGATTGAGCTGACGTAGTGATTGTCACATCCATACCACGGATACGATCAATCTTGTCAAAATCTACTTCTGGGAATACGATTTGTTCTTTGATACCCAATGAGTAGTTACCACGTCCGTCAAAGGCTTTAGGTGAAAAACCGCGGAAATCACGAATACGAGGAATTGCAATGGCAACGAGACGATCTAAAAATTCGTACATTTGCTCACCGCGTAGCGTTACTTTACAGCCAATTGGCCATTCTTCACGAATCTTAAAGCCAGCAACTGATTTACGCGCTTTGGTGACAACAGGTTTTTGACCAGCAATCGCGGTCATATCAGCTACAGCACCTTCCAACAATTTCTTGTCTTGAGACGCGCCGCCTACACCCATGTTAAGTGTGATTTTAGTGATTTTAGGCACTTGCATCACATTTGCCAAACCAAGCTCTTCTTTGATTTGCTGCTTTAGTTCATCGTTATATAAAGATTTTAATCTTGCCATTACCATTACACCCTTAGTGTCTTACGCAGTCGCCACTACTTCACCGCTTGAACGATAGACGCGTTGTTTCTTGCCGTCTTCGCCAAACTGATAAGTAATACGGTCTGCTTTTTGGGTTTGCGCATTTAAGATTGCGACATTTGAGATATGCAGAAAAGCTTCTTGCTTAAGAATGCCACCTTCAACGCCAGTTGCCTGATTTGGCTTCTGATGTTTAGTAACAATATTAATGCCTTCAACTTTAATACGATCGTTTTTTACAGCTTGTACAGTACCTTGCTTGCCTTTGTCTTTCCCAGCAATCACGATAACTGTATCGCCTTTACGTAATTTTGACATGGATTACCTCACAATACTTCTGGTGCTAGGGATACAATTTTCATAAACTGATCACCACGTAGTTCACGAGTTACCGGTCCAAAAATACGAGTTGCAATCGGTGCTTTGTTTTGGTTCAACAATACCGCAGCATTGTCATCAAAACGCAGAACAGAACCATCAGGACGACGAACGCCTTTTTTGGTACGTACAACTACTGCATTCATCACGTCGCCTTTTTTAACACGACCGCGAGGAATGGCTTCTTTAACCGTTACTTTAATAATGTCGCCAACTGATGCATAACGACGATGAGAACCACCCAGTACTTTAATGCACTGAACTCGCCTTGCACCGCTATTGTCTGCAACTTCCAGCATTGACTCAACCTGAATCATAGCGTTACTCCACACGTATGAGCAATAAAAACCAGTTGCTGCCGCTAGCACAGAATGAGTAGGACGGCATTTTAATATAAATAACCGCGACTTACTCTTAATGTGAGTGATATACGCTCGGCGCAATCAGCATCCTTAAAAAGGCGGCTATTCTAACAGCTTCTGGCTTTTAATGCAATTTACTTAGATTTTTTCTACTTTTTCAACCACATCGACTAAAGTCCAAGACTTAGTTTTTGAGATTGGACGCGTTTCTTTGATGCGGACAAGGTCGCCTTGTTGGCAAACGTTGTTCTCATCATGAGCTTTGATTTTCGTAGAACGACGAAGCTGCTTGCCATACAAAGGATGACGAACCAGACGCTCAATCAAAACTGTGATGGACTTGTCCATCTTGTCGCTGACAACTCGTCCTGTCAATACGCTAGCATTGGTAGCTGTTTGATTGTTATCGCTCATGAGTCGCCTCGTTGTTTCTCGTTAATCAAAGTCTGAAGCTGGGCAATCGTGCGACGATTGGCTCTAACTTCATGGGTATTACCCAACTGACCAGTTGCTTTAGCCATACGAATACGGAAAGCATCAAGTTGCTTTTCATCAAGTAACTGGGTCAGTTCTTCTAATGATTTATCACGTAATTCACTGATCTTCATTACATTATCGTCCGCTTAACAATGGTAGTTTTAAAGGGCAATTTTGCTGCAGCGAGCGTTAATGCATCACGAGCAAGCTCTTCAGATACCCCTTCAATTTCATATAGCACTTTACCAGGTTTGATTTCGCATACCCAATATTCTACTGGACCTTTACCTTTACCCATACGTACTTCTAATGGTTTGTTGGTAATTGGTTTGTCAGGGAATACACGAATCCAAATCTTACCGCCACGCTTAATTTTACGAGTGATGGTACGACGTGCTGCTTCGATTTGACGAGCTGTCATACGACCACGCGTCAATGATTTTAGACCAATTTGTCCGAATGCAACGGTGCTTCCACGATGAGCTAGCCCAGTGTTACGACCTTTGTGCATTTTACGAAACTTGGTACGTTTTGGCTGTAACATAGTTTAACCTCTGTCTGAGTTTCGACGGTTTCCACGACCACGGCGTTTTGGCGCACGAGTCTGCTCTTCTTTGACGGGATTATATACACTGTTCATACCGTCAAGGATTTCGCCACGGAAAATCCAAACTTTAACACCGATGGTGCCGTAAGTTGTCTCTGCACGAATTGACGAGTAGTCAATATCAGCACGGAGTGTATGCAATGGCACACGACCTTCACGGTACCATTCACTACGAGCAATCTCAGCACCGCCTAGACGGCCAGACAGCTCAACCTTGATACCTTTAGCACCAGAACGCATGCTGTTCTGTACCGCGCGTTTCATCGCACGACGGAACATAACACGACGCTCAAGCTGGCTACCAATGCCGTCTGCTACCAAACGTGCATCAAGGTCAGGTGACGTGATTTCTTCAATGTTGACCTGAGCAGGTACGCCCATAATTTTGGTCAATTCTTTTTGAAGTCTTTCGATATCTTCGCCTTTCTTACCGATAACAATACCAGGACGCGCAGTGGCGATGGTAATCTTAGCAGCGCCAGTAGGACGCTCGATCATGATGTTGCTGATCATAGCGTTGTCTAGCTTTTTGCGTAGATATTCACGAACTTGAATGTCGTTGATTAGGTATTCTGAGTATTGTTTAGGGTTAGCATACCAGTTTGCGTTATGCTTTTTTACAACACCAAGACGAATTCCGATTGGATGTACTTTTTGACCCATAACTTATTCTCCTACCTTTATAGTGATGTGACAAGTACGCTTACTGATACGATCAGCACGGCCTTTGGCACGTGGTAGGATACGTTTTAGCGTAATGCCTTCATCAACATAGATAGTAGCGACTTTTAGGTCGTCAATATCTAAGCCGTGATTATGTTCGGCATTGGCGATGGCTGAGTTAAGGCATTTCTTAACAAACACAGCGCCTTTTTTATTGCTATACGTTAGGATATCCAAAGCACGCTCAATAGATTTGCCACGAACTTCATCAGCAACGAGTCTAACTTTTTGTGCCGATATGGCGGCACCGCGTAATTTTGCAGTTACTTCCATGGTAAGCACCTTATCTCTTAGCTTTTTTGTCAATGCCGTGACCACGATACGTACGAGTCGGGGCAAATTCACCTAGTTTATGACCAACCATCTGCTCGCTCACGATAACCGGTACATGAGTACGGCCGTTGTGAACAGATAAAGTTAGGCCAACCATTTGTGGCAGAATCATCGAGCGGCGCGACCAAGTCTTAATTGGCTTGCGTGAGTTGGTGTCTAATGCATTCTCAACTTTAGCAAACAAGTGCGCGTCTATGAATGGACCTTTTTTCAATGAACGAGGCATGAAATTCTTCCTTTATTTCTTCTTGGCGCGACGGCGGATGATCATGTTGTCAGTACGCTTATTGTGACGCGTTTTAAGTCCTTTAGACTTCTGACCCCAAGGGCTGGTTGGATGGCGACCTTTGTTACGACCTTCACCACCACCGTGCGGGTGATCAACCGGGTTCATAGCGACACCACGAACAGAAGGACGAACACCACGCCAACGTGAAGCACCGGCTTTACCAAGTGATTTCAAGTTGTTTTCAGTGTTAGAAACTTCACCAATAACAGCGCGGCAATTTACGTGTACACGGCGAGTTTCGCCAGAACGCATACGTAGAATAGCATAAACACCGTCACGACCTAGTAACTGAACGCTAGCACCCGCAGAGCGAGCCATCTGTGCACCTTTACCGATTTTAAGCTCGATATTGTGAATCACAGTACCCAATGGGATATTTTTTAGCGGTAAGCAGTTACCTGGACGAATTGGAGAAGTCTCGCCTGACATTACTGTATCACCAACTACTTGTTTCTTAGCAGCGATAATGTAACGACGTTCGCCATCAGCATACTTAAGTAAAGCAATATGAGCAGTACGGTTAGGATCGTATTCGATACGCTCTACCGTTGCTGGGATATTGTCTTTAGTACGTTTGAAATCGATAATGCGATAATGTTGCTTATGACCACCGCCAATGTGACGAGTAGTAATGCGGCCATTATTGTTACGACCACCTGACTTGCTTTTTGATTCTAGAAGTGCTGCAAACGGACGACCTTTATAAAGGTGTGGATGCACTACTTTTTCAACAAAACGACGGCCTGGTGATGTTGGCTTTGCTCTTACGATAGGCATGAGTGTAATCCTTATTCGTTATTCGCTGTTTCACTAGTAGAATCAGTAGTATTCGCTACTTCTTCACCAGCATCAGCCATTTGTACATCTTGACCAGCTTTTAAGGTAACATAGGCTTTTTTGTAGTCGTTACGACGGCCAATGCTTT
This sequence comes from Psychrobacter sp. 4Bb, assembly GCF_002836735.1. Classification (GTDB taxonomy): domain Bacteria; phylum Pseudomonadota; class Gammaproteobacteria; order Pseudomonadales; family Moraxellaceae; genus Psychrobacter. Next base: position 32,360 of record NZ_PJAS01000077.1, on the reverse strand, counting down.
TACCAAAACGCTTTGTCTTACCTTTAACATTCAAAGTGTTTACTTTAGTGACTTCAACACCTTCAAACATCAACTCAACTGCTTTCTTGACTTCAAGCTTAGTAGCATTAGAATCAATTTTAAATACCTGCACACCAAGTGAGTCGCCAAGCATTTGAGATTTTTCTGAGAATACAGGCCCTCTTAAGACCTGATAAAGTCTTGCGTTATTCATGCTAGTGCTTCCTCAAATTGTTTCGCAGCTTCAACTGACATGATCACTTTATCAAATGCGATCAAGCTCACTGGGTCCACTTCATTTGTACCAAGTACATTGACGTGTGGAATGTTGCGAGCAGCTAAGTATAAGTTTTCATCAACTTCTTTAGTAACGATTAGTGCGCGAGGTGCATTCAAATCGTTTAACTTAGCAATCAGTTCTTTGGTTTTCGGCCCAGAAACGCTCAACTCTTCTACCAAAATCAGACGCTCTTGACGAATCAATTCTGCTAGGATGCACTGCATCGCACCGCGATACATTTTACGGTTTACTTTCTGTGACCAATCTTGTGGTTTTGCAGCGAATGCACGACCACCTGAACGCCAGATTGGGCTACGAATAGAACCCGCACGAGCGCGACCAGTACCTTTTTGGCGCCATGGCTTAATACCACCGCCAGAAACTTCGGCACGTGTTTTTTGTGCGCGTGTACCTTGGCGAGCACCAGCTAAATAAGCGGTGACGACTTGATGCACTAGTGCTTCGTTGAATTCACGACCAAATGCCGTATCAGAAAGCTCAACCGCCGCACCTGTAACTGTTTTTAAATCCACGTTAATCCCCTTGCTTAGGCTTTGACTGACGGACGTACGATAACATCGCCACCGGTGGCACCTGGGATAGCACCCTTGATGACAAGTAACCCTTTTTCGGCATCAACCGAAATCACTTCTAGGCCCTGAACGGTAACACGTTTGTTACCCATCTGACCCGCCATCTTCTTGCCTTTGAATACTTTACCTGGTGACTGGTTTTGACCAGTTGAACCATGCGCACGATGAGACACTGAGTTACCATGAGTAGCATCTTGCATACTAAAGTTGTGACGCTTAACAGGGCCTTGGAAACCTTTACCTTTGCTCTGTCCTGTCACATCAACCATCTGACCTTGTTCGAACAAGTCAGCTAGAATCTCGCCACCAATCTCACGACCTTCAAGATCGCTTTCATTGGCACGGAATTCCCAAACACCACGGCCAGCTTTAACACCAGCTTTAGCGAAGTGACCCTTTTGTGCAGCTGTTACGCGGCTGTCACGACGAGTACCTGTGGTAATTTGGATGGCTTGATAACCATCTACATCAGTATTTTTTACTTGAGTAATGCGGTTTGCATCGACCTCAACAACTGTTACAGGGATAGATGCGCCTGTTTCAGTGAAGACACGGGTCATGCCGCACTTTTTACCGACTAAACCGATCGCCATTTTAGACCTCTTTATATCTTATATTAATGGGTTGGGTGTTTAATGTGCATTAACCCAAAGCAATTTGAACGTCAACACCCGCCGCTAAATCTAATTTCATTAGCGCATCCACAGTTTTGTCAGTTGGCTGAACGATATCAACCATACGCTTATGAGTACGGATTTCGTACTGGTCACGAGCGTCTTTGTTAACGTGTGGTGAGGTTAGAACGTTGAAGCGCTCAATGCGAGTCGGCAACGGTACAGGACCACAAACTTGCGCACCGGTGCGCTTTGCAGTATCAACAATCTCTTGTGCAGATTGATCAATCAGACGATGATCAAAAGACTTAAGACGGATACGGATTCTCTGGTTAGCCATGCCAGCAAGCTCCTAATATGTGCCTTTGTCATTCTTGCGTCGCAAGACCATGATCAAAAGCAGTTTGGTTAAATATTCACTTAAAGCGGCCTTCTGTTCTTAACCAGAATGAGTTCTTTATCCGAACTTATAGCGTGCCAAAAGCAAAATAGTTTAAAGCCCCGCCAACCCTCCTATTAAATGGAAAGTAGCAAAGGCATAATGAAATAGTGCTAGAAACGATGCTCTAGCTGTCATAGCGCCAGCTTTTTTTATTCAGCTGCGCATATATAATTCAGTGGTGTATATTATACATAGTATTTTGGGTATTGCAAGAGCAATCTCTAGTATCATTAGAGATGCTCCTTCTTATACTGGCCATTAACCAAACAAATATTTTCATCTAAAATTATCATTTGTTTTGAATAATATTAATCTAAAACAATATCATACTGCTCTTGGGTATATAGGTTCTCTACATCAAAAGTAATCACCCTACCCAGTAAATACTCTAAATCAGCCACTGTATCTGACTCTGTTGTAAGTAGTAAATCAATGACTGCTGCATGAGCCACCACTGTGAATTTCTTAGGAGAGTTATAAGTGCGCGCACAGCGCATAATCTCACGGAAAATCTCAAAGCAAACCGTCTCTGCCGTTTTGACGAACCCACGACCTTGGCAAGTTGAGCACGGCTCACAAAGCTGCTGACCCAATGATTCACGCGTGCGCTTGCGTGTCATTTCTACCAATCCAAGCTCACTGACCTGTGTAATCTTGGTTTTTGCATAATCTTGGGTAAGTTGCGCCTGTAAGCTCTCAAGCACATCATCTTTGTGTTGTTGCTCAAGCATATCGATAAAATCTAGAATAATAATGCCGCCTAGATTACGTAAGCGCAACTGTCGAGCGATAGCATGTGTGGCTTCTAGATTAGTCTTATAAACCGTATCCTCTAATGAGCGACCACCCACAAAAGAACCTGTATTGACATCGATCGTGGTCATAGCTTCGGTCTGATCGATAATCAGATAACCGCCAGACTTTAGATCGACACGGCGCTTTAGTGCGTCACGTAAGTCATCTTCTACACGGTGTACATCGAATAGCGACTGCTCAGCGGTATAATGCACGATTCGGTCATAGACGAATGGAACAAACTCTTTGGCAAAATATCTGACTTGCTCATAAATCTGCGTATTATCAATGATGACTTTTTCGGTATCAGCGTGAACCAAGTCACGGATAGAACGTAATGGTAATGACAGTTCTTGATAGATCAGCTCTGAGCTCTGATGATGATTAATCTCTTGACGACGAGCACAGATAGTACGCCACAGCTGCAATAGATAATAGATATCCTCTTCTAGCTTATCGACAGGGACACGTTCGGCTGCAGTACGGGCAATCAGTCCACCTTTTAAATTGACCGTTTGCATTAGGCTGCTAAGTTCGGTCTTTAATCGGCTACGCTCTTCTTCACCATCGATACGCTGCGATATGCCAATATGATCACTCGATGGTAAATATACTAAATAACGTGATGGTAGTGAGATGTTGGTCGTTAGACGAGCACCTTTGCTCCCCAACTGGTCTTTGGTTACCTGTACCAAAATACGTTGACTTTCATGCAGACGATGCTGAATCAATGTTTTAGACGCTGGTACGATCTCTGTGCTTTGCGCACTGACAATAGGCGGTGTCACAGCCAAACTATCAGCAGAAGCATTGGTAGTTGCATCGTCCTCATTTATCTCGTGCTTAGTGGCCTTAGCCGCTTTGTTTTTTTCTGCAACAGGACGTGGTTCGCGCTGCATATCATTGACATGTAGAAATGCGGTTCGTGATTGACCAATATCCACGAAGGCTGCCTGCATACCAGGAAGGACACGTACGACCGTCCCTAGATAGATATTGCCGACCAATCCCAGTTTGTGATGTCGTTCAATATAAATCTCGCCCAAAATACCATTGTCTAAAACCGCAACACGGGATTCCATTGGACTAATATTAATCAGCAGCTCTTCGGACATAGTTTTTTCTCTTATCTCTCAGCTTTCTTATTAGACGGTCATCGCCTATTAGATTGACAGTGTAACAAATGCGACTTGCTCTTGCCCATTACCCTACCGTGTCATTATGTGCATATCCCATTATAACGGGTTGACTGTGTCCATACTGCCTTCTGTCATTTCTTTGATTAGTGCCAGCGTTTGTGCCAGTGGCAGACCAACAACATTGGTGTAGCTGCCGTTGATACGACTGACCCAAGCAGCACCCAGTCCTTGAATGCCATATCCACCCGCTTTATCAGCGGGTTCGCCACTGTCCCAGTAGTCGCTCATCATCTGTGCCGTTAATGGTATAAAGGTCACTTCCGTACGCTCAGTGATTCGCTGCTGATTAATAATTTGCAAGGACTGTGTAGGTTCTGATGGGCTTGGTTCTGCTATAGGCAATAGCTGTACTTGAGTCGCTTGAACGGCAGTCCATACTTCGTGAACGTTATCAGACATACGCTGCCACATACTATATGCGTGCTCACGACCGACGGGCTTGACCAATACTGTCTTACCATCTGACAGCACGCCAATAGTATCAGAAGTCAAAATAATAAACGGCGATGTAGGGCTATCGTGATTTGCTTGAGATGTGTCACTTAATTGTTGTATCGCGGCATCGGCTTTGGTTGCGACCATGCGTTCGATATAGTCTGTTGGCGACTCATTATCTAACGGCGTCTCATCAATATCCACACTCAAGATAGTAAAGTCTAGTTGCGCTCTTTCTAGTAGCTCACGACGACGCGGAGAGCCAGACGCTAAAACTATATTCATCTATATTCTCTTTATTTATAAATTTATGGTATGTGTGGTCATACAGTCTTGTGGACAGAGCAAGCTAAACTGTTAATCAGAGTAATAGCTATAGCTAGTGACTCATTAACGCGAAAACTTGCGTAAAGCAAACAGCACGAGTGGCCAGCTAATAATACTCATAAACAGTGACAAAGCAGACTGAGCGACAAAGACGTTTTGAATAAACATCTGTAGTATCCATAGATTTAACTGAAAGACAATCAGCCCTAGACTAGCAATTAACCAAGCGCTAACGGTATTCAACTGTCTGACGTAGATACTGGTAATTTTGATAACCAGTGCAACCACAACAGCGGCGAAAGCTTGCTGTCCTAAATGGGTATCCATCAATAAATCAGCAATCAGTCCAACCGTAAATGCGGTAAAAATACCTACATAGCGCGGCTGAAACAGTAACCAATAGATCAACACCATGATCATGACCATGGGACGCAGTGTGGCCATGCTTGGGCTTAATGGATAGACATTGAGTGATGATGCAGCGATGAAACTCAGAACAATCACAACTATCAATAGTACCGTGGCATTCTCAGAATCAGGATACGACATGGGTACTTACCTTAGCGAGTGTTTGATGGTTGCGGTTATATTGTTGATTGGATATTGGCAATGTGAATACCATAAATGGAAAGCTTTAAAACATTAATAAGCCAGCTAATTAGCCGTCAATACCATGGCTTACGTCATTATCTATGGAGCACTAGCAGCAGCATTGTTCTCATTTAACAGCTTGTCTTGAAGTATTAAAACATAGGCATTGTCGATAAAGTTGGCTGCTGGAGTAACTTCGATCGTTCTAAAGTTATCGGTTTGCTCGTCTTTGACATGCGCGATACGCCCTACTCGATAACCTGCCGGAATACGTCCGCCCAATCCTGACGACACTAGCTCATCACCTACCCGCACATCCGATGTTTTGAAGACGTAATTGAGACTCAATGAAGATGGGATACCTTGGCCTGTAACGATGGCGCGCTGACCAGTACGCTTAACAGTAACCGCAACTGACTGCTGCTCATCTGTAATCAACAACAGACGGCTAGTATTCGGATAGACATTGATAATCTGTCCTAATACACCGTCTTCATCGATGACCGTTTGCCCAACTTGCACGCCATCTTGCTCACCTTTATTAAGCACCACAATCTGTCTGAGCAAGTTGGTATCTGTGCCGATGACTTGCGCCAAATTAAGATCGAACTGCTCAGGCTTGGTGGTAGATAAGATACCTTGCAGGCGTGCGTTCTGCGCCAAAATATAATCTTGCTGTTGTAACTTGGCATGCGCGTGTATCAATTGCGATTTTAGCTGCATGTTTTCGCGACGCAGTGCTTCTTTTGATTGCAGGCTGCCACCAGCCCAATGCTTGGCATAGCTTGGCAACAGAGACAGCTCATAGATTGGCTGCATGGCGGCATGGCTGGTGCTACGTACTGGCTTAAACCAATCAGAGTTTTTGCTATCAAACCACATCAAAATTAAGGCTGCTATCAATACAATAACAGTCTTACGAAGTGATAACGGCTGGCGCGCAAAAATACTTGGAGTCATAAGTCGTCTGATTTAAGGATTCTAAAATGAACAATAGCACTTATTTACAGCATGAGTGTTTATCGAGGATATTGGGTTCTAGCATAAATGAATACAATTAAAGGTAGCACAATCGGCTACCTTTAATTTTATATATAGTCAATTTTCTATAAATTGGATACGGTGTCAGTCTCGCTCAGCCTACTACTTATAGTACTTTCGCTCGGCTTCCTTATATCCAAATTATATTGAACCGACTATATTTATAGTTTCATCATTCAAATACATCATCATATATTGCCAAGGCTACAAGGCAATTAAGGATAAAGATGACTTAAACAAAAATCATGTTTAAACTTTTGTTATTGATGAAATCAAGCGCGATACCACCGCCACGGCTAACGCAGGTTAATGGGTCTTCTGCTACCGTTACTGGTAAACCGGTCTCTTGTGAGATAAGTTTGTCTAAGTCACGTAATAGTGCGCCGCCACCTGTCAATACAATGCCACGCTCAGCGATATCTGATGACAACTCTGGCGGAGTCTGCTCAAGTGCTACTTTTACAGCGCTAACAATACCGCTCAATGGATCAGTCAACGCTTTTTGCACTTCTTCTGAGTTGACAGTAAAGGTCTTTGGCACACCTTCTGCCATGCTACGACCACGCACTTCTACTTCTAGTTGGCTGTCTTCATTCAATGCAGAACCGACTTCTTTTTTGATGCGCTCAGCGGTTGTCTCACCGATGACACAGCCATGCGTACGGCGTACATGAGTAATGATCGCTTCATCAAACATATCGCCACCGATACGAATAGACTCAGCATATACGCAACCAGATAGGGCGATAACAGCAATCTCCGTTGTACCACCACCGATGTCCACCACCATAGAACCACTGGCTTCATGAACTGGCATACCAGCACCGATAGCAGCAGCCATCGGCTCTTCTAGCAATAGGACTTTGCTCGCACCTGCTGATGACACTGCTTCACGAATCGCCTTGCGCTCAACTAGAGTAGACTTGCATGGTACACAAACCACAACATTAGGCTGTGCCATAAAACGCTTGGCTTTTACTTTAGCGATAAAGTGCTTAAGCATTTTTTGCGTCACTTCAAAATCAGCAATCACACCGTCTTTTAACGGGCGAATTGCTGTGATGTTCGCAGGCGTACGACCTAGCATCTGCTTGGCATCGATACCAACAGCGGCGACGGTCGGGTTCTGAGTACGATTGCTTCGTAACGCGACCACCGTAGGCTCGTCAAGCACGACGCCTTTATTAGGAATAAAAATTAGGGTGTTCGCAGTACCGAGGTCGATAGCGATATTATTTGATAAAAATCCAAACAGGTTCATGACTAATATATCCAGCGTCTTACGAATGAGGCGAATGAGATTGACTGAGGTGTTACTCGTCAGTGTTGAGCAGGTCGTCGTTAAACATTACTTGTGGCAACAATTAATCATCCCAACAAGTCAAAATCCAAACAATAATGATGAAATGAAAAAACTGAGCTAAATTATACCGATTTAGCTAAAAAAAAACATAGATATTTGCATCAGTAAGTAAGGATTTTTGTCTTAGACGCCAAAAGTTGTTACAAAGTTTGAAATAGTAGTGAATATCATTCAACTCAATGAAACATCATTTAATCTGATAACTAACAAGGCTCTACAGGCAGATGAATGTTTTGCTTAATAGCAGATGCATACTGTAACGTATTTTAGAAGCTAATTGGAGAGCAATTAAGGAACAATGATGAATTAGGGGGTCAGTTTTGCAATTCTCTGTAAATCATTGTGTCTGAATTGGCATTATGGCTCGGCTAGCACTATATCTTATTTAATATTACGTCTTTATCAATTCAGGCTGTTGGTTGAGATTGTGCATCAATCAAGCGTCATGCTCTGTAAACTTGAGTCAGATGCTTTATAATAAGCCCACTTACTATTTATTTCTATTTTAGTTGTTTCTATTTTAGCGCTTACGTATTTTCGTTTTCGTAATCAACTACTCTAACAAAAACTGTCCTTAACTGGAGAAACTATGTCTCAGCAACCAGCAACGTCTGACAGCAACGTCAGCCGTGAAGAAATCCTAGAAGTTGCCAACCTTGCCCGCTTAGGTGTCGATGAAAGTACAGCCGATAGCTATGCTGATGATATCAGTAAAGTATTAAAACTGATGAATACGCTATCTAACGTTGATACCACAGACATTAAGCCACTAGCCAATATCCATGAAGCTTGCCAAGAGTTGCGTGCTGATGTAGCAAAACACGATATCAATCGTGAGCGTAATCAGTCAGTCGCGCCTGCCGTAGAAGAAGGCTTATACCTTGTACCTCAGGTGATTGAATAATAGTGGCTGAATAACACAATTACGCATTTGCCATTATCCTATTTTATTTTATGCTATTCACATTTTGACGGACGACACCTTATGTCTGAACTTCATTTATTAAGTACCGAGCAGCTCATTACTGGCTTGCAAAACAAACAATTTAGCAGCGCAGAATTAACCGAACACTACATCAAGCGTATCGATGCGCTAGATAGCAAGATTAACAGCTTTATCACTCATACTTCTGAGACAGCACGCGCACAAGCAAAAGCGGCAGACGGGATGCGTGCACAGGGCGACCAACGTCCACTACTTGGCGTACCAATGGCGCACAAAGACATCTTTTGTACTCAGGGCGTACTGACCACTTGTGGCTCAAAAATGCTACATAACTTTGTCTCACCATATGACGCGACCATCGTTTCTAACATCGACAAAGCTGGCATGATTAGCTTAGGTAAACTCAATATGGATGAGTTTGCGATGGGCTCAGACAACAGTAGCTCTTACTACGGCACGGTACAGAACCCTTGGAATCTAGAGCGCGTTCCTGGTGGCTCATCAGGTGGTAGTGCTGCTGCTGTTGCCGCTGGTTTTGTCCCTGTTGCTACCGGTAGTGATACGGGTGGCTCTATTCGTCAGCCTGCTTCATTCTGTGGCCTAACGGGTATTAAGCCTACTTATGGCCGTGTGTCACGCTTTGGTATGATTGCCTATGCCTCAAGTCTAGATCAAGCGGGTAGCATGGGACGCAGCGCTAAAGATTGCGCCTATCTGCTCCAGCCAATGATTGGTCATGATCCGCGCGATGCAACTTCTATCAAATACGAGATGCCTAACTACGTACAAGACATCAATGATGCCCAAGCTGCTGCTGGTGATAAGCCATTTGACGGTCTTCGTATTGGTGTAGCAAAAGAATACTTTGGCACAGGGCTTGATAGCGAAGTTGAGCAAGCCGCCCGTGCCGCTTTAAAGAAGTACGAAGAGCTTGGCGCAACAATTGTAGAAGTAAACATCACTGATCCTGAGATCACGCTTGCCACTTACTACATGCTAGCGCCTGCTGAAGCGTCATCGAACTTGTCACGCTTCGATGGTGTACGTTTTGGCTATCGCTGTGAAAACCCAACGGATCTGATCGATCTATACACGCGCTCACGCTCTGAAGGCTTTGGCGCTGAAGTACAGCGCCGTATCTTGACAGGGACTTACGCGCTATCGGCTGGCTACTTCGATGCTTACTATACCAAAGCACAGAAGATTCGCCGCTTAATCGTCAAAGACTTCGATGAAGCATTTGCTAGCTGTGATGTGATTGCTAGCCCGACTGCACCGACTGCGGCTTATAAGCTCAGTGAAGACCTAGATCCTGCAACGATGTACTTAGGTGACGTTTATACCATCGCGGTCAACCTAGCGGGTCTACCTGCACTCAGTCAGCCAGTTGGTTTGACGACAGAAGGCCTCCCTATTGGCTTGCAATTAATCGGTAAGCACTGGCAAGAAAGTCAGCTGCTCACGACTGCACATCTGTTCCAGCAGCATACCGATCATCACTTACAACACTCTACCATCGCAAAGGAGACGGTATAATGAGTACAGCTACTACTGATAACAATGCCGTCCGTGAACACGCCGTGCGTAAAGAGCTATTTGTCGATGGCTATGAAGTGGTCATCGGTATCGAGATTCACTGCCAGCTAAATACGGAAAGTAAGATTTTCTCAAGTGCGCCGACTGACTTTGGTCATGAGCCAAACAGTCAAGCAAGTATCGTCGATCTAGGTTTGCCTGGTGTATTGCCAGTATTAAATGCTGGTGTGGTCGATCGTGCATTAAAATTCGGTATCGGTGTCAATGCTGAGCTAGGCCTATTTAATACGTTTGACCGTAAAAACTACTTTTACCCTGACTTGCCTAAAGGCTATCAAATTACCCAGATGGCCAATCCTATCGTGGGTGAAGGCTACATCGATGTCGTGGTCAATGAGGGCGAAAAGAACGAATATCCGAAACGTATGGGTATCACTCGCGCACATCTAGAAGAAGATGCGGGTAAATCTGTCCATGACGCAGTCGATGGTATGACGGGTGTGGATTTGAACCGTGCTGGTACACCACTAATCGAAATCGTCTCTGAGCCAGATATGCGCTCAGCTCACGAAGCACTTGCTTATATCAAAGCCATCCATCAGCTAGTCACTTGGCTAGGTATCTCAGACGCAGTGATGGCCGAAGGCTCATTCCGCTGTGACTGTAACGTCTCTGTGCGCAAGCCAGGCGCTGATCTTGGTACACGTACTGAGCTAAAAAACCTAAACTCGTTCCGCTTTATCGAACGTGCTATCAATCGTGAAATCGAACGTCAAATCGATATCCTAGAAGATGGCGGCAAAGTCGTACAAGCAACGATGCTATATGATCCAGAGCGTGATGAAACGCGTACCATGCGTACCAAAGAAGACGCCAACGACTATCGCTACTTCCCTGATCCTGACCTGCTACCTGTCCGTATCGAGCAGCATACGGTTGATGCGATCAAAGCAGCAATGCCAGAATTACCAGTCGCTCGTCGCGCACGCTTTGAAGAAGCGCTTGGTCTGTCAGAATACGACGCTCGTATCTTGACTGGTAGTCGTCAAATTGCTGATTACTTCGAAGATGTAGTGGCTGAAATCGGTCAACAAGATGCTAAAATGGCTGGTAACTGGGTCATGGGTGACTTGCTCGGCGCGCTAAACAAAGATGACACAGATATCATCGACTCTCCTATCAGCGCCAAACAATTGGCTGGCATGCTCAAGCGTATCAAAGATGACACGCTATCTGGCAAATTGGCCAAAAAAGTCTTTAGTGCCCTATATGAGCGCGAAGGCGGCGATGGCGATGATGCAGCAGATAAAATCATCAAAGACAAAGGCCTCAAGCAAGAAACCGATACTGGCGCTATCAAAGCGATGGTCGAAGAAGTCATCGCAAAAAATGAAGCGATGGTAGAAGAGTATCGCGGCGGTAAGGAAAAAGCCTTTAACGGTCTAGTCGGTCAGGTCATGAAAGCCAGTCGCGGTAGTGCTAACCCACAGCAAGTGAACCAAATTCTAAAAGAATTATTGGGTTAACATTGGCTGCTAAACGATTATACTGACTATGCTAGGCAGAATAATATTGTAGATTTTTGCTGCTAGAAATAGCCCTTGCAATATACATAATTTTGCGTAAAATAGTCAGTCACTCGGGGCGTAGCGCAGTCTGGTAGCGCACTACACTGGGGGTGTAGTGGTCGCAGGTTCAAATCCTGCCGTTCCGACCAAACACAATAAAAGGGCAGACCGTCATTGACCGTCTGCCCTTTTATTTGCAAGCCATTCAGCTGAATCAGCCTTTTTTAAAGGCATTTGTTATCCGTTATAGAACGTGGTAATCCGTCTAAAATGTTGGTATTATACGATACCATAATAGATAATACCAACATGAGTCTAAATAATACACAGATAAAAAATCTTAAGCCTACCCAAAAAGCGATAGACTCAAAACGACCTGATAAACATAGTGATGGTCAAGGGTTACAATTATGGGTGCGTTATACAGGCGTTAAGTCATGGATCAGCGCCTACCGCTGGCAAGGCAAACAGCAAACCCTTACTATCGGTACTTATCCAGTAATGAGCCTACAAAGTGCACGCCAGCGCAATCTTGAGATCAAAAGATTAATAGTTGATGGCATTAACCCAAAAGACGATAAGAAAAAAACACGAGCAGAAAATGACGGATCAAAGGCTTTCGATACGATAGCTCAGTGTTGGCATAATGACCGTAAAGCACATATAGCACCTACTACCCATAGCCGTGACTACTCACAATATCAGCGCGACATTAAGCCCGTCATTGGTCACATGAATATAAATGAGATAACTGCGCCTGATGTTTTGGCTATTGGTAAAGCTATCGAAGCTAGGGGCGCTAGTGATATGGCAAGACGCGCAATACGTCAAACAGGGCAAATCTTTAAACAAGCCATACGTGAGGGCTTAACCAACCTCAACCCAGCCGACGACCTAACTGAAGCACTAAAACCGCATAAGGTAAAGCACCATAGTCGCATCACCAGCCAGCAATTACCAAAGCTATTACAAGACATTAACGCCTATGATGGTGATGTACTGGTAAAGCTAGGCCTATGGTTTATGTGCTATACGTTTGTGAGAACGCAGGAATTACGCTTTATGGAATGGAGCGAAATAGACTATAAAGACAAGTTATGGCGCATACCTGCCGATAAAATGAAAATGGATAGACCGCATTTATTGCCGCTTACACCGCAAACAATGGCGATCTTAGAGCAAATCAAGACGCTAGGCTTTTCGGACAAGTATGTCTTCTTTAATCCATCGACGCGTAAGCCATACAGTACCAATGCTTTTATTACTGCCCTATGGCGCATGGGCTATAAAGGCAGAATGACAGGGCACGGATTTCGCGGACTTGCCAGCACTACCTTACATGAACAAGAGTTTATGCACGAAGCTATAGAGCTACAGCTGGCACATGAAAAAGAAAACAAAATAAGCAAAGCCTACAATGGAGCTCAACACTTGCCTTATCGTACCGACATGATGCATCAATGGGCTAATTATATTGATGATGCGTTTGCTGGCAAGACTGAAGATAGGATAGATTGTTCAAAAGTGTAAGATGGTTGAGACATATGTGTTTAAGTAAACAAAAATATTGAGCCTTTCCTAAAAACTGTGTAACAGCTTATAATCTCCCAACAGGAGAATAAGCAATGACTACTCAATCTGACATTAAAAAACTGGCCGAGCAAATGGCCAGCAGCATGAGCAGCTTCGATGACATCAAAGACTTCCAAAAGCAACTCATGCAATCCTTTATAGATACCGCTCTCGAAGCTGAGATGGAAGATCATCTTGGCTATCCTAAGCATGAGAAAGCTGATAAACCCAATAAGCGCAATGGGCACACTAAAAAGACCGTCCGCAGTGACACAGGCGATCTTGAGATATCTACCCCAAGAGACCGCGATAGCAGCTTTGAGCCTGCATTAGTGCGTAAGCATCAAACCCGTATTAGTGGCCTTGATGATAAAATAATCATGTTTTATGCCAAGGGTCAAACCACCACTGAAATTGTTGAAACCATCAAAGACATCTACGACGTTGATATATCAAGCTCTCTTGTCTCAAGAGTCACTGTGTAGTGGCATAATAAACTTGGACAGCGCATAAGAGGTTTATACTAACCCAAAGAAGGAAAATAGTATGACCACCAAACGCAATCAATATACCCGAGAATTCAAATTAGAAGCCATCAGCTTAGTCGTTGATCATAAGCGTAAAATACCTGACGTGGCCGATTCTTTAGGAATAGGTAAATCCACTCTACAAAAATGGCTGAGTCAGTACCGTCAAGAAATGACTGGCCAAGCACCTAAAGTCGGCAACGCCTTAACGGATGAGCAGCGCGAGCTTCAAGAATTGCGCAAACAAGTTAAGCGGCTGACTATGGAGCGTAACATCTTAAAAAAGGCTTCCGCTCTGCTAGCCTTGGACAGCCTGAACGGCTATCGCTAATCAGTCAGCTTGCAGAGCAAGACAAGCATGTTAATAAAAGTCTTCTGTGCAAACTGTCTGGCGTGATAAAAAGCAGTTACTACTATGGCATGCAGCCCAAGCCCATCAGTCTTGAAACCGTCAAGCACAAGGCATTAATTCGTCAAATATTTAACGACTCAAAGCGCTCAGCAGGCGCTCGCAGCATTGCCGCCATAATAATGAATGAACACAACATCAAGCTATCACGCTATATGGTAGGTAAACTTATGGCGCAGATGAGGCTTAAAAGCTGTCAATTGAAGACGCACAAATACAAGCACGCTGACGAGGCGCATAAAACGCATGACAATATCCTAGCTCGCAACTTTAGCCCAACAGCGCCCAATCAAGTCTGGACGGGGGATGTGACTTACATTCGTATCAAGGGTGGCTGGTGCTACCTAGCCGTTGTTTTAGATTTATATGCTCGGCGTGTGGTGGGCTTTGCTGTATCAGATTCCCCTGATAGCGTGCTGACCGCTAAAGCCCTACAGATGGCGTATCACACTAGGCTCAAACCCAGTGGCGTGCTGTTTCATTCCGATCAGGGAACCCATTACACCAGTAAGACATTTGCTGAATCCGTTGCCAGTTGTGAGGGCATGACGCAAAGTATGAGCCGTTCAGGTGTCCTAAATTAGTTGACCACTACAATTGTGGGTGGCGGACAGCAAGATGGACTACGAGCTGGAACTCTGGCTACTCCTTTAATAGTCGGCTTTCAAAAAGCGGCTGAGATAATGTGCGAGAATAAAGAGGTAGAAGCTGAGTCGCTCAAGCAGCTACGCCAAATACTCCTCGAAAACTTAAGCAAGAAACTTGATGTTGAAGTTATTGGAGATGCTGAGAGCCGCCATCCAGGAAACTTGTATCTTGCAATATCAGGTGTAGATAGTGTTCAGTTATTGAACAACCTACAACCCCATCTTGCCTTTTCTCTTAGCTCAGCTTGTGATGGGCTGAATCGGGAATACCCTCCACTTTTAAAAGCAATAGGTATAAATAAAGAAAAAGCTGAAACGACATTACGAATTTGTGTGGGTCGTATGACTACTGAAGCAGAAATTACACAAGCAGCAAATATGATTGTTAGTACTGCGCATAAAGTAAATAAAATGACTTTATAATTAATGTTGGGGTTCTACCAGAATCTGAGATGGGCTCCTCCTCTTAGTTAGTTAACCCCAGTTCGGGATAAGAGATCCATTAAGCTACTGATAGTATTGATACTTCCTATCACTCTTGAAGATCAGCTAACTCTTTGAAGGCAAGCTTCCCTATAAACAACTGTCATAAGCATGACTTTCTAAGCTCAGATATTTATTATGCAAATAATATCAATAACTTAAAAACTAGCTTATCCCGAATTCAGGTTAGTTACTAACACCATCAACAAATATCCTAAGTACTTGAGCACCCCCGATGATGCATAATAGTGATCAGTGGTAGCCAAGTTTTTGTCAGAGTGTTTACGTTTTTTCTGTACTACCCTTACCTCATAGCCATGAAAACTCTCACGAGAACCGACACGTATTGAGCTGCTCAAACTCAAGTATTTTTTAACATCACTTACAGCTTGCTCGCTATATGCCCTAACCTGCCAATGACTGGCATCAATAAGCTGACAACCTACTACCATAAAACTCTGTAGCATCTCCAGCTGGATCTCCTTAATACCAAAATGAATCGATGAGTTATTTAAGTTTTGTTTGTGTGCAAATATCTTAATAAACATTTTCAACTTCTCAGGATCCTTTATAGACATCTGATATGCTCTATCTAATGCTCTAATTATTACTTCCTGATTCTTACTACCTTTAGGCCTACCTAGTAATAGCCTGTCATCGTCGAACAGCTCACTAGCGCGCAGATATAAACATTTAGATTCATTTAGACTTACACCATGTCTAATAGCAGCTTCAGGCAACAGCTGAACTCGAGAGTTTTCTTTTAACTCTTGTAGCTCCTCTAGAAAACCTATTACGTCCGCATATTTAGGATGAATGAAAATTGAATTTATATTTGACTCATTAAATCCATTCAAGTTACCGTTTAACAGTTGCTGGCTAGCATTGATATTAGGTTCATCTGCATTCTTAAATAATGGTGTTTTATTAACAGCTGTTTTTTTAAGAAAATATTTTCTTATCTTATTTAACTTTACAGTCTTTGTCGTTGCATCATAAGCAGTTTTGTCTTGCCTATAAATGATTGAGTAATCTAACCCTGTTATTAGCTCTAAAACTGTTATAGGTAGCTCCAAGCAAGCATTACTCAGCCGCTCCCCTGCCAGCAGATGAGCAGTATGAATATAGTGCTCGAAGGTTGTGTCGCACGTTAAATGTCCTGAAAGGCTGGCCAACCCAAACCAAGAGCCCTGCTTTTTATGATAGCCCAGGATACCTTTTATGACTTTTTCGCACTGCTCATTATCATAATCAGTCATCACCTGTGCTAATGGTGAATTACTTAGTACTAATGCCAGCTGACTAATAGCAGTATGCCTAAAGCTGTGAAATGTGAAGTCATGCTCCCCTAGCAATTTATCCCAAATCAGCTTCATGAGATTTCTAAAGAATATACTAGGTAACGGCTGATCGCCTGAACCTTGAGAAAATAAGTAATGACGCTTCAGTCTTTTCTGCTGACGATATAACTGAGTAAATTGTTCTAGCTCGTCTTTTTTAAGCAGGCAGTTAATTGGTATAAGGCGGCTTGCACTGCTACTTTTCAATCTCCGATAGCGATTTGGTCTTAACCATATTTGCGGCTGCTCTATTCGCTGTCCATACTCATCAATATAGATATCAGCTATATCACGAACTTTAACACCGATAAGTTCTTTGATACGCATTCCTGTTCGATACGCAAGACTTAAGACTACTAAGCAAAGGTTTTTCTGTTCATCATCTAAATCCGAGGTGACCAAATACTCTTTCATCGCATGATAGATCCGAGGTGATATCATGTTCGCATTTACCACTTGGCGTTTATTACCCCACGGAAAATACACAAACGGCGCATTATAGTACGCTCTCTGATAATCATGGAAAGCTCGTAGTCTGCCGTAAGTAAATTTTTGAGTATCTTTGAGCTTATCCAGATATGAAACTTTGTTTTTCTTTACGTGCTCATTCTTTAAGCCATTGAGACTACCTTTACTTAACACATCGTCTGTACAGCCAACTAAGTCATCATCCGCATCTAGATTGTCTTCGCCAAAGCCTGAGTCTTTGTTCAAAATAGACTGCTTTCTTCCATCCTTAATCTTACTTTGAATGATCTCCTCATATACAGCTTCAAAGTCCTCACCAGACCATTCATCAAGATTCTCATCCATTGTTAGCATCAGCCAATCCCGACCAATACATCCCAGATATTTGCTGATGGTATTTAACCTGTTATTGCTATCATTCAATAAGCTCTTTACCCATCCTAAAAGACGCATGCCGTTGGGTTGGGTTAACTCCTGCTGTAACAGCTCTACTTGTATAATAGCGGATGCTTTACTGCCCTTAAGTGCGTCTTGAACCTCTTTAATAAGATTCTTACCAAAGCTTGGATAAACCCTACTATTGGTACTTTTTTTGTCTGATTCTGAATAACTTGCTACAAATAACTCTTCCCAAGTGAGCGGCTGTGGGTTTGATTTAATCACCTCTTGATTATAATTAATAAGCTTATTTGTGGTTAAGCCCGTCGTTTTAATCTTGCCCTGTCTAACAATAGCCAGTGCAGTGTCTATATCGCCTCCCTTCATCTGCCGCCAATGATAGTCAGCGTATTTTATTAACTGTGATAAATGCGGTTTACTTTTATCTTTATTTTGTAGTTTTAGCTTCTTACAAATATCACTGATAATGGTTTCAAACGACTTCACATCTTCTTTTTTTAACTTTTTATCTTTTAGTGCGTATAAAAAGCAAAGTGTCATATCATCAGGTATGTACTCTACATAGCGCTGTAAGCTTGTAGCAGATACATCCTCTGAGGTATGACTTTGCGTATAAGAACAACCGTAATTGTCATCATCAATACTGAGCAAGATTAGCGCCAAACTCTTGCTGCTGACACCTGAACCTGGTAATTCATCAGTTGCTGGTAGCTGCAATTGATATATGTCACGTTCGCCTAGGAGCCATTGATACAGTGCTTTTAACACATCTATGTCATTCAATCCCCCATACATCACACTACAGTAGAGCACTGACTCAATCAAATCATTGTTTGAGAACCTTCTTTTCCGTTGCCATATCTCAATCATTTGCTGGCTAGCAAGGCTTACTTGAGCACCATTTACCATCCAATCATAGGATATTGTTAAATGATCACGCTCTGCTGTGACTGGCACAACTGGTTCATCTAGATTCAGTTCATGAGCTTTGTTGTAACTTCGTATGTATTCTAAAAAACCTTGCCTGGCTAAGTAATAGGTATGCGCAGTATCAAAATGCATCTCAAGCACGCTATCAATAGCTTGATAATATTCAGTTAAGTCTGTTCCTGTGGGTATGTGATTGTCATCAACATAAGACGCTATCAAAACTTTCGCCTCATTTTTGATACTCTCATGACTTTTACTTTTATTTGCTTCTCTTAACTGATGAGCAACGGCGTTATCCATATATACTCACCTCAAATTGTCGTAGGTTAAGCTCAACTGCAACTTTTTTATCTAAGTCAGCGGATAACGCTTTTAGCTCATTAATGGATAATGACGACATGGGATGCATAGTCTCTTGATCTGAATGTTCATGACCATATAAGGCGCAGATCAAATGCTCAGGAGACCTATTCGTGAGTAGTGCACGTAATTGATGTCTTAGCCAATTATCTTGATGACTAAAAAAATGTTTTATCTGATAGCGAATTTTACTAGGCGTGATACCGGTAAAGCCTTTGGGATTTTGGCTAAATAGCTGAATAAGTGGCTGACTAGAGTTCAAAATTTTATTTATAGGAAATTGATCATTGGGATATATAGAATTATGCATGACCGCAAATTGTTTGATATATTCAATATAATTCTGAATCGCTGTGATTAAGAAATCACTAAGAGGAATAAGTCTTCCCTGCCCTTGTCCCTGACGCTCTTCTTTATCCGACACCCATAATAGCTTTTGCCTAAAATCAAATTGATTTAAAAGCCCAGGCGCATGCTTTACAGGTCTAATCCCAGTCTGAATAAATATGATATGCCATAGCCAGACACCATAAGCATTAAACTGCTCAACATAACGGTCCTTCCTTATGCTTACGTTCCGCTTTAATCGACCGTTATAACTCTCAGCTGCCTCAGCAAGTTCATCAAAGAACTTTTGACAGATATCAGTATTTAAGGCCATGTCACTACCGACATATTTTTTATACCGATTACTTTTCGTGCTAGACATACTAAGCTGTCGCAGCTCACCTTGGCTGTCCGCAGTACAGTATTCGGTCAATAGCTGTATAGCGCTGTAGTAGGTCTTCTCTAAGCTTATCGTCTCAATACTGGTGTAATACAAGGGCGAGCTGTGCTTCACATCAACCCCAGTAATCATGTCGGCATGTAATGGCTCTTGCAGCTCATTCTTTATAACTATATATAAACAAGCGTCAATATGCTGATTAGATAACACTGGTAGCTCTAGTTGCGTTTTTAAGCTTGCTAGCACTTCAGAGACCTCATCACTATCCACCAAAAACTTATTTGCAATAACTGCTTGCAGCCTAGCAGGCAGAGGTAATTTAAATTCATTATCATGGCTTTGACGATGCGGTAATAAGTGGCTTCTACGATTCGAAGTTACGTTAATAGTATTACTCATAGCATAACTATCAACAGCCGAAGCGCTCTCATGACTCAACCACTTGCGCTGACTTTTATCCAATTCTAGCTCATAAATCACGTCTTGGATCTTCCGACCACTTAGAATTGATAGCAATATGACTGCATAAACCTGACGCTGCCTATAACTGACAATAATAAAAAGCTGCCACACCCGAGCAAATAGCATTTGATAGCTTAGTAGACTTAGTTGACGTAGATTGGTAGGAAAATGAAACTGATTACGGCGGGCATGTCGATAATTGTTTTTTAGCTTCCATTGCTGCAACTCTGAGGATTTAGCGGTTGTCCTGGAAGGTTTAAAGTCATTATCTAAAAGCGCAGGCGGGTCGTCATCAGCAATATTTTCAGCGTCCGCCACGTTATCATTTTTATGGGGTCTACCAAATATTGTGACTCGTATTGGCTCATCAGCACTATTAAGGTATCGCTTATTAGCGTGTTCCTTACTAAGCTCATTGTTTTGTGAGTTGGTATAGGTTTTACCTACAAACGCTTTGTTCTCTGCAACAACTTCATAAGCCAGTCTTATCTGGCTTATTTTTCCAGCCAGCTTTTGATTAACCACTTTGCCTGACTCTTCATCACTTCTTATCTTAGCTTCATATACGCGTAATGCTGCTAGTGCATTCGTCAGTGAAGCACGTTGCGCATGGATATCAATCAGTTTTTTAACAATCTCAGACTGTGGGTTATTATCTTTTAAGCCCATCCTTAGACGCACACTTAGCTGATTAACTTTGGCAGAGTGCTCATCCTTACGTATAGCAATCATAATGATTATTTGCAGATATGCACTCATAAACTGCCATGCTTCATTACCAGGAGGTACTTGGCCATACCTCTGGTAAAACAAGATCAGCATATAAGTGACTGCCCAATCTTCAATCTTTTTCTCTTTGATTACCATAGCGACAATAGCTTCACATTCAGATAATGCAAATACTGGCATATCTATGTTGGCCTGCTCACCAATATGTAGGCAAAAGCCTGGATTAATATAAAAAATATTAATAATCAGGTTTTGTACTTTTATACAGTACGGTGAATCTAGTGGCACTAGATGATCTAAAACCCTCTGTAATTCACTGTTATCAAACTGCTTGATATTCATTAGGGCGCACCACCCAACCAGCTCATACTTTGGGGTATACCTAGAACTCGCTCTTCTATCGCAAACTTACATTGGCGATATTCATAACTACTCTGGCTAATACCTGCAAAATGGCAATATTCCTTTACAGTCAGATGTCTAATTCCCATTAGCTGAAATATAACACTTTGAGGTGCAATACTTTTAAGTGCTTTAAACAAATCAGGATGGTGAATATCTTTCAGGAATATCAAGTCTATAACTTCCATCCATGCGAGATTTTGAAGATCTTTAATACTTTCAGGGATTATTAAACATGGGTAATCACTATTATTCTCAAGCCTTAAGACCTGATCGACTCTTTGGAAATCATTAAAGAAATAAAAAGCACTGCCCCCTCCATCAACTAAGCGCAGTGGTGGACGGTAGAAATTATCCAAAAACTTCATATTGATATAAGTCGTTTTAGGTCTCAATCTCTGCCAAACACATAAAGCGGCCCTAGCATACGGATGTACATACAAATCATCCTTACTAGGATTGGCAAGTTTTTGCCCAACCTTAAGTTTATTATTTTTCATCATTTTAATAATAATAGTGAATATAATTCATGTTATCCAATAATCACTTAGGTGTCAAACGCTTTATTATTGTGGGGCTTAATATCATAAAATAATCAATATTATTAAATAGTTAATATAATTTAAGACACAAAAAAACCCCTTAATACTATAAAAAATATAGCTTTAAGAGGTTATTACATTTTATGTTTTTGTTAGGTGCGAAGGTTAAACTCGGGGTTTGAATACTTTAAGTTTGCTTTTTCAGATTAGGGACACGCCCTAATATTTTATTTATGCATGACTAAAATATTCTAGATCAAACGCCATCATAGATTGGCTACCTGATTGAGCCATCTCTATATGCGTTTGCATTCGCGGTAAAACATGGTCGATAAAATAGTCTGCCAATTTAAGCTTATTGGCATAAAATACCTCTTTCTTATACTGGCTGGACGCCACCATCATGGCATACATATAGGCAAAACACAGATACCCAGTGGCGTGTAGATAATTGACCGCACAGCCATTCACATCATCGCTCCGCTCATCCATATTACCTAATAATGTATTGGTCATGCGCTCAAGGTCATCAGCCGCCGTCAGTGTGGCTTGCTTTATGCCATGTTCCCCTGACATATTGGCAATAAAACGGCGTATTTCAGTTAAAAAATCAAACAGCATGGCACCACCATCTTTGGCAACTTTGCGCCCCAGTAAGTCTAACCCCTGAATACCGTTTGCCCCTTCGTAAATTTGAGCAATGCGCGCATCGCGTACGATTTGCTCCATCCCCCAATCACAGATATAACCATGCCCGCCAAATACTTGCTGGCAGTCAACCGTTGCCTCAAATCCTTTATCACTCAAAAAGGCTTTGGTAATCGGGGTCAATAATGCGACACGCGCATTGGCCGTGTCGATCAGTTGCTTATCATGACTGTATTTTGCAATGTCCAATTGTTTGGCAACATACATCGCAAAGCAGCGCGACACTTCAGCATGAGATTTAGCATTGAGCAGCATGCGGCGTATATCGGCGTGATGGATCAAGGCGTCTGCTGATTTATCAGGGTTTTTTATCCCTGAATCACTACGTGACTGCAGTCGATCGTTGGCGTAGGCCGCTGCATTTTGATACGCCAATTCTGTGACGGCAATGCCTTGCATACCGATAGCTAGACGCTCGTAGTTCATCACCAGAAACATAGAGGCAAGTCCTGTATATTCTTCACCGACCATCCAGCCTTTGGCCTGATCAAAATTGAGCACGCACGTTGCTGAGCCTTTGACGCCCATTTTATGCTCGACAGCACCAACCGAAGCGGCGTTTCGTGCCCCAATTTGATAGTCACCACAACCATCTTCTTCAAGCAAATATTTGGGTACAATAAATAAAGAAATACCCTTCGAGCCTGCAGGGGCATTGGGTGTTTTTGCCAATACCAAATGAATGATGTTTTCTGTCAAGTCATGATCACCACCGGTCACAAAAATCTTGCTGCCAGTGATGTCGTAGCTGCCATCTTCATTAGGAACCGCTTTGGTTTTGATCAGTCCCAAATCGGTCCCCGCATGTGCTTCCGTTAAACACATCGTGCCTGCCCATTCGCCAGCGTATATTTTCTCCAGATACATGTCTTTTTGTACCTCGGAAGCTGACTTCAGTAAGCACAGGCCTGCACCCAACGCAAGGTTGGGGTAAAGCGCGAACGCTTGATTAGTACTAAACATCATCTCTTCTTGAAACATCGATACCATTTTAGGAAACCCTTGCCCGCCATACTCTGGCGTTGCCCCTAGGCCAACCCAGCCGGCCTCTTTATACTGATCATAAGCCTGTTTAAAACCCGTCGGCGTACTGACTGCGCCATAGCCTTCTTCATCATACGAAAAACTAACCCCTTCTTCATCGCCGCTGCGATTCAAAGGCAGCAATACATTTTTGGTGAACTTGGACAATGCTTCAAGCACGATATCCACAGTATCCATCTCAATATGGTTCAGGCTTTTGTTGACCTGCCAAAATGATGGGGCATCAAAAACATCCGTCAATAAAAAACGTATGTCTTGTAGCGGGGCATTATAGATATGCATAAATATTCCTTCTGATAAAACCTAACATCAAATAATGGGGCGTAATGATCTACTCAAGCATTTTTACACCTTACAGGCTTCACTAGCCGCTTTTACCTTCTCATATACTGCATCGGCATCGACCCCATTTTGATTTACAGAATTGAGGTATTTTTGCGTGCCTTGCTTTAAAAGACCTGACCATGCTGGGTCATTGAGTGGATCAGGAATATCAACAATAGTATTACCCGCATCTTTGGCAGCTTGCAGAGCTTCCCTATCGTCTTCAGTCAGCATGTCCCCCACTTTTTTGGCAAATACCATGCCAGAGTTATCATCAATAACTTTTTGCAAGTCAGGTGATAGTGAATCGTACTTGTCTTTATTCATATTGATGACCACGCTAGAGGAATAAAGCGGAATATTGGTGTGATTGTCGACCAGCTCATTCACACGAAATATGGGTACGCCATCCCAAGGCAAGCTCAACCCATCGATGACCCCACGCTGTAAAGAGGTATAGATATCGGTCGCAGGTAACCCGACTGGCGCGGCGCCCATACTTTCTATGATGTCACCAGCCACGGCAGAGGGGCGGCGTATACGTAGGCCTTTCATGTCGTCAGGTTTGGCAATCAATTTAGTGCTATGAAGTACGCCAGGTCCAAGACCGTAAAGCGATATGACATGAGAATCTTCATACTCGCTTGCGATAGTCCCGTTGTCATACAACGTCTGCATCAGACAGCTCATCTGAGACCCTGAGTTTGATAGACCTGGTAATTCAGCGATTTGTGACAATGGAAAGCGGCCACTAGTGTAACCCTGCAACTGTATGCCGATATCTACCCTACCGTTTACCACAGCCTCATACGTATCAGAGGGTTTGGTGAGTGTAGATCCAGGAAAATTCTCGATTTTGATACGACCATTGGATTCTTCTTCGATTTTTTTGGCCCAAGGTTCAAATATCTCCGCATTCATGGCCGATGGTGCAGGCATGAAATGTGACATACGCAAGACTACCACCTCATCCGCGCCGCCATTTTTGGCTTCTGAGCCACTGCTGCACGCCGTCAGACTCAGTGGTAATACCAGTGATAATGCCAACATAGAAAGGCCGTGGCGTAAATTGAGAGTAGCCTTAGTACGAGTATTTCTGAAATGCGCGTTATCGCTAGACATGATCAAATCCTTTTGATTAATAGAGTGAGGGCGACATCATATTTGTTTCTTGTATTACAAAGCGGATAACCCAAATATACCCTCTCATTTGAGCCTTAATTACTACGTAACCACTCATAATATTATAAACCTTCTTTATAATATAATTTTAATAATTAATCTAAAAACTTATAAATCCTTTATTATTGGTACATAATACGGTTTAACGTATAAATATGTCAAACAATTCTATAAAGAAGCTTGACAATTATTTAGATAAGTTGCTATCTTGTAATACGAGTTAACACAAACTTAATAACTGGTAAACAGCTGCATTGTTCTTATCAGTCATAAGGAGGTTTACTACGCGCTCAGTAGTACGTGTCATACACCGCTATCATCATACGGCGAACAATAAGGTTTTGTTTCCTGTCGTGATGTCATATGAGCGAGCGTTGAAGAGCTGTGGTTAGCGCATAAAGGCAGAAAACAAAAGGAATTGGTTAGTGCCAGATGACATGATCTGCACTATTTTTTTATAGGCTAAAGTCGCTATAAGCACTAAGCAGTAGCGAATAGCGCGCGTGATTTTTGGCACGCGTGACTTTGGTTTTAAAATAAACACGGAGTGTGAAGTATATGCGTAATCTAAAAACGGTATTGTTTGCGGTATCCACCTTATCCCTATGTAACCACGTACAAGCAATAGATGTTGTCACGACAGGTGATACCACGCTAAGCATCGGCGGTTATGTTAAAGCCGAAGGGATGTTTATTTCGCCTGATGACAAAGATTCTGATTTTGAAGGCAATATCAGAGAATCAAGGATCAATCTCAAAGCCACTACACTCGTGGATGACAAAAAACTGACCGGCTTTATTGAAGGCGATTTTTATGGCGATTTTACAGGCTATGATAGCGGTACGCCTGAATTAAGGCTACGCCATGCTTTTATGCAATATGACAAATTTACGGTAGGTAAGACCTGGAGCGGTCAGTTTTTTGCTGTTGCCCCGCGCCTCACAGAACAGCTTGATTTCTATGGCACAGGCTTTGGTACCATCGCGGGTAGTGGGCTTTATGTTCGTCCAGACCTGACATTTCATTATGTGAATGACGGACTACGAGTGACCGCGCAAGATCCTATCTATGACGATGCCAACTTACCCGATATGGTGGTCAGCTATAGCGACAATATTGCTGATTTTGGCTACACTGCCGCCGTGACTGGCCGTGAAGCGGGTACGAGTATTGAAGATGAGTCGGATTCAGACATCGGTATTGGTGCGTCATTAGCAGGTAAGTACAAGATAGGCAATGGGGCGCTACATGGTAGTGTCTATACTGGCAAAGGTATGGGAGTATACTCAGGCGTTTGTACGACAGGGGCGCTCACCCCAGTCAGTGTCAACTGTGATGCCGAGAATGGTAAGCTGGTCTCGCAAACGGGATTTAGCGTCGGCTATAGCCATACTTTTACGCCAAAATTGCGCGGTAACATGCGCTATGGTGAGGTCAATGTGGATGATGAGGCGGACAACTCAATCGATATAAAAAGTGCCAACCTTATTTATACCTACTTACCGGATCTTGATGTTGGTATTGAATGGCGCGATCGCAGCGATACCACCCTACCATGGCGCTTAAAAGGTCAAGAAGTCGAGGTGATGGCCAAATATAAATTCTAAGCGGTCATTCTTTTAAACCACACGCTGCTAAACCGCATAGCCACATAGTTATTAGCCCAAAATAAAACCGATACGTTGTCATAAACGTATCGGTTTTATTTATAGGTTTGCTTATACTTTTGAGTTTGTTTTGAGAGGTATCCCTATTTAAAAATGGTGATAAACTTTTGAATTAGGGACACGCTCTAGGCGTCTTGTTTTAAGTTCGCAATCAATCTCTGTATGGTGGCTTTTAGCATCATAACATTCTCAGCAGGCAGCCCCGCGAGCATCTTATTTTCAAAACCCATCGCTTTTGCCTTACATCGCTCGTACACTGCTTGCCCATCTAGCGTGAGACCGATCAGTAAAATACGTCCATGATTGGGATCGTCACTTTTACTGATCCACCCCTTCTCTTCCATCGTTTTGATGATTTGATTAGAGGCTTGCGGACTGATAAATGATCGTGAAGCCAGTTTGGCATTTGCCATTTCACCATGCAGATGAAGGTTTGATAGCATGGTGAATTGGGGCAAACTGACATCCAACTCTGAGAGTAATTCACTGAGCTGTTGACTAACGAGCTTGTCGAGCTTACCAACGCTATAGCTAACGGTTGGCGCATTGCCAGTAGGCTTGCTTGACTGTATGTTATTCAATGGATTTTCCTTGCTCGACAGTATTAGGTACTCTAGAGCGTGTCCTCATTTAGGCACTTTCGTTCAGATTGAAGGCACACTCTAGCGTGTCATGTTAAGCTATTTGGCCAAAAACCTCAATTTATCTGCTTTGTCTCCGTATAATTTATCCGTTTCTTTCACTCTATTATTGCGCAGTTTTCGTTGATTGAGAGTGCCTTTGTCGGTTTTCTCACCTTCAACCACATTGGGCGGAGTTTCCATCAAATAGATACGGGCAATTATTTTTGAGCTGGCTTCATAGCCGTCATTGATGGTACTCATGAAGTCGCTAAACCATGCCTGCAATCGATCATGCTCTAGCACCTGCTTAAGTTCAGTATCATGCAGCTCGGTTAATTTACGTGCCACTTTTTCTTTTACAAACACAAAAGCCCCAATTTCACTTTTTCCTTCACCCGTCAATACCACATCTTCGATCAGCTCCATACCTTTTAATACCATACGGTTACGCAGTTCGCCCACGTTGACAAAAGTTCCTGTGGTTAATTTAAAATCCTCAGCGATACGGCCATCATAGACCAAACCCTCTGAAAGATCGTTAGGGTTGTAAGGCAGTACGCCATCACCGCTGCAGTAAAATCCTTCGTCATCAAAACTGTCTGCTGCCTTGGATGTGCCAGTATCATGCCGCCAATACCCTGGCATCACATGGGGGCCTTTGATACGCAGCTCTATTTTGTCCTTTATCGGTACCAGTTTGATTTCAACACCTGCTGCAGGCACGCCCAAAAAGCTTGGCGTGTCGTTTGATAGACCCGTGGTAAAGGTACAAGACGGTGAGGTCTCTGTCATACCGATGCCCGACATAATGCGGATTCTTTCGCCGCAGTGTTGATAGCTGATATCGCCCAGCTGTTGCCACAGCTCTGCCGATAAACTGGCACCGCCAAAAAAGTACAAATCGACCTTTTTGAAAAAGTTATCGCGCAGTGCCTCATCTTCTTCTAAGGCATTGGCAAGCATCGACCACCCAACGGGTACGTTAAAGTACTTACTGGGAGAGATTTCTTTAAGATTGCGAATGGTCTCATCAAACTTACCGGCAACAGGACGACCATCATCAATATAAAACGTCCCGCCATTATATAATGCAATGCCAAGGTTGTGACTGCCACCAAAGGTATGATGCCAGCTGAGCCAATCGACTAATACCAGCGGATCTTCTTCTGTCAGACATAGTCCTTGCTTGAGCATTTGCTGATTACTGCACAGCATACGGTGGGTCGTGGGCACAACTTTTGGGTTGCCTGTGGAGCCTGAGGTAAAGAGGAACTTGACAATGCTGTCTGCTGACATTTGCTTATGGGTTTGCTCAACCGCATCCGTCGCCTCAGTTGCTAGCAAATCATTCAGATTCAGGCACGGCTCGCCATCAATATTGCCCGTCGATGTGATGATCGGTTTGTCCATCTGACCACAAGCCTTGAGCTGACGCAAAAACCCTTTGCCATCACCCGCATAAAACAGAGCTGGCGTGAGCTTGTCGATCACGTACTGCAACTTATCGGGGTTTTTGGCCACCAATGAATAGGCAGGTACGACCAAGGCATAAGGCACATTTGCCAGCATCGCGCCGCACATGAGTAAGAACACCTCAATTGAGTTCTCAGATAAGATCATCAATGGGCGCTCTTCTGAGAGATCATATTCAAGTAATGCCTGAGCAATGCTACGCGCCTTTTTTAACACATCGCTGTAGGTCAGTTTGACCCAATCGCCACGCTCATTGGTGGCGACATTTAGCTCACGTCGTGCAATCAGTACTCTATCGGGATATTTTTTGGCATATTCGTATAATTTATCAAATAAAAAATCGGGATAATCGTCCAGCGGTGTTGTAGCGTTTATGTAGTGAATATCGCCTTCTGAATCATACTTTTGATGAACGACAGCATCGCTGCTACCGACAGCAACGGCACGTTCTGGATAGCTGTGATAGGTAAATTGGGTCATGAAATATTCCTTTATTTCTAATTATTTGCTTCCTTTTCGTACTTTGTTTTTCCTTACATCAAATCGGATAATGTTTTGGCGTACTACGTATGGTGACCCAGCGAAGTTCAGTAAATTCGCTGATTGAAGCTTTGCTACCAAAACGCCCATAGCCGCTAGATTTGACACCGCCGAATGGCATAGGTGCTTCATCGTCTACAGTGGCAGAATTGATATGACATATGCCGCTTTCAATGCGTTTGGCAAGATTCATAGCGCGTCCAATATCTTTGCTAAAGATAGCAGCAGACAGCCCAAACTCTGAGGCATTGGCTTTCATGATTGCTTCATCATCGTCTGCTACTCGCTCTAAGGTACAGACAGGACCAAAAGACTCTTCCGTATAAAGCTGCATTTCTGGAGAGATATGCTCTAACAGGATTGGGCTAACAGCCGTACCGTTAAAAGTGTAATCAGTAATGGCATTAGCGCCTTTATCTTCTGCGTCTTTTACCAGAGCCTTGATACGATCAGCGGCTTGCTGACTTATCACATGGGCAATATGTACTTGGTCTGTTGGCAAACCAGTAACAAAACCATCAATCTTTAATTTAAGATACTCAATCAGTTTGTCCGCAACTTTCTCATTGACCAAAACACGCTCTGTACTCATACAGATTTGACCTTGATTAAAAAAAGCACCAAAAGCAATAGCATTGGCGGCTTCTTCGAGATCTGCATCTTCACAGACAATAACGGGCGCTTTTCCTCCCAACTCTAGGATGACTGGTTTTAGATACTCGGCACATTGTTTGGCAATGATTTTTCCGACATGCGTTGAACCTGTGAAGTTGATACGCTTGACGGCTGGGTGGGCGATCAGAGCCGTCACAACGCTTGGTGCATCTTCGCTACTATGCGTCACCAAATTAACAACCCCTTCACCCAAACCTGCCTCATTTAGCGTTTGGATCAATAGCTCATGGGTAGCAGGACAGTTTTCAGAGGCTTTAAGCACTACTGTATTTCCACAAGCCAACGGCATGGCAAGGGCCCGCGTCGCCAATATGATAGGCGCGTTCCAAGGCGCCATTCCTACCACTACGCCGCAAGGTACACGCCAAGCCATCGCCATACGGCCTTCGGCATCGCTCGGAATAATATCACCTTGAATTTGAGTGACCATTCCTGCTGCATCACGCAGCATATTGGCAGCTACCTGCACATTGAAATCGTACCATGCACCACTTGACCCCATTTCAGTCATGCCGATATCAATAAACTCCTCTGCCCGTGAGGCAAGTAAATCGGCAGCTTTTAGTAACCGTATTCTTTTTTCACTCGGTGGTAGCGCTGACCACATTGGAAAAGCGGCGGCGGCGGCCTCAATCGCTTTATTTGCATCATCAGCCTTTCCAGCAGCTGCTTTGGTGACAACGTCACCAGTAGTTGAGCCAATATGGTCAAAGGTACTGTTGTCGGTTGCGGGGCATGATTTACCATTAATAATCATTTGGACGTGATACATATTGGAGTTCCTTTTCCAGATAGAAGTAGACGCTATTTAGATTTTATCTTTCATTTTTTATTTAATAAAATACTGAAAGCCCTGTTATAGAAGGGCTTTACAGCAAAAAAACTATTGTATTTTTAATCGGTTATTTCACAAGTCTATAACTGCAAGACGCTTACCGCTTGTACGTTTGTAGCCCAGGCTTAATGCTTTTTTCGTCAAGGAACTGACGCATACCTTCAGCGCGTCCATTTTCTGGATCACGCATAGCGCACTGATCAATCTTGGCGTAGAGATAGTCTTCATTTTGATCCCATGTCAGCTCACGACAGCGCTTAAAGCCATTTTTTGCATAGCGCAGCACGACTGGGTTTTTTGCGAGTAGCACTTTTGCTACTTTCTCTACTTCGGCCTTTAGCTCATCAAGTGGGACACTTTTATTAACCAAACCCATCTCTGCCGCTTTTTTACCTTTAAACGGTTCGCCCGTCATAATGTAATACAACGATTCGCGGTGGCCCACCGTATCCGCCATCGCTTTACTGACTAGATTACCCGGTGGAATACCCCAGTTCACCTCTGACAGACCAAAGGTCGCTTCATCAGCACAATAGGCCAGATCACAGGCCACCAGCGGCGAGAAAGCACCACCGAAACACCAGCCATTAACCATAGCAATGGTCGGTTTGCTGTACATGCGCAGCAGTTGCCACTGCCAGCGGCAAGCGTCTCTGCGCGTTCTTTCTTGCACAATCTCAGGCTGGCCATCTGTCTCACGGAAGTATTCTTT
Organism: Psychrobacter sp. 4Bb; assembly: GCF_002836735.1. Classification (GTDB taxonomy): domain Bacteria; phylum Pseudomonadota; class Gammaproteobacteria; order Pseudomonadales; family Moraxellaceae; genus Psychrobacter. Next base: position 849 of record NZ_PJAS01000077.1, on the reverse strand, counting down.
TAGATCCATCCCAGCGGTCCATGCACTGCCTTCGCCGGTGATTACTACCACCCCTGCTTCTGGATCTTGCTCTAGCGTTTCTAGTATGTCGATCATTTCTCGGTTGAGCGTTGGGCTCATGCAGTTGCGCTGATCTGGACGATTGAAAGTCACCCAAGCAATATTTTCGGTCACTTCTACTTTGACGGTTGTCCAGCGGTTTTTATAATCTGACATAGTGTGCTCCATGATGTGTATTGTTACTTTCCTGATGGTATATAGATAAATATTATTCAAAGAATCAACGTCAATTCTTGAGCAGGCAACTAAGACTAGCTTAGATAGTCACTGATAACGTGCTGCTGATCTCGACTTAATATTATCAATAAAGTTGATAACATGTAAAGCTATTTCTAACAGGAATTTGATGTTTGAATACTTTATTTTTGATAAATATCTATATGAAGCGATAATACTTATCACTTTATTACCAAAAAAAGCGATTTACAGGGATTTAATTATCATTGAGTCAGAATACACACTATAATAGTTCTATGAATATCTATGACAATTAATATTTTTAATAAATCTAGTTGATAATAAACTGTATATTTATAGGATAAAAACGTATCAAACAGCAATAGTTACAGTGAGGTCAGCATAAATTTATTCCCCCTTATGTTATAAATCAAGTTACTGGAACCTTTGACTATCAACATGAGCTTAAAATACAAAAAAACCATGCCGTCATTGAGGCGGCATGGCGAAAAAATAGAGATAAGGGACTGAGCGAAGACCATTGCATCGTACTCAGTCCTATCAATAAGGCGTTAATTCAACAACACCAGCGAAATCGCAGGGAACGCTACT